>CAYRTE010000008.1:0-118493 GCA_964427205.1 uncultured Caulobacter sp.
GCCTGCGCGTCGTCTCGGACAATATCGCCAACGTCAATACTAAGGGCTATGTCCGCAAGACGATCGCCCAGTCGAACCTGATCTCCAACGGCATGGGCGTCGGCGTCAACATCGACGCCATCAAGCGCGCGACCGACCGCTTCCTGCAGTCGGCCAGCCTGAACGCGGTGTCGGACTCCGGCCGCGCCTCGGCCCTGTCTGAAGCCCTGAACACCGCCCAGAACCTGTTTGGCGACCCCAGTGGCGACAACAGCTATTTCGGCAAGTTGGACGATATCTTCTCGGCGTTCTCAAAGGCCTCGGACGATCCGTCCTCCACCCTGCTGCGCACCCAGGCCCTGACGCGCGTCGACGACTTCCTTGGCGAGTCGAGCCGGATCACCGCCGCCCTGTCCAACCTGGGCAAGGACGCCGACAACCGGATCGCTTCCGACATCGAGCGCGTCAACGACCTGCTCCAGCAGATCAACACGCTCAATACCGACATCACCCGGGCCAAGGTGGCCGGCGCCGATGGCACGGGCTCGGAGAACGTCCAGAGCGGCCTGATCGACGAACTGTCGACCCTGATGAACATTCAGGTCAGCCAGCGCGCCAACGGCGGCGTCATCGTGCGCTCGACCGAGGGCCTCAGCCTGGCCGGCGACGGAGCGGCCGTGATCTCCTATCAGAAGTCCAGCACCGCGACTGGCTTCCTGCAGTGCATCCAGGCCAATGGCGGCGACATTCCGGTGGCGCTCAACATCTCCAGCGGCGAGCTCAAGGGCCTGCTGGACCTGCACAACACCGAACTGCCCAATCTTTCCGACCAGCTGGGCGAGTTTGTCACCCGCGCGTCGGAAGAGCTGAATCGCGCCTCCAACGCCGCCTCGTCGGTGCCGGCCCCGTCCTCGTTGACCGGTCGCAACACCGGCCTGGACGAGGCCACCGCGCTCGACCACTTCACCGGCAAGACCACGATCGCCCTCACCGACTCCAGCGGCGTCATCCAGCGCGAGGTCGAGATCGATTTCGACCTGGGCACGATGACCGTCAACGGCGCGGCGGGGCCCAGCTTCACCAACACCGACTTCATCTTCCAGCTGAACGCAGCCCTGGGCGGCCAGGGCACGGCCTCATTCAGCAACGGGGCCCTGAGCCTCAGCGCCAATGCAGGCAACGGCGTGGTGGTCGCCGACGACCCGACCACGCCGTCCAGCAAGATCGGCAAGGGCTTCAGCCACTTCTTCGGTCTCAACGATATCGTCCAGACCAAGAGCTTCTCGCCCTACGAGACGGGCCTGACCGCCAGCGATCCGCACGGCTTCACGCCGGGCGACGTGATCACCCTGCGCCTGACCGACACGGACGGCGGCCGCATTCGTGACGTCAACATCTCGGTGCCAGCCGGCGCCACGATGCAGGATCTGATGGATACCCTGAACGTCCGTAACGGCGGCGTGGGTCTCTACGGAACCTTCTCCCTGGACGCCAAGGGCGCGATGAACTTCACGTCCTATCCCGGCTCGACGGTCAGCCTTTCGGTGGCCTCGGACGACACCGAGCGCGGCATGGGCGGCCCTTCGATCACCCAGCTGTTCGGCGTTGGCCCCACCGAACGCAGCACGCGCGGAGAGCGGTTCGTCGTCAATCCGACCATGGATCAGGACCCCGCCCGCCTGCCCTTCGCCAAGCTGAACCTCTCGGCCGCCCCCGGGGTGATCGCCCTGGCCATCGGCGACGGACGCGGCGCCCTGGCCCTGGCCAAGGCCGGCGACACCATGGCGGACTTCGCCGCGGTCGGCGGGGCCTCGGCCACCAAGACCAGCCTGCTGCGCTACGCCGCCGATTTCAGCGGCTCGATCGCCCGCAAGGCCGCCGCCGCCGAAAGCCGCAAGGACGCCGCCGAAGCGGTGGCCATCGAGGTCGACACCCAGCGCCAGGCGCAGGAGGGGGTCAATCTCGACGAGGAACTGATCAATCTCACCACCTATCAGCAGGCGTTCAACGCCTCCGCCCGCCTGATCCAGGCGACCAAGGACATGTACGATGTCCTCGTGAACATCCTCTGAGGCTGACCGATGACCCGCGTCTCAACCGGCTCCAACTACAGCATCATGACCAGCAATCTGATGCGCGCCCAACTGCGTCAGAATGTGCTGGGCGAACAGGTCGCCAGCCAGAAGGTCGCCAACGACCTGAAGGGCTATTCCAAGAACGCCGAAGTGCTGACCGCCATGCGCAGCGCCCAGGCCAAGATCGACGGCCTGATCGACCAGACCAAGCTGGTCGCCAACCGGCTGGACATGCAGGACACGGGCATCGGCCAGGTCGCGGACGGCATACAGAGCGGGCGGGCGGCGATCGAGAACGCCATGGCGGCTGGCGGCACGACGTTGATGCAACAGCTGGAAGCGGCTTTCGGCGACGTCACCCAGGGCCTGAACACCAAGTCGAACGGCCGGTATGTGTTCGCCGGCGCCCTGACCGACACCGCCCCGACCACCGCCAGCCGCCTGGCCGACCTGACCGCCGCGCCGACCACGGCCGACCTCTTCAAAAACGATACCTATATCGCCACCAACCGCATCGATGAGCAGACCACGGTGCAAACCGGCGTTCTGGGCGACGCCCTGGGCACCAAGGCCTTTGACGCCTTCAAGCAGGTGCAGGCCTATGTCGAGGCGAACGGGGCCTTTAGCAGCCCCCTGACCAGCGCCCAGCACGACTTCCTCAAGGGCGTGGTGGCGACTTTCAAGGACGCCCATACCGAGGCGCTCAACACCCAGGGCAAGAACGGCCTGGTGCAGAAGCGGTTCGAAACGGCCGGCGTCGAGCTCAAGGACCAGGCCGACACCCTGACCGGCATGGTCGGCGGCATCGTCGATGTCGACATGGCCGAGGCCGTGACCCGGCTCGAAGCCGCCCAGCTGGCGGTTCAAGCCGCGGCCCAGGTGTTCGCCAGCCTGCAGAGCTCGTCGCTGCTCAACGTGCTGAAATAGGCCAAACCTCGCAAAGCCGGCCCCGAGGCGCTATATGGCCGCGATGGACGCCGATATCCTGGATCATGCCCCCGCCAACGCCCTCGCCGACCGCGCGGTCGAGATGGCCCGCGACGCCGTGGACCTGCCCACTGGCGCGCGCGTCGTCGTGGCCATGTCCGGGGGCGTGGATTCCACGGTTACCGCCGCCCTGCTGGCCCGCGCCGGCTATGACGTGGTCGGCGTCACCCTGCAGCTCTACGACCACGGCGCGGCCATCGCCAAGAAAGGCGCCTGCTGCGCCGGCCAGGACATCCTGGACGCCCGCATGGCCGCCGAGCGGATCGGCATCCCGCACTATGTCCTCGACTACGAAAGCCGCTTCAAGGAGCAGGTGATCGAGGAATTCGCCGACGCCTATCTGCGCGGCGAGACGCCCATCCCGTGCGTGCGCTGCAACCAGACGGTCAAGTTCCGCGACCTGCTGGACGTGGCTCGCGACCTAGGCGCCGAAGCGATGGCGACCGGTCACTACGTCCAGCGCGGCATGTCGGGAAACCGGCCGCAGCTGCGCCGGGCCGGCGATCCGTCCAAGGACCAGAGCTATTTCCTGTTCGCCACCACGCGCGACCAGCTGGACTTCCTGCGCTTCCCGCTGGGCGACATGCCCAAGAGCGAGGTGCGGCGCGTCGCCGCCGAGCTGGGCCTGGCCATCGCCGACAAGCCCGACAGCCAGGACATCTGCTTCGTGCCCGAGGGCAAATACACCACGGTGATCGACCGCATCCGGCCTCACGGCGCGATCCCGGGCGACATCGTGCACATGGACGGCCGCGTGCTGGGCCAGCACGAGGGCGTCACCCGCTACACCATCGGCCAGCGCCGAGGCCTGAACGTCGCCGTGGGCGATCCCCTGTTCGTGGTCCGCATCGACGCCGACAGGCGCCAGGTGATCGTCGGCCCGCGCGAGGCGCTGCTGACCGCCTCGCTGGTGCTCAAGGAAGGCAACTGGCTGGGCGGCCAGGACAGCTTGGAAGCCGCCGCCGAAGCCGGCCAGCCCGTGCTGGCCCGCGTCCGCTCGACCCGCGAACCCGTACCCGGCCACCTAGCCATGGTGGATGGCGACCTGCGCGTGGTGTTCGACACCCACGAAGAGGGCGTCGCCCCGGGCCAGGCCTGCGTGCTGTATGACCCCGCCGATCCCGACCGGGTGCTGGGCGGCGGCTTTATCGCAAGCACGGTCCAAGCCGAGCTGGCGTCTACAGCGGCAACTGCACCGTGCTCTTGACCTCTTCCAGCACGGCGTAGGTCCGCGTCTCGCGCACGCCGGGCATCTTGACCAGGATGTCGCCCAGGAAGCCGCGATAGGCCTCCATGTCGCGCACCCGGGCCTTGATCAGATAGTCGAAGCCGCCGGCCACCATGTGGCATTCCAGGATCTCGGGCGCGCGGCGGACGGCGGCGGCGAAGTCTTCGAACACCTCGCCGGTCGTGCGCTCCAGCATGACCTCGACGAAGATCAGCAGCGCGCGATCGACCTTGGCGGGGTCCAGCAGGGCGGCATAACCGGTGATGTAGCCGCGCTCGCGCAGGCGGCGCACACGGTCGAAGGTGGCCGCCGGCGACAGGTTGCATTGCTTGGCCAATTCGGCGTTGGTGATGCGGCCATCGGCCTGCAGCACCCGCAAAAGTCGGCGATCGGTGTCATCAAGAGCGGAACTGGCCATTTGCGCTTTCCATCGAAGATTGTTCGGAAAACAATTGCTGAAAGCAAAGCACATTCAGCAAATCCGAAGCTATACCAATGTCTGTCCTAGCCGGTTTCGCACCACCGTTCCTCCAGACGACGTCGAAACCCTCGAAGACATGTCCCCGCCCTGATTGGGGGACACCAGCGGCGCCTTTCCCCCAGGGCGTCGCCGAGAGCGGAAGGGACGCGCGTCTCCCCCCTAGTCGCGTCCCTTCCCACCTCTCCCTTTCAGCGTCATTCTGATCCTCGGCCCAGCAGCGGCGACATCGCGGCGGTCCGGCTGGAGCAAACATGCGCTCGACGCGGCCAGATCTGAATTTTCTACGGCGGCGGTACGCTACAAACGAAGCACATTCGATCTCAGCCTACATATACCGTTGATCATCATTCTTCCCCAAGGGCGAACCGCATGACCGACTGGGACAGCCTCGACAACGGCAAGTATCGCGACGAAGCGGCCGTGATCGCCGACCTGCTGGCCGCCAAGGCCCTCTCGAGCGAGGATCGCGCCGCCGTTCGCGCCGAGGCCGAGGCCCTGGTGCGCGGCGCCCGCCGCAGCGTCCGCAAGCAGGGCGTGGTCGAGAGCTTCCTGCAGGAGTTCAGCCTGGGCACCCGCGAGGGCCTGGCCCTGATGTGCCTGGCCGAGGCCCTGCTACGCACCCCGGACGACGACACCCGCGACAAGCTGATCGCCGAGAAGATCGGCTCGGCCGACTGGGCCAGCCACCTGGGCGGCAGCGACAGCCTGTTCGTCAACGCCTCGACCTGGGGCCTGATGCTGACCGGCAAGATCGTCGAGCCCGACGACCAGGCCCAGAAGGACCTGCCCGGCTTCATCAAGAAGATCGCCGGCCGCCTGGGCGAGCCCGTCATCCGCGCCGCGGTCGGCCAGGCCATTCGCATCATGGGCGAACAGTTCGTGCTGGGCCGCACCATCGAGGCGGCCATCAAGCGCGCCGCCCAGGACGGCGACATCTGCAGCTTCGACATGCTGGGCGAAGGCGCCCGCACCGCCGCCGACGCGGCGCGCTATGAAAAGTCGTATGCCGACGCCATCGAGACGGTGGGCAAACTGTCGAACAAGGCCGGTCCCGAGGCCGGTCACGGCGTGTCGGTCAAGCTGTCGGCCCTGACCCCGCGCTATGAGGCCACGCAGGAAGCCCGCGTCTGGGACGAGCTCTATCCTCGCGTCCTGCGCCTGGCCCTGATCGCCGCCAAATACGACATCAACTTCACCATCGACGCAGAGGAAGCCGACCGCCTGGCGCTGTCGCTGAAGCTGTTGGACAAGCTGTGTCGCGAGCCCGCCCTGGGTGAGTGGACGGGTCTTGGCCTCGCCGTCCAAGCTTATCAGAAGCGCTGCCCCGAGGTGATCGCCCGTCTGTCCGCCCTGTCGCAGGACACCGGCCGCCGCCTGATGGTCCGCCTGGTCAAGGGCGCCTATTGGGACAGCGAGATCAAGCGCGCCCAGGTCGCCGGTCGCCCGGACTATCCGGTCTATTCGACCAAGCCCGCCACCGACCTGTCGTACCTGGTCTGCGCCAAGGCCCTGATCGCCGCCGCGCCCAACCTCTACGCCCAGTTCGCCACCCACAACGCCCACACCCTGGCGGCCGTGGTGCGGATGGCCAGGAACGCCAGCGTCAAGATCGAGCACCAGCGCCTGCACGGCATGGGCGAGGCGCTCTACAAGGCCGCCGACGATCTCTATGATGGCATCACCTTGCGGGCCTATGCCCCCGTGGGCGGCCACGAGGACCTGCTGCCCTATCTGGTCCGCCGCCTGCTGGAGAACGGCGCCAACACCAGCTTCGTCCACGCCCTTCTCGACGAGCGGGTGCCCGTCGAGAAGGTGGTCGTCGATCCGATCGACGCCGTCGAGGCCCATCCCGACCGCCACGCCAAGATTCCGACCCCGATCAAGGTCTATGGCGATCGTCGCCAGAACTCGGCCGGCATTGACCTGTCGATCAAGGCCGAGCGTGAACGCCTGACCGCGGCGGTATCGGCGCTGGACGGCGAGACCCTGTCGGCCGGGCCGCTGATCGGCGGCAAGCTGGTCGCCGGCGCCACGCCGCTGCCGGTCGTCAGCCCCGCCGATCACGGCCGCGTCGTCGGCGCGGTGTCCGAGGCCCAGCTCCCGCAGATCGACCAGGCCTTCAAGCTGGCCCGCGCCGCGCAACCGGCCTGGGACCGCTCGGGCGGGGCCGCGCGCGCCAGGGTGCTGCGGGCCATGGGCGACGCGCTTGAGGCCAATATCGACCGCCTGATCGCCATCCTGTCGCGCGAAGCCGGCAAGACGCTGAGCGACGGCATCGCCGAGGTGCGCGAAGCCGTCGATTTCTGCCGCTACTACGCCGTGCTGGCAGAGGACCAGTTCGGCGACGGCGAGGTGCTGAAAGGCCCGGTCGGCGAAACCAACGTCCTGCGCCTGGCCGGTCGCGGCGTCTTCGTCTGCATCAGCCCGTGGAACTTCCCGCTGGCCATCTTCACCGGCCAGATCGCCGCCGCCCTGGCCGCCGGCAACGCCGTGCTGGCCAAGCCCGCCGAGCAGACCCCGCTGATCGCCATCGAGGCGGTGAAGCTCTATCACGCCGCGGGCCTCGACCCACGCCTGCTGGCCCTGCTGCCGGGGCGTGGCGAGACAGTCGGCGCGGTGCTGACCGCCCATGACGAGCTGGACGGCGTGGCCTTCACCGGCGGCACCGACACCGCCTGGCGCATCAACCAGGTACTTGCTCAACGCCAAGGGCCCATCGCGCCCTTCATCGCCGAGACCGGCGGCCTCAACGGCATGTTCGTCGACACCACCGCCCAGCGCGAGCAGGTGATCGACGACGTCATCGTCTCGGCGTTCGGCTCGGCCGGCCAGCGCTGCTCGGCCCTGCGCCTGCTGTTCCTGCCGCACGACACCGCCGACGGCGTGATCGAGGGCCTGAAGGGCGCGATGGACGCCCTGAAGATCGGCGATCCGGCCCTGGCCTCGATCGATGTCGGCCCGGTGATCGACACCGACGCCAAGGGCGCGCTCGAGAAGCATCTGGAGCGACTGAAGCGCGAAGCCAAGGTTCTGCACGCCCTGGACACTCCGGCCGCCGGCACGTTCTTCGCCCCCGTCCTGGCCGAGATCCCCGCCGCCGACTTCCTGGAGCGCGAGGTCTTCGGCCCCGTCCTGCACGTGGTCCGCTATGCGCCGGAAGACCTGGAGCAGGTGGCCGGCGCCCTGGCGGCCCGCCGCTATGGCCTGACGCTGGGCATCCACTCGCGGATCGAGAGCTTCGCGGCCGACGTCCAGCGCCTGGTTCCGGCCGGCAACTGCTACGTCAACCGCTCGATGACCGGCGCCGTCGTGGGCGTGCAACCGTTCGGCGGCGAAGGCCTGTCGGGCACCGGCCCCAAGGCCGGTGGGCCCCACGCCCTGCTCCGCTATGCGGTTGAGCGGGCGGTGAGCATCAACATCACGGCCCAGGGCGGGGACCCGGCGCTGCTCAATCTGTAGCAATGCGACAGCCGCCACCCAGCGGTTGTTAGCGGTATCGAGACACGGCATGGTTCTCCGGCACGCGCCCTCAGAGCGCGCTCCGGAGGACATCCATGACCCTTTCCCGCCGCGCGCTCCTGGCCGCTCTGGCCGCCTCGCCCGCTCTGGGCGCGTCCGCAGCCAAGCCCCAAGGCTTCGTCGACGTGGCCGACGGCAAGCTTGTTCTCAACGGCCAGCCCTATCGCTTCGTCGGGACCAATCTCTGGTACGGCGCGTGGCTGGGCTCGCCCGCCGCCTATGGCGATCGCGAGCGCCTCAAGCGTGAGCTCGACAAGCTCAAGAGCCTGGGCGTCACCAACCTGCGGATCCTGGGCTCGGGCGAGCGGTCGCCGGCCAAGGTGGCGATGGATCCCACCTTCCGGGGGCCGGGCGAGGATTATAGCGCCGACCTGCTGACGGGACTTGATTTCCTGCTCGCCGAGATGGCCCGGCGTGACATGAAGGCAGTGATCTACCTCAACAATTTCTGGGACTGGTCGGGCGGCATGCCGGCCTATCTGAACTGGACCGGCACTGGCTCCTGGTTCCAGCAGGGCGACCCGGCCCACCCGTGGCCGGAATATCCCGACTATTCGGCCCGCTTCTATGGCGACGCCAAGGCCAATGCGATGTTCCGCAACTTCATTCGCGCCGTGGTGGGTCGGACCAGCACGATCTCCGGCAAGCCCTATCGCGACGACCCGACGATCATGGCCTGGCAACTGGCCAACGAGCCGCGCCCGGGCGGAACCGAGGACTTCGGCGTCAAGAACCTGCCGACCTATTATCGCTGGATCGACGAGACGGCCGCCTACATCAAATCCATCGACCCCCATCACCTGGTCTCGACCGGCAGCGAGGGCGCCAAGGGTTGCCTAGAGCGCGAGGCCTGCGTGGTCGAGGCGCACAGGCCGGCCTCCATCGACTACATGACCCTGCATGTCTGGCCCAACAACTGGAGCTGGATCGACTTCAAGAACCAGCCAGGCACCTACGAGGCCGGCGAGGCCAAGTGCCGCGAGTACGTCACTCGCCACATCGCCCTGGCCAAGGGGCTGAAAAAGCCGCTGGTGATCGAGGAGTTCGGCCTGATCCGCGACGACCGAAACTTCACGCCCGGCGCGCCAGCTACCTACAAGGACCGTTTCTACAAGACGATCTTCGATATGGCCCTGGCCGACATGCGGGCCGGTGGCCCGGTGGCCGGGACCAATTTCTGGGCCTGGAACGGAGAGGGGCGCGCTCAGCAGCCGGACGCCTGGTTCAAGCGCGGCGACACCAGCCTCGTCGGCGATCCGCCGCAGGAGGAACAGGGGCTGTTCGGGGTTTTCGACGCCGATGTCTCAACCCTGGCCGTGGTCGCCGACCACGCGAAGGCGGTGGCCTTGCTCTAATTCCTGTCCACCGGTGTCATTGCCTGTGCTACCCCTTGCGACGAAGCTCGCCAGAAGCGCCGGAGGACATCATGGACACCCGCCACACCCTCGATCGTCGAGGCCTGCTGATCGCCGCCGGCGTGGCCGCCCTGGCGCCGTCCGCTGGCTTCGCGGGGGGTGCCACTCGATCGCCGGTCGTCGCCACCACCAATGGCAAAGTGCGCGGGGCCAGCGCCGAGGGCGTCCATGTCTTCAAGGGCCTGCGCTATGGCGCCGACACCGGCGGGGCGCGGCGCTTCATGCCGCCCGCGAAGCCGCAGGCCTGGACCGGCGTCAGCGACGCCATGGCCTATGGCGCGGCCAGCCCGCAGACCGGCAAGGGCGAGGACGGCGAGGCGCTGTCGGAAGACTGCCTGTTCCTCAATGTCTGGACACCCGCGAAAGCCGGCAAGAAAGCCCTGACCGACGGAGTCAAACGACCGGTGATGTTCTACATCCACGGCGGCGCCTATAACGGCGGTTCCGGCGGCAGCCCGCTCTATGACGGAACCCGACTGGCCAACCGCGGTGACGTGGTGGTGGTCACCGTCAACCACCGCCTCAACGCCTTTGGTTACCTGTATCTGGCGCGCCTCTTCGACGACCCCAGCGTCGCCGACAGCGGCAATGTCGGCCAGATGGATCTGGTGCTGGCCCTGGAATGGGTGCGCGACAACATCGCGGCGTTCGGCGGCGATCCTGCCAATGTGACGGTGTTCGGGCAATCAGGCGGCGGGGCCAAGATCGCCACCCTGATGGCCATGCCGACGGCCAAGGGCCTGTTCCACCGCGCCGCCACCATGAGCGGCCAGCAGGTCACGGCCGGCGGCCCGTTCAACGCCACCAAGCGGGCGCAGCTGTTCCTCGACAAGCTGGGGATCAAGGATCTGGCGAGCTTGCGCGCCCTGCCCGCCGACCAGCTTCTCAACGGCCTCAAAGCGGTCGATCCCGTCGCCGGCTCGGGCGGCGTCTATATGGGGCCGGTGCTGGACGAGCGATCCCTGACTCGCCACCCGTTCTTCCCCGACGCCGCGCCGCAAAGCCTGGACGTGCCGATGATGTGCGGCAACACCCATGACGAGACGCGCGGCTTCGTCGGCTATGACAAGAAGATGCTGGACCTGACCTGGGACGAGGTGATCGCCCGCCTGCCGGGTCAGTTCAACGCCCGCATCGACATCGATCCGGCAACAGTGGTGGCGGCCTATCGCAGGATCTATCCGGCCTATTCGCCGTCGGACGTGTTCTTCGCCGCCTCGACGGCCGGCCGCTCGTGGAAGGCGGCGATCATCCAGGCCGAGGAGCGGGCCCGGGCCGGCGCGCCGGCTTACGTCTATCAGGTGGACTGGCGCTCGCCCCGCGACGGCGGCGTCTGGGGCGCGCCCCACACCATCGACATCGCCCTGGTGTTCGGCACCCTGACCGCGAAGGGCTCGCTGGCCGACGGCGGCGCTGACTCGGTGGCCATGTCCAACCAGATGAGCGATGCCTTCATCGCCTTCGCCCGCACCGGCAATCCCAACACCGCCGCGATCCCGGCCTGGGAGCCCTACACCCTGCCCCGCCGTCAGACGATGGTGTTCAACACGCAGGCTTCGACGATGGCCGATGACCCGCGCGGGGCCGAGCGGGAGCTCTTCAACAAGGTGCCGTTCACCCAGTTCGGAACCTAAAGGTAGCTCAGCCACCAGTCGTTTCGCCGCGCCTTCAGCCCCGCCCACCACAGGCACAGCGGGTAGAGCGCGGCGACCACGGCGATCCAGATCAGATAGACCACGCCCAGCGGGAAGCCCCAGCCCTGCAGGGCCTGCGCATCCGGGCCGGCCGGACCCCAGACGAAGGCCGAGAACGGATAGCCCATCGCCACGCCCACCGCCGCCGCCAGCAGGTGGGCGGCGAAGAAGTGCAGCAGGTAATAGAACAACGGCACGCGCCCGAAGGTCACCAGCACCTTGGCGACCGGTCCCCGCAGGCGCTCCAGGGCCAGCAGCATCAGGAGCGCCGGACCCAGAGTGATCAGCGCATAGGCCAGAGACGGCGGATACTTGCTGATCTGGAAGAACGACATCGCCGTGCGCAGGCCGTCGGCCTGGACCTTCCACGGCGCGGGATCGCCATAGCCGTTCAGGCCCCGCACGATCAGGAAGGCGGAGACCGCCCCGCACCCAAGGATCACCAGCCAGCGTGTGCGGCGGGCCTTGTCCATCAGGAACATGGGACCCAGGCCGTAGCCCAGCAGCATGATCCCGATCCAGGCCAGGAAGGGATAGAGTATGAACAGGCCCACCCCGACGGGGACCAGACCGGGCCGGGTGGCCAAGGCGACCAGGGGCGCCAGGGCGCCAAACTGCTCGAGCGGGACAAGGGCCAGCAGGCCGTGACCGACGACGATCACCGCGCCCAGCGCCAGCGAGACCCCGCGCGGCAACCAGATCAGCGCCGATAGCAGCAGCATCCCCAGGCCGATGCACCAGATCACCTGCAGGAAGAACAGGCCCGGCCGCAGGCCGATCGCCAGACTGACCACCAGCAGCTCCAGCAGGATCAGCCAAAGCCCCCGGGTCAGCAGGAAACCGCTCAGCGCCGGCCTGCTCTTGCCTCGCGCCCGCCGGAACCAGACCGACGCGCCCGACAGGAAGACAAAGGTCGGGGCGCAGAAATGGGTGACGAAGCGGGTCAGGAACAGCGCGAGGCTGGTTTGGGTCGGGTCGCTGGGATCGAAGTTCAAGGCGTCGACGTGGAAGAAATCGCGCAGGTGGTCCAGCGCCATGACCACCATGACCAGGCCCCGCAACATGTCGACCGCCTCAAGCCGCCCGCGCGGCCCTCTCGTCGGCGCACCGAGCTCGTCGGTCTTCGCGGCCGCCTCAACCTCCGCCGTCATGTCATCCCCCCATTTGTGAGGAGACTGCCGCAACGGTTCAGATTTTCAACGGCCGGCAACAATCCTAGGCGGCGACCTCTTCTTCGTCGTCGCCTTCATCTTCCTCGTCGGGATCGAGCGCCAGGGCGGCGTCGCGCAGCGACTCGGCCTGGTCGGCGATCTCGGCGATGACGTCGTCGTCGACGCCGAGCGCTTCCAGGGCGGCGGCCAGATGGCCGACGATCAGGTCGAGCTCATCATCGCCCAGGCCCATTTCGGTCAGCCAGGTCAGGGCGGGTTCGACATCGTCGCGGCCGTCGGCCCGGCCGGCGTCCATCGACACCGCCACGAAGGCGCGCCCGCCCGCCGTGATCACCGGACCGAACACGTCGGCCAGCCGGTCGTCGGCCTGGGCGCGTTGGAAGAAGTCATCGAGCGCGGTCTGGGCGATCGCCTCGCCGCCGATGCGCTCATAGGGAATGAGAGGGTGTGTCATGGAGCATCCTCGCCGGAACCTTGAGTGAGACCAAAGCGAACTCGGAACACGATGACGCTAACACGCGTCCCGGCGGGGAGCATGATGGCGCCATGACAGTGCGAAAGTGATTTTGTGACGCCGCCCCCGCCGCTTTCGGCGAGGGCGCATCGGGACTATTTCGCCGCGTCCATCAGGCCGGCGAAGCGCTCGAACAGGTAGAGGCTGTCGGTCGGCCCGGGCGAGGCTTCCGGGTGGTGCTGGACGCTGAACACCGGCTTGCCTTCAAGCGCGATGCCGGCATTGGTGCCGTCGAACAGCGACACGTGGGTCTCGGTGACCCCCGCCGGCAGGCTGGCGCTGTCGACCGTGAAGCCGTGGTTCATCGAGACGATCTCGACCTTGTCGGTGGTCAGGTCCTTGACCGGATGATTGGCCCCGTGGTGGCCCTGCTCCATCTTCACCGTCTTGGCGCCGAGCGCCAGGGCCAGCATCTGGTGGCCCAGGCAGATGCCGAACACCGGCTTGCCGCTGGCGACCAGCTTCTGGATTTCCGGCACCGCATAGTCACCGGTCGCTGCCGGGTCGCCCGGGCCGTTGGACAGCAGCACGCCATCGGGATTGCGGGCGAGGATGTCCTCGGCCGAGGTGTTGGCAGGGACCACCGTGGCGCGGGCGCCGACATGGGCCAGGGCCCGCAGGATGTTGCGCTTGACGCCGTAGTCGAGGACCACGACCTCGTACTTGGGCTTGTCGAGCTTGGCGTAGCCTTCCGGCCACGACCAAAGGCCCTCGTCCCAGGTGAAGGTCTGGGTGGTCGAGGCGTCCTTGGCCAGGTCCAGGCCTTCCAGGCCCGACCAAGCCTTGGCCTTGGCGACCAGGGCGGCGAGGTCGAACACGCCGTCGGGCGAGTGGGCGATCACGCCATGCGGCATGCCGGTTTCGCGGATCTTGCGGGTCAGGGCGCGGGTATCGACGCCGGCCAGGCCGACCATGCCGCGACGCTTCATCCAGCCGTCAAAATCGCTGTCGGCGCGCCAGTTGGCCTGCGCCGTCGGAACCTCGCGGAAGATCGCGCCCCGGGCGGCCGTTTCCGAAGCGCCGGACATCTGCTCCAGGTCGTCGACATTGGTGCCGACATTGCCGATGTGAGGGAAGGTGAAGGCCACGATCTGGGCCATGTAGGAGGGATCGGTCAGGATTTCCTGATAGCCGGTCATGGCGGTGTTGAAGCACACCTCGCCGACCGCGTCGCCGACCGCGCCGCAGCCCACGCCTTGCAGGATGGCGCCGTCGGCGAGCGCCAGGACACCGGTAACGCCGGGGAGAAGGTCTTGGGACATCTCGGAAGCGCCTCCTAAAAACGCGTGGTCATTGTCGCAAACTGGCGGGCCGGGCGTAACCCCGCGCCACCGGGAAAGCGGGCGATCTCTTTGCAAGACGGCGGTCGGGCTTTTGACCCGACCGCCGCGCAAACGGCGGCGTGTCTAGGGGGTGCAGGGAGGGGGGTCAACCCCTCTGATCACGGGAGTCGGGGCCTGCCGCCACATTCCCGTGATATGCGAAGGAGCCCCCTCGCCGGGGGAAGCCTCAATCCCTTATGGTGCAAGGCTTACCACATCAAAGTCAGGGAGGACGGCTGTGCTCGAACTGCGCCCCAATTGCGAGTGCTGCGACCGCGACCTGCCGCCCTCCAGCGACCAGGCGCGGATCTGCACCTTCGAGTGCACCTTCTGCGCCGACTGCGCCGACACCCGATTCTTCGGGACCTGTCCCAACTGCGGCGGCGATCTGGTGGCCAGGCCCATCCGGCCCGAGGGCAAGCTGCACCGGTTTCCCGCCTCGATGCGACGGGTGGTCAAGGCCCACGCCGCCTGCGCCAGCCTGCGCCCGCCTGCGCCCGCCCGAGCCGGGTCCCTCTTGGGCGACGCCCTGAACAGCGCCTATCGGCCACCCGTCGGACCAGTTGTCGCGTCGTCGCATCCATTCGCGACTATGCCGCGTTAATCCCTTGAGGCTCATCTGTAGAGCTTCAATGGAGCAGACCGATGACCACCCTCAGCGCGACCCGTCTCATCACCACCGAGGGCTCCAGAAGCAGCCTTCTGGCCCTGGGTGAAACGGCGCTGCGTCTGATGCTGGTGGCCGCCCTGCCGATCAGCGCGACGATCTTCGTCGTCCAGTCCTTCTAGTCAGCCCTAGGTCCTGACCAGCCCCGCCGCCCGCAGGTCGGCCAGGGTGGGATAGCCGTCGACGGCCATCAGCAGATCGGCCTCGGCCAGGATGCTGCGCAGGACGTGAACGACGCCCGCCACGCCCTCCAGCGCCAGGCCGTAGGCATAGGGTCGACCCACGCCCACCGCCGCCGCGCCCAGGGCCAGGGCCTTGACCACGTCGCTGCCCGACCGAACCCCGGAATCGAACATCACCGGCGTCTTGCCCGAAGCCTCGACCACGCCCTGGAGCATGTCGATGGCCGCCAGCCCGCCATTGGCCTGCCGTCCGCCGTGGTTGGAGCAATATATCCCGTCCACCCCGCCATCGATGGCCCGTCTGGCGTCGTCGGGATGGCAGATGCCCTTGAGGATCAGCGGCAGCTTGGTCATCGACCGCAGCCACGGCAGGTCGGCCCAGGTCAGGGGCTTGCCGAAGGTGCGGCCCCACTGGGCCACCGCGGCTTGCGGATCCTCCTCCGGCGGCTTGGCCAGCAGGGCGCGGAAGGCGGGGTCGGACATATAGTTGGCCAGGGCGTGGCCGCGCAGCTGCGGGAAATTGGCCTCGTTCAGGTCGCGCGGCCGCCAGCCGGTCACCCAGGTATCCAGCGTCACGACGATGGCCTTGAAGCCTGAAGCTTCGGCGCGCCGGACCAGGCTCTCGGCGACGTCCTTGTCCTTGGGCGTATAGAGCTGGAAGAAGCCCGGCGTGTCGCCAAGAGCCGCGCCGACCTTTTCCATCGGGTCGTTCATCAGGGTCGAGGCCACCATCGGCACGCCGGTGGCTGCGGACGCCTTGGCCGTGGCGATGTCGCCATGGCCGTCCTGGGCGCACAGGCCGATCACCCCGATGGGGGCCATGAAGATCGGGCTGGGCAGCTTGATCCCGAACAGATCGATGGACAGGTCGCGGGTGGTGCAGTCGACCATCATCCGCGGGATCAGGCCCCAGCGCTTGAAGGCCTCGGCGTTGTGATCCTGGGTGAACTCGTCGCCGCAGCCGCCCTGGACGTACGAAAGGGTCGAGGGCGACAGGGCCGCCCGGGCCCGGGCTTCCAGGGTCTTGAAATCGACCGGCAAGGTCGGCTTCACGCCGCGCATCAGGCCGCCGAAATAGATCTCGTTCTGATAGTCGCCGAACGCCATGGTCGCCTCCCCGGCTTATGATCTTTGCGACCAACCTGAACAGCGATCAGACCGGATGCAAGGGCGGTGATACGCAGGCCGGCCACCGCAAGGCGTCTTGACGCCCGCCGGTGATCCGGCGACGGGAAGGACATGCACGCTCCGTCCCCCTCCTCCATCACCACGGTCGGCGTCGACGCCGACGATACGCTCTGGCACTGCGAGAGCCTGTTTCGCCTGACCCATCAGCGGTTCGTCGACCTGCTGTCCGAACACGGCGACCAGGCGCATATCGAGGCCCAGCTGGCGGCGACGGAAAAGCGCAACCTGCGGCTCTATGGCTACGGGGCCAAGGGCTTCACACTGTCGATGATCGAGACGGCGATGGAGCTGACCCATGGCGAGGTCTCGACCCGGGTGATCCGCGAGATCCTGGCCGCCGGCCGCGAGATGCTGACCGAGCCGGTCGAGCCCCTGCCCGGCGTCGAGCACGCCCTGGCCCGGCTGTCAGAGCGCTATCGCCTGATCCTGATCACCAAGGGTGATCTGCTGCACCAGGAACAGAAGCTGGCCTCGTCGGGGCTGGGCGATCTGTTCGCGGCCGTCGAGATCGTTTCGGAGAAGGACGCGGACACCTATCGCCGGGTGTTCGACCGCCATGGCACGGGCGCCGAGCAGGCGGTGATGGCCGGCAACTCGATGCGGTCAGACATCCTGCCGGCGCTGGAGGCCGGGTCGTGGGGCGCGCTGATCCCCTATCCGCTGGTCTGGGCGCATGAAGCCGCCCAGGCGCCGGCCGATCACCCGCGCTACGCCGAGCTGGGCGCGATCAGTGAACTTCCGGCTTGGGTGGACCAGATTTCGGCCATTTGAGCCCCGCGATCCAGTCCCTTGCCGGGCGCTCGAACAGGATCAGCGACAGATAGGCCAGCGGGAACAGGGCCACGACCCAGAACAGAACCCACAGGCGCATCAGGTCGCCGTTCAGGTTCCACATCCCAAGGCCCACCCAGGCCAGGCCCATCTTCAGGGCGATGGGGTGCAGCATATAGAGGGTGAAGCTGAGCTGGGCCCAGGGCGCCAGGCGGCGGGTCACCGGCCCCACCGGTCCGGCGGCGTCGGCGGCGATCCCGGCCAGGCCGATGGCGTAGACTGCCAGCAGCAGCACATCGCGCGGCGCCTTCAGCGGCGAGGCGATCAGGAAGGCGCCCAGCAGGCCCCACATCACCAAGTTCGGATAGGGCAGTTTCGCCAGCAGCGGCCGGATCTGGAAGCCCAGCATGCCGATCAGGAAGCCGGGCACGGCCCGCAGCACGCCGAAATCCCAGGTCCACTGGTGGAACGGCCGGTCGCCGTGCGGCGTCTGCAGCAGGATCACCAGGCTGAGGATCGCCAGCCCGCCGGTCACCCAGTGGCCCCTGGCGGTGATCCAGAACAGCAGCGGCAGGGCGATATACATCCCCATCTCGGCGCTGATCGCCCAGCTGACGAAGTTCCAGGTCTGGGATTTGCAAACGCCCCAGGCGTGGATGAACAGGATGTTGGGCACGATGCAGGCGGCGTCATAGCGCCGGGGATCGCGGTCCTGGATCCAGCCGGCCAGACCGGCGGCCGCCACGGCGATGAACACCAGCATGGTGGCCCAGTGCAGCGGCCCCAGCCGCGCCACGCGCTTCTTGATGAAGTCGCCATATTTGGCCGGCGTGGTCAGGCGACCGGTATAGATCGCCGCCATCACATAGCCACTGATCACGAAGAACAGGTCGACGATCAGGCTGAAGCTCTTGATCGTGTCGTCGGCCAGCTGCCAGTGACCGTCCAGATTGATGAAGCGGTTGAAGTGGAACACCACGATCATCACCGCCCCGACAATGCGCAGGGCGTCCAGATGCAGCATCTGGTCGGAATCGGGCTTCAGGGGCGGCAGCTTGATCATGGGCG
This sequence comes from uncultured Caulobacter sp., assembly GCA_964427205.1. Classification (GTDB taxonomy): domain Bacteria; phylum Pseudomonadota; class Alphaproteobacteria; order Caulobacterales; family Caulobacteraceae; genus Caulobacter. The sequence continues at coordinate 18,263 of CAYRTE010000008.1, forward strand.
AGACGTGCGCCGGAGCGCCGAAACGGTCAAGCTGGGGAACAAACCCAATTTGATTCACCGCATGGTTTGGCTTGCGACCAGGGCGCACCATCTATCGCCCATGACCCTGCAGCCCGCCCCGTTCACCGACGCCGAGATCGACGCCCTGGTCGAGACCTTCTACGCCAAGGTCCAGCAGCATCACCGCCTGGGACCGATCTTCCAGAAGGCCGTCGGCGATGACGGCTGGCCCGAGCATCTGGCGACGCTGAAGCGGTTCTGGGCCGGGGTGCTGCAGGGCACGGGCGGCTACAAGGGCTCGCCCATGGCCGTGCACCAGCGGGTCGAGGGCATCACCGAGGGCCTGTTCACCCCGTGGCTGGGCCTGTTCCACCTGACCTGCGCCGAGCTGTTCGACGCGCCCCGCGCGGCCCTGGTCGGCGCCAAGGCCGAGCGCATCGCCCACACCCTCAAGCGCGGCCTGTCGTTCCGGCCCGAGGCGGCGGCGTGAGCGCCGAAACCCTGCGCCAGGCCCTGGTCGATCAGGGTTACGCGCGCTCGCCGGCTGACCAGACCCGCGCCCTGCTGGGACCCGCCGCCCTGACCGACTGGGCCGGCTTCGCCGACAGCTGGAACGACCTGGGCCTAGACGGATTCATGGCCGATGGCGGCCGCTATCGGAAACGCCGCTTCGCCGCCTTCGCCGCGACCCCGGAAGGCGTGCGCCGCAAGCCGCATCAGCCGCACTATCAGAGCCGCGACTACAATGCCCTAAACGGCGGGGTGCAGCGCTGGTTCGAGCCGGTGACCGACGCCATCGCCGACCATCCGGTGACCCGCGCCGTGATCGAGCAGGGGCTGGCGATCTGCCACCCAATCACGCCCGAGCCGCCCGCGTCCTGGCATGTGGAGCTGCACCAGTTTCGCATCGAGGCCCGGGCCGGCGAGGCGGGCCTGCCCACACCCGAGGGCGCGCACCGCGACGGAGTGGACTGGGTGATCGTCATGCTGGTCGACCGGGTCAATGTGCTGAGCGGCGTCACCAACATCTATGCGCCTGGCGGCAAGTCCCTGGGCAGTTTCACCCTGACCGTCCCGGCCGACATGGTGCTGCTGGACGATCTGCGAGTGCTGCACGGCGTGACCCCGATCCGCCCCGAAGACCCCGCCCGCCCCGCCCTGCGCGACGTGCTGGTGGTAACGTTCAGGCAGGAGATCGCGACGACGGCGGCGATCTGAAAAACGCACGGGTTCGCATCCTCGCCGGTTTGGCGCCGGCAAGTGTGGGGAGGCGGCGGAGCGTCCGGGCCAGGCCCGGAGGATTGTGGAGTGGAGTACCGTTTCGGCCGTGGCCGGAGCGCTCCGCGCGGCTGTTATCCCTCTGGCCGGGGCGCGCGGGTCTTGTTCAACCCTATGCCCCACCCGGATTTTGCCCTCCTCGCGACGGACCCAGCCTTGGGCTGCAGCCACGCCGATTCCGGAGGAACCCGGAGCGAACCTTCGGACGGGCGGAGGCTTGGCCTTCCTCCGATAGGCGGGTTTACGTCACCCGCCCTCTTTGACCCGTACAACCGCCCCCATCGCGCGTCTCGGTCGCCAGCTTCGCGCCCTCCCCTGCGATGGGGCGAGAGTGATTATGCGGGAGGTTTGCGGGGGGCTGCGTCGATTTTCGATCGTGACGCTGGGTGCGGCGGTCAGGGCTTTGAATTTGTTGGCGCGTAGGCGTTCGTATCCCCGTCGGAGCGCGGGGATAGAGGTCCAACCGAACGACAGAGAACCGCTGAAGCGCACCTTTCCCCGTCATCCCGCGACTTGATCCTGGAGCGCTGGCGCAGCCGGCAGATGAAGGGAAAAGCCCCACCGAAGCTCCGAAAATCATATAAAGATATCTTTATGTCCCAATTGACTTAGCGACCCGCCTTGCCCTAACTGCGGACTGTCGTGGTTCTGCGGGCGTCTTCTTGCGCCCGGAGCTAAGAGGGAAGTCGGTGCGGGCGTGAAAACCCAAGGCCGGCGCTGCCCCCGCAACTGTGAGCGGCGAGCCGCTGTCCAATACGTGTCACTGACGCGCCGAAGCTGGATCGGTGGCGTGTCGGGAAGGCCAGGACAGGGGTGCTGACCCGTGAGCCAGGAGACCTGCCCCGACAGATAACGTCCTCCGGCGGGGTGCCCGGTCTGGTCGCATGCCAAGGCGTGTCCGGTCCGTGACAGACCGTGCGCGCACCCTCGCGCGCGTCCCGATCAAGCCTCCGCCCTCACACCGGCAGAGGCTTTTCGACAATGACCGTCACCGTCGCCACTCTTGGCTTTCCCCGCATCGGCCCCAGGCGCGAGCTGAAGTTCGCCCTTGAATCCCACTGGTCTGGCAAGACCGACGCGCAAACCCTGCTGGCCACGGCCGCCGACCTGCGCGCCAGGGCCTGGACCCGCCAGGCCGCCCTGGGCGTGGACCACGTGCCCAGCAACGACTTTTCGCTCTACGACCACGTGCTGGACACCAGCGTGATGGTTGGCGCCATTCCGGCCCTTTATGGCTGGACGGGCGGACCGGTCGACACCGCCGCCTATTTCGCGATGGCCCGGGGCGCCCAGGGCGCGGCTGCGGACGAGGCCTGCGCCCATGGCCACGCCCATGATCACGGTCATGGCGTGCCGGCCATGGAGATGACCAAGTGGTTCGACACCAACTACCACTACCTGGCGCCCGAGGTGTCGCGCGACCAGGCCTTCACCCTGGCCTCGACCAAGCCCATCGATGAATTCCTGGAAGCCAAGGCCCTGGGCGTCCACACCCGGCCCGTGTTGCTGGGTCCCGTCACCTTCCTGAAACTGGCAAAGACCAAGGACGAGGGCTTCTCGCCGCTGTCGCTGCTGTACGCCCTGATCCCGGTCTATGCCGAGGTCCTGACCCGGCTTCAGCAAGCCGGCGCCGACTGGGTGCAGATCGACGAGCCGTGCCTGGCGCTGGACCTGAGCGCGTTCGAGCGCGGCGAACTGCGCCGCGCCTACGGCGCCCTGACCCACGCCGCGCCCGGCCTGCGCCTGCTGCTGACGAGCTATTTCGGCGGCTATGGCGACAACCTGGCCACCGCCGTGAACCTGCCGGTCGAGGGCCTGCACATCGACCTGGCGCGCGCGCCCCAGGACCTGGAGGAGGTTCTGGCCGCCAGCCGCGAGAGCCTGGTGCTGTCGCTGGGCGTCGTCGATGGCCGTAATGTCTGGCGGGCGGACCTGCCCGCCCTTCTGGACCGGCTGGAGCCGATCATCGCCGCGCGGGGCGGCGACCGGATCATCCTGGCGCCCTCCTGCTCGCTGCTGCACACGCCGATCGACCTGGACCTGGAGGTCGCCATCGATCCGGAGGTGCGTCAGTGGCTGGCCTTCGCCGTTCAGAAGATCGAGGAACTGGTGATCCTGGCCCGGGCGCTGAACGAAGGTCGGGCCAGCGTGGCCCCGCAGCTGGCCGCCAGCCAGGCCGCCGCCCAGGCGCGCCGCACCTCGCCCAGGATCCACGACGCGGCGGTGGCCGAGCGGCTTGCGGCGATCACCCCGGCCCTGGCCGAGCGCCAGTCGCCGTTCGCGGCCCGGCAGGCCGCCCAGGGCCCGCGCCTGAATCTGCCGGCCTTTCCCACCACCACCATCGGCTCGTTCCCGCAGACCGAGGATGTTCGCAAGGCGCGCTCGGCCCACGGCAGGGGCGCGTTGAGCGACGCCGACTATCGGGTCTTCCTGCGCCAAGAGACCGCCCGCACCGTCGCCTGGCAGGAGGAGGTTGGGCTGGACGTGCTGGTCCATGGCGAGTTCGAGCGCAACGACATGGTGCAGTATTTCGGCGAGCAGTTGTCGGGCTTCGTCTTCACACAGGCCGGCTGGGTGCAGTCCTATGGCTCGCGCTGCGTGCGGCCGCCGATCCTGTTTGGCGACGTTTCGCGCCCGCAGGCCATGACGGTCGAGTGGTGGCGCTATGCCCAGAGCCTGACCGACAAGCCGATGAAGGGCATGCTGACCGGCCCGGTGACCATCCTCAACTGGTCGTTCGTGCGCGATGACGCCCCACGCGCGCTGGCCTGCCGGCAGATCGCCCTGGCCATCCGCGACGAGGTCGTCGACCTGGAGGCGGCCGGCGCCAAGGTGATCCAGATCGACGAGGCGGCCCTGCGCGAAGGTCTGCCGCTGCGACGCGGCGACTGGGCGGCCTATCTGGACTGGGCGGTCGAGAGCTTCCGCCTGGCCGCCTCGGGTGTGGCCGACCACACCCAGATCCACACCCACATGTGCTATTCGGAGTTCAATGACATCATCGCCGCGATCGGGGCGATGGACGCCGACGTCATCTCGATCGAGACCGCCCGCTCGAAGATGGAGCTGCTCGACGCCTTCGAGGCCTACGCCTATCCGGCGCAGATCGGGCCGGGCGTCTATGACATCCACTCGCCGCGCGTTCCGGCCGTCGAGGAGATGACCGAGCTCCTGAAGGCCGCCCAGACCCGGCTGTCGCCTGGCCAGCTGTGGGTCAATCCCGACTGCGGCCTGAAGACCCGCAAATGGCCCGAAACCCGCGAAGCCCTGGTCAATATGGTCGAGGCCGCCAGGCGCCTGCGCCAGACGACCGTGGCGGAGGCTCAGGCATGAGCGGTCCCGGCAGTCGCCGGGTTGCGGTGACGACTACAGCGCTTGGTTCGGCGAGGCCGTAAGCTCTCACCGTTCCAACGCCGCCAGCGGCGGGCCCTGCCCTCTCTTTTTGAGAGAGGGTTAGGGCTGCCCCTCCCACGATCCGTTGATGCAGCGCCCCGCGCCATGACCTATGCTACAGCGCACCCGCCATGCGCTTCGACGATCGCTTCCTTGAAGAACTGAAGTCCCGCCTTCGCCCTTCCGACGTGATCGGAAAGTCGGTGAAGCTGCGGCGGCAGGGGCGCGAATATGCGGGGCTGTCGCCGTTCACCAAGGAAAAGAGCCCGTCGTTCTTCGTCAATGACGACAAGGGCTTCTATCACTGCTTCTCCAGCGGCAAGCACGGCGACATCATCAGTTATCTGCAGGAGACCGAGCGGCTGACCTTCACCGAGGCGGTCGAGCGGCTGGCCTCGGAAGCCGGCATGGTGCTGCCCGAGCCCGATGTCCGCGCCGCCCAGGAAGACAAGAAGCGCCAGGGCCTGGGCGACTGGATGGAGCTGGCCGCAGCCTGGTTCGAGGCCGAGCTGCGCCGGCCCGTCGGCCAGGCCGCGCGGGCCTATCTGGAGCGTCGCGGTCTGCCCGAGAGCGAATGGAGCCGCTTCCACATCGGTTTCGCGCCCAACAACCGCACGGGGTTGAAGGACTATCTGATCGCCAAGGGCGCCCAGCCGGGCGACCTGGTCGAGGCCGGGGTGCTGATCGCGCCCGAGGACGGCGGCGCGCCCTATGACCGCTTCCGCGACCGGATCATATTTCCGATCACCGACACGCGCGGCAAGGTCGTCTCGTTCGGCGGCCGGGCCATGGATCCGGCGGCGCGGGCCAAATATCTGAACGGCCCCGAGACCAGCCTCTTCCACAAGGGCCGGCTGCTGTACGGCCTGTACGAGGCCCGCAAGATCCTGCACGCCGCCCAGGCCGCCGCGCCGACCGAGACCAACCCGATGGTCGTGGTGGAAGGCTATATGGACGTCATCGCCTGCCACCGGGCCGGCGTTGCGGCCGTGGCGGCCATGGGCACGGCCATGACCGAGGAGCAGATGGAGGTGCTGTGGCGCCTGCATCCCGAGCCCACCCTGTGCTTTGACGGCGACAAGGCCGGCCAGCGCGCCGCCAGCCGGGCCATGGACCGCGCCCTGCCCCTGCTGAAACCCGGCCGCTCGTTCCGCTTCTCGCTGGTGACCGGCGGCAAGGACCCCGACGACGTGCTGCGCGAGCAGGGTCCGGCGGCGCTGAAGGCCCAGCTGGCCGCGACCACGCCCTTCGTCGAGCAGCTGTTCAACCGCGAGCGCGACCTGGAGCCGCTGGACACGCCCGAGCGCAAGGCCGGCCTTAAGCAGCGCCTGCGCGCCGCCGCCGCGAGCATCGCCGACAAGGACCTGGCCCAGGCCTACAAGGACGACCTGCTGGGCAAGCTGGACGCGCTGTTTCCCCGCACGGCCTTCACGCCCAATGAGGGTGGCGGCTATGGAGGGGGACGTCCGTTCACCCCGCGCGGCCAGTGGAAGAACGGCAAGCGGGAACCGCCTGACCCCGGCATCCGTGGCGTGGCCCGCGCCCTGATCGGCGAGCGCATCAATCCCTTCCACGCCGCCATCGCCGTGGCCGCCATCGACCATCCCGGCTGGGCGCGCCCCTATGACGAGGCCATCGAGCGGGTGGGCTTTGGCGATCCGCGCCTGCGGCCACTGGCGCTGGAGCTGTTCGAGGCCCTGGTCGACGACATGCACGACGACGCCCCGTTCCGCGAGATCCTGGCCCGCAAGGGCTTCGCGCCGCAACTGGCTGAACTGGAGCGCGTCGCCCAGGCCCTGGCCGGCGCGCCGTTCCTGGATCCGAACATGGACCAGCACCGCGCCAGGGCCCTGTGGTCGGCGTGTTACGAGGCGGTGATCGAGGTCGCCAATTCCGAACAGGCGCTGGAATCCCTGCGCCACGAACCCGTCACCGCCGGCAGCCTGACCGCCACCCGCGACCTGCGCACCCGCATCGGCGTGCTCCAGCGCCAGATCAGCAATCTGGAATTCTGGCGAGGCGAGAGCTAGGCCGTTCGCCCTTTCCGCACTCCCCGGGTAAGGTCCGGAAGAGCGGAAGCGGAGGCCAGAATAGCCCACTCCCCCTTGACACCGCCCCCTCGCCCCGCCATTTGCCGACTCAAGGATTTGCCAAGCAGCTGATTGACATCGAGCGGGCCGCCGTCACATCGCGCGCGCCCTTACCGAAACAGGATGTCACCCTCGCCGCCGACGTCGGATCCCAGTGGTCGCGGACCTCAAGGTCGTAACGCACAAGACCGCGCTGAAGACGCCTTCGTCTCCGCCGAGAGTTTTCTCGCGGAGCGATAATTCATGGCGAACGTTCAGCGCTGGTCGCATGCGACACTTTGTGGCCGAGATTTTTTTGGGAAAACGACGAAACGGACGACGCGGCCCAGGCTGGCGGGACCTTTTCGGATCTAGAATTTTTTCGGCGCGCCTCTCGCGGGGGATGTCGCGCCGACTTCGGAGACCTTGATGAGCAACAATTCCTCGGCCGATACGGAAGCGCCTGAGTCCACCGGTGGTGATGGTCCGCTCCTCGACCTGACCGACGCCGGCGTCAAGAAGTTCATCAAGCAGGCGAAAGCCCGCGGCTTCGTGACGATGGAAGAGCTGAACAAGGTGCTGCCTTCGGAAGAAGTCAGCCCCGACGCCATCGAAGACACGCTGGCCATGCTCAGCGAGATGGGCGTCAATGTCGTCGAGGCCGAAGAAGACGCCGAGACCAATGAAGGCGGCGAAGTCGTCGCCCGCGAAGACAACCAGCAGGTCATCACCTCCGACAAGCCGTCGGCCTATGACCGCACCGACGACCCCGTGCGGATGTATCTGCGCGAGATGGGCTCGGTGGAGCTGCTGTCGCGCGAAGGCGAGATCGCCATCGCCAAGCGGATCGAAGCCGGTCGCGACACCATGATCCGGGGTCTGTGCGAAAGCGCCCTGACCTTCGAAGCCATCATGGTCTGGCGCGAGGAACTGGGCACGGGCCGCATCCTGCTGCGCGAAGTGATCGACCTGGAAGGCACCTACGCCGCCATCAACGGCGTGGCCGCCCAACCGGCCGCCGACGACACCGAAGCCGAACCCTCCGAGCCCGTCGATGACGAAGCCGCGCCCAAGCCGGAGGCCGAAGGCGACGACGAGGATGATTTCGACGACGGCGCCGGCCCGACCGTCAGCGCCATGGAAGGCGAGCTGCGCGAAGGCGTGATGGCCATCCTGGACGCCATCGCCAGCGAGTTCGAAACCTTCCGCAAGCTGCAGGACAAGCTGGTCGGCAGCCGCCTGAAGGGCGAAGACCTCAGCGACAACGACCGCAAGGCCTATGAGGCCCTGTCGCAGACCATCATCCTGCACCTGAAGACCCTGAAGCTGAACAACAACCGCATCGAGGCGCTGGTCGAGCAGCTCTATGCGATCAACAAGCGCCTGATCGGTCTGGAAGGCCGCCTTCTGCGCCTGGCCGACAGCTACGGCATCAGCCGCAGCGAGTTCCTGAAGGCCTATTTCGGCTCCGAGCTGAACCCGACCTGGAGCGATCAGGTCAAGACCATGGGCGTGCGCTGGACCAAGTTCGTCGAGAACGACCAGACCTCGGTCGTCGACATCCGCAGCGAGATCGCCGCCCTGGCCACCGAAACCGGCGTGCCGATCGACGACTATCGCCGCATCGTCCAGACCGTCCAGAAGGGCGAACGCGAAGCTCGTCAGGCCAAGAAGGAAATGGTCGAGGCCAATCTGCGCCTCGTGATCTCCATCGCCAAGAAATACACCAACCGCGGCCTGCAGTTCCTGGACCTGATCCAGGAAGGCAATATCGGCCTGATGAAGGCCGTCGATAAGTTCGAATATCGCCGCGGCTACAAGTTCTCGACCTACGCCACCTGGTGGATCCGTCAGGCCATCACCCGCTCGATCGCCGACCAGGCGCGGACCATCCGCATCCCGGTGCACATGATCGAGACGATCAACAAGATCGTCCGCACCAGCCGCCAGATGCTGCACGAGATCGGCCGCGAGCCGACCCCGGAAGAGCTGGCCGAAAAGCTGGCCATGCCGCTGGAAAAGGTCCGCAAGGTCCTGAAGATCGCCAAGGAGCCCATCAGCCTCGAAACGCCCATCGGCGACGAGGAAGACAGCCACCTGGGCGACTTCATCGAAGACAAGAACGCCATCCTGCCCATCGACGCGGCCATCCAGAGCAACCTGCGGGAAACCACCACCCGCGTGCTGGCCTCGCTGACCCCGCGTGAAGAGCGGGTTCTGCGGATGCGTTTCGGCATCGGCATGAACACCGACCACACCCTGGAAGAAGTCGGCCAGCAGTTCTCGGTCACCCGCGAACGCATCCGTCAGATCGAGGCCAAGGCGCTGCGCAAGCTCAAGCACCCGAGCCGGTCGCGGAAGCTGCGCAGCTTCCTGGACAGCTAGGATGACAAAGGGCGGCTCTCACGGGCCGCCCTTTTTTCTGCCGTCAGGCAAGCTCCAGCGTCTTGGCGTGCGGCTGGTGCGAGTCCAGCGCCATGTTCGGATCGGCCATGTCCGAGACCGCATTGGCGAAGCTCAGATATTCGGCCGCGAACGCCGGCGGCAGCAGCTCGACCAGCCAGGTGTTCTCGATCCACACCTCGACCACATGGAAGTGGCCGCCCCGGTCGCAGACAAAGGCGTCCCAGCCCTTGGCGGCGGCGCGGGCGAGCACCTCATCCTGGCTCAATTGGACGCTCAGGGCGAAGTGGGTGGGGGAGCGCCGGTCGGCCCCGTCGGGCTGGCGTACGAAGATCGAGCCGGACTCGCCATTGGGAACCATGACGCTGCCTGCGGGATAGATCTCGATGGCGGTGCCTTGGCCGTCGGCCTTGAACACCATGTAGCTTCCGGGATTGGGCAAGAAATCGACGACAACGCCGCTCATGAGGTCGGCGAAGAATTCGGCCGCGCCCTGGGGGTCTGCGGCGCTGACGGACAAGTGATGGATCATGAGGGTACCCTCCGGGTAAGGCGCAGTTCGACTCCGGGCGCGCGACCTCTGCCGCGCGCCGTGGCTTCGGCTCGCCGTTGCTGATGAAATATCGGCGTTATCGCGCCGAGGCCGGGGATTTATTTGCCCAACCTCGGGACCTCAACTTACAAGGTCGTCATGACCTCGATTTAATCTTCGGGAGCGCGACCAGCCTCCTGCGGCCGCCTCGCCCGAGCAGCGCGAGATAACTCAAGCAATCGCTTTAGTTTTTGCTTGCCGGGCGCCACCAGCCAGAATACTAAAGCATATGCTTCAGCAAACACCCGCCCTCGACCACGTCTTTCACGCGCTCGCCGACCCCGCGCGGCGCAGCATGCTGGAGCGGCTTTCCGCCGGCCCGGCCTCGGTCAGCGAGCTGGCCCAGCCCCTGCCCATGAGCCTCTCGGCCGTCGGCCAGCACCTGGCCGTGCTGGAGGCCTCCGGTCTGGTGAAAACCGAAAAGGTCGGGCGGGTGCGGACCTGCACGCTGGACGCCGGGGCCCTGACCCAGGCCGAAAAATGGATCAACGAACGCCGGATCGGCTGGGAGCGGAAGCTCGACCGGCTGGGCGAATATCTGGCGCAAACCAAACCCGAGACGGAGACCTGACCGATGGCCGCCATCACCCACGCCACCTTCTGCCTCGAGCGGGTCTATGACGCCGCCCCGGCCCGCGTCTTTCACGCCTTCACCGACCCAGACGCCCGGCGGCGCTGGTTCTTCAAGACCGACAGCTGGTCGCTGCACAAGCATTCCGGCGGCGAACTGGGCATCGGGGCCCAGGAATCCAGCCTCTTCAGCCCGCCGGGCGAGACGGTGCTGATCACCAATGACAGCATCTATCTGGATGTGGTCGAAAACGAGCGGCTGATCTTCGCCTATTCGATGACCCTGGGCGGCGCGGCGCTATCGTCGTCCCTGGCCACGGTGGAGTTCCGGGCCGAGGGCAAGGGGACGCGGATCGTCTTCACCGAACAGGGCGCCTATCTGGACGGCAATGTCGCCGGGCGCGAGGAAGGCACCCGGCTGATGCTGGAGTCGCTGGCCGAGGAAATCGCCCGGGCCTAGTCATGTGCGAGGGGGCCCGCAAGCGCGGCGGGCGGCACGTGAACCCGCTCCCCGGGTAAGCTTGGGGGAAACCCGGGGAGCGTTATCCGAGCGCGGCCGCAGGGGGGATGCGACGCGCGCCCGGGAGACGGCGCGCTAGACCTTCAGATCCAGCAGGGCGCCGGTCATGGCGTCGGCGGTCTTGGCCACCGCGACATTGGCCGCGAAGTCGTTCTTGGCGGAAACCTGCTCGACCGCTTCCTTGACAAGATCGGTGTCAATCTCGCGCGCGCTCCACGTCGCCGTGCGCTGGGCGCTGTCGGTGAGGCGGTGAGCGGCGGCGGTCATGCCGGCGGCGGCGATGGCGAGGGCCTGCATGGCGAGGGTTTCCCTTTGCGATGAGACAGATCGTCCCACGTCGCGGTTAAGCCCTCGCGTAAAAGAAGGGTGAAGATCGCATCAGCCATGTCGGGGCGTCACGACATCCAGACGGGCAAAGATTACAAAACGTTCAGGTCACCCAACCTCGACAAGCCGCTCCGGGCTGGCCAAGGTTCGCGCCTTTCGCGGGCCAGACCCGCCCCGGAGCCTGCTTGATGTCCTTTTCGCGCCGCGCCGCTCTTCTTAGCGCCGCCCTGCTCATGGTCGCCCAACCCGTTCTGGCCGCCCCCAAGGCCAAGACCCCCGCGTCCAGCTTCACGCCGTCGCCCGAGGCGATCCGCGCCCACATGACCTTCCTGGCCGATGATGCGATGGAGGGCCGCGAGGCTGGCACCCGCGGCTATGACATCGCCGCCAACTATGTGGCCGCCCAATACGCCCTGCTGGGCGTCAAGCCCGGCGCCGCCAATGGCGCGTATCTGCAGCGCGTTCCGCTGCTGGCCTTCAAGAACGCCAGCGAAGGCTCGGTCACCCTGACCGGGGCCGACGGCAAGGAACAGGCCCTGAAATTTGGCGAAGACTACCTGCCCAGCGCCCAGGCCCAGACGACCGAGGTCAATGTCTCCGCCCCGCTGGTCTTTGTCGGCTTCGGCCTGGTGGCCCCCGAGAAGGGCCGCGACGACTACGCCGGCCTGGACGTGAAGGGCAAGATCGTCGTCCTGCTGAGCGGCGCGCCGTCCAGCTTCCAGACCGAAGAACGCGCCCACTACGGCAACGGCAACGTCAAGCGCGTCGAGGCCGCCAAGCGCGGCGCGGTGGGCGTCATCACCATGAGCACGACCAGCGGCGAGAAGCGCCGCCCGTTCGAGCGCGGCGTGGCCGGCTATCGCGAATGGCGCATGACCTGGCGCGACGCCAGTGACCTTGGCCACGTGCGCGGCGCCTCGGCCAACAACCTGGCCTCGATCAGCCACAAGGCCGCCGGCAAGCTGTTCGCCGGGGCCCCCACCTCGCTGGAGGCGGTGCTGGCCGCCGCTGAAACCCCGGAAGGCGCGGTCCAGGGCTTCGACCTGCCGTTCAAGGCCTCTGTGGCGCTCAAGAGCGAGATCGAGAAGCGCGAGAGCAGCAATGTCGTCGGCGTGATCGAGGGTTCGGACCCGAGGCTGAAGGCCCAGACCATCGTGCTGTCGGCCCACCTGGACCACACCGGCGTCAATGACCACGGCAAGGGCGCCGACAAGATCAACAACGGCGCGCTCGACAACGCCTCGGGCATCGCCACCCTTCTGGAGGTCGCCCGCGGCTTCAAGAACGCCAAGACCAAGCCCCGGCGCACCATCCTGCTGGTCGCCGTGACGGCCGAGGAAAAAGGCCTGATCGGCTCGGAATACTTCGCCAACAATCCGACCGTTCCCAAGGCCGACATCGCCGCCAATGTGAACCTGGACATGCCGGTGCTGCTGTATCCGTTCACCGACGTGATCGCGTTTGGCGCCGACCGCTCGACCCTGGGCCCGGCCGTGGCCAAGGCCGCAGGCCGCGTCGGCATCGCCCTGTCGGGCGACCCCTTGCCCGAAGAAGGTCTGTTCACCCGCAGCGACCACTATCGTTTTGTCGAACAGGGCGTGCCGTCGGTGTTCCTGATGACCGGCTTCCAGAACGGCGGCGAGAAGGCCTTCAAGGACTTCCTGGCCACCAACTATCACAAGCCCACCGACGATCTGAACCTGCCGATCGACTATGCGGCGGCCGCCAAGTTCGCCCTGGTCAATTACGAGATCGCCCGCGAACTGGCCGACGCCAAGGACCGTCCGGTGTGGAAGACGGGCGACTTCTTTGGCGCGCAGTTCGCCCCGGCGGGCCATCCGTCCGCAGCGAAATAACGTCCCGCAAAGACCGGCATTGACCCAGGGGGCGGCGGAAGGGATTCTGCCGCCCTCGTTGTTTCCAGAGGCTCGCTTTCCCGTGTCTGTCCGCACCGGCGCCTTCCTGAAGATCGGCGTGATCACGCCGGTGATCATGGTCGCCGACGTGTGGCTGGCCCAGCAGCTGTTTCCCGGTTTCGACCCAGGCGCCCAGTTCATCAGCGAGCTGGGCGGGCCCGAGGCGCCGGCCCCGCTGATCTTCAATATCGGCATGGTTCTGGCGGGCGTGGCGGGCCTGTTCGCCGGCGCCGGCTTCACGCATGCGCTGGAACATGCCGGCGGCCGGCGCACCGTCTCAGCCTTCGCCGGGCTGTGGGTGGCCCTGACCGGACTGGGGGCGATCTTCGCTGGACTGTTCCATTGGCCCGACGAGATGCATCGCGCCTGCGGCGTGGGCCTGGCCATCCAGTTCGCGCCGCTGTTCACCGCCTGGGCGCTGTGGGGCGTTCCTGGCCACAAGCGGCTGGCCCAGTTCTCGTTGGGCTGGTTCTTTGGCCTGCTGCTGGTCTTCGCCTTGCTGACCGGGGTGTGGAACGTGCGGACGGGCTATGACGTCGGCTACTGGCAGCGCGGCCACGCCTTCCTGGGCCTGCTGTGGCTGGGCATAGCGGCCTGGACCCTGGAGCGCGGCTGGCGGGTGCGGCTGGCCCGCGAGATCGACGCGGTTTCGGCTTAGAGGGCGGCGCCGGGAAGGCCGCAACCTTGACGATTGCGACAACCCGGCCGCATCTTCCGATCCCGGGATGAAATGGGCGGCCACGGAGCCTGTCCGCGCGCCTCGGAAGGGAGATCTCCGCATTGGCGAACCCAAGCGATTTTCACGCGCCGAAAGATCACTACACCAAGGCCGATTTGCTGTTGTCCGGCCTGGGCGGCTACTTCGGACCCGGCAATGCGCAACTCCCCGCGCCGCCGATGCTGATGATGGACCGGATCACGGAGATCAGCCTGGACGGCGGCGACTTCGGCAAGGGACATGTCGTCGCCGAGTTGGACATCCGCCCTGACCTCTGGTTCTTCGATTGCCACTTCATTGGCGATCCGGTGATGCCGGGTTGCCTGGGCCTGGACGCCATGTGGCAGGTGATCGGCTACTGGCTCGGCTGGTCCGGTTCGCCGGGCAAGGGACGCGCTCTGGGCGTCGGTGAGGTCAAGTTCCGCGGCGACATAACGCCCGCCACCCGGCTTGTCCGCTATGAGGTCAGCCTCAGGCAGGTGCGGCGCGGCAAGCTGGCGCTGGGCCTGGCCAATGGACGGCTGCTGGCCGATGGCGTTTGCGTCTACACGGCCAACGACCTCAAGGTCGGCATGATCGAACCCAGACCCTAGGTCGGACCGGGCTACTTCCAGGCGTAGTTGAAACTGACGCTGATCCGCTGCTCGTCGGCCTGGTTGGGCGTCACCTCGTGGCGCAGCCAGCTTTCCCACAGCAGGATCGTACCCGGCTGCGGCTGAACATAGACGAACGGCTGAAGGGTCTCCGGCGCGTCGGGCTCGCGGGTCGGGGCGGCCATCATCATCGGCAGCCGCGGATCCTCGAACTTCAGGGCCGAGGCACCGGCGGGGATGGTGACATAGATCGTGCCCGAGATGACGCTGTGGGGGTGGATGTGGCCGGTGTGCTGGCCGCCCGGATCGAGGATGTTGATCCAGAAGCTGTCCATCACCAGCTTGCCGCCGGCCAGGTCGAAGCGCAGTTCGCGGGCGAAGGCGGCGGCGTGCTTGTCGAGCTTCCTCTTCAGGTCGGCGAACAGGCTGTCGCGCTGGGCCAGATCGTCCAGCGAGGCATAGGAGGTGTAGCCCAGATAGCCCTTCTTCTCGGCCCAGGCCTGACCGGCCTCGTCCTCTTCGGCCACCGCGATGCAGGCGTCGTGCAGGTCGTCGATGAAGGACTCGAAGTCCTTCTCGCCGGCGAGACTGGCTTCATAGAGCGGGGTGACGAAGAGCGGGCGCGTGGTCATGGAGCGCGTCATAGCGCCCCGCGCGGTTGACGACAAACAGGCTTGGGAGGATCATTCGGCCATGGCCGACGGTGACATCACCCTGACGATCGACGCCGCGCTCGCCGAGCGACTGAAGCCGCGCGCAGAAGCCGCAGGTCAGAGTGTCGAGGAATTCGCCATTCATCTGCTCAAGGAAGACGCCACCGTCTGGACTGAGGTCGATGAGATCTGCGACGCGGTTGTGGCCGAGAGCACTGGCATTCCACTCGAAGAACTGGGGCCCTGGATGAACGGCTGGGGCAAGCCTGACGGTCCGCCTCCGCCACGATGAAGCCGGTCTTCGTCTCGCCCCGCGCCTATGCGGATATCCGTTATCTGGAAGCCTGGCTGGCGGAACGAAACACAACAGCGGCTCTGAAGGTAGGCCCGTTGCTTTTCGAGGCGATGATGTCCTTACGGGAGTTTCCCGAACGTGGCCGACAAGCGGTGAACTATCGGGGCCGCGAGCTGAACGTGCCTTTCGGCGCGCACGCCTACATCATTCGCTATCGCGTCGAACCGGACCGAGTGATCATCGCGACCGTTCATCACAGCCTCGAAGATCGCTGAACCGCCCAGACTCGCCTATATGTCCGTCGTGAACGACGACATCCCCTCCCCTGCTGTCCAAGACGCCAACGCCCTGCGCGGCGCCGCCCTGATCAAGGACGAGGCCGCGCGTCTGCCCGATGCGCCCGGCGTCTACCGGATGATCGGCGAGGCCGACGAGGTCCTGTATGTCGGCAAGGCCAAGAGCCTCAAGAAGCGGGTGATCCAGTACGCCCAGGGCCGCTTCCACACCAACCGCATCGCCCACATGGTGGATGCGACGCGGGCCATGGTGTTCGTCACCACCCGCACCGAAGCCGACGCCCTGCTGCTCGAGATCAACCTGATCAAGTCGCTGAAGCCTCGCTTCAACGTGCTGCTGCGCGACGACAAGAGCTTTCCCGAGATCATGATCCGCCGCGATCATGACGCCCCGCAGCTGCGCAAGCATCGCGGGGCCCATACGATCAAGGGCGACTATTTCGGGCCGTTCGCCAGCGCCGGGGCCGTCAACAGCACGCTCAACACCCTGCAGAAGGCCTTCCTGCTGCGCTCGTGCAGCGACAGCGTCTATGAGAGCCGCGACCGGCCCTGCATGCTGCACCAGATCAAGCGCTGCGCCGCGCCCTGCACCGGCCTGGTCAGCCTTCCCGACTATCGGGCCCTGGTCGATCAGGCAGAGGCTTTCCTCCGAGGCAAGTCCCGCGCGGTGATGAGCCAGATGGCCAAGGAGATGGAAGCCGCCGCCGAGGACCTGGAGTTCGAGCGCGCCGCTCGCCTGCGCGACCGTATCCGCGCCCTGTCGGCCGTGGCCCAGGAAAGCCAGATCAATCCCGAGACCGTGGACGAGGCCGACGTCGTGGCCCTGCACGTCGAGGGCGGCCAGGCCTGCGTGCAGGTGTTCTTCTTCCGGGCCGGCCAGAACTGGGGCAACCGCGCCTATTTCCCCCGCATCACCGGCGCCGCGGAAGAGGAAGGGGTCAGCGAGGAAGCCCAGGCCATGACCGCCTTCCTGGGTCAGTTCTATGACGACAAGCCGATCCCGCGCCTGATCCTGGCCAATATCGAGCCGGCCGAGTGCGCCCTGCTGGCCGAGGCCTTCGCCCTCAAGAGCGGCCGCAAGGTCGAGATCAATATTCCCAAGCGCGGCGAGAAGGCCGATCTGGTCGCCCACGCCCTGACCAACGCCCGCGAGTCCCTGGGCCGGAAGATGGCCGAGGGCAGCGCCCAGACCAAGCTGCTGGCCGGCGTCGCGGAGGCCTTCGGCCTGGATGGCGCGCCCGAACGCATCGAGGTCTATGACAACAGCCACATCCAGGGCACCAACGCCGTCGGCGGCATGATCGTGGCCGGGCCGGAAGGCTTCATGAAGGGCCAGTACCGCAAGTTCAACATCAAGAGCACCGAGCTCACCCCCGGCGACGACTACGGCATGATGAAGGAGGTGCTGAAGCGCCGCTTCGCCCGCCTGGTCAAGGAAGAGGAAGAGGGGCAAAGCGACAACCGCCCCGACCTGGTGCTGGTCGACGGCGGCAAGGGCCAGCTGGACGCCGCGCTGGAGATCATGGCCGATCTGGGCGTCGACGACATCGCTGTCGTCGGCGTCGCCAAGGGCCCGGACCGCGACGCGGGGCTGGAGCGGTTCTTCATGCCGGGCAAGACGCCCTTCATGCTCGAGCCGAAATCGCCGGTTCTCTACTACCTGCAGCGCCTGCGCGACGAGGCCCACCGCTTCGCCATCGGGGCCCACCGCACGCGCCGCTCGATGGACCTGAAGAAGAACCCGCTCGACGAGATCGAGGGTATCGGTCCCGGCCGCAAGAAGGCCCTGCTGCACGCCTTCGGCTCGGCCAAGGGCGTCGGCCGCGCGGGGATCGAGGACCTTCTGAAGGTGGAAGGCGTCAGCCGTCCCATGGCTGAGCGTATCCACGCCTTCTTCCGCAAGAGCTGAAGCCCGGCCTTGCCGGCGGGCCCGGGCGGGCCACATCAGATGGATGTCCGACCTCATCGCCATCCTGATCACCCTGGCCGTCATCGCCCTGCTGACGTCGGCGGCGATCTGGGCCATGCGCAACGCCAAACGCTCGAAGCGGGCCATGGCCCCGCTGGCGGGCATGATGATGCTGCTGGGCGCCTTCTTCACCGCCGATCCGCCGCCGCCCCCGCGCTCGGAATCCATCGCGCGCGACGAGGAGGACGAGGATGGAGCCGCCGACGGAACGAAGCCGGATCCTCAGGTTTAAACTTGTAATCTTTTACGCTTGTCAAACCGACTGCCACTGCGCACTCTCACCCTGGGGATGGGAGAACGCCGATGACGAGACCGGTCTGGGACAAGCCGCGCCGCATGCCGCTGTTGCCGCGCATCCTGTCGGGCGTGATCGTGGTCGCCATCCTGGGAGCGCTGGTGTTTGGGATCGTCGACCTGATGCGAGTCGAAGAGGTCAACGCCACCCTGCCCCCGCCAACGGCCGAGCAGATGCTGGTCGAGAAACCCAGGGCTCGCGCCGAATGGGGTCACGTCCGCGCCAATCTGAAGGCCCGGCTGAACCAGACCAATCCGCTGGACCTGGGCGCGGTCTGGGCCACCCGCACCGGCCGGGTCTGCGGTCTGGTCAATGGCCGGGGCAGTTTCGGCGGCCTCAGCGGCATGGTGCGCTTCTACTCGGTGGATCGGGTCCCGGTGTTCCATCAGGACGTCGACCATCTGAAGTTCCAGCATGGCTGGTTCGAGTGCAATCGCGACCGCTGGGTCACACTGCGGGATGGCTCGGAAGAGACCGGCTTCTGCGGCACGGAACTGGGCAAGCGCCGCTGCCAGACCGTGCGGGTCGTCGACCGGGTGCGGACGGTGGAAGACTAGAGGCCGCGCACCTCAACGGGCTCACGGTCCGCGTCCAGGCGGATGGCGATGTCGGCGCGGGACGGCAGATCGCGGGCGATCCACTCGGTTAGGCGCTGATAGTGGGCAAGGAAGCGATCCAGGGCCGCCTCGTCCATCGCCAGCGCCGGGTCGCGACCCTGGGCGATCAGGTCGTCGCGCAGGCGCTGCTCCTGCTGGCCCCGCCAGGCGCGCACGGTTTGAAAGTCGGGCGCGGCCATCACGACCAGAAGGTCGATACGGTCGAAGAGCTTGCGATAGGGGCAGGCCAGGGCGGCGTTGGCGAAGCTGCGCCAGACCCCCGCTGGATCCTCCTCGCGCTCCAGGGCGTTGACCGGTTCGGCCAGGGCGGCTTCGGGCTGAGCCCGGGCGCCCACGCACCAGCCTTCCAGCAGGACCACCTGCGCCGCGCCCTCGAAGGGTTCGACCTCCGCGACCGGCGCCCGATCATCGGCGGCCTTGTCGAAGCGGGGCAGCTGCACGTGGCCGGGGTGGGCCAGAGCGTCCAGCACGCTCAGACCCAGCGCGATGTCGTGGGTCCCTGGAACCCCACGCGTCTGCAACAGGGGATGGACCGTCCGGCTCAGGGCGAGGCGCTCGGCATGGGTCAGATAGAGATCATCCAGCGACAGGGTGGCGGTCTTCAGGCCCCGGCGCCGCAACAGCCGCGCCACCAGCGCCACGAGGGTCGACTTGCCAGAGCCCTGCGGCCCGCAGAGGCCGACCACCAGCGGACCTTTCCGCCCGGCGGCGGCCCGGGCAATGCGCTCGGCGAGCGGGGCGTGGAGCCGAGCGGCCAGATCGGCGAAACTGGGCGGCAATCGCGCCCGCGCCATGAAGGCGGCGATCTCGCGCTGGTCCGCCATCACGCTCAGAACGGATTGGCCCAGCGCACGGCGTCCGCCGCCGGCAAGGGCAAGGTCGCCTCGAACACCAGGCCCTCGAGCCTGAAGTCGAAGCGGGGCTCGCCTTTCAGTTCCCGGCGGATCGAGCTGTCGATGAGTCGCGTGCCAAAGCCCAGCTTGCTGGGCGCGGTCACGGCGGGACCGTCCGTCTCGACCCAGACGAGGGTCAGGACCCGGGCCTCCGGGTCGATCCGCCAGTCGATGCTCACGCGGCCGGTCGGGGCCGACAGGGCGCCGTACTTGGCGCTGTTGGTGGCCAGTTCATGGAACACCATCGACAGGGCCACGGCGGTATGCGGATCCAGCGAGACGGGCGGCCCCGAATAGGCGATCCGCTCGCCGTGGGCGCGGGTGCAGACGCGCATCAACTCGTCCAGATCGGCCTTGCTCCAGCCGCTGCGGGTCAACAGGTCATGGGCGGCCGAAAGGGCGATCAATCGCTCCGTGAACATTTCGACCGGCGCCCCTTCCAGCTTGCCGAAGGTCTGGCGCGCCAGGGCCTGAACCGTGGCCAGGGTGTTCTTCACCCGGTGGTTCAGCTCGTTGATCATGACCTTCTGGCGGTCTTCGCGGGTCTTCAGTTCACGGGACGCGACGGCCAGGGCGTCGTGGATGGCGGCCACTTCCTCGAGGCTTCGCCCGGCGGGCTCGCCCACGGGCTCACCCTCGCCGATCGCCCGCGCGGCGGCGACCAGCCCGCTCACCTGGCGATTGATGCCGCGCGAGACAAACAGCGCCATGCCGATGCCCAGCACCAGCAGCAGCCCGAAGACGCCGGTGGCGACGGCGACCGACCGGATCACCACGCCATCCAGCTCGGCGCGGGGAAGCGCGACCATCAGAGTCCAGCCGGTCTGGGCCGACCGCGTATAGGCCACCACGGTCGGGACGCCATCGAGCGATACGCTCTTGCTGATCCCCTCGCGGGAGCCCCTGAGGTCTTCCATCGCCTTGGCCGACAAGGTCTGGCCCGTCCAGACCGAATTGTCCGCCGAGCGGGCGATGACCTTGTAGTTGTTGTCCAGCAGGGTGGCGATCCAGCCGTCCGGCACACGCTGCTGGCGGAAGACCGAGGTGAACGAGGCGGCCTCGACCACATAGGCCAGCAGATGGGGCTGACCCTTGATATCGACCCGGGCCCCCACGGTGATCACCGGCTTCCTGGCCACCCGGCCAACCCGCAGGTCCGACACCCTGCTATCGCCGACCATCAGGGCCTGGGTCAGCTGTTTGGGCCTTTGCACGCTGGGCAGGGGCGCGCCGAAGGGGCGCAGGGTGTTGATGAGCTGCTGGCCAGCGACATCGGTCACCACCACCCAGCCCGTACGCTGCTTCATCACGCGGCGGGCGCGGAGGTCGAACTCCTTCAGGTCTCCGGCCTGCAGGGCCTGGTCGCTGGCCAGGGTCTCGACGACGGCGATCCCGACGGCGGTCTGCTGATCCACGGTGCCCGATAGGGCGCGGGCCGTGGTCAGCATCTGCTGGTAGGTTTGCGCGCGGCCATGACGATCGGCGCCGGCCAGCAAAAAGCCCATGCTCAGCACCGCGGGAACCAGCAGGCTGACCGTCAGCAGAATGAGCCGGACCCGAACCGAATTGACGCGCCCCCGGACCTGGCGTCTGGCGCGATCCAGCAGATTCATGCGATCAAGACTTCGCAAAACTCCGAACTCCAGCCACGTTCTCTTTTGTCTGTATAGCGAGAGTGGCTGAGTCCCATGTTACGAAAAATGCCCGTCATGGTTTAGGCCTGACGGCGGCGTAGCCCTTTAGCCGTTTCCCGCGTTAGAACCTCACCATGAAGAATCTTCCGAACATCCTGACCGCCTCGCGCCTCGTCGTCGCCCTGTTCATGTTCGTCGCCTTGGCCGCCGCCGCCGGCGCGGTGCCCTATCTGAGCGAACGTCTGACCGGCGAAGATCAGCTGCGACTGGAACGCTGGGCGTTCTGGGCGTTCGTCATCGCCGCCATCACCGACTTCTTCGATGGCTGGCTGGCCCGCAAGCTGGACGCCGTCACCGTGTGGGGCGCGATCCTCGATCCCATCGGCGACAAGATCCTGGTCTGCGGCGCCCTTCTGGGCCTGATGGCCCTGGGTCCCAATCCAATGGTCGTGCTGCCGGCGGGCCTGATCCTGTTCCGCGAATTCGCCGTCAGCGCCCTGCGCGAGGTCGGGGCCGGCAAGGGGATCAAGCTGCCCGTCACCCTGCTGGCCAAGTGGAAGACCACCCTGCAACTGGTGGCCATCGGCGCCGAGATGGTGCTGGCCTCGTGGGCGGCGTTCGGTCTGCCCGACACCCCGGACGTCGTGGGTCCCGCCACCCTGGCCATCCACGGCCTGCTGTGGCTGGCGGCGATCATCACCCTGATCACCGGCGCCCAATACTGGGAAGCGGCCCGCAAGGCGCTGACCTAGGGACTTCCCCCCTCGCCAGGGTCCGACAAGAATGCTCCCGGCCGCTATTCCGCGGCCAGCAGGCCTATCGGCGGATCTTCGGCTTCCACGGCCTCGGCGTCCGTGGGGCCGTACATCAGCCAGTCCGTGTCCGGGATCGCCTCGCAGCGCCGGGCGCGCTCCGCCCGCATCATCATGGCCAACGCGTTCACGCCCGTCGTTCGCAAAACCATCTTCGACTCCCAAGGCTCGTCGTACTTATTGAGAATGACTCGCAATAAGGGCGGCCGCAAGGCATTTTGCCGGGGCTGTCCGGCAATCGTTTTCGGGCGCAGCGTGAAGATACGAGGCCCGCCTCGCCCGCGCAGCGAAAAGCAGACTTCAAGATTCTCCTTGCTGGCGCGAACTTATGCAGCCATCATGACCCCATCGAATTCGCTGCCGTTCGGCCTGCTATTCCATGCTTCCTTCGAGGAAGCGCCGGACGCGCCTACCGATCCCCAACGAAATTTGATCGTCGAACGGAACGCTTCCGGCGGCGACTACTATCCAAAGGACTACACACCATGGCTACCGGCACCGTTAAGTGGTTCAACGGCACCAAGGGCTTCGGCTTCATCCAACCGGATGACGGCGGCTCGGACGTTTTTGTGCACATCTCGGCCGTTGAACGCGCCGGCCTTCGCACCCTCAATGAGGGCCAGAAGATCACCTACGAACTGGAACAAGACAAGCGCAGCGGCAAGATGTCCGCTGGCCAGCTGCAGGCTTAATCCAGTCAAGAAAAGCGCCGGTTCGCCGGCGCTCTTCGAAGCTTCCTATAGGCCGGCGCTTGCGCCGGCCTATTTGCGTTTGGAGCGCCTTGTGTTTGAACAAGGGCGCTCTACTCTGGCGACGCTTCCTCAGCCTTGGTTGCCCCCGCATGCGCACGGCCCGGATCCTGATCGTCCTGCTGGCCAGCCTGATGCTCGCCGCCTGTGGCTCCCTGCCCCGCGACGCTTTCACCGCCCGCGACATTGAAGGCGGCGCCCCGCAAGGCCTGACCGGCATTCGCTTCAACGCCAGCGACGCGGCCGCCAGCATCCGTTTCGCCGACGCCGCCCGCACCCGCGCCGAGGGCCAGAAGACCTTCGATGTGCTGGCCGTATCCGGCGGCGGCTCGAACGGCGCCTATGGCGCGGGCGTTCTGGTCGGCTGGACCGAGGCTGGAGGACGGCCAGAATTCGATATCGTCACCGGCGTCAGCACCGGGGCCCTGACCGCGCCCTTCGCCTTCCTGGGCCCGGACTGGGACAAACGCCTGACCGAGGCCTACACCAGCCCGGCGGCCGAGCGGATTCTGGAGCGGCGCGGTCTCGACATCCTGTTCCGCCCCAGTTTCTACAACAGCAAGGCCCTGCGCGGACTGGTCGAGACCTATGTCGATCCGCCCCTCCTCTACGCGGTTTCGGTCGAGCATGCGCGGGGGCGGCGCCTGTTGATCGCCACCACCAATCTGGACACCGAGGAGACGGTGATCTGGGACATGGGCGCCATCGCCTCGCGCGGCGACGCGGCGGCCCTGAAACTGTTCCAGGACGTGCTGGTCGCTTCAGCCAGTATCCCGGGCGTCTTCCCGCCGTCCCTGATCGAGGTCGAGGGCAAGGGGCGCCACCTGTCGGAAATGCATGTCGACGGCGGGGTGACCATCCCGTTCTTCGTGGCCCCCGAAGCGCTGCTGCTATGGACCTCGCCCGACCCCGCCCGAAATGGGGGCCTGGCGCGGCCCGGCCACGTCCGCGTGATCGTCAACGGCAAGATCGGCGGGGGCTTCGCCTTCACCAAGGGCGGCGCCCTGGCCATCATCGGCCGCTCCTGGGGCACCATGAGCAAGGCCATGCTGCGCACCCACCTGACCGCCAGCGCCGCGTTCGCCCGCCGCAATGGCGGCGGCCTGCTGTTCACCGCCATCCCCGACGACGCCGACGTCGACACCTCTGGCCTGGACTTCAAGGCCGCCAACCGCGAGGCGCTGTTCAAACTGGGCCATGACAGCGCCGTGGCGGGAACGGCCTGGCGCGAACCGGAGGTTCCGGTGGAGTCACAGGTCACGTCCGCGACCGCCGCCGCTGATTTTTAGCCCGCCAGGCGGCCGAAGACCTCAATGGGATCGCCGCGCGGCCTCGCGCCGGCCGGCTCAGGCGGCGTAGGCCGCCGCCACCGCCTCGGCCACCTTGATGCCATCGACGGCCGCCGACAGGATGCCGCCGGCATAGCCCGCACCCTCGCCGGCCGGGAACAGGCCCGCCGTGTTGAGGCTCTGGAAGTCCTGACCGCGCGTGATCCGGATCGGCGAGGAGGTGCGGGTCTCGACCCCGGTCAGCAGCACGTCGGGATGGTCATAGCCGGCGATCTGGCGACCAAACACCGGCAGGGCCTCGCGCATGGCCTCGACCGCGAAGGCCGGCAGGCAGGCTGACAGGTCGGTCATGGTGATGCCCGGCCTGTAGGACGGGGCCACCTCGCCCAGATCGGTCGAGGGGCGGCCGGCCAGGAAGTCGCCGACTTTCTGGGCCGGGGCGGCATAGCTGGAGCCGCCGGCCACATAGGCCAGGCTCTCCCATTTGCGCTGGAATTCGATGCCGGCCAGCGGATGGCCCGGATAGTCACGCTCGGGGTCGATGCCGACCACGAAGCCCGAATTGGCGTTCCGCTCGTTGCGCGAATACTGGCTCATGCCGTTGGTCACCACGCGGCCCGGCTCCGAGGTCGCCGCCACCACCGTACCGCCCGGGCACATGCAGAAGCTGTAGACCGTGCGGCCATTGGCGCAGTGATGCGACAGGCTGTAGTCGGCCGCGCCGAGGTCGGGATGGCCTGCATGGCTGCCAAACCGCGCCCGGTCCATCCAGGACTGCGGATGCTCGATCCGCACCCCGACCGAGAACGGCTTGGCCTCGATATGGACGCCCTGGTCGTACAGCCTCTGGAACGTGTCGCGGGCGCTGTGGCCGACGGCCAGCACCACGCGGTCGGCCTCCAGATAGTCGCCGGTCGACAGCTTCAGGCCCTTCACCTTGCGGGCGCCGTCGGGACCGACCGCGATGTCGAGCTCGTCGACCCGGTGCTGCCAGCGATATTCCCCGCCCAGGGCCTCGATGGTCTCGCGCATGGACTCGACCATGGTCACCAGCCGGAAGGTGCCGATGTGAGGGTGGGCTTCGGTCAGGATCTCGGCAGGGGCGCCGGCCTTGACGAACTCCTCCAGAACCTTGCGGCCCAGATGGCGGGGATCCTTGATCTGGCTGTAGAGCTTGCCGTCCGAGAAGGTGCCCGCCCCGCCCTCGCCGAACTGGACGTTGGACTCCGGGTTCAGCTCGCTGCGCCGCCACAGGGCCCAAGTGTCCTTGGTCCGCTCGCGCACCACCTTGCCGCGGTCCAGGATGATCGGCTTGAAGCCCATCTGGGCCAGGATCAGACCGGCGAACAGACCGCAGGGCCCCGCGCCGATCACCACCGGCCGGAGAGCGTTCAGCGGCTCGGGCGCGCGGGCCATCAGGCGATATTCGGTGTCCGGCGCCACGCGCACATGGTTGTCGCCGGCCAGCCGCGCCAGCACCCCGGCCTCGTCGCGAACGGTCACATCCACCGAATAGACCATCAGGATCGCGGCCTTGCGGCGCGCGTCATGGGCCCGGCGCGCGACGGCCCAGGACAGCAGGTCGCCGGCCTGCAAGCCCAGGCGCTGGAGGATCGCCGGCTCCATCGCCTCGGGCGGATGGCCGAGCGGCAGCTTCAGTTCGGAAATGCGCAACATGGCGCGGGTTTAGCGGGAAGATGGACTTGGCGCCAGAAAGGCAGGCCGCTCAAAACCTTGTCATCCCGGACAAGGCCCAAAGGGCCGCAGATCCGGGACCGCCGGGAGCGCGGCGCTCAGGCGTCGGTCCCGGATCTTCGCCTTGCGGCTCGTCCGGGATGACAGCCCAAGGTTGGGCGCGAGCGAGTCAGGTTCCCCGGGTAACCTTGCTCTCCGGTTCGGGGGTTGCGCGGGCCCGACTCCGTCTCTAAACGGGCGACTTAACCTGCAAGATGGTCGGCAGCGGGCGCGCGGATGTGCGCGACCGTGTCTCTGCGCGCGAGTTTTCTCCTATGCCCAAAAGAACAGACATCTCCTCGATCCTGATCATCGGCGCCGGCCCGATCGTCATCGGCCAGGCGTGCGAGTTCGACTATTCCGGCGTCCAGGCCTGCAAGGCGCTGAAGGCCGAGGGGTACCGGGTCATCCTGGTCAACTCGAACCCCGCCACCATCATGACCGACCCCGAGGTGGCCGACGCCACCTATATCGAGCCGATCACGCCCGAGATGGTCGAGAAGATCATCGCCAAGGAACGCCCCGACGCCCTGCTCCCCACCATGGGCGGCCAGACGGCCCTGAACACCGCGCTGGCCCTCGAAGCCGACGGCACCCTCGCCAAGTACGGCGTCGAGATGATCGGCGCCAAGGCGGCCGTGATCGACAAGGCCGAGGACCGCCAGAAATTCCGCGACGCCATGGACAAGCTGGGCCTTGAAAGCCCCAAGTCCAAGGCCGCCCACAGCATGGACGAGGCCCGCGAAGGCCTGGCCTTCGTCGGCCTGCCCGCCATCATCCGCCCCAGCTTCACCCTGGCCGGCACCGGTGGCGGCATCGCCTATAACCTCGAGGAATTCGAGGAGATCGTGCTGCGCGGGCTGGACCTGTCGCCGACCACCGAGGTGCTGATCGAAGAGAGCGTCCTGGGCTGGAAAGAGTACGAGATGGAAGTCGTGCGCGACACGGCCGACAACTGCATCATCGTCTGCTCGATCGAGAACATCGACCCGATGGGCGTCCACACCGGCGACAGCATCACCGTCGCCCCGGCCCTGACCCTGACGGACAAGGAATATCAGTGGATGCGCGCGGCCTCGATCGCCGTGCTGCGCGAGATCGGCGTCGAGACCGGCGGCTCCAACGTGCAGTTCGCGGTCAATCCGGCCGACGGCCGCATGGTCGTGATCGAGATGAACCCGCGCGTGTCGCGCTCGTCGGCCCTGGCGTCCAAGGCCACCGGCTTCCCGATCGCCAAGGTCGCCGCGCGTCTGGCCGTCGGCTACACCCTGGACGAGCTGAAGAACGACATCACCGGCGGCGCGACCCCGGCATCGTTCGAGCCCTCGATCGACTATGTGGTCACCAAGATCCCGCGCTTCGCCTTCGAGAAATATCCGGGCAGCGAGCCGCACCTGACCACCGCCATGAAGTCGGTCGGCGAAGTCATGGCCATCGGCCGCACCTTCAAGGAAAGCGTCCAGAAGGCCCTGCGCGGCCTCGAGACCGGCCTGACCGGCTTCGACGAGATCGAGATCCACGGCGCCGACGATCCCGACAACGGCAAGGCCGCCGTCATCCGCGCCCTGGGCATGCCGACGCCAGACCGCATCCGCGTGATCGCCCAGGCCTTCCGCCACGGCCTGACCGTGGAAGAGGTCAACGCGGCCTGTTCCTATGAGCCCTGGTTCCTGCGCCAGATCGCCGAACTGGTCCGTCAGGAAGGCTGGGTCCGCGCCGGCGGCCTGCCGACCGACGCCCAAGGCTTCCGCGCCCTCAAGGCGCAAGGCTTCTCCGACGCCCGCCTGGCCAAGCTGACCGGCGGGACCGAAAAGGCCGTGCGCCTGGCCCGTCAGGCCTTGAACGTGCGCCCGGTGTTCAAGCGCATCGACAGCTGCGCCGGCGAGTTCGCCGCCACCACGCCCTACATGTATTCGACCTATGAGACCTGCGCCCTGGGCCAGATCCCGGAGTGCGAAAGCCTGCCGACCAACCGCAAGAAGGCGGTCATTCTCGGCGGCGGTCCCAACCGGATCGGCCAGGGCATCGAGTTCGACTACTGCTGCTGCCACGCGGCCTTCGCGCTGGACGCCATCGGCATCGAGTCGATCATGGTCAACTGCAATCCCGAGACCGTCTCGACCGACTATGACACCTCCGATCGCCTGTATTTCGAGCCGCTGACGGCCGAGGACGTGCTGGAGCTGCTGCATGTCGAGATGAGCAACGGAACCCTGGCCGGGGTCATCGTCCAGTT
Source organism: uncultured Caulobacter sp. (assembly GCA_964427205.1). Classification (GTDB taxonomy): domain Bacteria; phylum Pseudomonadota; class Alphaproteobacteria; order Caulobacterales; family Caulobacteraceae; genus Caulobacter. Next base: position 46,114 of record CAYRTE010000008.1, read on the forward strand.
CGGCGGCCAGACCCCGCTGAAGCTGGCCCACGCGCTTGAAGAAGCCGGCGTGCCGATCCTGGGCACCAGCCCCGACGCCATCGACCTGGCCGAAGACCGCGAGCGCTTCCAGCAACTGCTGGACGGCCTGAAGATCGCCCAGCCCGAGAACGCCATCGCCCGCACCTGGGACGAGGCCCGCGCGGCCGGCGAGCAGATCGGCTTCCCGTTCGTGATGCGTCCGTCCTACGTGCTGGGCGGCCGGGGCATGGAGATCATCCGCGATCACGAGCACCTGGAACGCTACATCACCAACACCGGCGAGATCTCGTTCGAGCACCCGATCCTGCTGGACCACTATCTGAGCCGCGCCACCGAGGTGGATGTCGACGCCCTGTGCGACGGGACCGACGTGTTCGTGGCCGGCGTGCTGGAGCATATCGAGGAAGCCGGCGTCCACTCGGGCGACAGCGCCTGCTCGATGCCGCCCTTCTCGCTCAGCGCCGAGACCGTGGAAGAGCTGAAGCGCCAGACCGTGAAGATGGCCCTGGCTCTGAACGTGCGCGGCCTGATGAACGTGCAGTTCGCCATCGAGGAGCCGCACAGCGCTGAGCCGCGCATCTATGTGCTGGAAGTGAACCCCCGCGCCTCGCGCACCGTGCCCTTCGTGGCCAAGACCATCGGCCAGCCCGTGGCCGCCATCGCCGCCAGGATCATGGCCGGCGAGACGCTGAAGAGCTTTGGCCTGGTCGACAAGCCGTACGACCATATCGCGGTCAAGGAAGCGGTCTTCCCGTTCGCCCGCTTCGCCGGGGTCGACACCATCCTGGGCCCGGAAATGCGCTCGACCGGCGAGGTCATGGGCCTGGACTGGCTGCGCGAGGGCGAGACCAGCATGGCGCCCGCCTTCGCCCGCGCCTTCGCCAAGAGCCAGCTGGGCGGCGGCGTCACCCTGCCCCGCGAAGGCACGGCCTTCGTCTCGGTCAAGGAAAGCGACAAGCCCTGGATCGTCGAGCCCGTCCGCCTGCTGCAGGCCGCCGGCTTCACGGTGCTCTCCACCGAAGGCACCCGCGCCTATCTGGCGACGCAAGGCATCCAGGTCGAGCACGTCAAGAAGGTGCTGGAAGGCCGTCCCCACATCGTCGACGTGATGAAGAACGGCGGCGTCCAGCTGGTGTTCAACACCACCGAAGGCAAGCAGGCCCTGGAAGACAGCTTCGAAATCCGCCGCACGGCCCTGATGATGAAGGTGCCCTACTACACCACCTCGGCCGGCGCCTTGGCGGCGGCCCAGGCCATCTCCATCGCCCCCGCCGAGGCGCTGGAAGTGCGGCCCCTGCAGAGCTACCAGTAGACGTTATCGACAGCCCCGCGCGTCAAGTCCTCCCCCTGACGGGGGAGGACGCCTACGGCTCTTGAAAAGTCGGCTGAAACCCGCGATCCACAGGCCATGGCCCCCTACACCGACGCCGAAGTCGCCCGCCTCGCAGAGCGCCTGCTGGACCACAGCCTGCCCAAGGCCGAGTGGACCCATGCCGCCCACCTGGCCGCCACCCTGCGCCTCGTCCGCACCCGGGACGCCGGGCTGGAGCGGGACATGCCGGGCATCATCCAGACCTACAACGTCGCCGTGGGCGGGGTGAACGACGACACCAGCGGCTATCACGAGACCATCACCCAGGCCTATCTGACCGCCATCCGCGCCTTCGTCGCCGCCCTGCCCCCCGAAATCGGCGACGGCGAGGCCTGCGCCCGCCTGCTGGCCTCGCCGATGGGCGACAAGGCCTGGCCCCTGACCTTCTGGTCGCGCGAGCGTCTGTTCAGCGTCGAGGCCCGCCGGGGCTGGGTGGAGCCGGATCTGAAGGCGCTGGTCTAGCGTCCAACCCGGCTTCGCCGCCCGCCATCTTCTGATAGCGACCGCACAAAAATCAGGCGCCCAAGAGCGGCGGCCTCGGCTATGCCGGAGTTATGGCCGATACGATCCTCGCGCTGCTACGCGGCAAGTCCCCCGCCCAGCCCCTCGCCGCGCTGCGGGGCGGGGCCGGCGCCCTGCTGGGGCTGCTGTTCGCCGGGCTGCTGGGACGACTGGCCGTCGGCGGCGAGAGTCTTGTCCATCCCCTGCTGGTGGCTCCCATCGGCGCCTCCGCGGTGCTGGTGTTCGCGGTGCCCGCCAGCCCGCTGGCCCAGCCGCGCAGCGTGATCGGCGGCAATGTCGTCTCGGCCCTGGTCGGCGTCACGGTGGCCCTGCTGATCCCGAGCCCCCTGATCGCCGCGCCCCTGGCTGTGGGCCTGGCCATCGGGATGATGATGCTGCTGGGCTGCCTGCATCCACCCGGCGGCGCGGTGGCCCTGATCGCGGTGATCGGCGGCCCGGCGGTGAGGGAGGCCGGCTATCTGTTCGCGCTCAGTCCGGTGCTGCTGGACTCGGTGCTGCTGGTCGCGGCGGGCATGATCTGGGGCCGTCTGACCGGGCATTCCTATCCGCACCGGGTTCCGGTCGCCGCCAGCCTGCACCACACCGGCGATCCGGCGCCCGCCGCGCGCGTCGGCTTCACCAGCGACGACCTGGACAGGGCGCTGGCCCGCTACGGCGAACTGCTGGACGTCAGCCGCGAGGACCTGGACGCCCTGTTCCGCCAGGTCGAGCTGCAGGCCCATCAGAGGCTGCATACCCAGATCCGCTGCGGCGACATCATGTCCCGCGACGTGATCCGCGTGGACCCGCACCAGTCAGCCGAGAGCGCCCTGACCTTCCTGCAGCAGCACGAGCTGCGCGCCGCGCCGGTGGTCGACGCCGACGGCCGGGTGATCGGCATGGTCCGTCGCGCCGAACTGCAGGCCAACCGCCACCGCCAGGTGGTCGCGGCCTTGGATCCTTTCGTGCACCGAGTCATGGAGTCGACCCCGATCGCAGCCCTGCTGCCGATCCTGTCCAGCGGCCACACCCATGAGGCCATGGTCGTCGATGCCGACCGCAAGCTGATCGGGGTGATCACCCAGACCGACCTGATCGCCGTGCTCTATCGCGCCCACATCGTCGAAGCGGTGACGGCGGATGATCGGGCTTGACGGACCCTCGCAGCGCCATGCGACGCTGAGCCCCTCTGGAGAACCCCCGTCATGATCATCGTCCATCACCTGAACAATTCCCGCAGCCAGCGGGTGCTGTGGCTGCTGGAGGAACTGGGCGTTCCGTATGAGGTCAAGCGCTACGAGCGCGACGCGGCCACCATGCTGGCCCCGCCGGAGCTCCGGGCCATCCATCCGCTGGGCAAGTCGCCGGTGATCACCGATGGCGACAAGACCATCGCCGAGACCGGGGCCATCGTCGACTATCTGATCGAGACCTATGGCCAGGGCCGGCTGATCCCGGCCGCCGGAACGCCGGAGCGGCTGCGTTACACCTACTGGCTGCACTATGCCGAGGGCTCGGCCATGACGCCGCTGCTGCTGAAGCTGGTCTTCATGGCCCTGCCGACCCGCGCCCCGGGCCTGCTGAGAGGCCTGATCAAGGCGGTGGCCAACAAGGCCCAGAGCAGCTTCATCAACCCGCAGCTCAAGAGTCACGTCGACTACTGGGACGCCGAACTGGGCAAGTCCGCCTGGTTCGCCGGCCCGGACTTCACCGCCGCCGACATCATGATGAGCTTCCCGCTGGAAGCCGGCGCCGCGCGGGCCGGGGCGGCGGCGCGGCCGCGCATCAAGGCGTTCCTGGACGCCATTCACGCGCGCCCCGCCTATCGCCAGGCGCTGACGCGCGGCGGGCCCTACGATTATGCCTGACCGGGCCCCGCCCCACCCGGGCGGGGGGACAAAATGTCGCAGGGGGCCAAGGTTAAGCGGCCAGTAACCCCAGAGAGCCCAAGGTTTTAGCTCTCCTTTCGGGATCCGCCCGTCAGGCCCTGTCGGGTCGCCACAATGCCAGACTCCCTGGTCACATCGGGCATGAGCCCCTCGGGGGGCAAGAGTCCCTCGGACCTTGGCGGGATCGTCACGATCGCCGGGGCGATTGTGGCAGGCCTTCTGGCGGCCGTTTCCGTCAATGCCGCGCCGCGCGACCCGGCGCGGGTGGCCGCGATCTTCCCGCCCTGGTGGAGCGCCGCCGAGAGCGTCAGCGCCGCCGGTTCGGTCGGCCAGATCGCCGCCGTCGGCAGCGCCCCCTTTATTGTCATTCTGCGCGGCGACCCCGCCGATCTGGCGCAACGCGCCCGCTCGGCCGGCGCCCTGCTGGTCCTCGATCCCGATCTCGCCGGCGTCTGCGCGCCCAAGGAAGTCCTGTCATGAGCACCGCCGTTTCGAGCCTCGACACCCAACGCCTACTCGGGGGCAAGCTGATCCTGGCGGTGAACTGGCTGATGGCCGTCATCGTGGTCGGCGCGCGCCTGATGGTGCATGAGCCGGTTTTGGGTCTGATGATCGCCGCCGTGGCCACCGCCGTCGCCGCGACCCTGGCCTACAAGATCGCCGGCCACAACTCGACCGGTCAGGCCCTGACCGGGGTGGCGCTGATGGCCCAGGTGTCCCTGCTGGTCGCCGCCCACAGCGGCCATGCCTGGCAGGTCGACATGCACATGGCCTATTTCGCCGCCCTGGCGGTGCTGGTGGTCTATTGCGACTGGAAGGTCATCGCCGCCGCCGCCGCCACTGTCGCCGTGCACCATCTCTGCCTGAGCTTCCTGCTGCCGCAGGCGGTGTTCCCCGGTTCGGCCAGCCTGGGTCGGGTGGTCGTGCACGCCGTGATCCTGATCGTCGAGGCCGGCGCCCTGATCGCCACCACCTTCAGCGTCAACGCCATGTTCGCCGCCGCCAACAAGGCCCGCGCCGAGGCCGAGCAGGCCGTGGAAGCCGTCCGCGCGGCCAATGACGTCGCCGAGGGCGCGAGGCGCTCGGAAGAGACCAACCGCACCCAGACCGCCCAGGCCGAAGCGATCGCCGAGCGCGAGCGGGCCGAGGCCGTCGAGGCCATCGCCAGGGGTCTGGCCCATCTGGCCAAGGGCGACCTGACCGTCCGCCTGACGGCGCGGTTCGCCCAGGCCTATGAGGCGCTGCGCGCCGACTTCAACGCCGCCGCCGAACGGGTGCAGGCCGCCATGCGGGCCATCTCGCTGACCACCGGCGCCGTCAGCGCCGGCGCCGACGAGATCGCACAGGCCTCCGACAACCTGTCGCGCCGCACCGAGCAACAGGCCGCCAGCCTGGAACAGACCGCCGCCGCCCTGGACGAGATCACCGCCACGGTGCGCAAGACCGCCGCGGGCGCCAAGGAGGCCTCCGATGTGGTGACCACCGCCCGCAGCGACGCCCAGCGCTCGGGCGAGATCGTCGACCAGGCGGTCGCCGCCATGACCCAGATCGAAGGCTCCTCGCATCAGGTGGGCCAGATCATCGGCGTCATCGACGAGATCGCCTTCCAGACCAATCTTCTGGCGCTGAACGCTGGCGTTGAAGCGGCCCGCGCCGGCGAGGCCGGTCGCGGCTTCGCCGTGGTCGCCCAGGAAGTGCGGGCCCTGGCCCAGCGCTCCGCCGAGGCCGCCCGCGAGATCAAGACCCTGATCTCGACCTCGACCCAGCAGGTCGGGGCCGGGGTCGCCTTGGTGGGCCAGACGGGCGAGGCGCTGCAGCGCATCGTCGGCCAGGTCGCCTCGATCGACACCCTGGTCAACCAGATCGCCGCCTCGGCCAACGCCCAGTCGACGGGCCTGCATGAGGTCAACGCCGCCGTGAACCAGATGGACCAGGTGGTGCAGCAGAACGCCGCCATGGTCGAAGAGGCCACCGCCGCCACCCATTCGCTGAAGGGCGAAGCGGCCGAACTGGCCGCGCTGGTCGGCCGGTTCAAGGTGTCGGAAGGCGCCGAGATCGCCGCCAGCGCGCCAGCGCCGCGCGCGCGACCCAACACCGCCGTCCGCCCGGGACGCGGCTCGGCCGCCGTGGCGGTCAAGGAAGACTGGCAGGAGTTCTGATCGGTCCGCCCCGGCAGAGGACTGGAGGCCAGAGGGGCGGAGCCAATTCCGTTGCGGAAGCAACGAAGCGTCCCGACCCCTTGCTTATCCTGAACGCGCCTCCTATCCTCTCAGCCCCCGGTCGCGAGCGCCAGCGACGGGACGAATACTCCTCCCAAGGCGAACCGAGCTAAAATCCGCAATGGAAAAAGTGCCGATGACCGCCGGGGGTTATCAAACCCTCGACGATGAACTGAAGCGTTTGAAGACGATCGAGCGTCCGGCGGTGATCGCCGCGATCTCCGAGGCGCGCCAGCATGGCGACCTCTCGGAAAACGCAGAGTATCACGCGGCCAAGGAACGTCAGGGCTGGATCGAAGGCCGTATCGCCGAGATCGAGGACAAGATCGCCCGCGCGCAGGTGATCGACGTATCGAAGCTGTCGGGCAAGCAGGTGAAGTTCGGGGCGACGGTCAGCGTCGTCGACGAGGACACCGAGGAAGAGGCTCGCTACCAGATCGTTGGCGATCACGAAGCCGACGTGAAGGAGGGCCGCATCTCGCTGTCCTCCCCGCTGTCGCGCGCCATGATCGGCAAGGAAGTGGGCGAAGTCGTCGAGGTCTACACCCCCGGCGGCGTCAAGGCCTACGAGATCCTCAAGGTGGAGTGGCTGTAGGCCCCTAGCGGGAGCGTGACAGCCGAAAGTCGAAGCCGGTTTCGGCGCTCGTCACGCTCCAACTAGAGTGAGAGCCACTCTTTCGGAGTGGCTCGGCCGCCAAACCCGCGCCATAAAGCGAGACCATGAGCGAGGCTGCTTCTTCGGAAGCGGCCTTGTTTGCGTGACCGTGCTCGTCGGGATGACGTCTTGAAGAAACCTCCCCTGATCATCTGGGCTATCTCGGATGGCCGCGCCGGGATCGAGGCCCAGGCCGTCGGCCTGGCCGAGGCGGTCGCGCGCGAGGCCCGGGTCCAGGGGATCGAGGCCACGATCGAGATCAAGCGCGTCGGCTGGATCGGCCGCGTCGGCCGTCTGCCCTGGTGGCTGAACTGGTTCCCGCGCCGCTGGCTGACGCCCGAGAGCGACATCAACGGCCCGTGGCCGGATCTGTGGATCGCCGCCGGCCGCGCCACCCTGCCCCTCTCCATTCGCGCCAAGCGCTGGTCGGGGGGCAAGACCTATGTCGTCCAGATCCAGGATCCGCGCGTCCCGCCCCAGATGTTCGATCTGGTCATCCCGCCCAAGCATGACCGCCTGAGCGGCGACAACATCCTGTCGATCACCGGATCGCCCCACCGGGTGACGGTGGCGCGGCTGGCCAGCGAGTACGAGGCCTTCAGGGACCAGCTCGACGATCTGCCCCGCCCGCGCGTCGCGGTGCTGCTGGGCGGCAAGTCCAAGGCCTTCGACCTGCCGGTGGAACGCGCCGCCCAGATGGCCCACCAGATCCAGATCCCGCTGGAGCAGGACGGCGGGTCGCTGCTGATGACCTTCTCGCGCCGCACGCCCGAGCCGGCCCGCGCCCTGCTGACCGCCCGCCTGCGCCACCTGCCCGGCATGGTCTGGGACGGCGAAGGCCCCAATCCCTATTTCGCCTTCCTGGCGGCCGCCGACTACATCCTCGTCACCGAGGACTCCACCAACATGGCCACCGAGGCCGCCTCGACCGGCAAGCCGGTGTTCATCCTGAAAATGGAAGGCTCCAGCCTGAAGTTCCGCCTCTTCCACGAGGAACTGGAACGCCAGGGCGCGGCCCGCCCCTATGGCGGGGCGTTCCACGGCTGGACGTATGAGCCGGTCGACGAGACCGGCCGCGCGGCGCGCGAAGTGCTGGCGCGGATGAGGGGGGAGACGGCGGTCGAGGAAGTCGCGGTCGAAGCTGCTCCAGAACCCGTGGCCGAACCGGCGCCCCCGCCAAAGCCGGCCCGGAAGCCTCGCGCCAAGACGGGGGCGGTAGAGGTGAAGCCGGCCGCGAAACGGAAGGCTGCGCCCGCGACCAAGCCCGTTGTAAAGAGGGCCGCACCAAAAGCTGCGGGGACGGCTACGGCGAAGCCGAAGCCGCGCGCCAAACCCCAAACCCCATAGCTTGCCTTCCCAGGCCTCGTGCCTGGGACCCATGTGTCCGCTCACTGTGACAGGCAGGGTGAGCGCCCACACTTGCGGCGCGCGGAGGAAAGCGCAGAACCAAGCCCCACCATGGATCCCAGGCACAGGGCCTGGGAAGGCGGGTTTGAGTTGCGGAGGTTGATCGGAACAGGCGATATCGTCCCCATGATCCTCGCCATCCTCCAGGCCCGCATGGGCTCCGCCCGGCTGCCGGGCAAGGTGCTGATGCCGATCCTGCGCCAGCCGATGATCGTCCGGCAGATCGAGCGCGTGGCGCGCTCCCGGCGGATCGACAAGCTGGTGGTGGCCACCAGCGACCAGCCCGGCGACGATGTGCTGGCCGACGCCGTCCGCAAGGAAGGGATCGCCGTGCATCGCGGGCCGCTGGAAAATGTGCTGCAACGCTTCATCGGCGCGCTGGACGCCCACCCCGCCGAGCATGTGGTGCGGCTGACCGCCGACTGCCCGCTGGCCGATCCCGAGTTGATCGACGCCACCATCGACCTGCATCTGGAGACGGGCGCCGACTATGTCAGCAACAGCCCCGAGGGCGCGGCCTGGCCCAAGGGGCTGGGCGTCGAGGTGATCACCGCCGCCGGCCTGCGCCGCGCGGCGCGGCAGGCCGGCGGCCAGGAAGCCCGCGAGCACGTCACCTGGGACATCTGGAACCATCCGGACCCGTGGAAGATCGCCTGGCTGCCCGCCACGCAGGGCCAGGACGCCATCCGCTGGACCGTCGACCGGCCCGACGACTACGCCTTTGTCGCCACGGTCTATGACCACCTCTATCCGACGAAACGTGATTTCACGTCGGCCGACATCAAGGCCTTCGTCGCCCGCCGGCCGGACCTGGCGATGTATGGCGGCGACAGGCGCGGATGAACAACAGACCCGCCATCCTCTTCGTCTGCGACGCTGGCCCCGATGTCGGCGGCGGCCATGTGATGCGCTCCCTGACCCTGGCCCAGGCCCTGACGGCGGCTGGAGCGACCTGCGCCTTCCTGGCAAGACCGGCGGTCGAGACGGTGCTGGACGCCTTCGCCCCCGCGACCCCGCGCACCGTGGCCGCCGAGCCCTTCGACGCCGTGGTCTTCGACCACTATGGCCTCTCCGCCCCCGACCATCGCGCCCTGGCCCGGGGGCGCCCGACCCTGGTGATGGATGATCTGGCCAACCGTCCGTTGGAGGCCGATCTGGTGCTGGATGCTGGCCCGGCGCGGCGGGCGCAAGACTATGCCGGCCTGATCCCGCCAGGGGCGACCCTGCTGCTGGGCCCCAACCACGCCCCCGTGCGCCCCGCCTTTCCGGCCCTGCGGGAGGCGGCCCTGGCCCGGCGGGTCGCCGGCGGTCCGGTGCGGCGAATCCTGATCTCGCTGGGCCTGACCGATGTGGGCGCGATCACCGGCCGGGTGGTCGATCTGCTCCTGCCCCGCACCCCCGACATCGCCCTCGACGTGGTGGTGGGCGGCGGCGCGCCCAGCCTGCCGCGCCTGCGGGCGATGGATGATCCCCGCCTCGTTCTGCACGTCGACACCCAGGACATGCCTCGCCTGACCCTGGAGGCCGATCTGGCCGTCGGCGCCGGTGGCTCGACCAGCTGGGAGCGTTGCGTTCTGGGCCTGCCGACCCTGACCCTAGTCCTGGCCGACAACCAGATCGCCGCCGCGACGGCGCTGGCGGCGGCGGGGGCCAGTCCGATGCTGGATGTGTCGGACACCGGGTTCGACGCCGCCTTCGGCGCGCGGATCGACTCGCTGATCAGCGACCCGGCGCTGCGGGCGCGCCTGTCGACGGCCAGCGCCCAGGTCTGCGACGGCGGCGGCGCCGAGCGCGCGGCGGCGGCGTTTCTGGCGCGGATAGGCGGGACCTAGAGCCCTTTTCGCCCGACCCTGATGAAGCCATCAGGTCGGACGGGGCTCTAGAGACCGACAAGCCGGTCGGCGAGATCACCAGACTCCGATCTTCTCGGCCTCGGCGTGGCTGATCGGGTGGTGGTCCCTGATGTGGTCTTCCTCGGCCAGGAAGCGCACGGCCTCCAGGGCGGCCATGCAGCCCATGCCGGCGGCGGTGACGGCCTGACGATAGATGTCGTCGGTGACGTCGCCGGCCGCATAAACGCCGGGGATCGCCGTCGAGGTCGTGCCGGGCTTTACCGTCAGATAGCCATTGGAATGGGTTTCCAGCTGGCCCTTGAACAGCTCGGACGACGGGGCGTGGCCGATGGCGATGAACACGCCGTCACACGCAAGCTGGGTCAGGTCACCGGTGACCACGTTCTTGAGGCGAACGCCCGTCACGCCCATCGGATTAGTATCGCCGACAATCTCGTCGATGGCGCTGTTCCACGCGATCTCGATCTTGGGATGGGCCAGCAGGCGCTCCTGCAGGATCTTCTCGGCCCGCAGTTCGTCCTTGCGGTGCACCAGCGTGACCTTGCTGGCGAAGCTGGTCAGGAACAGGGCTTCCTCGACCGCTGTATTGCCGCCGCCGACCACCACGACCTCCTTGTTACGATAGAAGAAACCGTCGCAGGTGGCGCAGGCGCTGACGCCAAAGCCCTGGAACCGGCTCTCGCTCTCCAGGCCCAGCCACTTGGCCTGGGCGCCCGTGGCGATGATCACCGTCTCGGCCAGCCAGTCCTGGCCGCTGTCGGTGGTGATGTGGAACGGGCGCTTGGACAGATCGGCGGTTAGCACGATGTCGCTGACGAACTCGGTGCCCACATGCTCGGCCTGGGCCTTCATCTGGTCCATCAGCCAGGGGCCCTGGATGACGTCAGCGAAGCCCGGATAGTTCTCGACATCGGTCGTGATGGTCAGCTGGCCGCCGGGCTGGATGCCCGCGATCAGCACGGGTTTCAGCAGGGCGCGCGCGGCATAGATGGCGGCGGTATAGCCGGCGGGGCCTGAACCGATGATCAGGCAGCGGGTGGTGCGGGGGGCGGGGGAGCTCGACATGGGCGCAGATATAGTGCCGATTCCGCTTGCGCGCGATGGCGCCGCGCCAAGGAGACGACGATGAAGGGCGGTTTGGGTCTGGGCGTCGGTTTGGGCGTGGCGATCGGGGTGGCGCTGGGCGTCGCGCTGGACGATGTGGCGCTGGGGCTCGCCCTCGGTGTGGCCATCGGCGCGGGCGGCGGCTGGGTCGCGGAGCGCGCCAGACCCGCCAGGCGCAGGGACGATGGTTCTGGCGGCGATGGCGGCGCCTTGACCAGTGACAGCGGCTCGGACTGCGGGCCTTCCGACGGCGGAAGCTGTGGGGACGGCGGCGGCGGCGGCGACTGACGGGGCCCTGGCGTCCCGGTTGTTCTGGACAAGACCGACGATCCGTTGTGCACTTGCGCCAGTGGCGAAACAGCCACGGGAGGAAAAACCATGAAACGCGCCATCCTGCTCAGTGCGGGTGTGCTGGTCCTGTTCGCGGGCCTGGCCAATTTCTGGATCGGCCACGTGGCGCTGGGCGCGGCCCTGATCGCCCTGTTTGGCGGACTGGTCGTGGTGTCGGCGGCGGTGACCCGGCGCGAACGCGCCGCGACGGGCCGCGATCGTCCGCCCGCCTTGGACGCGCCCGGCCTCGACAGGATTGACGCCTCGTCCACGATTTGAAGGTTACAGTGACGGAAACCATGTCGTCAGGTTCCGTCATGACCGCTTCGCCCTTCATCGAGATCGCCGGCCGCAAGATCGGCGCGGACTTCTCGCCCTATGTCATCTGCGAGCTGTCGGGAAACCACAACGGTAGCCTTGAGCGCTGCCTGACCATGGTGGACGCCGCCGCCGCGACCGGCTGCGACGCGATCAAGATCCAGACCTACACCGCCGACACCATCACGCTGGATGTCGACCGGCCCGAGTTCAGGATCCATGGCGGCCTGTGGGACGGCCGCACGCTCCACGAGCTCTATAAAGAGGCCCAGACGCCGTTCGAATGGCACGCGGCCATCTTTGAGCGCGCCAGGCAGCGCGGCGTGACCCTCTTTTCCAGCCCGTTCGATGAGACGGCGGTCGATCTGCTGGATGACCTGGGCGCCCCGGCCTTCAAGATCGCCTCTTTCGAGGCCGTCGACATTCCCCTGATCCGGTACGCCGCCCGCAAGGGCAAGCCGCTGATCATCTCGACCGGCATGGCCAACCTGCGGGAGATGCAGACGGCGCTGGACACCGCGCTCGGCGCCGGGGCCGACGGGGTGCTGCTGCTGCATTGCGTCTCCAGCTATCCCTCCACCTTCGCCGACGCCAATGTGAGGACGGTGGCCGACATGGCCGCCCGCTTTGGCTGCCCGGTGGGGCTGTCGGATCACACGCCGGGCACGGCGGCCTCGGTGGCGGCGGTTTCGGTCGGCGCCTGCGCGGTGGAAAAGCACTTCACCCTGGCCCGCTCCGATGGGGGTCCGGATGCGGCTTTCAGCCTGGAGCCCTCCGAGTTCAAGGCGCTGGTCGACGACTGCAAGAACGCTTGGGCCAGCCTGGGCCAAGCCCACTACGACACCCTGGGCTCGGAGGCGGCGTCGCTGCTTTTCCGCCGCTCGCTCTATGTCACCGCCGACGTCAAGGCCGGCGAGCCCCTGACCAGGGCCAATGTGCGCTCGGTCCGCCCCGGCAACGGCCTGCCGCCCGCCGACCTCGACAAGGTGCTGGCCGGCAAGGCGGCCCGCGACCTGACACGCGGTGAGCCGCTGGACTGGTCGATGGTGGGTTAGGCCGCCGCGCTTCCGTAGGGTTCGATGTTGGCGATATCCGGCGCGACGCGGCGCTGAGCCATATCCAGATCATAGTTGTTCTGCAGGTTGAGCCAGAACTGGGCGCTGGAGCCGAACAGTCGCTCCAGGCGCAAGGCCGTATCGATCGTGATCGGCGCCTGGCCGCGCACCAGCTTCTCGATCCGCGGGCGCGCGATGTGCAGCCGCGCGGCGACCCTGCCGGCGGTGAGGCCGTAAGGCTTGATGAACTCTTCCAACAGGATCTCACCCGGATGGACCGGAGCGAGGGGATCGCTGTCGGGGGTGGCGATGTGGGCTTCCATCGCATCCTCCGTGATTGTCGAGGGCGCGCCCTCAATGATAGTCCACGAACTGCACTTCGGACGGACCCGCCTGCGTCCAGACGAACACCAGTCGGAACTGGTCGTTCACCCGGATCGAGTGCTGACCCTCCCGGTCGCCAGACAGGGCCTCCAGGCGGTTGCCTGGCGGAAAGCGCAGATCGTTCAGAAAGATGGCGGCGTCCAGCATCTCAAGCTTGCGCTTCGCGGTCCGCAACAGGTCGGAAGGAAAGCCCTTGCCGGGATGTTTCCCGTCAAGGATCGCCTTGGCCCGCTCGTCCTTGAAACTCTGGATCGCCATCACCGTCTCCGGCGATGTATGTATCGCGTCGCGACACGAATTTCAAACGAAATGTGTCGCGACACGATACGGGTGGTTTGCCTACGCCCCGACCAGCAGCCGCTCCCCGGCCGCCCCCGGCGCCTCATCCACATTGGCCACGTCCTGGGTCCGCAGATGCGCCTCCAGGATGTCGAGGATCTCGGAATCCTCGTGCGCGTCGAACTTGCGGGCGAAGAGGTCCGGGCTCGTCGTCAGTTGCACGGCGTCGCTCGCCAGATACGTCCGGGGCCGCAGCTTGATGTCGCCGTCGGGCACCCAGTCGATCATGCGCTTGTCGTCATTGACGACCTCGCCGTGGGCCGTGGTGTTCATCATCACGGTCTGGAAGAAGCCCTCATCGGCGATGAAGGTGTTGCGGTAGAAGGCCTTGTAGCGCTCGACCGAAGGGTCGTGGCAGACGAACTCGCAGAAGGCGCGGCTGACGATCTTCCACTGGTTGCCGATATAGGGCGTGGCGCCGTCCAGGAAGATCCGCGTGGCCAGGGTGTCGACAATACGGTCCTTCAGCTCGACCACGTGTTTCAGCACCCGGCCCATGGTGTCGGGCCGCATCTTGGCCTGGTCCAGCACCTTGATGAACTCGCGGCCGCGATTGTCCGACAGGAAGGCGCGGATGCGTTTCTGGGTCATCAGCGGGAAATCCTGGCCCGACAGGTTGATGAAGAACTCCCAGTCCTGGCCCATCTCCAGCAGCTTCTCCATGCCGCGCAGCTCGGCGTCGACCAGGCTGTAGCCGCCCCACAGGGCCTTCTTGCTCTCCAGCACGGCGGCGTTGGGATAGGCGGCCAGGAACTCGCGGATGTCGGCTTCCAGCGCCGGGCCGGAGTTCTTGTCGACGTGGATCAGATAGTGGTTTTCGGGGTCGTGGATGGCCTTGAACAGGCGCTTGAACTGCTCGGGATAGCGGTGAACCAGAACCAGATAGGCGATCACGCTGTCACGCGCGGGGGCGGAGGGGCGAACGCCCGGATAGGTCATCATCGGCGGGTCACTTTTCTGGAGCGGCGGGGCGACGGACGCGCGACATCGCGCGGCCCCCAGGGGGTCCGGCGCGGCAAGGCGCGTCCAGCAAAGGGACGTCGGGGTCGATTTTTCGGATAGCGCGAGATCGCTCCCTTCTGTGGGGAGCCTTGGCGGCGTTTCGCGATCACGGTGAAACGCGCCAGATGGCGCTTCGTAGCGCCTCATCGTCAGGCTAACACGTCACGGGGCGCCGCAGTGCGAAATCGGCTCCGGCCCGGAGTGGCGGGCGCCGGGTCCCTAGCTCAGCGGGGTGAACAGGCTGGGCGGCCGCGGCTTGGGCTTGGGCGGCGGCGGTGGCGGGGCCTTGGGGGCTTCGATCACCACCGGCTTTTCGGCGGCCACTTCGGGCAGCTTCTCCAGCGACCGGTTGATCTCGGCGATCTCTTCGGGCGTCGGGATGCGGCGGCCGGCGACCGTGCCTTCCAGGCGCAGGCGCTCGCCGCCGGGGGCGCTGGCGTCGGGGGTCATGACCAGATGGGCGCCGGGGGCCAGGGTGGTCGGGATCAACCCCGCCGCCTGGGCCTGGGCCAGGACGTCGGTATTGACCACCGATCCGGCCGCCAGGGCCTCGGCGGGGGCGGCCTCCAGGGTGCGGGCGTCGCCGGCCAGCAGGATGTCGGCGGTGACGTCCTCGCCGCCGCGATACTTGCCCCGGAACGCGGCCAGCGTGCCGGACGGCCCCGTCCAGCGATAGAAGATGTGCTGACCCACCTGGCGCAGCTTGACCAGGGTGGGCGCCCAATAGGGCGAGACATAGCTGGCGTGATAGTGGGTGGCGACGCCGACGTCCTTCATGACGAAGCCGTTCAGGGCGCGCCGCGCGACCGACTCGGCCGTGGCCCACAGGGTGGGGTTGGGCTCGCGCGCCAGGGAGCCGTCGCAGGTGAAGCTGAACTGGCAGCCGGTGGCGCGGGCCGCGCCCTCATAGATCACGCCGCAGACGGTCTTGGGATAGCCAGGATGGCGCATCCGGTTCAGCACCGTCTGGGCTACAGCCTGCTGGCCTTGCAGCGGCTCGAAGGCCGACTCGAAATAGACGGCCTGGGCCAGGCAGCGCAGGGCCTTGGTTCGATCCTCGCCCGAGGCCTTCAGCACGAAGGGCCGGGCGGCCTCAATCTCCAGCGGCGCGGCCAGGCGCAAGGAATTGATCAGGCGGGCGGTGTCGAAGTCGGGCGTGATATCGGAAAAGCGCGGAATGGTCGCCAGGTCCAGCCGCTCCCAGCCCTCGACCCGGCCCCAGTAGTCGGTGCGCGGACGCGGATCATGCCGACGGGCCAGGGTCAGCATCGCCGGGTCCATATTGGCCACATAGCGGGCCAGGGCGGCGTCGGAGAAGCCGCGCGTGATCCGCGCCACGCCCGCCTCGCGCCCATAGCCGCGCGGCACGTAATAGGTGGCGCAAGCGGAAAGGCCGCCCAGAAGCAGAACCCCCAGGGCGGCCTTCATCCAACGCGTGGAAACCGGCGCGAACACCAAGTGGTCTATTTGCCGCCCAGGGTCGCGCGGATCATCCAGGCGTGCTTCTCGTGAGCCTGAAGGCGCTGGGTCAGCAGGTCGGCCGTGGCCTCGTCACCGGCTTCATCGGCGACCGGGAAAGCCTCGCGCAGGGTGGCGATGACCGTCTCGTTGTCCTTTTTCAGCTCGGCGAACATGCCCTCCCAGTCCTGCTCGGGATCACCGTCCTTGATGCTGGAAAGGTTGCCGAAGGCCGCATAGCCCTGAGGAGCCAACTCGCCCAGAGCGCGAATGCGTTCGGCGATGGCGTCCAGCGCCGTCCACTGCTCTGTGTACTGACCTTCAAGCAAGACGTGCAGGGACTGGAAGTTGGGGCCTCGAACGTTCCAGTGATAGCCATGCGTCTTGAGATAGAGCGCATAGCTATCGGCCAGCACCTTGTTGAGGCCTGCGGCGATTTCCGAGCGTTGTTTCGCCGAGAGTCCGGTGTTGGGGGCGACAGCCATCATAATCTCCCGTGTTGCGTGTCCTAGGTAAGCTCGTCCATGCTGTTGGCAAGCCTTGTTTGAGCGGAGCGCGACAAAGGTGGACCGGGACGCAGCATCCTTGATCTCCCAAGAGCGTGAACGCCTTCACGGGCTGATAAGCGCTTGGCTGATCCCGACCGTTCCACCACCGGCGTGGCGATGCGCGGCGGCGACCGTGATCGCCGTGGCGGCGGCCATACTGATGCGCATCGCGCTGTTGGGCCTGAGCGGCGGCGTTGGCGCCACCCAGCCGTTTTTTCCGGCCATGGTGCTGGTCACCCTCTATGCTGGCTGGAAGTGGGGCCTGGTTCCGATCGCCTGCGGCGCGGCCTTCGGCTGGTGGCTGTGGGGCGGTCGATATGGCGAGGGCCTGACCGAGGATGAGATCGCCACCATGGTGATCTTCCTGGCCTCGGCCGTGCTCACCACGGCGGTGGCGGAGGGGCTGCGCGGGGCCCTTCAGGGCCTGGCGCGCGCCCGGCTGGAGCAGCGGAACGCGGCGGTTCGGCTGGAGGTGGTCCAGACCGCCGCCAGCGTCGGCCCCTGGGACTGGGACATCGCCACCGACACCCTGCACCTGTCGCCCAGCGCGCGGCGCAATCTGGGCTTTTCGTCGGACGAGCCCATGAACTGGCCGCGGATGAACGCGGCGATCCATCCCGAAGATCGCCAGATGGTCCGCGACAATATCCGCGCCTCTGTGCGCCAGGGCGGCGTGTGCGAGGTCGAGTTCCGCCTGGCGGATCTCAGCCAGGGCGAGCGCTGGATCCATGCCCGCGGTCAGGTGCTGCAGGACGAAGCTGGCCGCGCCGTGCAGATGGTGGGCATGAACTTCGATGTCACCAAGCGCCGGCGCGACGACGAGCGCCTGCGCGAGAGCGAGGCGCGATTCCGCAGCCTGGCCGACAGCGCCCCGGCCCTGATGTGGGTGTCGCGGATCGACGGCCAGCGCGAATTCGTCAACCGGGCCTATGTCGACTTCGCCGGCGTCGACTATGAGGCCGCCCTCGCCCTCGACTGGCGCGCGCGGCTGGATCCTCAGGACCTGCCCGGGATCCTCAAGAAACAGATCGCCGGCGAGAGCGCTCGCAAGCCGTTCTCGCTGGAAGGCCGCTATCGCCGCGCCGATGGCCAGATGCGGTGGCTCAAGTCCTTTTCCCAGCCGCGCATGGATCCGGGCGGCGCCTTCGCCGGCTTCATCGGCATCGCCTTCGACATCACCGACGCCAAGCAGGCCGAGGCCGATCTGGCGGGCGTCAACGAGCTGCTGGCCGAGCGCGTGCAGGCGGCCGTGGCCGAGCGCGACGCGGCCCAGGCGGCGCTGTTCCAGTCGCAGAAACTCGAGGCCATCGGCCAGCTGACCGGCGGGGTGGCCCACGACTTCAACAACCTGCTGACCGTGATCATCGGCGCCCTGGACGTGGTCGACCGCCATCCGGACGACGAAGCCCGCCGCCGGCGGATGATCGCCGCCGCCATGGCCGCCGCCAAGCGGGGCGAGAAGCTGACCCAGCACCTGCTGGCCTTCGCCCGCCGCCAGCCGCTGCGGCCCGAGGTCCATGGCATCGACCGCCTGATCGCCGAGAGCGAGGGCCTGCTGCGCCGCGCCCTGGGCGACGCCTATGGCTTCCACCTGCGACTGGGCGGCGGGCTGCGCAACGCCCTGGTCGATTCCAGCCAGTTCGAGGCGGCCCTGCTGAACCTGGTGGTCAATGCCCGCGACGCCACCCCGGCTGGCGGCGAGGTGACCATCGAGACCCGCCCCGTCACCCTGACCAAGGCCGTGGGCGACCTGGGGCCGGGCCAGTACCTGCGCATCGCCGTGCGCGACACCGGCGTCGGCATGGACACGGAGACCGCCGCCAGGGCCATCGAGCCCTTCTTCACCACCAAGCCGCCGGGCGAGGGCACCGGCCTTGGCCTGTCCCAGGTCTATGGCTTCGCCCGGCAGAGCGGCGGCTCGGTGGATATCGAGACCCGTCCAGGCCAGGGCGCGACCGTGGCCATGCTGCTGCCCATCGCCGAGGCGCGCGATCTGGGCGCGAGCGAAGCCGAGATCGACCATGTGGCCGGCCAGGTCCCTTCGCGGGTGCTGCTGGTCGAGGACGATCCCCAGGTGGCCGAGCTGGTCGACGCCATGCTCCACGATCTGGGCCATACGGTGGTCCGGGCCGGCGGCGTGGCCGAGGCGCTGGACCGCCTGGACCAGGACAAGGCCATCGAGCTGGTGCTCAGCGACGTGATCATGCCCGGCGGTCGCAGCGGCGTCGATCTGGCCGAGCACCTGGCGCGAATGCGGCCAGGCCTGCCGGTGGTGCTGTGCTCAGGCTATACCGGCGGCGACCAGGGCCGCGCCCAGGCCGGCGCCTGGCCGTTCCTGAGCAAGCCGTTCTCGCTGGATAGTCTGGCCAAGGTGCTGACCGAGGCCCGGGCGGGTTAGGCTGCGGACGGACGACGGCCCAGTCTCGGCGCCAACCCCGCGAGACGGCAACTGTGTCCCGGCTGCACCGCTGCCGGGGTTTTCAACCGCCAGCGCCCCATCATCACCGGCTCGCCCCAACAGACGTCACGAGCCTGTCACACAACCAGCCTAACGCGACGCCGAAGCTCATAAGTAACAGACTTCTTATGTGCAGCGCCTGAACGGGGGACGCCACAGGCCAACCCCCGCGGTCGATTTTCATAAACATTCTCGTCAAGAACTGGGGACCACATGTCTGGATTCATCCTGCGGAAACACGCGCTTCTGCTGGGCGCCGCCGCCTGCGCCATGACCTTCGCCACCACCGCCTCGGCCCGCCAGACCGAAGCCACCGCGCTCGACGCGATCGTGGTGACCGCCGAGCGCCGCTCGGAAAACCTGCAGGACGTGCCGCTGTCGGTCGCCGCCGTTTCGGGCGACCAGATGCGCGCCATCCAGACCGGTGGCGAAGACATCCTGGCCCTCTCGGGCCGCGTCCCGGGCCTGTACGCCGAAACGACCACGGGCCGGATCTTCCCGCGCTTCTACATCCGCGGCCTCGGCAATATCGACTTCTATCTGGGCGCTTCCCAGCCGGTGTCGATCATCCAGGACGACGTGGTGATGGAACACGTGGTGCTGAAGTCCAACCCGGTGTTCGACGTCCAGCAGGTTGAAGTGCTGCGCGGCCCGCAGGGCTCGCTGTTCGGCCGCAACACCACCGCCGGCATCATCAAGTTCGACACCGCCAAGCCGACCCAGACCCTGCAGGGCCGTTTCAACGCCTCTTACGGCACGTACGGCACGACCACCTTCGACGGCGGCATCGGCGGCCCGATCGTGGCCGACAAGCTGGCCTTCCGCATCTCGACCCTCTACCAGCACCGCGACGACTGGGTGGACAACACCTTCAGCGGCGTCAGCCCCGATGGCTCGGTGACCGCCAAGAAGAACGCCATGGGCGGCTTCGACGAGCGCGACGTGCGCCTGCAGATCCTGGCCACCCCCAACGAGCAGCTGACGGTGCTGGCCTCGGCCCACGCCCGCAGCTACGAGGGCACCTCGACCCTGTTCCTGCGCCAGGGCCTGGTGAAGGGCTCCAACAAGCCGGTCGCCGACCGCGACAGCGTCGCCTTCGACGAAGCCGCCTACAACCCGCAGGCCTATGACACCGTCGGGGCTTCGCTGAACATCGCCTATGACTTTGGTCCGGTGACCCTGACCTCGATCAGCGCCTACGAAGGCGCCGAGGGCTATAGCCGGGGCGATACCGACGGCGGCGCGGCGGCCAACTACCCCGTGGGCGGCGTCCCCAACGGCTTTGGCCAGTCGATGGGCCAAGTGCGCGACCTTGACCAGCTGACCCAGGAAATCCGCCTGGCCAGCAATGGCGACGGCCCGCTGAAGTGGCAGGTCGGCGGCTATTATTTCGACACTCGCGACTACACCGACTTCTACCAGCGCGCCTTCTTCACCAAGACCAACCCCAACAACTTCGTCGCCCTGAAGAACGAGAACACCTCGTGGGCCGTGTTCGGTCAGGCCAGCTATGACGTCACGCCGCAACTGACCCTGACGGCCGGCGTTCGCCAGACCGACGACACCAAGAAGACCCGTCTGCTGACGACCGCCAACACCGCCGCTGGCGCCGTGACCTATACCGGTCGCCGCTATGTGAAGCTGTCCGACAGCCAGCCCAGCTGGGACCTGAGCGCCCGCTACGCCTTCAACGAAGACGTCAGCGTCTATGCCCGCGTCGCCAAGGGCTTCCGCGGCCCGACCATCCAGGGCCGCTCGGCGGTGTTCAACGCCGACTTCACGACCGCCGACAGCGAGACGATCCTGTCCTACGAAGCCGGCTTCAAGAGCAGCCTGCTGGACAACAGCCTGCGCCTGAACGCCTCGGCCTTCACCTATGAGGTCAGCGACATCCAGTTGAACGGCAATGACAGCAACGGCAATGGCGTGCTGTTCAACGCTGAAAAGGCCAAGGCCTATGGCATGGAAGCCGACGCCGAATGGCGCCCGGTCTCCAACCTGCTGCTGACGGCCGGCGTCAGCCTGCTGCACAGCGAGATCCAGGACAAGCGCGTCTACGCCCAGGTCTGCGCCCTGAACGGCGTGGTGGTCTGCACGGTGGGCAATCCGACGATCAAGGTCGCGGGGCCCTTCGGCACGAACACCTTCGCCCAGATCGACGGCGAGCCCCTGCCCAACGCCCCGGAATACAACGTCAACTTCACCGCTCGCTACGACATGCCGGTCGGCGCGGACGGCAAACTGTTCCTGGCCACCGACTGGAACGTGCAGGGCTATACGAGCTTCGTCCTCTACAAGAGCAAGGAGTTCAACTCGGACGGCAATTTCGAAGGCGGGCTGAAGCTCGGCTACGAAAGCGCCAAGGGGTATGAAGTGGCCCTGTTTGGCCGCAACATCACCAACGAGAAGAACCTCAAGGGCGTGATCGAGAACTACATGGCGGCCGTCTATAACGAGCCGCGCATCATCGGCCTGTCGATCAGCGCCAAGCTGAACTAGTCCCAGGCGGACTTCACGACACCAGGCTCGGGCCCCTGCCGTTCACGCGGTCAGGGGCCTTTTGCGTTCAGTCCCTTTGCATTCCCATCACAACGGTCTATATATCTGAAAGTCACTTATGCTCAATTTCAGCATAAGCCGGGCGTCGGAATGGCTCACCCTGCTCCGGCGTTTTTTGAGGCCCCACAAATGCTCAGATTGAGCATAAGCGAGGATCACATGGCCGACGGTTTTGCCGCGCTTGAGTTCACGCCCCGCATCGAGGCGGAAACCGCGCCGGTTTGGGACAAGGTCAAGCACCATGTCACGCCGATGGAGTGGCAGATTCAGGCGCCGTTGATCGCCGAGATCAATCGCATCAAGCGCGAGAAGAACGCCGCGATCCTGGCTCACAACTACATGACGCCTGACATCTTCCACGGCGTAGGCGACTTCGTGGGCGACAGCTTGGCCCTGGCCCGCGAGGCCGCCAAGAGCGACGCGGCGATCATCGTCCAGGCCGGCGTGCACTTCATGGCCGAGACCAGCAAGGTGCTGAGCCCCCAGAAGAAGATCCTGATCCCGGATCTGAAGGCCGGCTGCAGCCTGGCCTCCTCGATCACCGGCGCCGACGTGCGGCTGATCAAGCAGCGCTATCCGGGCGTGCCGGTGGTCACCTATGTCAACACCACCGCCGACGTGAAGGCCGAGACCGACATCTGCTGCACTAGCGCCAACGCCGTTCAGGTGGTGGAGTGGGCCGCGCGCGAATGGGGGACCGACAAGGTCATCCTGATCCCCGACGAGTTCCTGGCCCGCAATGTCGCGCGCCAGACCGACGTCAAGATCATCGCCTGGGCCGGCCACTGCGAGGTGCACAAGCGCTTCACCGTGTCGGACATCGCCGACATGCGCGCGGCCTGGCCGGGCGCCGAGATCCTGGCGCACCCCGAATGTCCGGCCGAGATCATCGAGGCGTCCGACTTCGCTGGCTCGACAGCGGCGATGAACGACTATGTGGCGGCCCGCAAGCCGGCGCAGGTGGTGCTGATCACCGAGTGCTCGATGGCCTCCAACGTCCAGGCCGAAAGCCCGCTGACCCAGTTCATCGGCCCCTGCAACATGTGCCCGCACATGAAGCGCATCACCCTGCAGAACATCCATGACGCCCTGGTCTTCGAGCAGTTCGAGGTGACGGTTGACCCCGTCATCGCCGACCGCGCGCGCTTGGCCGTGCAGCGGATGATCGACCTGCCGCCGCCGCTGGTTCCCGCCCGCTACGACCTCGTGAAGGCTCGCCATCACGTGGACGTGGAAATGATCTAAGAGCCCTTCCCCCTTGATGGGGGAAGGGTTGGGATGGGGGTGATGCTGAGCTTCAGCCGCCCCTGCCCCTCCCGCCTTCGCCGATGGCTGAACGCTTCGCGTTCACCCCTATCCCCGGCCCGTCCCCCATCGAGGGGGAAGGGAGTGGAGTGTGAAATGACCGACCGTGTGATCTTCGACGGCCCCGTGATCCTGGGCGCCGGTCTGGCCGGCCTCACCGCCGCGCTCGCGGCGACCAAGGCCCTGGTGCTGTCGCCGACGCCGCTGGCGACCGGCTGCTCCAGCGCCTGGGCGCAGGGCGGCATGGCGGCGGCCCTGTCGGATGACGACGCTCCGGAACTTCACGCCGACGACACCATCTCGGCCGGCGCGGGCCTGTGCGATCCTCAGGCCGTGGAACTGCTGACCCGCGAAGGCCCGGACGCCGTTCGCGCGCTGGCCGCCCTCGGCGCGCCGTTCGACACGAAGGACGGAGCGTTCACCCTCAGCCTCGAAGCCGCCCACAGCAAGGCTCGCGTGGCCCGCGTGGGCGGCGACGGGGCCGGCGCCGCGATCATGGCCGCCGTCATCGCCGCCGTCCGCGCCGCGCCCGGCGTCGCGGTGCGCGAGAACGCCCGCGCCCGCCGCCTGCTGCAGGACGCGACGGGCCGCGTGATCGGCGTGCTGGCGCAGATCGACGGCCGCATGGTCGAGATCCTGAGCCCGGCCGTGATCCTGGCGACCGGCGGCGTCGGCGGCCTCTACGCGGTGACCACCACGCCAGCCGAAGTGCGCGGCGAAGGCCTGGGCCTGGCCGCCCTGGCCGGCGCCGCGATCGCCGATCCCGAGTTCGTGCAGTTCCACCCCACCGCCATCGACATCGGCCGAGACCCGGCTCCGCTGGCCACCGAGGCCCTGCGCGGCGAGGGCGCGATCCTGCGCAATACCGATGGACGCGCCTTCATGGCGAGCTATCACCCCGCCGCCGAACTGGCCCCGCGCGACATCGTCGCTCGCGCCATCCACGCCGAGCGCGCGGCCGGTCGCGGCGCCTTTCTCGACGCCACGACGGCGGTCGGCGCCCACTTCCCGCAGGAATTCCCCGCCGTGTTCGAGGCCTGCCGCTCCGGCGGGATCGATCCGCGCCGCGAGATGATCCCGGTCACGCCGGCCGTGCACTATCACATGGGCGGCGTGGTAACGGACCTGGACGGCCAGACCTCCCTGCCCGGCCTGTACGCCGCTGGCGAGTGCGCCGCCACCGGCGTGCACGGCGCCAATCGCCTGGCCTCCAACAGCCTGCTGGAAGCGGCCGTGTTCGGGGCCCGCGCCGGGCGCGCGGCGGCGAACGAGCATCATGCCGCCGGCCAGCCCGTCTCGCTGGAGCCGACGCCGGACCTGCCCGCCGATGTCCTGCAGATCCTGCGCAAGGCCATGAGCCGCGACGCCGGCGTGATCCGCGACGCGGCTGGCCTGACCCGGCTGCTGGACCAGATCGAGGCCCTGGAGCCCGCCTATGGCCCCTGCCCGCCCCTGATCGCCGCCCGCCTGATCGTCGCCGCCGCCCTGGCGCGCGAGGAAAGCCGGGGCGGCCATTACCGCGCCGACTTCCCCGCGACCGCCGCGCCGCAACGCACCTTCGTCACCCTCGCCGGACGCGAGCCCAGCTTGCAATACGCGGCGGAGTAGCGGTACGTTTCGGGAACGGAGATGGGATCATGACGACATCCGAGCCCGGCCTGGAAGATGGCGCCGTCAGCGAATTCCTGTTCGATTTCGACGCCTTCGAGCAGATGGACCAAGCAGGCCTGTTCCAGCGCGCCTGTGGCCGCGTGCAACTTATTGAGGGAAGACTACTGGAAATGTCGCCCACCTCCTCGGATCACGGCGACACATCGGGGGAAGCCTTTTTCGCGCTGAAGTCAGCCGCGATGACGGCTGGCGTCGCGGCTGACTTTCGCTTCCTGGTCCACGCCACCCTGAAGATTGGGGAGCACAGCGCGCCCGAACCCGACCTGGCTATCGTGCGGACTTTCACCGGCCGGAAGTACGCCGAGGCGGCCGACGCCGTCCTGGTGGTCGAGGTCTCGATCTCGACCCGCGGCGGCGATCTGAAACTGAAGGCGCCGCTCTACGCTCGGGCCGGGGTTCCCGAATTCTGGATGATCGAGCCAGAACAACGACGCCTCACGATTTTCCGCTCACCTCAGCCGAACGGAACCTGGGCCTCGACCACCGTTCACGATGATGACGATGACGCCATCTCGCCTCTGTTCGCGCCGCAAATCCGCATTTCGCTCTCGGAGCTTTTTTGACCCTGTCTCCGCTTCCCGACCTCCTCGTCCGCCCGATCATCGACATGGCCCTGGCCGAGGATCTCGGCCGGGCCGGCGACATCACCGCCCAGGCCTGTAT
The DNA here is from genome assembly GCA_964427205.1 of uncultured Caulobacter sp. Classification (GTDB taxonomy): domain Bacteria; phylum Pseudomonadota; class Alphaproteobacteria; order Caulobacterales; family Caulobacteraceae; genus Caulobacter. Next base: position 71,225 of record CAYRTE010000008.1, read on the forward strand.
CGACGCCAACGCCCGGTTGTCGGTGGTGTTCGCCGCCCGCCAGGACGGCCGGGTCGCCGGGCTGTCCTGCGCGCGGCTGGCGCTGGCGGCGATGGATCCGACCGCCACCTTCGAGGTCGTCACGCCCGACGGCGCCGACTGCGCGCCGGGAACCGTGCTGGCCCGCGCCGAGGGCAATGCCCGCGCCGTGCTGGCCGCCGAGCGCACGGGGTTGAACCTGCTGGGTCGACTGTCGGGCATCGCCACCCTGACCCGCTCCTACGTCCGCCTCGTCGAGGGTACGGGCGCGACCATCGTCGACACCCGCAAGACCACGCCGGGCCTGCGGGCTCTGGAAAAGTATGCCGTTCGCTGCGGCGGCGGCATCAACCATCGCTTCGGCCTGGATGACGCCATCCTGATCAAGGACAACCACGTCGCCGCCTGCGGCGGGGTGGGTGAAGCCGTCCGCCGGGCGCGAGCCTTCGCCGGGCATCTGGTGAAGGTGGAGGTCGAGGTCGACGGTCTGGACCAGCTGGAGGACGCCCTGAAGCACGGGCCGGACGTGGTGATGCTGGACAATTTCAGCCTCGACGACCTGCGGACGGCCGTGGCCCTGGCCAAGGGGCGGGCGGTGCTCGAAGCCTCGGGCGGGGTGAACCTGACCACCGTCCGCGCGATCGCCGAGACCGGCGTCGACGTGATCAGCGTCGGGGCCCTGACCCACTCGGCGCCGGTGCTGGATATCGGGCTGGACGCGGTCTAGCCTGGGTCTCCAAGCGGGGGCGGGATGCGATGATCGAGACGGCGCGCCTGCTTCTGCGGCCGTTCACGCCTGATGATCTGGCGGCCTACGCCGCGATCTGGGCCAAGCCCGAGGTGGTGCGCTACCTGCCTAACGAGTGCGACACGACCAAAGCCCAGGAGACCGCCGCATCCTTCCTGGAGGCTTGGGGCGAGAAGGCCTGGCGGACAGGTTATTGGCCCTGGGCCGTGATCGAAAGGTCGAGCCAGCGGTTGATCGGCCACGCGGGCCTGCGGCATTCGCCAAGCCTCGATGGCCCCGAGCTGGTTTACATGTTCGACTTAGGCGCGTGGGGACAGGGCTATGCCTGCGAAGCGGTGCTCGCGGCGTGCGACTTCGGCAGGGATACGCTGGGGGTCGACCGCATCGCGGCCGTCGCCCTGGCGGAGAACGCTGGATCGATCGGCGTGCTTCGAAAGGCGGGATTCCTGTTCCAGGGCGAAACCACCGCCGACGGTCTGCATCTCGTGAGATACGACCGTCGGCCGTGAAACGGGGACCTAGCCCCAGATCTTCATGCACTCCCGCGCCACCATCACCGCCAGGGTGATCGTCGAGGTCGCGAACAGCAGGAACCGCAAGTTCACCAGATTGAACGAGATCTGCACCAGGCTGTGCAGCACCCGCAGCCCGACATAGGCCCAGGCCAGCTTCATCGCCAGGTCGTCGCCATGACCGGCCACCGCGATCGCCAGGGCGGCGGCGTAGAAGATGGTCGGCTGTTCCATAAGGTGGTTGTAGTTGTCGGCCGCCTGGCGGGCCCCGGCCGGCAGCACGTCCAGCGAGCCCGGAAAGGCCGCGTCCTGCGGCTTGATGCCGGCCTTGGCCATGGCCGGAATGCGGCGCAGATACATCCACAGCCAGATCACCAGCGACCAGGCCACCAGCGCCATAACCGGCGCGATCATCATATTCATCGAGCGTCCCTCCCCGGACGATTGTTATCCCGGGAGGTTAAACGCAGAACGGCGTTATTGCGAAGCTTGCCGTTGCGGCAGCGCCTTTCAGGTGCGGTCCCGGAACGGGTCGGCCGGATAGACCCCCAGGATCTCGAACTTGTCCGAGAAGAACTTCAGCTCGTCGAAGGCGAGGGCCAGGTTGCGGTCCTCGGGCCGACCGTCGACCTCGGCGTAGAAGAAGGTGGCCGTGAAGGCGCCGTCCTCCATGTAGCTTTCCAGCTTGGTCATGTTGACGCCGTTGGTCGCGAAGCCGCCCATGGCCTTGTAGAGCGCGGCCGGCAGGTTCCTGACCTTGAACACGAAGCTGGTCACGCAGCGGTGGGTGAACGGCGGCGGGGTCGGATTGGCGTCGGCGGTCATCACCAGAAAGCGGGTGGTGTTGTGACGCTCGTCCTCGATGTCGCTGGCCAGGATGTCCAGACCATAGATCTCGGCGGCCAGGGCCGGAGCCACGGCCGCGCGGGTCGGGTCGGGCTTGAGCGCCAGGGCCTTGGCCGCGCCGGCGGTGTCGCTGGCCGCCTCGGTGGTCACGCCCAGCCGGCGCAGGCTGTTGCGGCACTGAACCAGGGCGATGGGCATGGAGGCCACAACCTTGATGTCAGCCAGCTTGGCGCCCTTGTTGGCCATCAGCTGGAAGCGGATCGGCTTGAACAGCTCGCCGATGATCTTCAACCCGGCCTCGGGCAGCAGGTGGTGGACGTCGGCGACGCGGCCGGCGATCGAGTTCTCGATCGGGATCATGCCCAGTTCGCAGACCCCGGTCTTGATGGCCTCGAACGCCTCCTGGAAGGTGGCGCAGGGATAGGCCTCGTAGTCCGGAAAATAGGTGCGGCAGGCCTCATGGCTGTTGGCGCCGGGTTCGCCCTGGAAGGCGATCTTCTTGAGGATGCTCATGCTTGGTTTCCAGCCTGGATACGCGCGGCTTCGAGATCGGAGGGGTTGTCGACGGAGATCGGCGCCTCGGCCGCGACGGCGGCGCGGATCGTCATGCCCAGCTCCATGGCCCGCAGCTGTTCCAGCTTCTCGCGCTTTTCCAGCGCCGAGGGCGAGGCGGCGTTGAACGCCTCCAGCGCCTCGCGGCGATAGCCATAGATGCCGATATGGCGCCAGACCGGGCCGTCGCCATAGAGGGTGGAGCGGGTGAAATAGAGGGCGCGGCCGCTGAGGCCGCCATCCTCCATGGCCAGCACGGCCTTGACCACGTCGGGATTGGTCCGGTCGGCCGGCGAGGCCTCGGCCGCGACCACGGTGGCGATGTCGCAATCGCCAAACTCTTGCAGCAAACCGGCGCAGGCGCTCAGCACCGACGGATCGACGAAGGGCATGTCGCCCTGCAGGTTGATCACCACGTCGTGCTCGAAACCCGGATCGAGTTCGGCGAGGGCGGCGAGAATCCGGTCCGAGCCCGACGGCAGTTCGGGGTCGGTCAGCACGGCGCGCCCCCCGGCCAGGCGCACGGCTTCGACGATCTCGGGATCGCCAGCGGCCACGGCCACGGGGCCGATATTGGCCTTGAGCGCCTGGTTCAGGACGCGGACAATCATTGGCAGACCGCCGATATCGGCCAGCGGCTTGTTCGGCAGACGGGTGGCCGCCATGCGGGCGGGGATCAGGACGATAGGGTTCATGAGTTCAATATCGCTGCTGCCCGGTTGCGCGAGGGGCGGTAGCGTGTAAGAGACGCGAGCGCAACAAGAGGCGCGCGCGGGGGATTCCCCGCCGCGGGTTTGGGCCCCGCTCCGGCGGGCCGGTAAGAGGCTGACAAGGCTGAGATGAGCGACCTGACGTTCAACAAGATTGCTGGCGGCGTGCTGCTGACCGGCCTCGTTATTTTCGGTCTGCGTGAAGCATCGACCGTCGTGTTCCAGAAGCACGAGGTCGAAAAGGCCGGTTACGAAATCGCGGTCGAAGAGTCGACCGGCGGCGCCGCCGCCGCTGTCGAGGTCGCGCCCGACTGGGGCACGGCCCTGCTGCTGCCGGCCAACATCGCCGCCGGCCAGGCCGTCGCCGCCAAGTGCAGCGCCTGCCACAAGCTGGATGCGGGCGGCGCCAACGGCACCGGCCCAGGTCTCTGGGGCGTGGTCGGCCGCGCGCCGGGTAGCCACGGCGGCTTCGCCTATTCGGGCGCCATGAAGGAATTCGGCGCCAAGAACCCGGTGTGGGACTATGAGCACCTGGACGGCTTCCTGAAGGCGCCGGGCAAATATATCTCGGGCACCAACATGACCTTCGTCGGCATCAAGAAGCCGGAAGATCGCGTGGCCCTGATCGCCTATCTGCACAGCCTGGGTTCGACCCTGCCGGTGCCGGCGCCCAAGCCGGCCGAGGCCGCCGCGGCTCCGGCCGACGCGACCGCCGCTCCCGAAGGCGCTCCGGCCACGGCCGCCGACGCTGGCGCGACCGCGGCTGGCGCGCCCGCCGCCCCGGCCACGGCGCCCGCCGCGCACTGATCGGTTTTCGGTCGAGACAAGATCAAGGGCCGCGAAGTTCGCTTCGCGGCCCTTTTTCTTTGCTTCAGACCCGCCGGTATCCCAGCGGCGCGCCGACGCCGGCCGCCTCGATCCGGGCGATGGCCTCGGCCAGAGGCTCGATGGCCACGGCCATGTGGTGGGCGTTGGCGTGCAGGATGGTGTCGGGGTCCAGCAGGATCGCCACATGGCCCTTCCAGAACACCAGATCCCCGCGACGGCGCTCCGAGGCCTGGATTTCCGGGAAGAAGCCGCGCTGCAGGTCGGTGTCGCGCGGGCAGGCGCGGTTGCAGGCCGCCAGGGACTGCTGGATCAGGGCCGAGCAGTCCAGCCCCAGCGACTCGCGTCCGCCCCACTGATAGGGCGCGCCCAGAAACCGCTGGGCGACGGCGACATAGTCGCTCTCGCCCCGGCCGATCGGCGTCAGATGAGCCTCGACGAACCAGCCCGAGCGGGCGCAGCGGACAAAGCGCCCCTCGCGCGCCTCGACCGTCACCAGGGCATTGAGGCTATAGAGGCCGACAATGGCCGACTTGATGTCGGGCTGGCTGAAGCCATAGGTGCGGATGGCGGAGACCTGATGGGTAGGCGCCAGCACGGGGGCCGACAGGGCGTCGCTGGTGGCATAGCCCACATAGCCGTCGCGGCGAGCCTGGCCGAAGGCGAAGCCGTCGACCTCGAACAGTACGTCGAAGCGTTCGCCAAAGGCCAGCTGGTCTTCCTGCTCGGCGTCGGGCGCAGGGGCCTTGCGGATCGCGGCGATCGGGGCGCTGGCCTGCATCGGCTGGGCGGCGGCGAACCGCTGGGCGCGGACCAGACCCTCAAGCCGGATATCGGCCAGGCCGTCACGGACCAGGGTCAGGCGGCGGTCGGGAACGCTCACGCCGGAAACCGGGTCTTGAGCATCGAAAACAGCGCCCGGATCGCCTGGGCCTCGGCGCCGCCCGGATAGCCCGGCCGGCTCTTGGGGTTCCAGGCATAGAGGTCGAAATGGGCCCACGGCCCGATGCCCTCGCCGCTTGGCGCGAACCGCTGCAGGAACAGGGCCGCCGTGGTCGCCCCGGCCTGGGCCCAGGCGGCGGAGTCGTTCTGCAGGTCGGCGATCTCGCTCTCGATGGACTCGCCATAGGCCTCGGTCAGCGGCATGCGCCACAGCAGGTCGGCCGTCGCCTTCGAGGCCGCCTCGATCTGCCCCGCCAGCCGCTCATCGGCCGTCCAGAACGGGATCACGAACGGCCCCAGGGCCACACGCGCCGCGCCGGTCAGGGTGGCCAGGTCCAGGGTCAGGGCGGGCTTGTGCTCGGCGGCGCGGGCCAGGGCGTCGGCCAGGATCAGGCGGCCCTCGGCGTCGGTGTTGCCCACCTCGACGGTGAGGCCGGCGCGGGTCTGCAGCACGTCGCCGGGCCGCATGGCGTCGCCGCTGATGGCGTTCTCGACCACCGGGGTCAGCACCACCAGCCGCACCGGCAGTCTGGCGCCCATCACCATCCGCGCCAGAGCCAGGGCGTGGGCCGCGCCGCCCATGTCCTTCTTCATCAGCCGCATGCCCGACGAGGGCTTGATGTCGAGGCCACCGCTGTCGAACACCACGCCCTTGCCGACCAGGGCGAGCACCGGGTGGGCAGGGTCGCCCCAGTTCATTTCCAGGATGCGCGGCGCGCGATGCGGCGCGGCGGCGCGGCCCACGGCGTGGACGGCGGGATAGTTCTGGGCCAGCAGGTCGTCGCCGACGATCACCGACAGGGTCGCGCCGTGCTTTTCGGCGATCTCGCGGGCGATGGTCTCGATCTGCAGCGGGCCCATGTCGTTGGCCGGGGTGTTAACCATGTCCTTGGCCAGGGCGCAGGCGTGGCTGATCGCGATCACAGCTTCGATATCGACGCCCTTGGGCGCGACCAGACGCGGCCCGGCTTCACCAGACCGTTTGCGATAACGATCGAAACGATAGAGCCCCAGGGCGAAGGCCAGGGTCGCCTCCTGGGCGTCCAGGCCGCGCGGCAGGCGGGCCAGGCGATAGTCGCCGGCCGGCAGCTTGCCGGCCAGCGTCCGAAACAGGCCCGGATCGACGGCGGCGCGGGTTCCCAGCCCCATCAGCACCCGCTCGACCTGGCCGCCGGGCGCGGGCAGGACCAGCACCTGACCGGCCTTGGCCTTGAACTGGGCCTGGGCGGCCAGGACCCGGGCCGACGGTCGGCGCCCGGCCAGGAACGCCTCCAGCTCGGCCTCGAACAGCGGGTGGACGGGGATGGCGCCTTCAGTGGCCGAGGCCAGGATGGGGGAGCTGTCCAACATGTCGCGGCCCTTGGAAATTATGCTTAACGATTCCTTGAGGCCGCGCGGCGAGGATGCGGCAACCCTTCGGAGACTCGTCTTCCATGTGTCGCAAGCGCGCGCTCCTCGCAACCGTTCTCGCTCCGGCTCTTCTGATGCTGGGCGCCCCGGCCCATGCCGACGCCGGCAAGACCGCGCCCCCGGCCGCTGAGCAGGCTGTCTCGCGCAAGGCCAGCCCGGTCCAGCGGGCCGAGATGCGCCGCGCCGATCCCCTGGCCCGCGCCGCCTTCTGGGGCGGCGAGTTCGAGACCGATGGCCGCGACGCCGAGGCCGGCGTGGCCCTGGCCCAGGCCCTGCGGGCCCTGGGACGCTATGACGACGCCGCCGAGGCCGCCGGCAAGGTGCTGATGGTCCAGCCCGACAATATCGACGCCCTGCTGGAATCGGCCCGCGCCCATATCGCGCGCGGCCAGGGCTTCTACGCCATCGAGCCGGCCCGCCACGCCGCCGTGCTGGCGCCGAAGGATTGGCGTCCGCAGTCGCTGCTGGGTGTCGCCTACGAGCAGGCCCAGCGCGATGACGAGGCCAGCGCGGCCCATCGTCAGGCCGTGGCCCTGGGTCCCAACGAAGCCGCGCCCAACGCCAACTACGCCATGCACCTGGCCAGCCAGGGCGACCTGGCTGGCGCCGAGGCCGTGCTGCGCCGCGCGGCGGTCATGCCCGCCTCCAGCATCCAGATCCGCCAGAACCTGGCCCTGGTGATCGGTCTGCAGGGCCGCATCGCCGAGGCCGAAAAACTGGCCCGCCAGGACCTGCCGCCGGAATCGGTGGCCAACAACCTGGCCTGGCTGCGCGCGGCCACCAGCCAGCCCAGCCCGACGGCGCAGTCCCGCTCGTGGGAAGCGATGAAGTCGGGCGGCTAGCGCTGAAACAAAGACCTGGAGCTGCGGACTGACGCGATCAGGACGGAAACCCTAGGAGGTCGAGCTCAAGGCGCGCTCGATGACCTTGGCCGCGTCGACGAACCGCGCAAGCAGCGGCATGGATACGCCCTCGCGGACGACCACCGCGAAGGTCGCCGCCAGCGAGAAGATCAGGGCCGTCTCGACCACTGATCCGCCGACCTCGTCACGCGCGAGGTTTCGATCGCGGGGAGCCCGCTTGCCGCCGATCTTCATGCTGACTGTCCCACAATGGCAAACCACCGGGCGCCGCGCCGCAAGAAGGGCGCCGATCTAGCGCCCCAGGCGGGCCAGCAGGTCGTCGCGATAGGTGCGGCTGGCGACCAGTTCGGCCCCGCTCTCCATCGTCAGCCGCCAGGAGCCGTCCGACAGCGACTGGGTTTCGCGCACGCGGGCCAGATTGACCAGGGTCGAGCGATGGCTGCGGGCGAAGATCGCCGGATCCATCCGCCCCTCGAGATTCCGCAGCGTCTCGCGGATCAGGCCCTCGCGCTGCTCCCAGTGGACGACCACATAGTTGCCGGCGGCCGAGAACCATTCGACCTGGGCCAGGTCGACCGGGGCGCGGCGCGATCCGGTGGAGACCATCAGCCGCTCGGTCGGGGCGGCCTGGCGCGCCACGAGCCGTCGCGCCTCGACCAGGGCTGCCTCCAGGTGATCGCCGCGGGTTCGCGCCTCAAGCGCTCTCTGGCGATGGACGGCGGCCAATCCCGCGGCGGCCAGGGCGGTGTAGAGCAGGATCGAGACGGGCGATCGGGCCAGAGCGCGGTCCAGGGCTTCGACCAGACCGCCGCCGGACGCCGTGAACCTCATATCCACCCAGGCCGCGCCCACGGATTCCAGCGCGACGACGGGGATCATCGCCAGGGTCAGCGCCCCGAGGCCTCGTCCCCCAACGCCGAACCGCCGCGATATCCCCCAGATCAGAACCGCGACGGGCAGCCACAGGGCGTAGCTGGCCCCCTGCCAGGACACCGACTCGATCAGACTGATCGGCGCCCCGGCCGCCCGCGCGGACCGCCGCGCGAACCAGGCGGCGCTGAGCGTGGTGACGACATAGCTGTAGACGCCAATGGCCCACACCCAGGCGGCCGTCGAGACGCGCCTCAAGCGGGCGACGCGGCGCCGCGCCGACCCAGGGCCAGCGATAGGACCCAGATCAGCGCCAGAGGCTGGAAGAACAGGGTCGGCCAGAGCTGGCTCCAGGGGGTCGGCAGGAAGGTCAGGAAATTGCCCGAGAAGGCGCTCATCACCGCCCCGTAGGCGCTTAGCATCTTCACAAGATGCTCGTAGGTCCAGAGGTCCGGAAAGAAAGGCCAGGCCGTGGGGCGGACAAAGCGCCACAGGTCCCAGCCGCCATAGGTCAGGGCGCCATAGACCAGGGCGGCGGAGACGGCCGTCTTGTCGCCGGTCTTGCCCAGAACGATCAGACCCAGCACCCAAAGGCCGACCCCGACGACGATCAGGGTCAGGACCCAGTCGAGCGCCCTGGCGCGATCGGCGCGGCGCAGGTCGGGTCGCTTGCGCTTCAGCACGCGCACCCCGGAAAAGACGGTGATGGTCGCCGTGGCGGTCAGGGCCGCGAAATAGGGGTTGAAGCGCAGCGCCGTCAGCACCCAGGCGCAGACCAGCAGCACGCCCATCAGGCTGGTGAAGACCCTGCCGGAGGCCTTGTGAAGGCGCGAGCCCTTGCGGCTGATGATCGGCAGGAGGCCGGCTGCGACCGCGATCAGTCCGGCGGTGATGTGTAGGGCGAGGGTGGGCTGGAAGAGCAAGGTCATGACCCGCTCTTCACCCGGGAACAGCGCGCCCCACCAGCGCCGTGGGACCAAGCGCGGCCAGGCGGGGCGAGTCCCTACTGCTTGCCCAACACATCCTGGATCTTGATGATCGCCGGACCCAGGATCACCACGAACAGCACGGGCAGGAAGAACAGGATCATCGGCACCGTCAGCTGGGCCGGCAGGGCGGCGGCTTTCTTTTCGGCGGCCGAGAGCCGCAGTTCGCGGTTTTCCTTGGCCATGACCCGCAGGGCGCTGCCCAGGGGCGTGCCGTAGCGCTCGGCCTGGATCATGGCCGTGGCCACCGAGCGGATGCCGGGGTGATTGGTGCGGCGGGCCAGACCCTCATAGGCCAGGCGCCGGTCGGGCAGATAGGACAGCTCGGCGGTCAGCAGGCTCAGTTCCTCGGCCAGTTCCATCGAGCTGGAGCCGACCTCGGCCCCGACCTTCTGGATGGCGGCTTCGATCGACATGCCGCTTTCGACGCAGATCAGCAGCAGGTCCAGCGAGTCGGGAAAGGCCGCCACGATCGACTCGCGGCGCTTGGTGGCGACGTTGGTGATGTAGACGTTGGGCGCGTAGTAGCCGATCGCCAGGGCCGCGACGCAGGCGCACAGCTTCTGAATGCCCAGCAGGCCAAAGTCGTTGATCACGTAGAGATAGAACGCCGTCACCACGGCGAAGACGAACGGCATCACGAAGCGGAAGAAGTAGAAGGTCGACACGGGCTGCGGCCCCCGGAAGCCGGCCTGGGCCAGCTTGTCGACGACCTTGGGGTCCTCCAGCAGGCGCGACAGCTGCAGGCGGTCGACGATGTTCTTGTAGAGGCCCTCATCCGTGTGGCGCAGGGTGCCGCCGGCGCCGCCGCCCTTCTGGACGATGGCTTCGCGCGAGCGGCGACGCAGTTCCTCGCGGCGGTTGGCCACCGACTTCAGGCGACTTTCCAGGCCACGGTCGGTCATCATGGGCGCGACCAGGGTGATGATCGTGAAGAACACCACCAGGGCGATGAAGCCGGTCAGCAGGTTGCTCGGGTCGGTCAGGATGGCGACGATGTTCATGAGCGCCCTCCCCTAGAACTTGAAGTTGATCATCTTGCGCATCACGAAGATGCCGAGGCTCATCCAGATGCCGCCGGCCAGCAGCATCAGGTGGCCGCGCGGGTCGGTGAACAGCGGCTGCATATAGGCCGGCGAGGTCACGGTGATCAGCACCACCACGCCCGGCGGCAGGGCGCCGATGATGAAGGCCGAGGCGACGGCTTCGGCCGACAGCGCCTTGATCTTCTCGCCCATCAGCTTGCGGGCCCGCAGCACGGTCGACAGGTTGCCCAGCGCCTCGGCCAGGTTGCCGCCGGTCTTGGCCTGGATCGACAGCACGATGGCGAAGAAGCGCAGTTCGTTGGTGGGCATGCGCTCGTACATGCGCTCCAGGGCCACATCCATCGGCATGCCCATGCCGACATTCTCGGTCATGATGCGGAATTCGCCGGCCAGGGGCTCGGGACATTCCTTGCCGATGATCTTCAGACAGTCATGGACCGGCAGGCCCGACTTGATGCCCCGCACGATGATGTCGATGGCGTCGGAGAAGGCCTCGGTGAACTTCTTGGTGCGGGCCGCAGCCAGCATGCCGACCACCCAGCGTGGCAGGCCGAAACCGGCGGCGAAGGCGGCGCCCAGGGCGATCAGCGGATGCTGGCGCAGGATGATCACCACCAGGCCGGCGGTCAGGCCGATGACGCCGCTGATGATCCAGAACATCTGGACCTTTTCGCCCAGGCCGGCGGCGCGCAGGCGCGCGGCGATGGTCAGCGAGGCCTTCTTCTGCTGCTTGTCCTGCTCTTTCAGGGTCTTGAGGATCTGCTTGCGGCGGGCGTCGGGCGTGTTGGCCACGGCCTTGGCGCGGGCCCCGGCGTCGCGGGCCCCACCGCCGACGATGGCCTGGGCGCGCTTGGCCGTGCGGGCCGCGTTCTGATCGCCGCCGGCGAAGGCGAAGCCCAGGGCGGTGATGGTGATGAAGCCCAGAACGCCGGCGATCACGAACAGCATCGGCTACTCCGCCGCGTCGAGGGCTTCGGCCAGCTCGCGCTCAAGGCCGTAATAGCGGGCGCGGTCCCAGAAGCGGGGCCGGGCGATGCCGGTCGAGCGGTGCTTGCCGATCACCTTGCCGTCGGCGTCCTCGCCGGTGATCTCATAGACGAACAGGTCCTGGGTGACGATCACGTCGCCTTCCAGGCCGACAACCTCGGTGATGTGGGTGATCCGGCGCGAGCCGTCGCGCAGGCGGGCGGCCTGGACGATGACGTCGACCGAGCCGACGATCATTTCCTTGATGGTTTTCGAGGGCAGACCATAGCCGCCCATGGTGATCATGCTTTCGATCCGGCTGATGGCTTCACGCGGGCTGTTGGCGTGCAGCGTGCCCATCGAGCCGTCGTGGCCGGTGTTCATGGCCTGCAGCAGGTCGAACGCCTCGGGCCCCCGGACTTCGCCGACGATGATGCGTTCGGGGCGCATCCGCAGGCAGTTTTTGACCAGGTCGCGCATGGTCACGGCGCCCTGGCCTTCCAGGTTGGGCGGCCGGGTTTCCAGGCGCACCACGTGCGGCTGCTGCAGCTGCAGTTCGGCGGCGTCCTCGCAGGTCACCACCCGCTCGGTCGGGTCGATGAAGGCGGTCAGGGTGTTGAGCAGGGTGGTCTTGCCCGAGCCCGTACCGCCGGAAATGACGATGTTGCAGCGGCAGGCGCCAATGACGCCCAGAACCCGCGCCCCTTCCGGGCTGATCGACGCGTAGTCGACCAGGTTCTTCATCGTCAGCTTGTCCTTCTTGAACTTCCGGATGGTCAGGGTGGGACCGTCCAGAGCCAGCGGGGGCGCGATGACGTTGACGCGGGAGCCGTCGGGCAGTCGCGCGTCGCAGATCGGCGAGCTCTCATCGACCCGGCGGCCGACCTGGCTGACGATCCGCTGGCAGATGTTCATCAGCTGCATGTTGTCGCGGAAGCGAACATTGGTCAGCTGGACCTTGCCGCCCACTTCGATGAACACCCGGTGGGCGCCATTGACCATGATGTCGGCGATGTCGTCGCGGGCCAGAAGCGGCTCCAGCGGGCCATAGCCCAGGACGTCGTTGATGATGTCCTGAACCAGGTGCTCCTGCTCGGAGACCGACATCGAGACGTTCTTGATCGCCACCAGCTCGGCGACGATGTCGCGGATCTCCTCGGCGGCGGCCTTCAGGTCCAGCGCGGCCAGCTGAGAGAGATCGATGGTGTTCAGCAGCGCGTTGAAGATGACCGTCTTGGTGGCGTGATAGTAGTCGCTCTGCTCGCGGACGATGTGCGTGGTGGCCGGCGCGCCCTGGGCGGCGCGCAGCTGCTCCAGACCCGGCGTCGCCTTGGGCGAGGCCACCTTGGGCGACGGCGCGCTGCGGTCCTGGGCGGGCTCGACGCGCTGAGGACGCGTGGCGATCACAGAGCCGTCGGCCGGCGCCGGCGGCGGCGCGTGACGGTCCGTTGCGGGGTTCTGATCGCGCTTGCCGAACATCCGTCGCTATTTCTTCCTGAACAGACCCGACAGCATCGAGGCCTTCTGAACCTGCGGCGGTTCGCGACGGCTGATCAGCTGGGCCAGGTGGTCGATGCCCTCGGCCGCCTTGGACTTAGGGGCGACCTCGCCGACCATCTGGCCGTTATTGGCGGCCTGGCCGAAGGACTTGGGATCGAAGGGCAGAACCAGCGACGGCGTCACGCCCAGGGCTTCGCCGAAATCCTTGACGGGAATCTCCGGGCGGCCGGGCACGCCCACCTGGTTCAGCACCAGCCGCGGCGGCGCGTCGTTGGGGCGGGCCTGGCGGACCATGTCGATGATGTTCTTGGCGTTGCGCAAGCTGGCCAGATCCGGCGTGGCGACCACGACCAGATCGTCCGAGCCGATCAGCACCCTGCGGGTCCAGGCCGCCCAGCTGTGCGGCAGGTCCAGAACCACGAAGGGCGCGGCGCCGCGAATCTTCTGGGTGACCTCTTCATAGGCCTCGGCGCTGATCTCGTAGTCCTGGTCGAGGGTCGCCGGGGCCGCGAACAGCGACAGGCGATCGCCACAGCGGACCATCATGCGGTCCATCAGAACGGGGTCCAGGCGCTCTGGCTGGGTCAGGGCGTCGATGACGCCCTGCAGCGGGTCCTGGTTGAAGTCTAGGCCGGCGGTGCCGAAGGGCAGGTCCAGGTCGACGATCACCGTGGCGGTCTGCATGCGCTCGGCCATCGACCAGGCGAAGTTGTGCGCGAGGGTCGAGGCCCCCACCCCGCCCTTGGCGCCGACAAAGGCCACCTGCCGGCCCACGAAGGGCGCCGAGGGATCGGCGTACAGCGCCGACACCGCGCGGATGATCTGCAGCGGGCCCAGGGGCTGGGTCAGATACTCGCTGACCCCGCGCCGCATCAGCTCGCGATAGAGGGCGATGTCATTGGTCTGGCCGATGACGACAACCTTGGTGCCCGGGTCGCAGACCTGGGCCAGGCTGTCGAGCAGATGCAGCAGACGCTGGGCTCCATCATGGCTTTCCACCAGCACCAGCGAGGGCGTCGACTGGTTCTGGTAGAGCTCGACGGCGGCGTCGAGGCCGCCGACCCTGACAATGGTCGAGGCGCGGGCCATGCGGCGATCGGCGGCGGCCAGCTCGACCAGGGCCGAGGTCTCGGGCCGCACGCAGAAGGCATGGATGGTGATGCGCGGCACCGCCATCTCGCCCAGGGCGGCGTCGCTGCCGCTCAGGCCATCGTGCGAGATCTGGGCGGACGCCTCGACCATCGGCGGGGCCAGTTCAGCGGCGGGCGCGCTCTGAATCTCGGAGCGCGGCGCGGGGGCCGGAACGGCGACGCGAGGCTGGGCCTGAGCCTGAGCCTGAGCCTGGCGCGCGGCAGCGGGGGCCGCGAACGGGTCCTGGGCGGGCGTGGGCCGCTCGTCGCGCGGCCGGGCCGGCGGGAAGTCGGCGAAGGGATCGTCCAGGCCGCCCATGGCCGGCGTCAGCGCCGGAGCCGGCGAGCGCCACGGATCTGAGCCAGCCGAGGTGAACTCGTCGGTGGCCTCGAACCCCATGTCGAACGGGTCATGATCCGAAGGAGGACGCGGCATCAGTTGATCGCCTTGGAAATGGCGCCGTTGGCCTGATCGTCCTTGGCCGAGGAGGTGACCTCGCCCTTGCGGTACTTGCCCAGCACCACGTCGCGGCGACCGGCGTCGATGGGCGTGGAGTCGCGCGGACGGATCAGGTCCTCGGGATTGGCGATCTGGGCGGCCAGGTTGGCGGCCACGGCGCAGCCGAAATTGCCATAGGCTTCGTTCTTGCGGGTGGCGGTGAGGTTTTCCCACTGGCCGCAGGCGGGGCCTTCGGCGGTGAAGATCTCGAAGCCGACCCGCATCGGGGCCGCCTCCTGGCCAGCGGCGTCATAGCCCACGACCCTGACCTGGGCCGGCGCCGCGCCGTAGAACATCAAGCGCTCGCGAACCTGAACGGCCATGCCGCCCGCTGTCGGAGCATTGGTCCCGCCCAGGGGGGCGCTGACCACGATCTCGCGGGCCTGGGCCGACAGCCAGCGGCCGACCAGGGCCGACAGCGCCTGGTCCTGATTGGCCGAGACGCCGGTCGCGTGAACGGCCAGCTGGATCTCATCGGTGCGGCCATCGACCTTGATCTGGTCGCGCCACTTCTCGCCGTCGGTGCGCGAGACGGGGGCGGGAACCGGCGGTTCGACACCGGCGCTGGCGCAGGCCGACAGGCCCAGCAGCGCGGCGCCGAGGATGAGGACGGCTTTCACGGGGTGCTTGCTCATGTCCGCGTCCTCACTCGATCACATAGCCCACGGGGCCCTGATAGGCGCGCCCCGCATTGGCGCCGGCCGGCGCCTTGACCACCTGGTTGAGCCGGCCCAGCAGAACCGTGCTCATGTCGCCCGCGATCCGCAGGCCGTCGGCCGGGGTCCGCAGGTTCTGCGGCCGGGTCGGGTCGACGATGTAGGGGGTGATGATGATGACCAGTTCGGTCTCGCCATTCAGGAAGTCGCGCGACCGGAACAGCGCGCCCAGCACCGGCATGTTGGTCATGCCCGGGATCGCGTCGATGGTCTGCTTGGTGGTCTGCTGCAACAGGCCCGCGATCATCAGCGATCCGCCCGAGGGCAGCTCGACCGTGGTCTCGGCCCGGCGCACGGTCAGGCCGGGCACCGTCAGGACGCTGGAGCCCGTGCCGCCGGACACCGAATAGGCGCCCAGGCTGGACAGTTCGGACACCTCGGTCGACAGCTTCAGCGAGATGCGGCCGCCCGACAGCACCACCGGGGTATAGCCCAGGCCGACGCCGTAGGGCTTGAACTCGACGCTGATCTTGCCGGTATTGTCCACCGCGACGGGCACGGGGAACTCGCCGCCCGCCAGGAACTTTCCCGCCTCGCCCGACAGCACGGTCAGGTTCGGCTCGGCCAGGGTGCGGACCAGGCCCACACGCTCGAACGCCTGGATCATGCCCTTGGCCGAGTTGAGACCTGGATCGCCCGCCGTATTGCTGATCGTCGCCGCATCGGAGTTGCCGCCTTCGCGCACAACTACAGGGCATAGGGCGCCGGCCGCCCAGCCAGGGCCGGTGCAGGGCTGCTGCATGACCGGCTGCTTCGTCGTGTCCAGCTTGTATCCGCCGGTCATCCCGCCCAGGAGGCTGCCATTGACCCCGAAGGTCGGCGACAGGCCAAAGCTGTATTGGGTCTCGCCCAGCTGGCCCAGCACGGCGTTCAGGTCGACGCCCAGCTGCTTGATGACGTTGCGTTGCACCTCGACGATGCGCACTTCCAGCATCACCTGATCCTTGCCGGCGATGCTGAGCATGTTCAGCACCTTTTCGGGCGAGGACACGAACTGGGCGGCTATCCGCGAGGCCTTTTCGGAGTCGGCGGCGTTCATCACCACGCCGGTGAGAATGACGCTGTCCTTCAGCGGCACGACCTGCACCGAGCCGGTCGGCAGCACGCCGCGCAGGGTGGAGGACAGCAGGCTGATGTCCTGGGCGACACGGATGTTCAGCTGCAGGATCTTGCGGCCGGCGTCGTCGAAGAACACCGCGTCCGTCGAGCCCGAGGCCATGCCCAGCACATAGATCCGGCGCGGGCTGCGCAGCACGGCGTCGGCCACCAGCGGATTGGTGACCAGCATGTCGCGCACGTCGACCGGCAGCTCGATGATCGCCGACTTGCCCAGCGGCAGGTCCAGCACGCGGGCGCCGGCCCCGGCGGTCAGGTCGATGCTCAACACCTGCTCGGCGGCGGGCGCCATCGCGGCGATCGGCGCCACGGCGACCGGACGCGGGCGAACCACGCGCGGCGCGGGGCGATAGGTGTGCGACCCGCCGATGGGCCCGTCGGCCAGCACCGAAGTGGTGGAGCTGAGCGCCAGAAGACCGGCCACATGGGCGGTGAGCAGGCGACGGATCATGGGAGAGCGGCTCATGGGCGCACCGAAATGTTGGTGGTCTGGCCGCCGCGATTGACGCGGATCACCGTGTCTTCCTGGGCCTTGCGCTCGACGCGCCCGACGACGCCCGAAGGCCCGCCCAGGTCGGTATAGGCGCGCAGGGCCAGGGTCACGGGGCCGGTCGCCTTGGCCTTGGTCAGGGCTTCGGCGTCGGCGGGGCTGACCTCGATGGTGGCGGTGGCCGCGACGATGGACTTGGCGTCCTTCTCGGCGGCGGTGCTCTGGTCCAGGGCCAGCACGCGGACATTCTGCAGGATGGTCTCGGCGATCGTCACCTTGCCCGAGCCGCCGTCATCGGCGCCGCTGGTGGCCTCGCGGGTCTGCAGCACGTCCACCCGGTCGCCGGGCAGGATGAAGCCGCCGACGGCGGTCTCGGAGGTGACAGGCACGGCCATGGCCCGCTTGCCGGGCGACAGCACGACCGACAGATAGCCGCCGTCGCCGCCGCGGACGATCTTGCGGGGGGTGATGGGTTCGCCGGTCAGGATCGGGTCGCGAACGATCGCGCCCTCGACGGCCTTGGCCGGATCGACGCCGCCGATCATGTCTGCGGCGGCGTTGGTGACGGCCGCCTTGGCCTTTTCCGCGCCCTCGGGCTTGGGCAGGGCGGCGCCGTTGGTGATGAAGGCGGCGTTGACGGCCTCGGTCGGCCAGGCCTGCCAGGTGACGTCCTCGCCGGTCAGGCGCGCGCCGATGGCCAGATCGTGCTTAGCCACCAGGACCTGAGTCATGGGCTTGCCCGGGACCGAAGCGGCGATGGCCGACGGCGCGGCGGCGGGCTTTTGGCCCAGCGCGCGCTGCATCACCGCGGCCAGGCCGATGGCCGAGATGGCGGCGACCAGGACGATCAAGAAGCGGACAGGATTCATTGCGCGGTCACAGGCTTTCGCGACGAGAAGCGAGGTTTCGCGAGCAAAGCCCTTCAGGACAGCGCGCGCGATTCGTCAGACAGCCTTTCTGGCCAGCTTCATGGTCGCCCGCGCATGGTTAACACCGGCTAAAGTTTTGGACCCGTGAGTCGATATGCCCGCTGTGACAGGCTGACGCGGGACGAGTCCCGATCAACCCAGAATGGCGAGCGCCAGGGCGCCCTGCGGGAAGGTGGCCAGGGCGCCGACCGCGATCGCCACGCCATAGGGAATGTCGCCGCCCTGGGCGCTCAGCTTGCGCAGCCAGGAAGGGCTTCCGGCCAGCACCGGCTCCAGCCAGCCCGAGCGCAGGGCCAGGATGGTCATGGTCAGGGCGCCGCCCGCCAGACCGGTCGACAGCATGAAGGGGAAGGTCGCGGGCCAGCCGATCCACAGGGCGCTGGCCGCGAACAGCTTGGCGTCGCCGCCGCCGATCCAGCCGGCCGCGAACATGCCCATCCCCAGGAACAGGGCGCCAAGCCCCGTCGCCAGGCACAGCCCAATCGCCGGGAGAGGCGCGCCACTGACGGCCGCCGCCGGAACGAAGGCCGCGACCAGGGCCAGCGAGATCCAGTTGGGAATGGTGTAGCTGGTGACATCCTTCAGCGCGGCCACGATGACCAGGGCCGGGAAGATCAGCAGAAGCGGAAGCTGGATAGCGTGCATCGCAAGGCGCCTTGTTGAACGCCCCATTTTGGGACGATCAGGTGAAGCAATGGTTTCAGGCGGAACGGGATCGACGGCGGCCGCCCGGGCCGCGGGCAAAAAAAGAGGGCCGAGGCGCTAGCCTCGACCCTCCTTTTTTCGAGTGTGAGCCGAGCTTAGCTGCCGGCGGCCGCAACCTTGGCGCTGACCGTGTCAAACTTCGAGCTCAGGGTGGTGCCCAGGGTCGTGACGGCGGTCACGATCACGACGGCGATCAGGGCGACGATCAGACCATATTCGATGGCCGTGGCGCCGGATTCGTCGTTCAGGAAGCGGGTGAAGAACTTCGACATGACTTGATCTCCAAAATCATCGTTGGTTGATGTTGAGGTATTCAAGCCGTGTTGACTTGCTCACCCCCGAAAACACGATCAATTTCGCCCACCTCGCTTAATGGCCAGTAAACGTCGGAATAGTTTCCTCTGTTTTTCTTTTGGTTTATTTGCGTTTACTATTACTTACTCTTAACCATGGCAATTGCATCACGACCTAAAGCCTTTTGAATCAACGGTTTCGGGAGAGGTCACGTTGTCGCGGGGGCGATGGATTTAGTCTTTTGTTGACCATTCAAAGTCAGTCTCCGGGATGCCCGGATATCGAACTGGAACCCTGATGCGCCGCCTTTCGCTCGCTCTCGCCGCCGTTTTCGCCCTCGCGGGCGCCTCGGCGCGCGCCGAAAGTCTGTCGGTTCCCGCCGGCGAGGTCGCGCGCATCGGCCTCTCTGGCGCGGTTCGCGACGTGGTGGTCGGCGATCCGCTGGTCGCCGATGTCAGTGTCGTCAACGAGCGCACCCTGGTGATCCTGGGCAAGCGGCCCGGCGTCACCACCGTGCTGGCCTTCGACGGCGCCGGTCGTCCCCTGGCCGACCGCCTGGTGATCGTCTCCGACACAAGCGCCGGCGTCACCGTCTATCGCGGCGCCGCCAATGTCGGGACCTATGCCTGCGGCGCGCAATGCACCCGTATCGCGCCCGACGCCGACGTCGGCGTCCCTTAGGAAGATTCGCCCGCGCGCGTGAGCGCACGCCTAAACGACTGATTAGGGGCGCGCGGCCTAGACTGCCCCGACCGTCCACTCCGGCGGCTTCGCAACGGACCCCAAGCGTATGGCGCCTGTCGCCCGCCCCAAACGCCTGCAACGCCGCGCTGGCCTTCTGGCCCAGGCCCGCGCCCGCGCGAGACTGTTCGCGCGCGCGCGGCGCGGCGCGGTCACGGTCGAGTTCGCCTTCGTCGCCATTCCCTTCCTGATGCTGATCTTCGCGATCATTGAGCTGGGCCTGGTGTTTCTGGTCTCGATCACCCTGGAAAACGCCGTGATGGATGTCGGCCGCACCATCCGCACCGGCGAGGTCCAGACCGCCGGCCGCACCGCCGCCGCCTTCAAGACCGCCGTCTGCACCGAGATGGGCTGGGTCGGCTCGACCTGCTCGGCCGCCCTCAGTCTGGACGTGCGCACCTTTGCTGGCTTCTCGGCGTCGAGCACAGCGCTCGCCGCCGCCAAGCCGAACACGCCCTGCTGGGATCCGGGCGGGCCCGGCTCCATCGTCCTGATCCGCGCCTACTACGACTGGCCGCTGATCACGCCCCTGCTGAAGACAGGCCTGCAGTCGTCGAACGGCAAGCGCATGGTCACGGTGACGACGGCCTTCTCGAACGAGCCCTATTCCGACACTCCGGCGGCGGCGGTGACATGTCCGACCAACTGAACCCCCGCCCAAAGGGCCTCAAGCGCTTCTGGCGCGACCGTCGCGGCGTCTCGGCCGTCGAGTTCGCCCTGATCGCCCCCGTTCTGCTGATCTTCTATTGCGGTCTGGCCGAGTTGACCCAGGCGATGATGGCCCAGCGACGCCTGGGCAATATCACCTCGTCGATCGGCGACCTGGTGGCCCAGAGCGCCCAACTGAGCGACGCCCGCAAGGAAGACATCTTCCAGATCGGAGCCATCACCATGGCGCCCTTCCCGACCGACACCCTGCGCATGTGCCTGGTCAGCATCACGTCGGACTCGACCGGCAAGGACACGGTCGCCTGGTCGGAGAACAAGAACAGCCACGCCAACTGCCCGGCCAAGGGAACGGTGCTGGGCTCCACCGTGATCCCGGTCGGCGTGCTGCCCGCCAACCAGAGCGTGATCATGGCCAAGGCCAGCTATGGCTACGCCTCGCCGATCAAGCTCATCCTGCCGTCGACCCTGAACTTCTATCGCACCTTCTATCTGCGCCCGCGCAAGTCCGAGACCGTGCTGCGGGTGCTCTGAGAGGGCCTCCGCC
Source organism: uncultured Caulobacter sp. (assembly GCA_964427205.1). GTDB lineage: Bacteria > Pseudomonadota > Alphaproteobacteria > Caulobacterales > Caulobacteraceae > Caulobacter. The sequence goes on from CAYRTE010000008.1 coordinate 91,852, forward strand.
CGGCTAGACGGGGTGGGAGAGCGCCGTGCGTAGTCGCTCGACAAGCGGATGCGGCGCGAAGATCCGTTCGCCCAGCCGCGAGACCGGCCGCACGCCGATCAGGCTGTTGGTCAGGAAGATCCCGTCGGCGCCCGCCAGCCGCGCGCCGTCGGCGGCGACCTCCAGCGCCTCGATTTCCCATGACCGCGCCGCGGCCAGTACGCGCGCGCGGGTGAGCCCGGCCAGCACGCCGCAATCCAGGGCCGGGGTCAGCAGCCGCTCGCCCTCGATCCAGAACAGGTTGGCCGCCGCCGCGCAGGCCAGGTGGCCGGCATTGTTCAGCATCACCGCCTCGTCGGCCCCCGCCGCCCGGGCCTCGGCGCGCGCCAGGACGTTGTCGAGATAGGCCAGGGTCTTCAGCCGCGACGCTGGCGAGCCTTCGTTGCGTCGGGTGTTGGCGATGATCAGGGTCGCGGGCGTCACGATAGGCGCCGAGAGCGCGGCGCTCGCTCGCAGGCGCGGGACAATCTGGGCCGGGCGATCCAGCCCCCGCCCGCCAGAGCCGGCCGTCAGGGTCAGGCGCACGGCGGCCCGGCCCTGGGCCGGCGGCGCGGCATGGCACAGCGCCCGGGCCGCGGCGCGGTCCAGATCCGGCAGGCCCAGCACCGCGCAGCCGGCGGCCAGGCGATCCAGATGGGCCTCGATCATCGGGATCGCGCCATCCAGCGCCAGCATGGTCTCGAACAGGCCATCGCCCAGCAGCAGGCCGCGATCGTCCAGCGGGATCATCCGGCGGTCTCCGTCATGGTTTCTGTCAGGGCCCTCTTCAGGGCGGCGATCTTGGTTTCGGTCTCCAGGCGCTCGGCATGGGGATCGCTGTCGGCGACGATGCCCGCCCCGGCCCGCGCCTCGATCGTCCAGCCTTCGGCGTCGCGCTCCAGCCCCACGGTGCGGATCAGCACGCTGGAGTCGAAGCCGCCGTCGAACCCGGCCCAGAACAGCGAGCCGCAATAGGGACCGCGCGGCGGCTCCAGTCGCGAGATCAGCTTCATGGCCTGGACCTTGGGCGCGCCGGTGATCGAGCCCGGCGGAAAGCTCGCCCGCAGCAGGTCGGCAACCGTGAGGCCCGGCGCCAGGCGCGCGGTTACCGTCGAGACCAGGTGATGCACATTGACGAAGGTCTCGACCCGGAAGAGTTCCGGGACCTTGACGCTGCCGGGCGGACTGACCCGGGCCAGGTCATTGCGCATCAGATCGACGATCATCAGGTTCTCGGCCCGGTCCTTGGCGCTGGCCGACAGTTCGGCCGAGAGCCGCGCGTCTTCGCCCGGGTCAGCGCCACGGGGACGCGTGCCCTTGATCGGCCGGGTCTCGATCGCGGCGTCGGCGCCCGTCACCTTCAGGAACCGCTCGGGCGAGTTGGAGACCAGCGCCCTGCCCTCCAGCCGCCAATAGGCCGAGAACGGCGCCGGGCTCTGGGCGCGCAGGCGGGTGAACAGGTCGAACGGATCGACGCCTTCCGCCAGCCGCCCGGTCCAGGCGCGGGCGATATTGGCCTGGAAGATCTCGCCGCCATGGATGCGGGCCACCACATCGGCGACGGCGGCTTCATAGGCCTCGCCATCGGTGGCGGTCAGGGCCCTGCACAAAGGCCCTTCCACCGGCGGCCGCGCATCGACGGGCGCGTCCAGCCAGGTCAGCGCAGCCCTCGCCCGCTCGCCGGCCTGAGCGTCGGTGTCGCCTCGCCCGACAGCGACGACGCGGCGCGCCTGGTGATCGAAGGCCAGCAGGGCGCCGTAGCGGGCGCAGGTCAGGTCCGGCCAGCCGGTGCGGCCAAGGCCCAGAGACTCGACCCGGTCGCCCAGCTCATAGGTTCCCAGACCCACGACGCCGCCCTGGAACGGCGGACCTTCGGGATCAACGGGCAGGCGCGGCCCGATCAGCCTGGCCAGCGCCTCGAACGGATCGCGCGGGTCGGCGGGATCAACGGTCAGCACCGCCTCTGGCGCGCGCAGCAGATACGACCACCGCTCGCCGCCGCCCGACAACAGGGCGCAGGCGTGCGGCTCGTCCCGGAACGGCTGCAGGGCCCAGACTGGCTCACGCCAGGGGGCGGATAGGAGAGCGACGCGGCGCATGGTCGGGTTGATACACCATCGCCGCCTTCAAGGGAGGCGTTGCGAGGGAGGCGGTGGCTCAGGCCCGTTCGAAGGCCATGGTCCAGTTGGTCTCCCAGCTCGCCTCGCCATCGGGCGAGAAGGCCTGTTCCCAGCGGCAGTGGTCAGCGTCATCGACGAGCCAGCGGAACCGCACCCGGATCGGCCGCCCGTCCAGCCTATCGTCGCCGAAGAACTCGCCGGCGCCGTCGACAAACCGGCCGATCATTGGGGCGTCGACCGTGGCCATGCGGGCGTCGATCCAGTGAATGGTCCAGACGGCGCGGGCCGGATCGAACAGGCGCAGGGTGACGGCCTGATAGGTCCCGGCCGGCAGGTTCAGCACGTTCTCGTCCATATTGCCCAGACCCCCAAGGATCTTGCGCGTCTGCGTGGTTCCGTCGAAGTCCTGCCAGTCGGTCGACCCCACCAGCCGCCCGACCAGGCGATGGTGCGACACCCGCCAGCGGCCGATGAAGAAATCGAAGTCGCCCCGGCCGTCGGTGACGGGCCTGGCTGCGGACGGTGCGCTGAACATGACGTCTCCCCTTTTGACGGAGAGGGTCTAGACCAGATGATTGTCAGGACGTGTCAGCAGGCTCGCCCTTACCCTTCCCGCCCGCCGCCCTTGACGAAGAACAGTCCCAGCGCGCCCGTCAGCAGCAGGCCGACGATCGGCACGAAGCCCGCCACCTGGCTCTGAAAGATCTTGGTGGCCAGGGCCACCAGCAGCGAGCCCAGCCACACCGTGGCCGTGCCAGACAAGGCGAACAGGCCGAAGAAGGCCGCGATGCGATCAGGCGGCGCCAGGCGCACCAGCAGGGTGCGGCTGGAGGCGTATTGCGCGGTGACGAACACCGCGATCAGCAGGCCCAGGCCCAGATAGAGCACCTCGGGCAGGGTGCGAAACAGCGGGCCGTTCCACAGCGGCCCGTGGGCGGCGGCGTCATAGCTCCAGAAATAGAGGATCTTGTCGCGGCCCATGCCCAGCGCGCTGATCAGCACGATCAGGCAGCCGAAAATCTCCAGCTGCACGGCCCGGCGCGGCCCCAGGGTCTTGTCCAGCCACGGCGCCAGGAACCCGCCCAGCACCCCGAAGATCGACAGCGAAATGCCATAGGCCAGCATCTCCAGCTCACCCCAGCCCATCAGCCCGGCCGCGAACAGGCCGCTGAACACCAGAAGCGCCGTCATGCCGTCGCAATAGAGCATCCGGGTTCCCAGGAACGTCGCGACATCCCTGTGGCCCTTGAGGTTGCTCAAGGTGTCGACCAGCAGCCGCGCGCCGTGGCCCAGGCTCTGGACCATCGACAGGCCGGTGCGCGGCGCGTCACGGGTCCACAGCAGGAAGGGTATCGCCCCCAGCAGCATCACCCCGGCCGCCATGGGTCCCGACAGGCGGGCCGGCTCGTGATTGCTGGTGGGCAGGCCAAACAGCGGCGCGGCCGGCACGCCGGGCCAGTCCACCGCGCCGGGCAGGACGAAGGCCCACATCATGAAGATCAGCAGGCTCACCGACAGGCCGTTGGCCATGGCGTAGCCCAGCCCCGACACCAGCGGCTCCTGGCCCGGCTCGGCGGCCCGCGACAGCAGCGAGTTGTTGAGCACGTCGCCCCAGTTATACGACACGCCCAGCACGATCAGGACAAGGCCGATCAGGGCCACGGACGGGCCGTCGTTCGGCTGGGCGAACCACAGCAGAACCAGCAGCGGCAGCATGATCGCCAGTATGCCGATCAGGAACGGCTTGCGCGGGCCATACCGCTCGATCGAGGCGCCCAGCAGGGGCGCGGTCACGGCCGTCAGCAGGCCATAGACGGTGGCGATGTCGGCCACGGTGGCCTGGCCCTTGACCGGATCGCCGACCAACACCCGCGAGAAATAGGGCGCGAAGATATAGATGGTGATCAGGACGACATAGGCGTCGCGCGAGCCTTGGTGGAAAATCCAGCTGAGCGCGCTCTTCGACAGGCCTTTCGGCTTGTCGATCGGCATCAGGCCGCCCTCCGACGCAACCTCCGCCAAGCCTGGCGGCGTGCCTGTGGTCTCGTTCATGCCCTACCCTATTGAGAGCGCCGTCTTGTGCGGTCGCTTCAGGGGAGCGTGGCGGTTAAACGAGCGTTTGTCACCGGCAATGACAGCTTTAAAGCAGGATATGCGCCCTTACGGCTTCGCGGGTTTGCGCGTCCAGGCCGACCGCCTGTTCCAGATAGCCGTCCAGCGAGCCGTGCTGGTCCTTCATCGCGGCGAAGGCGGCGGCCAGGTACTGGGCCTCGACGCCCATGGCGGCGCGCATGGCCGCCTCGGTCGGCGTGCGGCCGGTCATCTCCTGGATGACGGCCATGAACTGGGGCCCGCGCCGCTCGAAGCGGGCTGGGTCGTTGGTCAGCAGATAGTCGTCGATCACATCATCGTCCGACACGCCCGCCACATGGTGGGTCAGGGCCGCCAGGATGCCGGTGCGGTCCTTGCCGGCGGCGCAGTGGATCAGCACCGGACCACGCGCCTCCGCCAGCGCCTTGAAATAGCGCGAGAACAGATCCAGATGCCGCGCCTTGAACGGGGCCCGTTGATAATACTCAACCATATAGGCCTGGATCGAGCCCTCGGTGAGGTCTGAAGCCTTCAGGAACTCGTGCCAGGGGTCAGGGCCGGTCGCGCCCAGTTCGTTGTCGATCACCTGGGCGGAAAAGCCGTTCCAGCGCCGCGATGGCGACCGCTCGCGCTCGTTGGGTCGACGCAGGTCCACCAGGGTGACGATGTTCAGGGCCGCCAAAGCGTCCAGATCGGCGTCGGTGGCCTCGGCCTGGTGAGCGGCGCGATACAGCACGCCCTTTTTCAGCCGGCCAAGACCGGCGGCGTAGTCGCCATAGTCGCGGAGGTTTTCGACGCCTTGGAGCGGGATGTGTCGGGTCATGAGCGAGGTGTTAGCGCGCGCCGATGACATTGGCGAGACGTCCCTAGCGCCTCAGCCACGGCGCCAGACGGTCCTGCACCGGCTGGTCGACATAGGTGTGGAACAGCCAGGCCGCGCCATAGGCCAGCGGAAAGCCCGCCAGCCACATCAGCCACTGCCAGCCGATGCCGATGGGCACGGTGTCGATCAGCTTGTGGACGGCGCTCCAATAGACCACGCCCACGAAGATGTGGGTGATGAACAGGGCGAAGGACAGCTTGGCGCCCTCCTCGATCCAGGCGCGGGGGCGCTTCACCGGCAGCCGGCCGGCCCCCAGGATGATGCAGCCGATCGCGGCCAGGCTGGGCAGGTCGAACCACAGCACGTTGGGCAGGGCGTAGCGGTCCAGCATCTGCAGGGCGACAAACGCGGCGACGCCGCCATACAGCAGGACGCGGGCGGCCTTTTCCGAAGGCCAGTCCATCTCGACCGCGCGGGCCAGGCATACGCCCAGTATGAACAGCGGCAGGGCCCGCACGACCCCGAACTGGAACCGCAGGTCGGCCAGGGCCTGGTCGAAGCCGAAGCGGGCGATCAGTTCGAAGGCGATGATGACCACCACGCCCACCAGCGGCAGCACCGCCGCGTGGCGCACCTTGTCGGCCGCCCGCCACATGAACGGGAAGATCGCGTAGCAGACGATCAGGGCCGACAGCGACCAGCTGGGCAGGTTCCACCCGTCGCTGGGCGCGCCCCAGGCGTGGATCAGCAGGGCCTGGGCCGGCAGTTGATCCCAGGCGAACCGCGAGGGCTTGTGGGCGTCGGTGCCAATGGCGTTGAGGATCAGGACCAGCACGGCCATGGCCGCCAGCACCATCAGGTGGCCCGGCCAGACGCGGGCGGCGCGGCGCAGCCAGAACCGGGCCGGCGTGATGTGTCCCGACAGGGTCGAGGCGCCATAGGCCCGGCCCAGCACATAGCCCGACAGGATCAGGAAGAAGTCGGTCGCCAGAAAGCCGCGCGAGAACACCTGATGAAAGCGCTCGATCCGCAGCGGACTCTCGGCCCCGTAGTGGTAGAGCACGATCAGCAGCGAGGCCAGAAACCGCAGGAAATCCAGGGCCCCGCCCCGCACGGCGCGATGCGCCCGGACGCGCGCGGAGACGCCATCCGCCGTCGGGGCGCTCGGATCGGACGGACTTGGGGGCGAAGCGGAAGCGGTCACGGTCTTGGCCTTAACAAAGGCGGCGGTGCGGGAAAAGCCATGGCGTGGCGTCATCTTGCGAGACGAGGCCGCGCAGCCTATCTGTAACCTCTACTGTTTCCAAAGAGCTCACCATGACCCGCATGCCCGCCCTGTTCGTCGGCCACGGCTCGCCGATGAACGCCATCGAGGACAATGACTGGAGCCGCGCCTGGGCCGCGATGGGCCGCGACCTGCCCCGCCCGCGCGCCATCGCCATGGTCAGCGCCCACTGGGAGACGCGCGGCGCCACTGCCGTCAGCGCCTCGCCGGCCCCCGAGACGATCCACGACTTCGGCGGCTTCCCGCGGGCCCTGTTCGACGTCCAGTACCGCGCGCCGGGCGATCCGGCCCTGGCGGCGCGCATCGGCGAGATCCTGTCGCCCGACCCCGTGCTCCAGCACCCCACGCGCGGTCTCGACCACGGCGCCTGGGGCGTGCTGCGGCCCATGTATCCGGACGCGGATATTCCGGTGGTGCAGATCAGCATTGATCGTGACCGCTCCAACCGCTGGCACTACGAGGCCGGGCGCCGGCTCTCGGCCCTGCGCGACGAGGGCGTGCTGCTGATGGGCAGCGGCGACATCGTCCACAATCTGCGCGCCGCCGACTTCCGCCGCCCCGAAGCGCCTGAGTGGGCTGACCGCTTCAACCAGACCGCCAAGGCCCTGATCGCCTCGGGCGACCACGACCCGCTGATCGACTGGCAGGGCCTGGGCCCCGACGCCGAGATCTCGATCAATAGCGCCGAGCACTACCTGCCCCTGCTCTATGTGCTGGGCGCGCAGGGACCGGGCGAAGCAGCCAGCTTCTTCACCGACGACGTCTTCGCGGCGATCTCGATGACGGGGGTGCGGGTGGGTTAAACCACCTGTGTCGCCGTGCCCGCCACCATGTACCAGGTCAGCAGCAGGCCGCAGATCACGGCCCCCGCCGCATAGCCGCCGGTGCGCTTCCAGGTGAAGACGCCGACCACCGCCATCAAGGCCGTCAGCGGCAGGAACTGGATGGCCACCACGGTCGACAGCGGGTCGAAGGCCGTGGGCAGGCGGCCCGTCAGGAACAGCGCGCCATAGTCCAGGGCCAGCAGCAGGGCGAAGCCGCCGCTGAGCGCCAGCACGGCGGCGGCATAGCGGGCCAGGTTGCTCTCGCCCGCCACCGGAATGCGGGCCAGCAGGGTGCGCAGGGTGACCCCGAAGGCCAGGATCAGGGGCAGCACATAGACCAGCACCAGATCGGCCTGGCCCGGGCTGAGCCGCTTCAGCGCCACGACCCAGAAGCGGAAATCGACCAGGAACAGGCGATGGACCAGCTCCAGCGCGCCATAGACCGCGCCCACGCTGAGGACGCCGATCAGCAGCGACAGCCGCCAGCGGTTGCTGAAGGCCGGCTTGGCGCGCTTGCCCAGGGCGGCCAGGCCCAGGGTGATCAGGGCGGTCAGGACGGCCCAGGTCAGGACCTGGTTGGTGATCCCCTGCTTCAGGACGCCATTGGGCGGCAGGGCGAGCATGCCCAGGATGAAGAACGGGAAATAGGTCAGGGCCGGCAGCAGGGCGGTCAGGGCGACGCCGCGCCACCAGCCTCCGTCACGGCGGGCGAGCGTCGGCTGGACCGGTTGGCGCAGGGACGCAAACAGCGGCAGGGTCAGCAGCGCCTGGAACGTCCCCAGCAACAGCACGACAGCGCCGATCAGGGCGAGGCCCGTGCCGACTTCCTTCCACATCCAGATCTGGTCGCCGGCGGGACGCGGCGTTCCGCCCTTCAGGGTCAGGGCGAACCAGTCCAGCGCGTGGCCGATGGCGGCGGGCGAGATGTGGTCGCCGGGATGGGTGGTGGCCGGGGTATGCAACAGCCGCGCGGTGCCGTCGGCGACCGAGCCATAGAGCTTGCCCGGCTCGATCGGTGCCGTCGTCCCGAACACGGCCTGCAGCTTGGCGCTGCCGGTCACGTCGCGGGCCCGATCCACGCCCCACATCAGCTTGGAGAACTCGTCATACTGGCTGAACACCAGGGCCAGATTGCGCGGCCAGGCCGGCGTGCCGTCGGCGGCGAAGGGCTTGCCGGTGGATGAGCCTTCCAGCACCACCGCCTTGTAGGCGTCAGGCATGGCCGCGGCGGCGGCCAGCACCGTCCAGCCGCCCATGCTGTGGCCCTCCAGTCCGATATTGGCCGGATCGACGGTCTTCAGACCGCGCAGGTATTTCAGCCCGTCGGGACCGCCAAAGCCGTTCGAGAACGCCGGCCCGCCGCTATAGCCGTGGCCGGTCTGGTCCAGGGCCAGCACCACATAGCCGCGCCGGGCGAACTCGATGGCGAAGCCGCTCTGGGTCTCGCGGGAATTGATATAGCCGTGCACGGCCAGAACGCCGGGAGCCGGCGTCGCGGGCGTGGCGTTGGGGGGCGTGTAGAGCAGGCCGCTCATCGGCGCGCCGCCGGTTCCGGCGAAGGTCACCTCGGTGACCTTGATCCCGCCCGCCGTCTGGACCTTCCAGGCCAGCGCGCTTCCGCCCAGCACCAGGACCACGCCCAGCACCAACAACAGCCATGGCTTGCGCATGACATCCCCTCCCCCGCGCCGGTCGATCGCCAGCTTTGGGGCGGAGGGTAGAGAAGGATGGGGGAATGTCGAATCCCCCGTCTCCTCGAGGGCATGGGCTCGCCCCCCAGACAGTTGTCATCCCGGACGAGCGCGAAGGCGCGAAGATCCGGGACCGACGCGTGAACGCAGGCGCTTCCGGCGGTCCCGGATCTGCGCCCGGCTTTCGCCGGGCTTGTCCGGGATGACAGGCATTTTCGCGACGGTGGCGAGCGCCTAGACCAGCGCCGCCGCCTTCTGCGCCGCCGCCAGCCGCTCGGCCATGCCGGAGCCGTAGATCCGCTGCACCCGCTCCAGCACCTTGGCCGGCGCCGTCTCCGGCCGTCCTGAATTGAACGGCGGGGCGGGCGCATATTCCACCCCCAGCTGGATCGCCTGGGCCATGTCCTCGCCGGCGATCTCGGCGGCGATGGTCAGGGCGAAGTCGATGCCGGCGGTGACGCCGCCGCCGGTGAAGATCTTGCCGTCGCGGACCACGCGGGCCGGATCGGGGATCGCGCCAAACAGCGCCAGCTGGTCGCGCCAGGCCCAGTGGCAGGCCGCCCGCTTGCCCTTCAGCAGGCCCGCCGCGCCCAGCACCAGCGAGCCGGTGCAGACCGAGGTCACATAGCGCGCCCCCCAGGCCAGGCGGCGGATCTCGTCGAGGAAGGCTGGGTTGCCCATGGCCTCGGTGGTCCCAAAGCCGCCGGGCACCACCAGTACGTCGCACGCCTCGACATCGGTCAGGCGCGGCAGGTGCGCGAAGACCAGGCCATCAGCCTCGATCTCGCCGCCGTCCAGACTGGCGACCGTGACTTTCGCGCCGGGCAGGCGGCACAGGATCTGGTGCGGACCGGTGAAATCCAGATGCGTCACGCCCGGAAACAGGGCGAAGACGATGTTCAGGGGCTCTGTCTTGCTGTGGGGCTCGGCCATGGGGACATCTCCGTTTGACGCCCTATCATCCCGCGCCTAGCCTCTGGCTGAAATGACATAATTCCCTCGGATTCCGCCATGACACGCACCATCGGCTTTCTGGTCTATCAGGACTTCCAGCTGCTGGACGCCACGGGCCCGATCGCCACCTTCGAGATCGCGGCGCGGTTCTCGCCGGGCGCCTATCGCCTGGTCTTCCTGTCCAGGGACGGCGGCATGGTGGCCAGTTCGTCAGGCATGGCCGTCGCGACCACCGCCTTCGCCGACGCACCGCCGCTGGACACCCTGATCGTCTCGGGCGGCGACGGCGTGCATGGACCGGCGATCTGCGAGGCCACCCTGGCCTATGTGCGCGACACGGCCAAGAGCGCCCGCCGCGTGGCCAGCGTCTGTTCGGGAACCTACATCCTGGCCCAGGCCGGCCTGCTGGACGGCAAGCGCGCCACCACCCACTGGAGCCGGACGAAAGACATCCAGAGGCGCTATCCCGCCATCAAGCTCGAACCGGACAAGATCTTCGTCCAGGACGGCATGATCTGGAGCTCGGCCGGCATCACCGCCGGCATCGACCTGTCCCTGGCCCTGATCGGCGCCGACGAGGGCGAGGCCATAGCCCGTCGCGTGGCCCAGCAACTGGTGGTCTATCATCGCCGCCCCGGCGGCCAGTCGCAGTTCTCGGCCCTGATCGACCTGAGGGCCAAGCGCTTCGACGCTCTGCTCGTCTGGGCCCGTGAGCATCTGGCGGAGAACCTCAGCGTCGAACAGCTGGCCGACCACGTCGCCATGAGCCCCCGAAACTTCGCCCGCCTGTTCACCGCCGAGACCGGGGTCACCCCGGCCAAGGCGGTGGAGCGCCTGCGCGTCGAAGCCGCCCGCGCCCTGCTGGACAGCCAGCCGCTGCAGGTCGAGGATGTGGCCCTGGAGACCGGCTTTGGCGATCCGGAACGCATGCGCCGGGCCTTCATCCGGGCGTTTGGCCAGCCGCCGCAGGCGCTGCGGCGGACAGCGAAGGCGGGCTAGAACCTTGAGCGCACACGAGATGACCTATGCCGGTGGCTGCCTGTGCGGGGCGCTGCGCTACGAAGCGGTCGGCGAGCCTTCGATGATGGGCCACTGCTACTGCGCCGACTGCCGCAAGGCGTCCGGCTCGGGGTTCATTCCGTTCATGGGATTTCCGGCCGCGGCCATCCGGTTCAGCGGCGAGGCGCGGCCGTTTCGGTCGCCGTCGTTCCGGGGAACCGACGCGGTGCGCAATTCCTGCCCCGCCTGCGGCGGCCTGGTGTTTGGCGGCGAAGTCGGCAGGGATGACTCCCACACCGTCTATGCGGGATCGCTGGACGATCCGTCCCAGTTCCGGCCGAGCGTGGCGATCTTCGTCCGGGATCGTCCGGACTGGGCGGTGCTGCCGCCGGGCCTGGCCGTCTTCGAGACGATGCCTGACTAAGAGGCGCCCGACTGAGAGGACTCCCGCGGCCGGCCGCGAAACCTCGAGGAACGGCGACGTCTAGCGCGACGTCACGCCCATCGCCGAAGGCCGGTCGACGGCCTCGCTGACGAACTGGGCCAACAGGTCCTGACTGAAGGGCTTGGCGATCCGCCGCAGGCCCAGCCGGAAATCGTCGGACGCGCTGGACTCCAGGTCCGCATAGCCCGTGGCGATGATGAACGGGATGCCGGGATGGCTGCGCTGGACGGCCCGGACGAACTGAGAGCCGGTCATGTGCGGCATGATCTCGTCGCTGACGATCAGATCGATGTCGACGCGGCCCTTCAGAAGCTCCAGGCCTTCCTTGCCCGATGAAGCGACGATCACCTCGTGGCCCAGATCGTCCAGCATGGCGGCGGTGTTGGTCAGGACCAGGGCGTCGTCGTCCACCGCCAGGATCACGAGCCTGCGTCCGGTCTCGGAGCGCGCGACTGGGGCGGCGGAATCGCAGGTCGAGGGATAGTCCTGGCCGACCACGGGCAGCAGCAGATCCACCCTGGCGCCGAGGCCTTCCTGGCTGGTCACGAACAGGGCCCCGCCGGACTGGGCCGCCAGGCCGTGCACCATCGACAGGCCCAGCCCCGTGCCCTTGCCAACCCCCTTGGTCGTGAAGAACGGCTCGGTGGCCCGCTGGACCGTATCCTGGCTCATGCCCTCGCCGGTGTCGGCGACGCTGAGGCGGACATAGTCGCCAGGCTTGAGGTCCGGGCCGCCGTCCACCCGCTCGGCGCGGGCGCTGATGATCAGGTCGCCGCCGTCGGGCATGGCGTCGCGCGCATTGACCGCCAGGTTCATCAAGGCCGCTTCCAACTGGTAGGGGTCGGTGAGCACCCGGGGCAGGTCGACTGGAAAGCGCAGGCTGACCTCGATCTTGCCGCCGATGGTGCGGTCCAGGAAGGTCATCATCCCCCGCGCCAGGCTCGCCACGTCCACCGCGTCCATCTTCAGCTCCTGCTTGCGCGCGAAGGCGAGCATGCGCTGGGTCAGGATCGAGCCGCGCTCGGCGCCCTGCATGGCGTTATCCAGCAGAGGCGTGATGCGAGGATCGTAGGGCAGGCGCTTTCGCACCAGCTCCAGGCTGCCCATGATGGCCATCAGCAGATTGTTGAAGTCGTGGGCGACGCCGCCGGTCAGTTGACCGATGGCCTCCATCTTCTGGGCCTGGAACAAAGCCTCGCGAGCCTGGTCCAGCGCCTTCTGGATCTCCATGCGCTCGGTGATGTCGCGGGTGATCTTGGCGAATCCCACCACTTCGCCCTGCTCGTCGCGGATGGCGTCGATCACCACATGGGCCCAGAAGCGGCTGCCGTCCTTGCGCAGGCGCCAGCCTTCCTTCTCGAAGCGTCCCTCGCTGGCGGCGATCGCCAGGGCCGCGCTGGGAGCGCCCGCCGCCTGGTCTTCGGGGCTGTAGAAGCGTGAGAAGTGCTGGCCGATAATCTCGGCCGGCGCGTAACCCTTGAGCCTCTGGGCGCCCGGGCTCCAGCTGGTCACCAGACCGTCGATGTCGAGCATGTAGATCGCGTAGTCGATGATCGCATCGACCAGCAGCCGATAGCGATCCTCGTCGGGATGCACCAAGGCCAAGTTTTCACCCCGCTTCACGACCCGCCCCCCAGCTCGCCACCAGAGGTCCGAAACGCGCGGAGGCCCGAGTGGTTCCGCCTATCTCAATGCCCGCCGCCCCGGGCTGGGTGCGGGATTCTGGCGACCTCCGCCGGCGTCACCGGCTTGGTGTAGCTGTTGCCAAAATTGGTCCGGATATAGGTCACCACCCCCGCGATCTGTGTGTCGTCCAGCGTGCCCGCCAGGCTGGGCATGCCGCCCTTGCCCAGCACGACGGCCGAGATCGGATAGGCCGCTCCGGCCAGGCGCGGATTGGCGGCCAGGGCCGGGATGGTCCCGGCGCCCGTTCCGCCCTTGGCGTCGGCCATGTGGCAAGCCTGGCAGACGGCCTCATAGACCTGTTGGCCCGTGACCGGCTTGGCGACGCGAACCACGCCGCCGCCGGTGTCGCCGCCCGCGGGGGTCTGGGCGACGGCCGGCGCGGCGATGGCCAGCAGGGCGGCGGCGAGAGCCATGGGGCGGGAAAGACGAACGGTCATGCTCAGGCCTCCAGGGCGCGCTTGTGCAGGCGGGTGATGGCGTCGATCGAGGAGAGCAGCGCCCCCTCCATCCAGCAGCCGACATAGGAGGCGTGCTCGCCGGCCAGGACGATGCGGCGGTCCATGCCCACCAGGGTCTGGTAGTGTTCCTTGCGGGATTCCTCGGTCCAGCGGGCGCAGCAGCCCAGGGCCCAGGGCACGCGGCTCCAGGCCACCGAGGCGCCGCTGGCGAACTCCTTGCGATAGCTGGCCGGGTGCAGGACCGAGCCCTGTTGCAGGGCGACCTCGATCCGCTGCTCGGGCGTCATGCCGGCCAGGCGATAGGCCCCCATCTCGCGGGCGAAGGCCCCCAGCAGCACGGCCGGGCCGTCGCCGAAGAAGTTGCTGTTGGGATAGGAGATCAGGGCGATCTCCTGGTCGGTGAAGCTGTGACCGCCATAGATGGAGTCCTCCTCCTCCCAGAAGCGGCGCTTCATCTCCAGGCCGATCTTGACCTGGCCCGAATAGGGCACGGCCTTGATCGCGGCCATCATCTCGTCAGTGACCTGGGTGTCGATCTGGCCCAGCACCGACAGCGGAATGGTGCAGACGCACCAGTCGGCCTCGGCGGTGACCACCTTGCCCGTCTTGGTGTCGGCATAGGTGACCGCCACGCCCTTGTCGTCCTGAGCGATCTTGTTGACCTTGGCGTTGTAGGTGATCTGGCCCTCGACCTGCCTGGCGAAGGCCTTGCCGATCATGTCCATGCCGCCGACCGGCTGGAACATGGTGGTCTGCATCTCGTGGCCCATGAAGAAGGCCATCGAGGTCCAGACCTGCGGGTCCAGCACATCGTGGAAATCGTAGAGGGCCGAGGGGATCGGCGCGCCGTTGATCCCGCCGCCGGGTGGGCGGTCATAGCCCCGGTGCGAGGCCGAGCGCAGGTTCGAGGCGTATTTGTAGTCCTTGTCCAGCATGCCCCAGCCCTTCAGGGCCTCCAGCAGGCGCTCGCGGTCCTCGGGCGTGACCTGGTCGTCGAGGGCCTTGGTGTTGACCGACTTGGCCAGCAGCTCGGCGACATTGCCCTCGAAGTCGGCGGCGGCGGCCTTGAACCGCACCGGCTTGCCGCCGAACGATTCCGACGAGTGGATCCAGGTGTTGTGGTTGAACTGGATGAAGGGCTCCAGCGCCACGCCGAACGACTTGCAGTAGTGCAGCAGGGTCTTGTGATGGTGCGGGATCCGCCAAGGGCCGGGATTGAGATAGTTGCCCTGGGAAAAGCCGACCTTCTGGGTGGCCCCGCCCAGCTCGGTATAGGTATCGCCGCCGCGCAGCGACCAGTTCCGGCCGCCGGCCCGGTCCTGGTATTCGAGGATCTGGACCTTGTAGCCGGCCTTGGTCAGCTCATGGGCCGCCAGCATGCCGGCCAGGCCCGCGCCCAGCACGATCACCGAGGCGCCCTTGCGCGCGCCGGCCAGGTTGGGCGGCCCCGCGAACTGGGTCTCGGCCGCGTGGCCCAGCGACGTCATGGCCTGATACAGCGCCGCCGTGCCCCCGACGGCGGCGATGGCGGAAAGCAGCTGACGCCGGGTCGGTGTTCGCGCGCCCAGTTCCATTCGACGAAATCCCCTCGCGCCGTCCGTTCGACGGCTGTTGGGATCGAGCTAACGAGGACTCGGGCGGCTTGGCGCGGATGATGTGGCCGGCGAGAGCCCTGTCCCCGTCAGCTTGGCCTTTGGGGGCGCCTGGAGGATGGCTGTGCGCAGGAAGTGTGCAGAGGGCGAGACGCGTGTTTCTGGTCCGCCGATCGACTCAGGCGCCGCTCGACCTCAGATCTCGGTCCGCGCCCGCGAGCGGGGATCATCGACAAGCTCGCCGCTATGCAGGCGGCCGTGGATCGCCCGGTCGCGCCAGGCGACGGTGGAGTCGTAGATAGCCGCGTCCGGATCGACCGACGAGATCAGCACGCCGTCCTGCCCGACCTCGAGCGCCCCGGTGATCACCCCGTCGGGCCGCACCAGGAACGCCGGCCAGCAACTGACCGGGGCCGAAGTGTTGGGACAGCTGATCCACATATTGTTGTTCGAGGCCGCCGCGATCATGCCGGCCGGCATGGTGATGGCCGGCAGGGTTTCGCCGCCGCCAAACGCCCGGTGCTGATCCCCGACCTGCGCCGCCATGGTCGCGTAGCGTTCCTCCGTCAGCCCGCCGGCGTGATAGCCGTGGAACATCAGCCGCACGCCCCGTTGCTGATAGGCGCGGTAGAGCTCCGGATAGCGATAATCGTGGCAGATCAGGACGCCGCAGCGGACGCCCTTGATGTCGAACACCGCCCAGTGATCGCCCGGCGTATAGTGGGCCAGGTCGCCTGAGATCCCGTCGACATCCCCCGCGCAGAACCGCTTGTCATAGCGGTCGACGATCCGTCCGTGGTCGTCGATGACATAGGCGCAGTTGTGCGGCTTGCGACCGGCGGTCAGCGGATGGGCCGAACCGACCACCACCCACAGGCGCAGCTCATGCGCCAGCTCCGCGATGCACAGCGTCGCGGCTCTGAGCGCGGGCCAGTCGAAGTCCGCGAACGAGGCCAGGTCGACGCCGGCATAGCCCGACAGGCTGGCTTCCGGGAAATGCGCCACGTCCGCCCCGCCGGCCCGGGCCTGTCGCATCTGATCGCCAATCCAGCGCAGGTTGGCGGCGATGTCGGCCGAGACCGGAAACTGGCAGGTCGCGACGGTCAGAGGCATCGCCCCCTAGCCCTTCGCGTCAAGCTTGCCCGCCAGCGCCGCCACCTGCGCCTCGAGCCGCCCCAGGGCCTCGGCGTTGTGGCGGCTCAGCTCGGCGATATCGCGCTCGCGCAGGGCGTCCAGCTTGGCGTGCAGGTGCATGATCTCCAGCTCGGCGCGCAGGTTGACGACATAGTCGTGCTCGGCGTTCTGGCGGTCCTTCAGGGCCTGGCGGTTCTGGCTCATCATGATCACCGGCGCCTGCAGGGCCGCGACGGTCGAGAGCATCAGGTTCAGGAAGATGAAGGGATAGGGGTCAAACGCCATATCGAAGCGCTTGAGCACGATATTGACCGCGATCCACACCATCAGCGCGGCGCTGAACCCACCGATGAAGGCCCACGAGCCCCCCACCTTGGCGACGGTGTCGGCCAGCCGGTCCCAATAGGTGCGATCATCATTGACCAGCGTCTTGTTCAGGCCGGTGGGCGCCTCGTCGCAGATCAGGTCGATGACGCTCTTCTGAACTTCGGTCAGGTCGGCATAGGGAACGGAGAGCAATTGACGGGAAAGCTGGTCCAGGCGGTCGTCAATATTCATTCACAATCTCCGCAAGCATCTTGATTGACTCGTCGCCGGGCGACGCGCGACGGTCCTTGGGTCGGCAAGACGACACGCCATAATCCGCACCTGGAGACACCCATGGCCTACAAGTTCATAATCAAGAAGGACAAGGCGGGCGAGTTCCGCGTCAATTTCGTGGCCTCCAATGGCGAGACCATGTTCGCCACCGAGGGCTATTCGTCCAAGGCCTCGGCCAAGAACGCCATCGAATCCTTCAAGAAGAACGGCCCCGAGGCCGAAATCGACGACCAGACCGACTGATCCGCGCCTTTCCGCCCGCGCCCCCCGAGCACCTCCCGGGAGGGCGCGGGTCTTGACCCCTTCCCGTCCTCGGCGTCTGATCGCTGATAACAAATAAAGGGGAGGATCGCCGATGAGCGCCAGTTCAGACGTTGCCGCCAAGGGCCGCAAGACCATCTTCATCACCGGCGCCGCCAGCGGCATCGGCCTGGCCAGCGCCAAGCGGTTCGCCGCCGCCGGCTGGTTCGTGGGCCTGTCGGATATCGACGCCGCGGGCCTGAAAGCGGCCTTGCTGGCCATCGGCCCCGCCAATGGCGCGACCTTCAAGCTGGACGTCCGCGACCGCCAGGCCTGGGACAACGCCCTGGGCGAGTTCGGGCGGATGACCGGCGGCAAGCTGGACGCCCTGCTCAACAATGCGGGCATCGCCCGGTTCGGCAATCTGGAAGAGCTGAGCGAGGCCGACTGCGACCTGCAGATCGACATCAATATCAAGGGCGTGGTCAACGGTGCGCGGGCCGGCCTGCCGCTGCTGAAGGCGGCCGGCGGACGGCTGATCAATGTGGCGTCCTGCGCGGGCCTCTACGGCTCGCCCAAGCTGGCGGTCTATTCGGCCACCAAGTTCGCGGTGCGGGGCCTGTCCGAGGCGCTGGACGTCGAATACGCCCAGCACGGCGTCAGCGTCGCCTGCGTGATGCCGTGGTTCATCGAGACGCCGATCCTCAACGCCGGGGCGGCGGGCAGCAACGGCAACATGGCCGACGCCCTCAAGAAGGGCGGGCTGGAAGTCTATCCCGTCGAGGACGCCGCCGAGGTGGTGTTCAAGTCAGCGACCGGCAAGGACCTGCACTATCTGGTGGGCAAGCGGGCCAAACAGATGCGTTTCGCCAGCAGCCACATGCCCGGCGCCGTCAGGAAGCAGCTCCGGTCACGGCCCCTGCTGTCGTCCTGACGCCGTCGGCCGAGGTCTTCTCGACCACCGGCTTGGCGGGCGCCGAGGCCGGCTCGGTCAGCTGACCCAGAGGCCCGCCCATGCCGTTGCCAGCCGGCGCGGCCTGGGCCGTCGGCGTGATGATGGCGTTGGCGGCATAGACGACGCCGCCAAGACCGTTCATCGGCTTGCCGTCGGCGGTCATGCTGGCGATTTCCGGCGCGTTGGGCATGTCTTCCAGGGTCGAGGGACGCGGGGTCGACGAGAAGGCCCCCGGCGCGCCCGAACGGCCGCCGAAGCGGTAGAACACGTGCATGCCGACATGGGCGACCTTCAGCAGGCGCGGCCCCCAGCCGGGCGAGACGCCGGTGGTGTGGAAATGGGTGGCCGAGCCGACCTCGTTCATCACCGCGCCGCTGAGCGCGCGCGCGGCGATCTTCTGGGCCCGGGTCCAGGCGCCGCGTTCGCGCCCGCGGCTCATCGAGCCGTCGCAGGCGAAGCTGAACTGGCAACCGACCTTGCGATAGGCGCCCTGGAAGACCACGCCGCAAACCGACTTGGGGAACGAGGGGTGGCGGACCCGGTTGAGGACCACCTGGGCCACGGCGGCCTGACCGCTGGGGGTCTCGCCGCGGGCTTCGTAATAGACAGCCTCGGCCAGGCATTCGAGCTCGCGCGAGCTTTCCAGCACATTGCCAAGACGGAAGGGCGAGGCGGCCGGATTGAACGGACCGCCAAAGCTGGCGCGCAGCATCATCGGGCCGCTGCGGGGAACCGGCGCACGGGTCTGGCCGTTTTCAAGACGGGCGACCAACAGGGAAATCTGACGGTCGCGCTGAGCGGCGCCCGCCACGGTGTAGGGGTCGTGACGACGGGCCACGGCGAGCGCGCCTTGGTCCATGCGGGAAGCAGAATTGATCAGGGCGACGTCGGAGAACCCCTCCGAAGCGCCGTCTGCAAGGCGTGTAACACGGGCGTGCTGGGTGGCGGTTTGGGCAAGCCCACCCGCCAGGTAAACGGCGCCCAAAGCCAGGCCCGTGGCGGACCCAACCAATACGGCGCCGACCAGCGCGCGCGCATCTGCGCGCGTCTGCGACTTGATATACAAAACTCGTGTCCTGCGCGGCGAGGGCGAACCGCCCCCCGACAAAATCGCTTCTAGGAACCCGGAAAACTCACTGTCGGGCAGTCCCAGAGGCGGAGGTTCGACCGTTTCACGATATGGCCGAAAACCCACTTATGACCGGCTTATGAACGATATTGGCGCGAGTCGCAAGCGCATGCCGCAGTGCAGCATTGAATCCGAGCCCATTCGCCGCAGTCAAGATCGTTAACGCCTTGATTCGCTAGAAAAACCCGACAGTGAAAAAAATCGCTGCTCTGCCGCGGTGCGAAGCATTGATCGGACTGTTCTAAACCCCTTGATTCAGGGAACGTCACGCCATCGAGCGCCGTTACTCAAGCCAGACAAATACCGTCTAAGAGGAGCGCTCCATGACCCTTAACCCTAACGCCCGCCGGACCCTGACGATGGCCCCGCTGGCCGCCCTGGCCGCCCTGTCCCTGAGCGCCTGCGGCCACAATATGGAGCAGCGGGCGGCCACCGGCGCGGCGACCGGCGCCGTGATCGGCGGACCGGTCGGCGCGGTCGTCGGCGCCGGGGTTGGCGCGGTGGTCGACACCGCCTCCAAGCCCAAGAGTTAGCCTCTGTCGCTCCCTCCCGGGCCTCAGGCGCGGGAGGGACGCAGCAGCCGCCAGCCCTCGATCAGGATCTTGCAGCCGCAGACGACCGCGGCGACCACGGCGCTGATCCTGAAGATGTTGTTGGCCGTGGTCTGCAGGCTGGCGACGCTCTCGACCGCCGCGTCCGGCCCCACGAACGTCACCAGCGGCATGCCGCGCCACAGGGCGTAGGCCAGGGCGATGCCCGCGATCGACAGAAGGATCTCCGCCGCCGCGCGCGGCCGCACCCAGGCCGGGCGAATGACCAGGATCAACCCCGACAGCGCCTGGCCGACGGCCAGCAGCAGGATCGGCAGGTGCATCTGGGTCAGGACAGGCGCCAGGCTCACCTCAAGGTCGCCGCGGGGGCCGAACGACCCCCGCCCGCCCGGAAAGTCGACCAGCCCCGCCCACCACAGGGCGAAGAAGGTCATGAACACCACCTCGAACAACGCCTCGAAGCGGGTGGTGCGGAACCAGCCCTTTCGGGGCGCGGCGTGCGGCAGGTCGCTGACCTTCCACTGGCCAAAATCGCCCGCCCTGATCCAGCCGCGCTCGACCATCGCCCCGACGATGGTGATGACCCCGATCAGCGTCAGGGCGCTGGGAATGAACGCATGGATCGCGTGACCGATGGCCCGCGAAACATCGCCATCGCCGGTGACCACCCCCACCACCGCCGGGATCACCGCCGCGAACGCCGCGATCGCCAGGGCGATCTTCACCGCGAAGATATAGAACGGATAGAGCTCCACCCCGATCAGGGCGCGCTGCGGGCCATAGCGGCCGGCCACGGCCAGCGGGTGGCCAAACTCGCGGAACAGAGCCTCCAGCGCCTTCCTGTCGAGGCGATGGCCCTGCCGGGCCTCCTTCTCCTCGATGCGGCTCATCAGGAGGTCGCGCAGTTCAGCGATGATGTCGTCGCGCTGGGCGGCGGGCAACAGGGCGGCGATGGCGCCCAGATAGCGGTCGAGCAGATCCATGATCCGTCCTCTCCTCAGAGCAGGGGTTGCAGCGTGTCGTTGATGGAGCGCCATTCGTCGGCCAGGCGGGCCAGCACGGCCTCGCCCTCGGGCGACAGGCGGTAGAAACGCTTCTTGCGCTTGTCTTCCTCGCGCCACTCGCTGGACAGCAGGCCCTGCCCTTCCAGTCGGCGCAGCATGGGATAGAGCGCGCCTTCGTCGATCTCGACGCCCACGGAGGCGAGCGCCTGACGCAGGCCGTAGCCGTAGCGCTCGACCCGAAGCTGGGCCAGCACGGCCAGGATCAGGGTGCCCCGCCGAAGCTCCTGGCGGAGCTGCTCAAAGATATCGGTTTCCGTGGGCATGGTGTGCGCCGTATCGTGTGCGCCACATGGTGTGTGACGTACACTGTGTGTCACACAGTAAATTGGGAGTCAAACGGCTCGCATCCCGATGTTCGCTCGCCGCGTACTTCAAGGTGAAGCTCACCCCGGAGATCCAAGGCCATGCGCCGCCGCGCCCTCACCCTCCTCCTGACCGCGAGCCTGTCGCTGGCCAGCCTCCCGGCCGCCGCCCAGACCGCGCCAGACATCGCCGCCCTGCGCCTGGGCATGGCGGGTCGATGGGAGGGCAAGCTGGAATATCTCGACTATTCGGCCAACCGCTGGTTCGGCCTGCCCATGAAGGTGCTGATCGAGGACGGCGGCGACGGCGTCACCCTGATCCGCAAGGCCGACTTCGACGACGGCCCCAAGGTGGGCAATGTGCGGATCACCACGGTGGAACTGCTGGACCCGGCCACGGGCAAGGAGACCTCGGCCAGCTTCCGCAAGGGCCGCGAGACCAGCCTGGACACCATCACCCTGCGGCTGCCCGCACCGGCGACCGACACCACCCACTGGACCCTGGTGGCCGAGACCAACGGCCGCGACGGCGACAAGCCCGCCCGCCTCCGCCAGACCCTGGTCCGCGACGGCGACACGATGACCACCCTCAAGGAGGTCGACTATCTGAACGACGCGACCGAGACCTGGATCTCGCGCAACCGCACGACGCTGAAGCGGGTGGGCGACTGAGAACCCTTACGTCCGCGGCGACGCAGGCATGGATCCGGTCAATGTGTGAGTGGCGCAGGATGCGGTCCTAGCGCTGCCCCCACTAAACCCGTCGCCCCGCGCTTTATTGTTCAGACTGGGGACATGCCTGACGGGTGTTCGGGGAGATAGGCGCCCAGCAGCATCACCCAGACCGCGCGGCTGGCCGACACCCTGACGACCGGCGTCGGCAACCTGATCGACGCCGACCGACCCAAGGAAAGCGCCCGGCTGCAGGCGGCCCAGAGCCAGCAGTCCCTGGCCACCACCGCCCTGTCGATCGCCAACGCCTATCCGCGCTGGCTGGGCGACCTGTTCCGCTAGATCCTGCCGCCACCCTGCTGACACTGGCCGTCAGCAGCGCCCCTAGCCTTCGAGGGCTCGCGCCCCTACCTTCTGGCCATGCCCAGCACCCCGGACAACGGCGTCTCCGACGTCTCCGCCAAGTTCATCCACGACGTCGCGCTGGAAGGCGAGCTGATCGGCGTCCAGACCCTGTGGACGCCGCACCGCCCCGAACGCCCCGCCAAGTCGGAAGGCGGCAAGCGGTTCAAGCTGGTCAGCGAATACAGCCCCGCCGGCGACCAGCCGACGGCCATCGCCGAACTGGTGGAAGGCCTGGAGAACGGCGACCAGGACCAGGTGCTGCTGGGCGTCACCGGATCGGGCAAGACCTTCACCATGGCCCAGGTCATCGAAAAGACCCAGCGCCCGGCCCTGATCCTGGCCCCCAACAAGACCCTGGCGGCCCAGCTCTACAGCGAGATGAAGAGCTTCTTCCCGGAGAACGCGGTCGAGTACTTCGTCAGCTATTACGACTACTACCAGCCCGAAGCCTACGTCCCGCGCACCGACACCTATATCGAGAAGGACAGCTCCATCAACGAGCAGATCGACCGGATGCGCCACTCGGCCACCCGGGCGATCCTGGAGCGCGACGACGTGATCATCGTCGCCTCGGTCAGCTGCATCTACGGCATCGGCTCGGTCGAGACCTATACGGCCATGACCTTCACCCTGGAGGTCGGCCAGACGGTCAATGAAAAGCAGCTGATGGCCGACCTGGTGGCCCAGCAATACAAGCGCAACGACGCCGCCTTCGAGCGCGGCACGTTCCGCCGCCGGGGCGACACGCTGGAGATCTTCCCAGCCCACTATGAAGACCGCGCCTGGCGCATCAGCCTGTTCGGCGACGAGGTCGAGGCCATCGCCGAGTTCGACCCGCTGACCGGCAAGAAGACCGCCGACCTGCCCAGCATCAAGGTCTACGCCAACAGCCACCACGTCACGCCGCGCCCTACCCTGCGCCAGGCGATCATCGAGATCCGCGCCGAGCTGAAAGAGCGCCTGGCCTGGATGTACGAGAACGGCAAGCTGCTCGAGGCCCAGCGCCTGGAGCAGCGGACCAATTTCGATCTGGAGATGATCGAGACCACCGGCTCCTGCGCCGGCATCGAGAACTACAGCCGCTATCTCTCGGGCCGCAAGACCGGCGAGCCGCCGCCGACCTTCTTCGAATACATCCCCGACAACGCCCTCTTATTCACCGACGAGAGCCACCAGACGGTTCCGCAGATCGGCGCCATGTACAAGGGCGACCGCAGCCGCAAATGGACCCTGGCCGAGTACGGCTTCCGCCTGCCCAGCGCGCTCGACAACCGCCCCCTCAAGTTCGAGGAATGGGACGCCATGCGGCCCCAGTCGGTGCATGTCAGCGCCACCCCGGCCTCGTGGGAGCTGGAGCGCGCCGGCGGCGTGTTCGCCGAGCAGGTGATCCGCCCCACCGGCCTGATCGACCCGCCGGTCGAGGTGCGCCCGGTCAGCGCCAACGGCGCCAGCCAGGTCGACGACGTCATCGACGAGATCCGCCAGACGGCCGCCAAGGGCTACCGCTCGCTGGTCACCGTGCTGACCAAGAAGATGGCCGAGGACCTGACCGAATATATCAACGAGCAGGGCATCGGCGTCCGCTACATGCACTCCGACGTCGACACCCTGGAGCGCATCGAGATCATCCGCGACCTGCGGCTGGGCAAGTTCGACGTGCTGGTGGGCATCAACCTGCTGCGCGAGGGCCTCGACATCCCCGAATGCGGCCTGGTGGCCATTCTCGACGCCGACAAGGAAGGCTTCCTGCGCTCGGAAACCAGCCTGATCCAGACCATCGGCCGCGCGGCGCGCAACATCGACGGCAAGGTGGTGCTCTATGCCGACCGGATCACCGGCAGCATGGAGCGGGCCATGGGCGAGACCCAGCGCCGCCGCGACAAGCAGCACCAGTTCAACCTCGACAACGGCATCACCCCAGAGAGCGTCAAGCGCGACATCAAGGACATCCTCAACAGCCCGTTCGAGCGCGGCGACCGCGTCACCGTGCCGATCGGCGGCCTGCACGCCGGCGACGTCGAAAAGCCCTTCACCGGCGACAACTTCAAGGCCGCCCTCAAGGACCTGGAGTCCAAGATGCGCGAGGCCGCCTCCAACCTCGAATTCGAGACCGCCGCCCGCCTGCGCGACGAGATCAAGCGCATGAAGATGATGGACCTGGAGTTCGCCAACGAGATCCTGACGGCGCCGGGCGAGGCGGTGGACAAGGCCGCGCCGAAGCGCATCCGGCAGGAACTGCGGGCGGAGCAGGCCGAGGCGTTCAGGAAGAGCCGGCTGTAGGACGTAGATCCTCCCCCTCCGGGGGAGGACGGCCCGAAGGGCCCGGAGGGGGCCAGCGCGGCGTTCGCCCAGCGAGCCCACGGCGCCCGCTTTGAGAAACCCCGATTTTTGCCTACCGTCGTGCTCATGACCGAGCGCCAGATCCCATCCGACAAAGCCCTCGAAACCGACGCCGCCCGCGAGGCCCGCTACCGCGCCCTGATTCAGGAAGGCCTGGACGACCTCGCGCGCGGCGAAGGCATCGAGGTGACAGATGTCGAAGCTTGGCTAAACACCCTCGGCCGCAGCGAGCCTGTCTGACATCGTACCATCATACGCTGGGAGCGCGGATCGCGTTCAACACACGGCCGGATGACAGTGATGTGGGGGCAGTTAGGTGGCTGGGGCGGTAGCCGAAACGCCCATCGCGTGCTATGTGTATGCCACCACGGCCGGATACACATCATGCGCACCAATGTCGTTATCGATGACGTCCTGATGGCCCAGACCCTCAAGGCCACCGGCCTCAAGACCAAGCGCGAAGCCGTCGAGCTGGGCCTCAAGACCCTGCTGCGCCTTCGCCAGCAGGCCGCGATCCGCGACCTGCGCGGCAAGCTGGCCTGGGACGGAGACCTCGACGCCATGCGGACCGACGGGTGATCCTCGTCGATTCAAGCGTCTGGATTGATTACTTCCGGGGCGTCTCGACGGCCCAATCAGATCGTCTGGACCAATTACTCGGCGTCGAGCCCCTGGCCGTCGGCGACCTGATCCTGACCGAGGTGCTGCAAGGCTTCACCCGCCAGCGCGACTTCGATCAGGCGCTGGAATTGCTGGGGACTCTGACGTTGGTGGAGATTGGAGGCCACGACGTCGCCATCCAGGCTGCGCGTAACTTCCGTGCCCTGCGCGCGCTGGGCGTCACCGCCCGCAAGACCATCGACACCCTGATCGCCACCCGCTGCATCGAGAGCGACTACCCGCTGCTGTTTAGCGATCGGGACTTTGAACCGTTCGTGGAGCATCTGGGGTTGGTGTCGGTGATACGGTGAGGATCCCGCGCTCGCTCAAATGGCAAGGGATCAGCGATCCGGCACACAACATACTCATGGGGTCGATATGGATCATGTGATCGCCACAGAGTGGCTTGGTTGCGACCATGTCGTGGCACTATCGCCTGAACAATTTCGAGATGCAGGCTTAGCAAAGGACCTGCTAATCGCAGGCTTAAAGCTTGAAGAAAGCTACGACGTATTTATACTGAATTTCGCAAGCTTTGAAGAAGCCATCGCCTCATCAACGATAAAGAAGGTAGTTTACCGAGGACAAAATCGTCATCAGCTCGAAGAATTTAGACGTGATCTTGACCGCCATTTGGTAAATCTTTTGGCGAGTGGGGAAATGTACTCGGCCCACGCCGAAACGCTCCTAAAGATGGCTTCTCGTCGCGGTTGGCAGATTGATCCAAAGCCAGCCACCGTTAAGCGTGTAGCCTTGGAGACAAACCTACCAGGCTTTCACGCTATGAAGTGGCTCCGCAATGCGGTCCTCCACCAAGCGCTACCCATTAGTAGCTGGGGATTCAATAGTTCGTGGACCGACGATAAATCAGGGCCAGGCGCGCGTATTCGGCATTCTTTTTCTGCCTCTTTCGCTCCCAGCGCCCTCCATTCAATCCGTGACATTCCGCCGACGGTTCGAGATTCAATTACCGCTCGCGCCGATGAAAAGGGCCGAATCCAATGGCGACCGCTTGTGCGCGAGTACGTTGAGGGAATTTCGCAGCTACATGAAGCGATGCGTGAGAGCCTCCTTCTTGGGGAGGACGTCGCAAGCGCGCTATTGAGAGAGATGGTTGCTCAATATCGAGCACCCTTCGGCGGGGATCGCCCCCTTAGCGTGGTCGCCGTTCACCGAGGCACTGACGGCAATTGGCTCGAATCCTTTTCGCTCGATTTCGAGTATGAGGAACGGATAGGCCCGCTGCGGAAACGCAACAGAAAGCTGCTTAATCTGAGCAAGCTTGAGATTATTTCCTGACACACTGAATTGCATTTGCATTGACCATGAGGTCGCTGCCCCCTCCACCCCCCGAAGGCCAAGCGTGCCGGTCTGGACAGGTTGGTCAAGGACGGCCCTCCGGGCCGCCGCGGCGCGGCCGGTCGCAGACCGGTCCTTGAGCAACCTGTCCAGACCGGCGATCGTCTCGCCGTGAGATAAAGGGCTGGCTCCTTTCGGCGCGAAGGTGGGCGGGACGCCCTTCCCATATAACTCACCGTCATTCCCGCCCTTGTGGCGGGAACCCCTGGTTCAGCTGACACGTGAAGCGCCAGCGAAGTGCGCGC
>CAYRTE010000009.1:0-114099 GCA_964427205.1 uncultured Caulobacter sp.
CGCCGTCACGCTCGACGAACTTGCCGCCCAGCACGATGTCGCGCAGCCGGCCCATTTCGTCGGGACCGAAGGTGAGGGGGCGTTGCGCGCCCATCTTCACGCCCGTCCAGCCGTTCTCGTTGTGGCTGGCGGTGACCATGGCCACGCAGGGGATATCGAGGTCGAACTGAGCGAAGTAGGCCGTCGGCGACAGAGCCAGGCCAATGTCGTGCACCTCGCAGCCGGCCGAGATCAGCCCCAGGATCAGGGCGTTCTTGATCGAACTGGAATAGGAGCGGAAGTCGTGGCCGACCACGATCTTCGACAGGCCCAGTTCCTGGATGTAGGTCCCAAGGCCCAGGCCCAGCGCCTGGATGCCCAGCAGGTTGATGTCGGGCCCAAACAGCCAGCGCGCGTCGTATTCGCGAAAGCCCGTGGCTTTCACCAGCGGCTCATTCTCATAGGCGGCGGTGTTGGGAACGAGGTCGGAGCGCGGGGCAGAGAACATCGGGGCTCGCATCAAGGTTGAGAACGTTGCTTTAGCGACCACGGGCCGGCGCTGCTAGCGTTCTCACATGACATCGATTGTCGAAACGTGACCGCAGCCTAGATAATGCCCGCCCGCAGCAGATCGTGGACGTAAGCCACCAAGGTGCGTTCGATCTCTTCACTCGCCCCCTGACTTCTTCTTGGTCGCCGTCGCCTTTCCAGTCTTATTAGAAGGGGGCGCTATAAGGGCGACGTCTCCCCAAATCGCGAACTCCAGGGCGACCTTGCGCTGCTCTGGTCCAAGCTTGGTCCAGTCGACGTCGGCCATGGCCTCGGTGCAGTCGTAGGCGATACGATCGCGCTTGATCGCTCGACACTGGTTCATCAGAGGTTGCAGCGCGGGCTTGTCCATCGTCCGGGCGGCGATGCGAACGTCCTCAGGCAGAAAATAGTCGGGGTCGCCGGTCTTGAGCCGTCCTTCTGCGATAATGGCCCTGGCCTTGGCTGCCTGTCCGCCTCGGGTGTAGAGGGCGGCCAGTTCCCGATAGGCTTCCGGCGAGACACTGGGCGCGACCCGCGTGGCCTCAAGATGCCGGATGGCGCCGGCCTGGTCGCCGGAGGCCAGAGCCGTCCGCGCAGCCCAGAAGCGCACATAGGCCTCGCGCTGGAAGGGCGTGGCCATCGCCTTGGCGATCTCGGTGCGGGCTGTGACGACGTCGGCGGCTAGCAGGGCGTCCTGGGTAGCTTCAACGGCGCGGGCGGCGATCAAGGCGTTGTTGACTTCGGCGGAGGTCAAAAGAGCCTTGGTTTCGTCCTTGAGCGGACGCGCTTCAAGCTGCAGGCCAGCGGCGTCATACGCCGCTACCTTGTAGCGATCCAAACCTTCCTGTCTGGACTTGGCGCTTCGGTGATCGCGCGAGATGTAGCCGATCAGCCATTGCCGCCCAGTGCTGTAGATGCCCTTCTTGATGCTTTCGCCTACGGCGCCGAAGGCTTGGCCCGTTTCGCCGGAAGCCAGAGTGGCCTGGAAGGCGGGATCCGCCACCGTATCGCCGACCCGTTGGCCAATCAGCGCCTGGGCGTCATTCATCCGGTCATCCCAACGCTTTTCCGAGATCGAAAACCGTTCGGAGACGTAGGTGAAGCGCGGATAGTACCCCAAGGCGGTCGTCAGATCGGTGCCGACCGTGTCGGCTTCATCTTCGTTGGACAGGCCCCAGGCCGGCTCGATCACCGACTTGGTCAGAAACCGCAGGCTCTCGTGCGTCTGCTTGGCCGCCTTTATCCGCTCGCCGAGCTTGGGGTCCTGAGAGCGGGCCTCTCCATAGCGCAGGGTCGAGCTCAACTGGGCGCCGCTCATATAGGCGCTGGTCAGGTTGCTGAGGAGTTGGACCTGCCCGTATATCGCGTCCGCCTTGTCGGTGTGACCCAGCGCGATGTGAGCGTATTCGTGCGCCAACAGCCAGTAGAGATCGGTGTCCAGCATGCCGTTCTCTGTGCCGTTTTCCGGTGGCGCAAACACACCCAGCCACACAATGATGGTATCGTCTGGGGTGGCTTCGGCGTTGAACCGCAGGCCTGCATTGACCAGCACTTTGGGGCGTGGCGCATTGGGGTAGGGCCATGCGGAGGCGATCCGTTCGACCATTGACTGCAAGCTTTTCTGCGTGGAGTCCATATGGAACAGCGCCGGCCGAAGGTCGCCCTTCACGTCGGCGAAAGCCGCAAGGCCCAGAGTTTTCTGTCCCGCCACGGCGCCGGGGACGGCGGGCGTTTCTGGTTGAGCAGACTTGGCGGCCTCCCTGTTGGCGCGTTCGGCTAGGCGGGTTCGTATCTTTGGCGCGCACAGGAAGACACCTTCATCGCCTGAGACCGAGAAGCGATCGGTCACGGCCGAGGCGACCTGCGCGGTGGCCTTGCGGAGGACACGCCCAGCGCCCTTGAGAGCGCTCTTCTTTTCAGGGGTAGGCGCGTCGACTGGAGAAGCGATGGCGCTGGCCTGGCAAGGAAAGGCAGCCAGGCGCGGCGGATAGGTCGGCGTCGGCGGCTTCGCCACCTTAGCGGCCGCCGCCTTGGGCCTACCTTTGCTCCTAGATTGAGTGGCGGCCTGGAGGGGCGCCAAGCCCAGGCTCGCGACAGCGGCGACAAGGGCCAGGCTCAATCCTCGTGAAGGGGTCAGGGGCATTGCTTTGACGCTCCCGCAGAGACGCCAGCCATGTCCGTGGCGATGGGCTGGCCGCCAGGACGTGGTCGGCAGCCTTGGGTTGGCGCGCGTGCGCTAAGGGCGGATTCAGTGATGAAGAGCGTTCCGCCGGCCTGGTCCTTGAGTTGAACGCATCCGTCGCCGCGCCGCACCTCCTCAAGTGGGCCCAGATCAGCGGCCCGGCTTTCGCGCTTTTTCACCATGCAGAAGGCGTCGGCGAAGACTGTCACCGCAGGACGGTTGATGGTGACCGGTTGTGCTGCGGCTGGCGCGGCCAGCAGGCAAAGGGCGATCGGTGTCGAATGAACGAAACGGATCATGCGGCGTCCTCGCTATCGGCGGGTGCAGTGGGCTGGGGGAAGGGTTTGGGTTTGGGCGTCCGGAACTTTTCCAGACCAAGCGCCACGTCCCTGGCGAACATTCGGCCCGCCTCGGTGAGGCTTTCGTGGAACGTGATGGTGGCCAAGGCGACTGTCAGCAGCCAAAGACCCACGACATTGACCGGTTCCCAATGGAAGGCCAGCAACAGGATCATGGCCGCCGCGATGAACACCACAAGCGACAGGCTGACGGCGAGGGCGGCCAGGAGCAGTCGTCGACGCCGAGCCGCGACGTGTCCGGGATGGTTTGGCGGCAGGGTGGGCGCGTGAGCAGCGGCTAGCGACAGCAGGAAGGCCGCTGCGAAGGCCAGCGCCACCTCTACCAACTCGCCGGCGTCGAGGGGCGTCTCGCCGAGTCTTTGGGGCGACCGCTGCATGCCGGGCCCCAGCTCCAGCAGGTTGTCCAAAGCCATGGCGTGCAACAGCACGCCGGGGGTCTTGCCTCGCGTGATCGAAGAAACCCAGTCGTTGCTTTGCGAAAGCGCCGCGCCGATCAGCACCGCACGCCCCTTGATGAACTCTGGCCGGATCCGACTGGATAGCTGCGGATCAGTCAGATGATCATAGCGAATGTCAGCATGATAAGGGCAATCCACCCGTGTCGGCGCAGCATCGGTGTTGAGGCCAGCGGTGAACTCCCGCGCGGCGACATAGAGCAGGCGCCCAAGATTGCGGGCCTCGCGACGACACACCTTGTGACGGTCGTCGTCGGCCTGGCTCTGATAGACCTTGGCCTCGTAGTTCATGAAGGCCGGGTTCGGGATTGATGGCCACAGGATTTTCAGAGGAACTTCCTGACGCAGGAACGCCTCGAAAGCTCTGTCGCCCGCATTGCCGCAATGGGGCGAAGCGGATGGCCGTTGCAGGCAAATGGCGGCAAACAGCGCTGCCGAGGGGGTCAGGTCGTAGACCGGCACCCCGCGGGGCACGAGCCGCCAGGTCACGCCTTCGACGGCCGATACATAGTCCAGAGTGGCGTAGCCCGTATGGCCGCCAACCCCCTCCAGGGCCCGGCACGGCGGCGCGTCCGGGGGGCGCTGGGCCTGGTAGCTGGCCTTGGAGATTGAGGCGCGCCAATGGTCGTTCATGTCGGGCCAGCCGAGCGGGACGAGCACGGCCGCGCGATCAAGCAACTGAACTGTCAGACTCAGATCGCATCGGTCGGCCGGATAGGGCTTGCCAATGATGACCGGAACGCCGCCCTCGGCGAGAATGCAGCCAATCTTGGCCAGCGGCGTGCGATGGCACTCCTCACGCGTGGTCCATGTCGCAGCGTTGGTGACCTCGTGAACCTTGGCGACGAAACGGTCCCGGCGGGCTTCGCTGTAGAGTTCCGAGACGAAGGTAAAGTCCAGAAAGACCGCCGCAGGACGCGTCCGACGATCTCTCGTGACCACGTCGAGCACATCGGCATAGAAATCGAACTGGGGCGGCCAGTCCCTACCAGCGCTGGCGAGGGCGGCCTCGTCGATAGGAACCGTGGTGAGCGCGTCGCGGCCGTATTTGTCGGGGTAGAAGAGGGCGGCGACACGGTTGATCGCGTCGGCGCTGCGATCGTCACTGGCCTGGTCGAGGCCGAAGGGATCAAAGAGCGCAATCGATAGCGCTATCGCCGCCGCGATGAACGCCGTGCGCCAGGCAGACCTGGTTGTTGATGCCGCCTGCGCCGCCATCTCGCCCCCGAGATAACAAGGTTACCCATGCGGGTGGGAATGGCAACCGTGGGTGGGTTCACTCAGGCGTTACCCGTTGGCGACCTGTGACGCGACGCTATTGCGTTGCGCGGACCGGGGCTACTGCGGCGCGTCCTCTTGCGGCGGCGCGGGCTGCGGCGGCGCGGACGGCTCGCCGGGCTCAAGGACAGGCTCGGCCAGCGGCTCGGCGGTGGGGGTGGTGAGCAGGTCCTCGGGAGCAGTCTCGGTCAGCGGCGCGACCTCGGCGTCGACCGCTTCCGCAGGGGCCGGAGCCCCGATCGCAAAGCTTATGAAATCCCGCCAGATGCGGGCCGGCGCGCCGCCGCCGACCACGCCGCGCATGGGGGAATTGTCGTCATTTCCCAGCCAGACGCCGACAACCAGGTCGCCGACATAGCCGACGAAGAGGGCGTCCCTGTAGCCCTGGGTCGTGCCGGTCTTGCCAAAGGCGCCGGGCAGGGCCGCTTCGAATCCGGTGCCCCGGTGGACGGCCGAGCGAAGCATGTCGCGCATGCCGGCTAGCTCGGCCTTGCCCAGTGATCTGACGGCGCGGGGAGCGCGCCAGTTGGCCAGGCCGTGGGGGGTGATCGGCGCCTTGCCGGCGGCGATGGCCGCATAGGCGCCCGTCAGCTGGACCAGGCTCATCGGGCCCGTGCCCAGGGCAAGGGTCAGGTCTTCGGGGACCGGCTCGTCGACGCCCAGGGCGCGCACGACCCTGACGATGTCGTCGCGACCCACCTGCTGGGCCAGACGCACCGCGGCGACATTGGAGGAGCCGGCGAAGGCGGTGATCAGCGGCACCGTGCGCCCGGCATACTTGCCTTCGTGGTTCCTGGGGCTCCAGCCCTGCACCTCCACCGGGGCGTCCAGGATCGGGGTGGTGATGGTCGCGCCTTCACGCAGGGCGGCGAAATAGACGAATAGCTTGAAGGCCGAGCCGGGCTGACGTCCTGCGTCGGCGCGATTGAACTGGCTCTGGCCATAGTCGCGGCCACCCACCATGGCGACGACTTCGCCATTGGTGCGCATGGCGACCAGCGCGCCCTGGCTGATGTTCAACGCCTTGCCCTCCTGGGCCAGGGTTCGGACCAGGATTTTCTCGGCGCCGGCCTGGAGGCGGGGATCGAGGGTGGTGGCGACCGAGGTCACGCCGTAGCGGCGCGGGGCGGCGGCGCGGGCCTGCGGCATGACCCAGTCGGCGAAGTAGGAGCCGGTCGGAATCCGAGTGCGCGGGGCGATGACGATCCGGCGGCGGGCTTCCTGGCTCGCCTGACGCTCGGTGATGGCGCCGGTTTCTGCCATGGCCGCCAGCACCGCGCGCATCCTCAGCCGCGCCCCGGCCAGGTTCTCGCTGGGCGCCAGGCGGGACGGGGCCTTCACCAGGCCCGCGAGCATGGCCGCCTCGCCGATGGACAGGGCCTCGGGGGGCTTGTTGAAATATTGCCGCGCCGCGGCGCGCAGTCCAAAGGCGCCCTGCCCGAAATAGACCGACGACAGATAACGCGACAGGATCTCGTCCTTGGAAAGACGCGCCTCCAGATAGAGGGCGATCGTCGCTTCCTGGACTTTGCGCCGCAAGGTGCGGTCGTTGGTCAGGAAGGCGTTCTTGGCCAGTTGCTGGGTGATCGTCGAGCCGCCCTCGGAGACCCCGCCGGCCTGGGCGTTGGCGCCCAGGGCTCGGGCGATGGCCTTGGGGTCCAGGCCTATGTGACGATAGAAGCGGCGGTCCTCGATGGCGACGAAGGCGGCTGGGACATGAGGCGGCAGGGCCGAGGCGACGATCGGGCCTTCCTTGTAGGACCCGCGCCGGGCGATCGGCGCGCCATCGGCTGCCAGCAGCACCAGGGTGGGGCTTTCGACCGGTTCCAGGGCCCGGCCAAGCGGCAGGGACCACAGCAGAGAGGCCAGGCTCGCCACCGCCAGGGTCGCAAGTGCGACAGTGATCCGCAGCCACGGCCGCTTCCAGAGCGCCGGCTTGGGCTCGCCGGGCCGGACACCGCCCAGCCAGGCGCCCGTCCTGCGCACCAACAGCAGTGACCTGCTCGCCACAGGTCGCGCCAGGGTTTGGCCGCGCTCGAAGGACGCGCGCGCACGCGCCCAGGCGAGCGTCGCCAGATGATGAGCTTTTGCAGCCAGATCCATGGCGCCGACATAGCCTTCGGCGCAGCAGGCGACCAGCCTGCGCTGATGGATGCCGACGCCTGGCCGCGAAGCCAACCGCCTGGCCGAGGAACTCGACCCTTTCTAAAGCCCGCTGGAGATGATCGCGCTGTCCGATCGGATCACGCTATCGGGCTCGGCTCCTCCTGGGGGCGCCAATGCGGCGCGGGCCGTCGCCGCGGTTCTGCGGCGCGGGCGAGGGGCGGGAGCCGCCTGATTTTCCATTTCGCAGAAGGCTGGAACGGTTTGAGCCAGCACGGGTTGAGATCAGGTCGCCGCGAGTCGCAGTCGCGGCGGGGCTCAACGTGGCGCGGCTGGCGCGCCCCAATCGGGATCAGGTCATGGACGATCAATTGAACGGTGTGCTGGAGATCGGCGCGGGGCGCGCTCAGGGCGCCGTGGGCGCACTGGCGGGCGACACCAAGACCCAGGTCAGGGGCAAGCTCAAGGAAGCGGCCGGCTCGGCCAGGCGGGCGGTGGGGCAACTAAAAGCCGTCGCCAACGACGCCTTGGGCGATGTGCAGCATCGCGCGCAGGATGCGGCGCTCCTGGCCCGTGATCAGGCCAAGGACCGCCTGGCTCAGGCGCAAACCTATGTCCGCGACAAGCCGGGCCCGGCGGTGGCTATAGCCCTGGCGATCGGTGTTGGGCTGGGCCTGATCTTGCGCGGGTCCAGCACACGAACGGTCTATCTTCGCGACCGCTGACGGCCGCTATCCAGAGTCCTCGAGAATGGGGCCGGCTGAAGCTTGAACGGCGGCGCGGGTGCGTCGCCGCTTTGTGTTTCCACGCATGTCGCGACAGGTCCGTGCAGAACAAAAGCCGTTCTTGCGAACTCTGACGGGTCGCGGCGTCATTCACAGCGCGGCGTAATAATTCGGCGGGGTTAGCGCCGGGCGGCGGGCGTTCGTGCAGCCTTCACGGAGCGAGGCGCACGCCCGGCGCTCGACGCCGAGGTCAGGGTGGCGGGCGAAAATAAAGCGTTGAATTTATAAGGTAGATCGAGTCTAGGCCCGGAATCGAGCCGGGGTAAGTGGATTTGCAATCCGGCGCGTCGCCACTCCGCCATCGGGCCATCCGGATCAACGCAAGGGGCGTTGGCGAAGAGGACGGTAGGGAGGTGGAAGTCGCAACCGGAATTTGGCCCCGTCGCGGGCTAACTCAGCCGTGGCGCTCTGCCAAAGACGGGGCCGACTAGACGCCGCCTGCAATCCATCGCGTGGTGGCCCATAAGACCAGCCAAATCGCGATGCTCAAGCCAATGACTGGAAGCCAGCGCCCAAGCTTGGCGAAGCCTCTCCCCATGTATGCTTCGAGCTCGTGGCCTGGACGATGCCGCATTGCGTTTCCTCGGGAGCTCTTGGCGGCTCGACCTGACTGGGTGACGATTTTCGATTGTCCGCAAGCCGACTCCAAAGCTCGTTACTCAGTAGCCGCGCTCACACGCCTAGCTCTACGCCGCCGAACCCGCGGAGCTCAATAGGAACTCCGCCTGTTCGAGCTGCATAGCCGCGCCCTTGCCGGCCGGCGGTCGTTGCCCTGTGTGCGCCCTCGCAGACCCAGTCGCTTTAGCACCGCCCGAGCGTTTCTCAGGCCAGGCTCAACGCTCTGGCTGAGCCATGACCGCCGGAAGAGGGGCGTTGATCCCGTGCCGACGGCCAGGCCCTCCATGCCAAGCCGCCGAGTGGCGGCGAGCGTCGAAGTCACTCACGCCCGGGCCAGGTGTTCAGGTCGCTGCGCCTTTAGATGAGGTCTCGAGCATGAGCCGATAGCCGGTCGTGGTCATCCAGCGGGCCCGGGACAGATGGCTCTCCCAGCACCGCCGAACCGAGGCTTCGGCGCTGGCCGCGTCGCGCTTCAGGACCAGGCGAGCGACCTCCCGCCAGTCAGCCTGGTCCTTCTCGGCGTCGAGCAGGCGAAGATAGACGGCCAGGTGGTCAAGGTCATAGTCGGTGAGGACCTCCGACCATGGCGCCAAATCTGCGATGTCTGGCTCTAGCGCG
This sequence comes from uncultured Caulobacter sp., assembly GCA_964427205.1. Lineage (GTDB taxonomy): Bacteria > Pseudomonadota > Alphaproteobacteria > Caulobacterales > Caulobacteraceae > Caulobacter. The sequence goes on from CAYRTE010000009.1 coordinate 8,909, forward strand.
GGCGTCATGCCAACTCCATCGCCAGGCTCCGGGCGGGCGGCCCCTTCGCCCCACCGACGGGCCCTGGATAAGGCGATGAATGACCCGCTCAGGATCGTCGCGCAACCTTGATGGCGACGGGAACCCGTTCGTCCCGGGGTCGACAGCCGCCTCCAGGTTGATGAAGCTGGGCGCTAGGTCCCAGACGAGCAGTTCGCCATGTCCGTTCATGATCCGCCATCGCCAGATTGGAGATCCGTCGAGGCCTATCGCCCGCTGCTGGGCGCGGAAGCCGCCGTTTGGGCCTGGGAATTTGGCCGCCGTGCGGCGGCCCGTCCCGGCGTCGGGGATTATGGCGAGGTCCCCGACCTCTGCTATGCAGGCGCGGGCCCGCGCGGTGACGACCTTCCCGCCGTGCTCTGGACCTGGCGCGCCGATCCTTCCGTGCCCGTGCTGGATGTTGAGCCCGCCGGGTGCGACGACCGCGCCGCGCTCGATCTGCGGACCCTGCCGCTGGCGGTGATGGTCGTGCGCACCAGCGATAACGAACAGTACGTGATGATCAGCGACGGCCCGCGCCGGTTGCGACTAGCGATTGTCCGGGGCGATGGGCTGTCAGGGCCCGTGGTTTGCCGGTTTCCGCTGCCGTCACGCGCCATGGGCGCAACCTCTCTGGACGGGCTTCGCCGACTACTGGCCTTGCGTGACACGGGGCGCCTGCCGAGCGCCGGCGCGCGGCCGCCCACCAAGGCGGCGCGTTGGGTCGAAATCCTGCGCGCCTACGACGCCCGCCGGGCTGGCGCGAGCCAGAGGCAGATCGCCACGCTCCTGTTTGGCGAAGCTCGGGTCCGAACCGACTGGGGCGGTGGCTCGGATTACATGCGCATGCGCATCCAACGCCTGGTGCGCGCCGCCGAAGATCTGGTGGCCGGCGGCTTTCGCGCCGTCTGCGGACTGACGCCCCAGACGGGTGACCGACCGCGCATTGTCGACATCTGGCGCTCAGAGGCCTGGCAGAGCTCTGGCTTGGCCTTGGCGATCTTGGGTTTGCTGAACCTGGGGACAACTCTGGGCCGGACCCTCAGCGTGCACACTGTGTGCTGACTTCGGGATAACGCGTGCAGGAATCCGGTACGGCTGCGCCGTCTTCTCGCATTGAGGTCGGGGACCCGCGACATTGTCGCGGACCTGGCGTCAATGGAGGCCCTCTTGGCTTAAGCCACGCGCCCGGCGAGCGCTCAATCAGACCATGGCTAAGCCCCGTTTTGCCGTGTTGCCCGCCAAGCGGCCAGCTCCCAGCAAGGGGGGGCAGGCCCGCCCTCGACTGGAGGCGTTGCGCATGGCCTGGGAGTTTCTGAGGCGCAACCCGGGCTACCGCGCCGATCATGCCCGGCTGGTCGCGGGCGAAATCGAGGCCTTGCCCGCCTGTTGGGGTCTGGCCCGGCCCATCGATCCCGACGCCGTCGAGGTCGACGTCGCCCAGATCTGGCGATCCGACATCCCGCGGCCGGCGCCGGCGTTCAGTTCTCAGGCTTGTCCGGAGGCAGGATTTTCGGAAGGTTCTCCTCGAGCCATCGCTCCGTGCTCTGGTCGCGCTTGTCCAGATACTCCTCGGCGCTGTCGAACGGGCGCTTGAAGGCCTCGATCCAGATTGACGGGCCGATATGGGTCATGCGGTCGCCGACACGGTCGTTGAAGCGCCGAAACGAGGCCAGCTGGATCGAGGCGGCCTTATTGTCCATGCAGCGCAGGGCATAGGCGGGATCGCCCAGCATCAGACTATCCATGATGCCGGCCGGATCGGCGTCGGTCGCCTCGCCAAACCTCCAGATCTTGGCGATATCGAGCGGGCCCTGTCCGGCCTCGAAGCTGTAGTAGCTGCGCAGCTTCATGCCCATGGCCGATGCGACCTCGCGCGCCGTCATGCGTCGCAGGCCGCGGATCTGCTTCAACGTTGTCGAGAGGAGCTGGCGCTGACGCTCCAGGTCCTCGGGGGCACGGTTGACCAAAGCGGTACTCGGAACATTCTGGACTCATGAAACGCCACGCGAACTCACGGTCCAGTCACAACCCTACGTATTTCTGTCTTAACGGTCACTTTCACTGTGGGCAAACCCATGGCGATACCCCGCCGGGCCTTTAGTGCGACGATCGCGCGCGCCGCTACCGGATTCCTGCACGACCCGCGCAGGGCTGGCGCTAGAGCCGTCCACGGATCGATCAGCCGGCTGGAAATCGGCGGGCAAAGGGCCGCGTCCGAGCCCCGCGCGGGACGGATGAGTCGACCGAGCGGCTGTGGACATCAAACCTTGGGAGGCAGTTTGGGACCAGAACCTTGCCCCCACCCCGGGATTCCTTCGGCCTGGCGCTCGGCGCATTGCGTCGGCGTCTGCGGCGCGGCGTCGACGCCCCCGGCGCGACCCTGCCGATCAACCTCATCGCCGCCGAGCTGCGCTTAAGTCCAACGCCCGTGCGCGAAGCCCTGTCGCGGTTGGCCGGGGAGGGGCTCGTCGACAAGACGGGGCACGCCTACACGCGACCCGTGCTGGACGCCCTGGCCCTGGCCGAACTCTACGGGCTTCGCCTGCTCTACCTTTCGGCGGCTCTGGCGCCCGAAGTGGACCGGCGCGTTCGCAAGCGTCGCCTGCCGCAGCGGCCATCCTTGGGATTCTCGGCCGCGCTCGCCGAACACCCCGACGCCCTGATCGAGGTCATGGAGTCGGTCTTTCTCGAAATCGTGCGGCATGCCGATGATCGGATGATGGGACAGGCCTATCTGAACGCGACCGAGCGGCTAGCGCCCTTCCAGGCCTTCGAGGCCGGCGTTCTGACCAACCTGACCCAAGAGGCGTTTGGGATCGTCTTGGCGTTAGAGGCGGGCGACACGCCGGGCCTTCGGGCGGGCGTGCGCACCCATCAGCGCCGCAGGGCCTCCGCCGCCGAGGCGATCGTACGCTTGGCGGCCGGCGCGAAATATCGACCGGATATCGTTTGAGTATCAAAGGCGCGGAGCGCTGGCTTGGGGGGCCGCAGACGGCGGTGAACCCCAAGACCCAAGGAGCCTCCCATGACCACCAAAACCACGCTGGCCCTGCTGCGCATCGGCTCGGCCAAGGACCTCACCAAGTCGGCCGTCGAGGGCGACCTGAAGGAAGGCCTGACGAGCCAGCAGTACTTCATCTGAGCGCCGGCCGCCGGCCCGGGTCCAGGCCCGGGCCGGCGCGTGTCCGTCGCGACCCCGCGGCGGGTTCCTCTCAACGCGGCGCCAAGGCGCCCAAGCGAAAGTCAGTCCGATGACCCGTTCCACCCCGATCGCCCCGCAACTGCTGTATGTCGGCCGCGCGGCCGACCTGACCCGCGCCGTCGACGAGCACGGCCAGCGCGAATACATGGGCGCCGAAGTCTACTGGATCTAAGCGCCGCCGGTCCCGCCGGAGCGCTCGCCGGCGGGACCTCTGGGCGCGCCGTCGTCGCAAATATCGAGCGCATATCGTTTGAATATCGAACGTCCGGCGCGCCGACTTCCGGGGTCTCAAACCCTCCACCGCTCAGGAGACGACGATGCGCCAAGCCTCCGATCCGTCCGTGTGCTCGACACTCCGCCTCCTCAAGCTCCGCAGCGCCCGCGCCCTGACCCGCGCCTGCGCTTGTGAAGGCCTTCGCGAGGTCATGAACGCGTCCCTCTACTGGGCGTGACGCGCGCGGCTTGTCCCTCAGTAAAGCCCGGAGCCCGTCATGACCCACTGCCTGCCCGCGCACGTTAGCGCGGTCGCCATTGGCGCCGACATCGTCTTTCTCGACGTGAAGGCCGACGCCTATCTCTGCCTGGTCGGCGCGGCGGGCCTGGTCGTAGTCGAGGCCGACGGCGGCGTCTCGGTCCAGGATCGGGATGCGGCTCAGGCCTTGATTCAGGCGGGCCTCGTCGCCGAAGGGCCGCCGGCGCCGCGGCGGATCATACCGCCCAAGCCGACGGTCGACCCTGTCCCCACCAGTCGTCGCGCCCGATCCAGGGAGGTCGCGGCCCTGGGCCTGGCCTGTGTCGCCACGGCCTCGGCCTTCCGCTTCAGGACCTTCGCCGCCTTGATCGAGGCGGCGGGCGCGCGGCGTGAACGCCATCCTGGCCCGCTCCCCTTTCGCGACGACGTGCTCGACGCCTCGGCGATCTTCGCGCGCCTTCGGCCCTGGTCGCCGGTCGGCGGGGCTTGCCTGATGCGCAGCCACCTTCAACTGCAGCATCTGCGCCGCCTGGGCCTGGACGCCGACTGGGTCATCGGCGTGCGCACTTGGCCGTTCATGGCCCATTGCTGGCTGCAGTCGGGGCCTGTCGCACTGGATGACGACGTCGAACGACTCGTGGCCTACACGCCCATCCGGGTGGTGTGATGGGAGACTATCTCGCCGTCCACACGCCGCGCGGCCAACCCGCCGAAGAGGGCGCGCGCCTTCGGGCGATGATCGAGGCCGAAGGCGACTGGACCTTGGCCCTGGGGCTCTACCAGCTGGCTGTCTATGTGCGCGGGCCGCGCCCGCCGGTGGTCCGCGCCTTGCCCCATCAGGGCGGCGTTCTGATCGGCGAGATCTACGAGACCCAGGCCACGCGGGAAGGCCGGGTGGTGGATTTCCCGCTTGATGCGCTGCCCGATGTCGATCCGGTCCAGACCGCGCGGCTGCTCACCCGACACGGTTGGGGGCGCTACGTGGCGGTGCTCAAGCACCGTGACGCGCCGCCGACGATCTATCGCGATCCGATGGGCGCGCTGGAGTGTCTGACCTGGACCGTGGGGGAGGCGACCTTGGTGTCCTCGACGGTCGACGTCGGCCTGCCTTGGTCGCCGCCGGAGCTGGCGGTCGATTGGACGGCGGTCGGGCGGCTGCTGACCGACGGGGTGCTGTCGAGCGAGATCTGTCCGTTGCGCGGTGTGACGCCAGTGGCGGCCGGCGAGTTGCGCGCCGGGCCAGGCGCGAGCTTGGCTGCGCGGCTCTGGCGGCCCGGCGATTTCGCCCGCGCTGCGCAGGGAAAAGCCGATCCCGCCGATCTGGCCCGCGTGGTCGATGGAGCCGTCGCGGCCCTTGCCCGCGATCGCAAGGCGATCCTGGTCGAGATCTCCGGCGGCCTGGACTCGGCGATCGTCGCCTTGAGCCTGGCCCAGTGCGACGCTGCGGTGGCTGGGGCGATCAACTTCTACTGGCCCGAGCCGGAAGGCGACGAGCGGGTCTGGGCGCAAAGGATCGCCGATCGCTGCGGCTACCCGCTGATCTGCGGGCTTCGCGGCTTGTTGCTGGTCGACGGCGACAAGCTGGCCCGCCACGCCCTGGCCCCGCGACCGGGCCTCAACGCCCAGGACCCCGATCTGGACCACGACCTTGCGGTCCAGGCCGCCGCGCTTGGGGCCGACGCCCTGTTCTCGGGGCAGGGCGGCGACGCGGTGTTCTACCAGATGGCCCATCACGCCCTGGCGGCCGACATCCTGGCCGGCAAGGCCACGCCAAACGGACGTCTCCGGGCGCTGGAGACCCTGGCGCGCCGCGCGCGCACCACGGTCTGGTCGCTGTTGGCCAAGACCTCTCGATCACTGTCCAAGACCGCGCCGCCGGTCCCGCCGCCGAGCTTCTTGGGTCCTGGCCTGGCGCGGGGGCGGCCTCATGACTGGATCGCCGACCAGACGGGGGTCAGTCCGGGCAAGCGGATCCAGGTTCGAGGTTTGACCAACTGCCAGAACGCCTTTGGCGACAGCCTGCGAAGCCGGGCGGCCGATCTGCTCTATCCGCTGATGTCCCAGCCGGTCGTTGAGCATTGCCTGTCCATTCCCGCGCCGCTGCTGGCGATCGGCGAGGTCGACCGGCCCTTCGCCCGGGCCGCCTTCGCCGATCGCCTGCCGCCGGAAAACCTGACACGCCGGGCCAAGGGGGACGTCACCGTCTTCTTCTCCAAGAGCCTGGCGGCCAGCTTGCCGGCCTTGCGCCCCTATCTCCTGGAAGGCCGCCTGGCCGGCGCTGGACTGATCGATCCGGCCAAGCTTGAGCCGCTGCTCCACCCTGAGCCGATGATCTGGCGCGACAGCGTCGGCGAGGTCATGTTGGCCGCCTATCTCGAGGCCTGGGTCCGAACCTGGGAGCAGCGGCTCGCCGGCTCATGAGCCGGGACCGATCGTATCCTTCAGGAACGCCAGGATCCGGCTGTGCAGGTCGGCGACATTGGCCGGCGTGAAATAGGTATGGCCCTCGCCGTGATACATGAGCGAGACCGCATGCTTGTTCTGGCGGTACAGGGCCGCGAACATCGCCATCGACTGGCCGGGGCCTCCGTCCAGATCGCCCATCACCAGCATAACCGGGGCCGAGATCTTGTCGGCCTGGTAGAGCGGGCTGTTGCGGATGTAGCGGTCGGGATCCTTCCAGGGCGGAGCCAGCATGCGGCCCTGGCCAAGCTCGCTCCAGCCGACGCTCTCCATGACCGACAAGCCTTCTTCAGGAGCGATGGTCGACCAAAGGCCGCTGCGTCCGTAGTGGCTGACCCGATCGGCGCTGAAGGCTCCGGCGATCACCGCCTTGAAGCGGGGGCTCTGGGTGGCGGCCGTCAGCACGGTCCACCCGCCATAGCTGTGCCCCCAGAGCGCCAAGCGCTTGGCGTCGAGATCCGGCTCGGCGATCGCGGCCGCATCGACGGCCGCCAGGATGTCGTCGGCCAGGCCTTGAGCGGGCTCGCGGGCCGGATCGACGCGCAAGTCCGGAAGCAGAACCGCATAGCCCGCCGCCGCCATCAGCTGGGCGTTGAGGAACAGGACGCTGGCAGGCGGCGTAAACCGGGCAGGCGCTTGGCTCAGGTCCCGTCCGGGATAGGGTATGACCAGTAGCGGAAGCTTGGTCCCGGCCTTGTGACCCGGCGGCAGATAGAGCCAGCTCTTCAGCCCCTGACCGCCGAGACCGACATGGACGACCGGCCGGGGCGTGGCGAAGTCCACCCCCGCCAGCTGAGCGTTGAGCGTCGCAAGGGTCCTGGCCGGTTTCCCGGCTTGGCGCAGCACCAGGGTGTCCACGCCATGGGCGTCGCGACGCAGGCTGGCCACCGCCCGGGCCTTGTCGGCGACCAGGAGCGGCGACTCGTCGTTGGGGATCTCGACGCCGATCGCGCGGGGGATATCGGCGAGCACCGCCGCGGCCCGGTGCGCCGGTCCGGCCGAAACAATAAGCGGCATCGCCTTGGCGTCGGGCCGGTTGTTTTCGGCGAGACGCTCGCCGACCCGCAGGCCGGAGCCGGCGACGGGCGAGGCCCGTCCGAGTGCGAACGGGTGACCCGCCGCGTTGATGCGCCAGAGTTGGCCGCCGAGGCCCACGACAACGCCATCGTGCCCCACCGCTTCGAGACGGCGGCGGCCGGGCGGGAGACCGAGGGTCAGGTTGAGCGGCCTGGCGGGGCGCCACGCGAACCAGTCCGGATCGCCGTCCTTCTGGCCGGCCGCCCGCCCCAGCAGCAACGGCGTCTCGCCCATCCAGTCGCCGTACGCAACTTGGCGACCAAAGCTCAGCGGCTGGCCAACGCCCGCGAAAGCGGGGTGGCGCAAGATCTCGACCTCGCGCCGCGCCGGATCGATCCGGCGATATCCGGCGGCCGACCACGGCTCAGAGTCCTGCCGCGCCCAGACCAGCAGGCTCGCCCCGCTGGGCGACCAGGCCAGGAGATCGGCGCCGACGTCGCAGTCGGCGCACGGCGTCCAGATCGTCTCGTGGTCGAGATCGACCAGTTGCAGCCGCGAGGCGTAGCGGGGATCGGTGGTGTAGGCCGGCGTCTTGGGATCGGCCGCGAACGGCCGGCCCTTGGCGAGCAAGGCCGCGTGCCGGCCATCCGGGGCGATGGCCAAGTCGATGAACGCGCCTTGCGCCAGGGTGCGGCCGCGGCCGGTCGCCGCCTCGACCAGGACCAGGCGTCCGGCCGCCGGATCGGGGATCTGGTCGATATATTGGCCGCTGCCCATTACCGTGACCCCGACGCGGCCTGCCGCCGTGGCGGCCCAGCGCTCGGTCAGGCGGGCCTGAGTTTGCCAGCTGACCGGCTCGTCGGGCGTCCCCGGCGCCTTGGTGATCACCAGCAGCTGGCCGTCCGAGCGCCACTGCACCGGGGCGCCCAGGAAGTCGGTGGCGGGATAGAGGCCGGTCCAGACCGCCTTGCCGTCGGCCAGGCTCAGCACCCCGATCTCGAGGAAGCGGCCCCGGGCCCGGGTGATCGCCATGCGGTGGCCCGACGGCGAATAGGGGCCGGGCGTGTAGCCCCAGGCGTCCAAAGTGGCGACCGTGGTGGGATAGGCGCGCGGCGGTCTGCCGCTTTGCAGGTCGAACACTTGCAGCTGGGTGATGGTCTTGCGGGTCTGGTCGATGAGGTCCCAGCGCGGCGCGCTGCGATAGGGGGCGGTGACCGGGGCCACCAGCCAGCGTTGCGATGGATCGATGCTGACCGGGCCAAGGCTTTGCTGAGCCAGCAGGTGATCGATGGTGAAGGGTTCGGCCTGGGCGGCGCCCGCGCCCAAAAGGGCGCAGGCGACCAGGCGCGCCGCGAGGGTGCGCATGTGAGGTCCTTGATTTTAGGGGTAAGGAGAGGCGTGGGCGGCGAGCGAGCGCCGCGCTACCAACTCTTGGTCAACTGTAGGGTGATCATCCGGCCGATCGCGCTGGCGCTGGTGGCGTCGAACCCGATGCCGTTCGTGGACTCGTAGAACGGCGGGTCCTTATCCAGCAGGTTCTGGATGTTGAGGGCGACGCTGCCGTCCTTGAGACGGCCGGCGGTGAAGGCGTAGCGGATGTTGAGATCGGTCGTCGTCCAGGGTTTGACCCGCTTGCCGGCGTCGGTTTGGAAGTCGCCGACATGGGTGATCGAGGCGGTGCTCGTCAGGGCCCCGTGCGTCCAGGCCGCCGCGTAACGGGCGCGAAAGTCGGCCGGCTCGCCGGCCATGCCCACCCGCGCGATGGCCCGCGAGGTCGGGGTGATCTTGCGGTCGAAGGCCATCAGCCAGGACAGGTCCGCCGACAGGGTCAGCGGGTCCGCGCCCAGATGGGCGCGGTACTGGGCCTGGGCGTCCAGGCCCCTGACCCGCAGCTGGCCGGTGTTGACATAGCGCGCGTCGATGATCGCCCCATAGCTCTCGACCGGGAACACCCCCTGGGCGATCGAGCGGGGATCGTCGATCAGGGCCTGGACCTTGGCGCGGTCGGCGGCGTTGGTCGCCGGCGAGACACGGGTGACGAACGAAGCGAACTCCGGCTGGGTCAGAACGACGTTTATGTAGTCGCTGCCCGGCTGGCCGATGCGGTTGGTGAACCGCGTATCGAACCAGGTCACCGACGCCTTGAACGCCGGGTGCGACGGCGGGGCGATCTCCACGGTCAGGGCCTTGGACGTCGCCGTTTCCGGTTTGAGGTCACTGTTGCCGCCGGTCAGCACCATGACGATCGTCTGGCTGGTCGGGGTGGCGATGGTCGTGGGGCCGATCTGCTGCGGGTCGGTCAATTCGACCAAGGCCGGGGCGCGGAAGGACTGGCCATAGGAGCCCTTCAGGGTCAGGCCCTGGACCGGCGACCAGATGGCCCCGACCTTGGGATCGGTGCTGGCCACGCCGTGGCCGTAGTCTTCGCGGCGCACCGCCGCCGACAGCTCCAGGCGCTCGAAGCCCGTTTTTGTGTACTCGCCGCCGAAAATCGGGACGCGCATTTCGGCGAAGGCGGCCGTGACGGTCCGGCGCGCGTCGCGGCGCGTGGCCGGCGTCAGGGTGTAGCCGGAGAGGAAGCCGACGCCGCCGGTCTTGAGCCCTTCGCGCCGCACCTGGCCGCCGATGGCCAGGCCAACCGGGCCGGCCGGCAGGGTCCAGAGGTTTCCGTCGAGTTTGAGGTTGGCCGACTTGGTTTCGCCGCGCGTCTTGCGGTGGATGTAGCCGGCGCTGACGAAGTCGAGGATGGTTTTGGGGTTGGAGCCCGCGCCGATGAACGGGTTGAAGTAGCCATCGACGGCGGGGTTGAACGCGGTCAGCGGGCTGTTGGCGATGGAGCCGACCGCTTCGGCCAGATAGGTCGTGTTGATCAGGCCGGTAGTGTCGGACACCATCTCTTCCAGCCCATAGGCGCCGTAGGCCTCAAGCCGCCAGTCGCGCGGCAGGCGCAGCAGGCCGCCCAGCGACAGGCCCAGGGTGTTGGCCACGCCGTCCGCCCTCTGCCCGCCTAGTTCGCGCAGGAACGAATAGGCGATCCGCTCTGACGCCGCCCCGGTGGGCGAGACGAAATAAGGATTGCCGCGATTGACCGTGATCGTCGCCTGACCGGCGCTCGACCGGTTGGTGAAATGCCGGCGCGCGGCGCGGACGTCGGCGGAGGCTTCGAAGTTGGAGGTCAGGTCCTGGGTGAGGGCGACATAGAGGCTGTCGCGGCGTTGGCGCGGCAGGATGTCATAGGCGCCCAGCTGGTTTTCCAGATTGACCTGGCCGGCCAGGAAGCTGCTGGGCGTGAGGCCAACGCCGTTCTGGTTGTTCGGGATGGCGTAGGCCGGGGCCAGCACGCCGGTCGGGCCCGCGCGCAGGATGTTGCCGGGACTGGAATAGAAGCGGCGATAGTCGGCGCCGCCGCGTGCGCGCAGGTCGGCATTGCTGGCGAAGTCGCGGTCCAGGCCGCGCAGGCGGTCGCGATTGGCGTGCTCGTAGGCGACCAGGATATTGCCGCTGTCCCAGCTCTTGCCGAGCGTCTGGCCGATCGACCATTGGCTGGCGCCGCCGTCTGTGGTGTCGCCGAAGAGGACGCGGGTCTCGGCGCCGTCGAAGCGCTTTTTGAGCACGATATTGACCACGCCGCCGACCGCGTCGGAGCCGTAGAGCGCCGAGGCCCCGTCAAGCAGCACCTCGATGCGGTCGACCGCCGCCATCGGGATCGACGAGGTGTCAGCGAAATCGCCGCGCAGCCCGGTGCCGGCTAGGCGGCGGCCGTTGACCAGGACCAGGGTGGCGTCTGTCCCCAGGCCGCGCAGATTGACCCCGGTGCTGCGGCTGGCGTTGGTCCCGCTCGGGTCAGCGCTGGTGGTCAGGGTGCCCTCGGTGCCGCGACCGACGAAGGCCTGGGGCAGGGCCGACAGGGCGTCAGCGACGGTGGCGCGCCCGGCCTGATCCAGATCGGCGCGGCTGAGCACGATCACCGGCGAGGCGGTGTCCTTGACCCCGCGAATATGGCTGCCGACGATGATCTCCGACAGCAGGGTCGGATCCTCGGCCGGGTTCAGAGGGGCCCGGGCCTGGGCGGAAGACAGGTCGTCAGGGGCGGCGAGGCCGTTGTTTGAACCGCTCGCCGCCACCGGAAAAATCCCGCCACGCGCCCGCAGGACCAGCATCCGCTCCCCAGTCCGCTGCACCTCCAGGTCCGAGCCGGCGATCAGGCGCTCCAGCGCCTGGTCGGCCGTCAGCCGGCCCGTAACCGCCGGCGCCTTGCGACCTTCGACCAGCTGGCTGGTGAAGACGATCTGCACACCGGTCTGCTTGGCCAGGGCCAGCAGCGCGACGTCAAGGGGGCCGGCCGCAAGACGGACCTCGGCGGCCTGGTCGGCGCGTGGCGCGGCCCAGGCGACTGCCGGGGGCAGGGCGACACAGGCTGCGGCGGCAATTGCGGCGGCAGGCAGGACTGACCCGCACAGGCCAGGCGCGGCGGTCAGGCAACTGAGCCCCAACAAGCTTTGACGGTAAGCACGCATCGATCACAGTCCCCCGCCGGATCCCGGGGCCGCCACGATGGCGAGCGCTGGCCGGGGTGCGGCGCGGGTAAGACGCTTGCCAAGGCGTCCTACCCTACCGGGCTGCGAAAGATTTGTGACGTCAAGCCGGACCGGAGCGATCTCCTGTCAATTCGATGCCGCCGTCGGCGCGCGGCGCGGTCTTCAGGTCCAGCGCGCTCGCCATGCCGGCGGCGAAGGCTTCGGTGTCGCCAGCGTCGAACACGCCATTGATCCGCTCGTCGACCGGGACGCCGTCACCCAGCACCACATGCCGGCGGCTGTAGCGGTTGACTTCGGCCACCGCCTCGGAGAGGGCCATGTCCTTGAAGGTCAAGCGGCCGTTGGTCCAGCCGGTGGCGGCCGCCACATCGACCTGAACCGGCGCGGCGGTCTTGGCCCGGCCGACCTCGATCCGCTCGCCGGCTGTCAGGGTGACCGGGGCGGGGGCGGGGCCTTGGGCGCTGCGCTTGCCGGCTTGGCTGACCTGCACTTTGCCTTCGGCCAGGGTCACCCGCACCGCGCCCTGGGCGCGATAGACCTCAAACCTTGTGCCGATGGCCCGCACCGAGGTGTCGTCGGCCGTGACGATGAAGGGGCGGCTTGCGTCATGGGCGACGGCGAACATCGCCTGGCCCCTGTCGAGGATCAGGCTGCGCCGGGTCTTGGTCAGGCGCACCCGCACCTGGCTGTCGGTGTTCAGCTCCACGGTGGAGCCGTCGGCCAGGCTGATCGCCCGGCGCTCGCCGATCTGGGTGCGGTAGGTCTCGCCGTTGGCCTGCAGGAAAAGCACCGTCCCGATCGCCAGGGCGGCGACCAGGGCGGCCCCGAACCCGGTAGCCCCTGCGCTGGGGCGTTTTGGCGTGAGGCCGCGAAGCGTGGCGATGATACCGCGCGGTCGGCGCGTCGCCGCCTCGGCGATGGCCTGCAGCCGCGGATCGTCGGCGAGGGCGCGCACGCCCGTCGTGAGGTGTTCGATGCGCGTATAGGCCGCGTCGTTGAGGCTGTCCTCGCGCCAGGCGAAGAAGGCCGCAAGATCGCTGTTGCTGACCCGCTGATCGCCGAGTTTGGTGCGCCAGGCCGCCGCCTCGGCGCGGGCCTGTCGGTCGCGGTCTTGCGGCGCGCTAGCGCGACGGGCGTCGGCGTTGACGTCCCCGGGCGCATCTTGCGCTCCGCCGCCGGCGGCTTTGTCATCGATCATGGCGTGATCCGCCTATCGCCGGATCATGTCGGCGCATCTCGCTATAGCCTGGGTCATCCGCTTTTCCACCGCCTTGACCGAGATCCCGCGCAGTTGCGCAATCTCCCGATAGGTGAGGCCCCTGACATGGTTCAGGGCGAAAACATCGCGCAACTTTGGCGGTAAGGCGAGCATCATCTGTTCGAAAAAGATCGCCTCCTCCTGACTGCTGGCGATCGGCTCCGTCGAAAGGAAGCCCTGGTTGGCGTCGAGCAGCTTTTGACGGGTCGCCTTGCGCCCGCGATCGATCGCCAGGCTCACGGCGATCCGGGCCAGCAGCGCCTTGGGACGACGGATCTGCGACGGCGAGGCGTAACGCTGAACCCGCAGCCAGGTGTCCTGGGCGATGTCGGCCGCGTCGTGCTCGCCATAGCGTTTGGTCAGCAGCGCCGTCAGCCAGGCGCGGTGGCGCAGATAAGCTTCAGCGAGCGGCGGCGTCCCGCCATCGGAGGGCGGGGCGTCTGGGGCGGTGATTTGACTATCAAGCGGAGCCATGAGCCGCGTTCCAAGCCGGAGTAGGCTGGAATCCTACTCAAATACGGAAAAACTGCATACGCGATTTTTCCGTATAGGTGGTTGGCCGATCAACGAGTGGTCGGCCCGATGGCGAGTTCAATCTTCGAGGAGAGCCACCAGCATCTTGTCGCTGTTCTTATTGCCGCGCGCAAAAGGACGGGTCTGACACAGGCTCAAATTGGAAAACGTGTTGGTCGAAGCCAGAGCTTTATGTCGTCAATTGAACGGGGCCAGCGACGAGTGGATGTCTTGGAGTTCATCGCTCTCAGCAAAGCGATGGAGCAAGACGCGCAAACTCTGTTTGAATTGGTGCTGACGCATGAATAAGCGGCGCTTGGACTCCAAGAGCGTCGGGTGGAATACGGAAAATCTGCATACGCACTTTTTCCATATAACTGGATTGCCGGTTAGTTCTCCGGTCGATCCACATGCCCAAGACAATATTCGATGGGGCGCATTCCATCCTGGTCGACGTCCTGACCGAAGCCCGGAAGCGTTCGGGCTTTACACAGACCGAGCTCGCGGCCCGCGTGGGTAAGGATCAGACGTTCATTTCCCTCATCGAGCGGTCACAACGGCGGATCGACGTCCTGGAATTCATCACGCTGGCCCGAGCTATGAACCAGGCGCCGGACAAGTTGTTTGGCGAAGTGTTGTCCAGGGCGCCTGCGGACATCAGAATTTAGGCGGCGTCTCGCGCTAAGCGCGCGACCGCGCGCTACGGCGCCGGCCGCTGCCAAGCCCGCTTCCCGGTCTTGGCCCATTCGGGTTGCGATCGCTCACGCGTTCTGCGGACATTTTGCATTGTATGAGGTGCGACCGGACTGGCGCGAAGTGGATGCGCGTCCCGTGCTGCAAGGCACTGGGAACGGCGCATTACCTGAGGGCTCAGGGGGCACCGACCGCGCCAGCGGAACCCGCAAGCCATAGCGCCGGGTGCACAGCTATACCGCCATGGCTGAGGACTGGCGGCTGACCCATCAGGACGGCTGCGAGGCGGTCGTGCGGATGCGGCCAAAGGCATTGGAAAGAAAAGGGAGGACAGCGTGACTGTCCTCCCAAGGAGGGCCCTAGAACGCTTTTTTGACGCCGACCTCGATCGTGCGGCCCAGCGGATTGCCGGTCCACGGGTCGTATCCAAACTCTTCCTGGGCCGGCGGCGGGTCACGATCGAACAGGTTGGCGACCGTGGCGGTGAGCGCCATGCCGCCGTTCAGTTCGATACGGTAGGTGAAGTCGGCCGTGACCCACGTCTCGCCGTCTTCACCATATTGCACACCCGCCCGCTCGTCCTGGACGGCGGAGACGTAGTTCACGCCCAGACGGAAGTTCTGGCCGGCCAGTTGATAGTTGACGCCCAGATTGGCGCGCCACTTGGGAGCTGCCTGCGCGAAGGTGGCGAAGTTCAGCGTACCCAGGCGGTCATCGCCGGTGGAGATGACGACCCCGTCCAGGGTGGTGGGGCCTGTCCGAAGCTCGGTCACGCGGGTGGCGGTCAGGCTGACGTCGAGATCGCCGGGACCCAGCGGCAGGCCGTAGCGGCTCTGGATGTCGAAGCCTTTGGTGGTCTGGCCCGGGCCGTTGCCATAGCGGGTCGAGACCGCCGAGAAGCTGCCGACGCCGCTCATCCCCACCGCGCAACCGGCGTTGAAGCTGATGCGGGCGAGCAGGGGCTGTTTGGCCAGATCGCAGGTGGTGATCGTGCCGCCGGCCCCGTTGAACACCAGGCTGGCGATCTGGTTGGGATCGGCGACCTGAGCGATCTGGTCCTTGGTGCGGATGTCGAAATAGTCGACGATCAGGCGGAAGCTATGATCGTCCGCAAAACCGCGGCTCTGCCAGATGGCGCCAAGGTTGGCGGTCTTGGCGGTCTCGGGCTTGAGGTCGGCGTCGGTGACGAACTGGGCCGCCAGCCAGTTGCTGGCCGCCACCGTGAAGGTGCGAGCCCCCACCGTGATCGCGCCGGGCGTCACGCCCAAGGGCGGGGTCTGGTAGTTGGTGCCGTAGGAGCCGCGCAGGGTCAGCGGGCCCCAGACGTTCCACTTGCCCGACGCCTTGTAGACCGTCGCGCCCAGATCGTTGGAGAACCGCTCGCGGCGGATGGCCAGCTGGAAGTTGAGGTTGCTCAGCACCGGGACCTGCAGTTCGCCAAACAGCGAATACTGGCTCTGGTCGGCCTGGGCCGGGATGGTAGGGGCAAACAGCACGAACGGCCCCGGGGCGTCAGGCGTGCAGCCCCGATAGTTGGGGTCGTTGGTCGGCAGCGGGTTGGCCTCCAGGTTTGGCGAGCCCGGGCCATTGGCGCTGGTCGTTCCGTGCGGCCATTCGCACTGGACCGCGCCGTTGTTGAAGGGGCTGGAGACGATTTGGCGGCTCTCGAGCGTGCGGTACTGGGCGCCCAGGGCCCAGCCGATCACGCCGCCCGGCAGCGTGATCCCCGACGCGCCGTTGAACACCAGGTCGGCGGTGAAATTGTTGCTTTTGGTCTCGACGGCGCGCGGGTCGAACATCCAGAGGCTCAGATCCTCGGGGTTCTCGTGGCCGGCGATGTAGTTGGGATTGGCCAGGCCCCGGACCGGCTGGCCCTTGAACGCGCTGGAGAAGGGGTTCCACCACAGGCAGCCGTTCTTGCCAGCCGCGGCCGCGTTCTGGGTGCCAAAGCGGGTGGGGTCCAGGTCGACGGCATGGCAATTGGCGCCGCCAAAACCGTTCAGCGCCTCTTCCAGGCGATAGCCCAGGGTGTCGGCGTGGGTGTTGTAATTGTAGGCGTCGTTATAGGTCAGGGCGAAGTCGTAGCCGACGTCCTTGGCGAAGGGCGCTAGGTCGCCGAAGTCGCCGGTGAGCCCGGCCGACACGCGCCAGACCTTGTTGTCGATGCGGTCGGCGACGCCGAAGCCGTCGCCGCCTGAGTAGTAGGGGTTACCCCCGTGACCAAACAGCCGGTAGGTGATCGGGGTAAAGCCCTGGGCGCCGACAATGCCATGGGCCGCGGCGAACTCGGCCGCGAACGGGTTGGTGATCGGCACGTAGAACTGGTTGACCGCCCCGGTCGTCAGGGCCGGACCCCGCGTCACCGGCTGGGCCGGCGATCCCATCACCTGGGGCAGGGTCACGCGTCCGTAGGACACATCGGCGTGGAACTTCATGCTGTCGGTGACCTGCGCCTTGATCTGGGCGTAGAGCCGATAGGTGTCCTGGTTTTCCACCAGCCGGTAGTAGGGGATGTAATTGTAAGCGCAGGTATAGGCGTTGTCGGGGCGGCCGCCGACCGCCGTGCAGCTCGACGCGGTGAAATCCGAGACGATGCCGCCGACAGGGGCGCCCCATTCGCCGACATCGGTGGCGGTGGGAACAGCGGGCAGGGCGCCGCGCGCCTGCCAGCCCGTCAGGTTGGTCAGGGTTGACCACGGGGCGGGGTTGTAGCCTGTCCCCGGCGTCAGCGACGCCTTGGTGAAGTCGCGCTCCAGCGTATTGAGGCGCGAGCGGTGCTCATATTCGGCCGACACCAGCAGATTGACCCGGTCCTCGCCGATCCCCGCCATGGCGCCGACGGAATAGTCGCCCTTGGAGCCGTCGATATACTTGTACTGGGCCTGGGTCTGCAGGCCGACGAAACGATCCAGGGTGATGAAGTTGACCACCCCGCCCGTGGCGTCGGCGCCGTAGATGACCGCCGCGCCGTCCTTGAGGATTTCCGTGCGCGCCAGGGCCATGGACGGAACATTGGCGGTGTTCTGGTTCATCCGCCGGCCGTTGAGCAGCACCAGCGTCTTGTCCGCGCCCAGGCCGCGCAGGTTGTAGTTCACCGATCCCACCAGAGCAGGGCCGCCGAAATAGTAAGACTCGCCCGTTGTCGGGCCCGAGATGGTCAGGCTCTTGGCGAACTCCAGCGCCGTGGGCGAGCCCTGCTTTTCCAGGTCCTTCTGGGAATAGACCTCCACCGGCAGGGCGGCGTCCAGCGCCGAGCCCCGGATGTTGGAGCCCGTGACGACGATTTCCTCGACCTGCGTGGATGGCGCCGACGCAGGTGACGCGTCCTGGCCCCAGGCCGGTAGTGCGACGCCGGCGGCTCCGATCAGAAGCGCGAGACGCGAAACGCTTGTAAGCCCGACTTTCATTTTGGCGACCTCCCCGTTGAATGAGTCTATTAACGCTCATTCTCACAAGAGTGAGTGTTGCATCGTCGCTCGCGCAGCGTCAATGATCATTGTTCGTCGAGGCCTCTGTTGGCGGTCGTCCGGTCACAACGATTGACAGGACCGCGCCGGACGCGGACTACGCAGGCGAGACCAAATGGAGGAAAGCCGGTTGGCAGGAGCTAGAATGAGCGCCTCTAAACCTGGGGCGGCGGAGCCGGTCGACGCCGGGAGCGCCAAGGGGCCTCGACGCACCAAGGCCGAACAGCGCGCCGAAAGTCTTGAGCAGATCCTGGACGCGGCCGAGTACCTGTTCTCTCAGAACGGGCTCTACGGCGTGACGCTACGCGACGTCGCGGTCCGCGTCGGGATTCACACCACGCTGCTGAACTACTACTTCAAGGACAAGGTGAACCTGTTCGAGGCGGTCTTCGCGCGCCGGGCAGGGGTCACGGCCGGGAGACGGATGGTGGCGCTTGAGCGGTATGAACGGGAGGCCGGCGAGCACCCCACCGTGGAAGGCGCGCTGCACGCCTTCCTCGATACCGACCTGGACCTCTATTACGAGGGCGGCGAGCACTGGATGAACTACGCCGCCTTTTGCGCGCGGGTCAGCAATACGCCCGAGGGCGCGGCGCTGATGGACGAGCACTTCGACCCGGTCGTCCTGAAGCTGGTCGGTATCCTCAAGCGCGCGCTGCCCAACTACGCTGACGAGGAAATCTTCTGGGGCTATCACTTCGTGAGCGGCGCCCTGATGAACACCCTGGCGCGCACGGGCCGCATCGACCGTCTTTCCAGCGGCGTCTGTCACTCGGACGACTTTCCGGCCGTCAAGCAGCGGATCGCCAGGTTCATGGCGGCGGGCTTCATCGCGCTGAAGGCGTGAAGCCCGCCGCGCCCTAGAGCCCTTTCCGACCGATTGCTTCATCAAGGTCGGGCGAAAAGGGCTCTAAATCAAAAGTTTAGAGCGTTTTTCGATCCGATAACCGTTTCACACTTATCGGAAAACGCTCTAGGGCCGGGCGGCCTCGGCTCTGGCGAAGATCCGCGCCAGCCAGAGGAACAGCGCCACCGCCAGGACGTAGAACGGGATCAGGGTGTAGAGCGCCATCTGCAGCGAGTTGTGCGGGTGGCTGGCCCGGAAGAAGTCGCTAGCGGCGCCGACATAGGTCGGGCCCAGGCCCAGGCCGATGAAGTTCATCACCAGCAGGAGCAGCGCGCCGGCCATCACCCGCTGATCGGGTCGCACCTCCTGCTGAACCAGCGCCACCGACGAGGATAGATAGAAGTAGTTCAGGAAGGTCGGTCCGATCAGGAACGCCAGGGCCAGGGGCCAGGTCGGGGCCCAGACGAAGCCGATATAGAACGGGATCGCCAGGGTCAGGGAGATCGCCGGCGCTAGGGCGTAGGCGACCTTGGAGCGTCGGGTGAAGCGGTCGATCACTCGGCCGGATACGAAGATTCCCGCGCTCATGCCGACCCCCACCACCAGGGCGTACCAGAGGGCGACCTGCGAAAGGGTCATGCCCTTTTCGCGCATCAGGAAGAGGGTGGCGAAGTTGCCCAGGCCGTAGGTGACAAACTGCGTCGCCCCGCTGCCGAGCGCCGCCAGCACCAGCGGCGGCCGGGAGAAGAACATCGTCAGGGTCGACCAGAAGCCCGCCTTCTGGAGGACGGGCCCGGCGTCGATCGGATCCATGCCGCCGCGGGGCGGCTCGCGCACCACCAGCGGCAGGACGACCGCAGCCAGGACGCCCACGACGCCCAGCACCACGAAGGCGTAGCGCCAGTTGAAGGCCGCCGCGATCGCCGCGCCAAAAGCGATGCCCAGCGCCGCGCCCACCGGCGGGCCCAGATTATAGACGCTCAACGCCGTGCCGCGCTGTCCGGGCGGAAAATAGTCGCAGATGATCGCGTAGGACGGCGGAACGCCGCCGGCCTCGCCAAAGCCCACCGTCATGCGCGAAATGGCAAATTGCGTGTAGTTGGCCGACAGGCCGCAGGCGGCGGTCGCCGCGCTCCAGATCCCGCAGGCCACCGACAGGACCGCGACGCGATTGGTGCGGTCGGCCAGCCATCCCACCGGGATGGCGATGAAGCAGTAGAAGAGCGCGAAATAGAAGCCGCCGATCAGGCCCAACTGGCCATCGGTGACGTGCAAGGTGTCTTGGATCGGCTTGGCCAGGATCGACATCAGCTGTCGGTCGAGAAAATTCAGGACATAGACAAACCACAGCATGGCCAGGACGATCCAGGCGCGCGGGGCGGCCGTCCCGGAGCGGCCGAGGTCGTGAGGCGCGCGCGACTCGGCGCGCGGCGCGGCTGAAACGGTATCCAAAGCTTCCTCCCAGCCATTTTTCGCTAGTCTAGCGTGGCTTTCCCCGATCATGCCGCCCATTGTCGGCCATCGTCAATTATATTCACGCTCGCGAGAGTGAGTGTTGACGAGGGGCCAGATTCTCGCCACGTTCGCGCCAAGCGCCGACGACGAATAATCGGCTTGGGTTGGGGGAGCGGGCGTCATGAGGCTGAGTTTTTCACGTCGGCCCAGGCTCTGCTCTCTGGCGGCTTGCGCCCTGGCCTTGGTCCCGGCCGCAGCGTGGGCCAAGCCGCCCGTCGTTCGTGCGCCGGCCGGCGCTGTTCGGGGCGTCGACCTGGATGGCCTTCAGGTCTTCAAGGGCATTGCCTACGCCGCGCCGCCGGCGGGCGAGCGCCGCTGGAAGCCGCCGGTTGAGGCGACGCCCTGGAGCGGCGTTCGCGACGCGGCTGAATTTGGCCCGGCCTGCTATCAGCCCAAGCCGCGCGCGGGCAGCCTCTACGCCGATCCGCCCGCGGCGATGAGCGAGGACTGCCTGTCGCTGAACGTCTGGGCGCCCGCCAAGATCAGCAAGGCGCCCGTCCTGGTCTGGATCCACGGCGGCTCGCTGATCTCCGGCGCCAGCAGCGAAGGACTATACGACGGCGCCGCCCTGGCCAGGCGAGGCGTGGTGGTCGTGTCGATCAACTACCGCCTGGGCGTGTTGGGCTATCTGGCCCACCCCGAACTCAGCGCGGAGTCGCCCGATCATGTCTCGGGCAATTATGGGCTGCTGGACCAGATCGCGGCCCTGCGCTGGGTCCAGCGCAACATCGCCGCCTTCGGGGGCGATCCGGCCAATGTCACGATCGCCGGGGAGTCGGCGGGCGGCCTCAGCGTCCTGTACCTGATGGCCTCGCCGCCGGCGCGAGGGCTGTTCGCCAAGGCGATCGCCCAGAGCGCCTACATGATCTCGACGCCCGACCTGCGCGAGACCCGGTTCGGCCATGTCCCGGCCGAGGCCATGGGCGCGGCGACGGCCGCCAGGCTGGGCGCCAAGGCGATCGCCGACCTGCGGGCCATGGACGCCGAGGCCCTGACGACCCGCGCCCTGAAAGCGGGCTTCCAGACCTTCGGCGCGGTCGACGGCAAGGTGCTTCCAGGCCAGCTGGTCGACGTGTTCGATCGCGGCGAGCAGGCGCGCGCGCCGATCCTGGCCGGCTTCAACAGCGGCGAAATCCGCTCGCTGCGCGCCCTGGCGCCGCCGCCGCCAGCCGACGCGGCGACCTATGAAGCCGAGATCCGCGCGCGCTACGGCGACCTGGCCGAGGACTATCTGAGGCTCTATCCCTCGACCGACCTGGCCGAGAGCGTGCTGCTGGCGCCGCGCGACGCCCTCTATGGCTGGACCGCGGAGCGGCTGGTCGCCAAGCAGACGGCCATCGGCGCGCCGGGCTATCTCTATTTCTTCGACCACGGCTATCCGGCGGCGGACGCCGCGGGGCTGCACGCCTTCCACGCCAGCGAGATTCCCTACGTCTTCGGGACGGCCGCCCTGACGCCGCCGGCCTGGCCGAAGGTTCCGGCGACGGCCGTCGAGGCGACGCTCTCGGCGGCGATGATCGACTATTGGACGTCGTTCGCTCGCGACGGCGCGCCCCGCGCGGCGGGCCAGGCCCAATGGCGTCCCTACGGCGCCGAGCGGGCCTATATGGCGTTCGTCGAAGGTCCCCGGGCCGCCGTCCATCTGCGACCGGGCATGTACGAACTGAACGAAGCGGTCATGTGCCGCCGCCGCGCCCGGGGCGATGTTTCGTGGAACTGGAACGTCGGCGTCGTCTCGCCGCCGCTTCCCGCTGGAGCGGCCCCGTGCCGGTGATCGAAGAACCCATGATCGACGGTGAGATGCAGGCGTTCGCGTTGACGCTCGACAAGTTCCTGACCCACGCCGCCAAGTGGCGGCCCAATGCGCAGGTGGTCACCGCGCGGGACGGCGGCGGGACCGATCGCGTGGGTTATGCGGCGCTGATGGCCCGCAGCCTGCGGGTGTCGGCCGTGCTCCAGGGTCTGGGCGTGAAGACGGGCGACCGCGTCGCCACCCTGGCCTGGAACACCCAGGCCCATGTCGAGGTCTGGTACGCGATCATGGGCATGGGGGCGGTCTGCCACACCCTCAATCCCCGCCTGACGGCCGACCATCTGGCGGCGATGATCCTCCAGTCGCAAGCGCGCGTGCTGATCGTCGCCGCCGACCTGGCGCCGCTGGCGCAGCAGATCCTGGACCGCGCGCCCTTGGTCGAGCGGTTGCTGGTCATCGACGAGGAGGGGGCGGCGACGTCGCACGACCGGCTCGAGCCGATGATCGCCGAGGCCGACGACGGCGCGGTCTGGGGCGACTTCGACGAGACCGCGCCCAGCGGCCTTTGCTTCACCTCGGGCACCACCGGCGCCCCCAAGGGCGTGACCTACACCCATCGCTCCAGCTTCCTGCATACGCTGCGGATCCTGCAGGTCGACGTGATGGCCATCTCGGGCCAGGACAGCGTCCTGGCCGTGGTGCCGATGTTCCACGCCAACGCCTGGGGGCTGCCGTTCGCGGCGCCGGCCGTCGGGGCCAAGCTGGTCTTGCCGGGCCGTCACGCCGACGGCGCCAGCCTTGCGCGCCTGATCGCCGACGAGGGCGTGACCGTGGGCGTGGGCGTGCCGACCGTCTGGCTGGGCCTGGTCGAGCACCTGGAAGAGCAGGGCGGCGAGCTGCCGTCGCTTCGTCGCATCATCGTTGGCGGCGCGCCGATGGCGCCGGCCCTGATGGAGCGCCTTGAGCGACGGCTGGGCGTCACCGTCCAGACCAGCTGGGGCATGACCGAGCTGTCGCCCTCCGGCACGGTGGCGGCGTTGGGCGATCCGTCCCGCGCGGCCTTGTCCGGCCGTCCCGCGGTGGGGGTGGACCTGCTGCTGACCGACGCGGACGGCGCGCCTCTGCCCGAGCAGCGCGACGTCGAGGGTCACCTGCGAGTGCGCGGCGCGGCCGTGGTGGAGCGCTATTTCGGCCATCAGGCGCCGGCGACCGACGCCGCCGGCTGGTTCCCGACCGGCGACCTGGCGCGCATCGATGCCGACGGCAACCTGCTGATCACCGGCCGGGCCAAGGACCTGATCAAGTCGGGCGGCGAATGGATCAATCCCGCCGAGATCGAAGCCGTGGTCGGCGCGCTGCCCGAGGTTTCCCTGGCCGCGGTGATCGGCCGTCCCGACGCCAAGTGGGGCGAGCGACCGATCCTGCTGGTCGAGATGCAGGGGGCGGGCGAGGTCAGTGACGAGGCGCTGCTGGCGTCGCTGCGCGGCCGCGTGGCGTCCTGGTGGATCCCTGACGCCGTCTATCGCCTGCCGCGCATGCCTCTGGCCGCGACCGGCAAGATCGACAAAATTCGCCTGAGATCAGAATACGGAAGTTAAGAATTTTCGCCGCCAACGACTGATCAAGAATCCACTGTTGAATATATCTGCTCGCGATAGGGCGAATCTATGCTGCGAGCCTTCTGCTCGTGATCTGGAAGTGTAAGGGGAGGCTCGATGCTGCTGAACGGACGCGTTGCAATCATTACTGGAGCGGGCGGGGGGCTGGGCCGCGCCCATGCGCTGTATCTCGCCCGCCAAGGGGCGCGGGTGGTCGTCAACGACCTGACCCAGGAAGCCGCTGATCGCGTGGTCGCCGAGATCGCCGCGCAGGGCGGCGAGGCCATCGGCCTGGCGGCCTCGGTCACCGACGAGGCGGCCGTCGAGGCGATGGTGCGCAAGGTCATGGACCGCTGGGGTCAGATCGACATCCTGGTCAGCAACGCCGGCGTCCTGCGCGACAGGAGCTTCGCCAAGATGAGCCTCGACGACTTCCGCCTGGTGGTCGATGTCCACCTGATGGGGGCGGCGGTCTGCGCCAAGGCGGTGTGGGAGATCATGCGCGCGCAGCGCTATGGCCGTATCGTGATGACCACCTCCTCGTCGGGCCTCTACGGCAATTTCGGCCAGGCCAACTACGGCGCGGCCAAGATGGCCCTGGTCGGTCTGATGCAAACCCTGGCCATCGAGGGCGAGAAGTACGGCGTCCGCGTCAACTGTCTGGCCCCGACAGCCGCGACCGGCATGACCGAGGGCGTGCTCTCCCAAGCGAGCCTGGAGCGGCTGGATCCCGGCTTCGTCAGCCCTGGCCTGTTGGCGCTGGTCGGCCAGGACGCGCCGACGCGGACGATCCTGTGCGCCGGCGCCGGCCACTTCGCGACCGCCAACGTCACGCTCACCCAAGGTCGCCATGTCGGCGGCGGGCGCGACGCGGGCGAGCAGGTCATTGGCCAGTGGGACGCAATCACCGACCGGGCCGGCGAGATCGTCCCGGCCTACGGCTTCACCCAGGCCGAGCGCGAACTGGCCAGCGCTGGCCTGATCGAGTCGGTCGCGGCGGGACGGGGCTGATGCGCCAGGCCGTCATCGTCTCCACGGCCCGCACGCCGATCGGCCGGGCCTATCGCGGGGCCTTCAACCATACGCCCTCGCCGACGCTCGCGGCTCACGCCCTGAAGGCCGCCGTCGCGCGGGCCGGGATCGCGCCGGACGAGATCGAGGACTGCCTGCTGGGTTGCTCCCTGCCGCAGGGCGTGCAGCAGACCATCGGCCGCATGGCGGCGCTTCGGGCGGGCTTTCCCGCGACCGTGCCGGGCATGACCCTGGATCGGCAGTGCGCGTCGGGCCTGATGACCATCGCCACGGCGGCCAAGCAGGTCATCGTCGATCGCATGGACATCATCGTGGCCGGCGGGGTGGAGTCGATCTCGCGGGTCCAGACTTCAGACCTGCGGGTGGATCAGGATCCGGAGCTCGTGGCGCTCTGTCCCGACGCCTACATGCCGATGCTGGACACCGCCGAGGTGGTCGCCGCCCGCTATGGCGTCACCCGCGAGGCCTGCGATCTCTACGCCCTGGCCTCGCAGTATCGCGCCGCCGCCGCCCAGGACACGGGGCGCTTCGACGCCGAGATCGTTCCAGCGACCGTCACCATGAAGGGGGTCGACAAGGTCACGGGGGCGATCGATTTTAGCGTGGTGACGCTGGAGCGCGATGAGGGGGTGCGACCCGACACCACCTTCGAAGGCCTGACGGCGCTGAAGGCCGTGCGGCCGGGCGGCGTGGTCACGGCCGGCAACGCCAGCCAGCTATCCGACGGCGCCTCGGCCTGCGTGGTCATGGAGGCCGGCCTCGCCGCCCGGCGCGGCCTGGAGCCGCTGGGCCGCTATGTCGGCATGGCCGTCGCCGGCGTGGAGCCCGACGAGATGGGCATCGGTCCGGTCTTCGCCATTCCGCGCCTGCTGGAGCGCTTCGATCTGTCGATCGACGACATCGGCCTTTGGGAGCTGAACGAGGCCTTCGCCTGCCAGGTTCTCTACTGCCGTGACCGCCTGGGTCTTCCCGACGAGCGTCTGAACGTCAATGGCGGCGCCATCGCCATGGGCCATCCCTATGGCATGTCGGGCGCCCGGCTGGTCGGCCACGCCCTGTTGGAGGGCAAGCGCCGGGGCGTGCGCCACGTCGTCGTCACCATGTGTGTCGGCGGCGGCATGGGCGCCGCGGGGCTGTTCGAAGTGTTGTGAGATCGAAAGACCTCGCAGCGTCCATTTTTCAAAAGCGCGCGACGACGCTCGTTCAGGGAGACGCGCCATGACGGTTTGGTCCAAAGTCCTCGCGCGGATGCTCGGCTTGAGCCTCCTTGCGCTTCACGGCGTGGCCGCCGCCCAGGCGCCGGACCCGACGGTCCAGCACCCGGACTACGCCCAGCCGGCCTTGTGGCTGTGCCGGCCCGATCTGGCGGACAACCGTTGCAAGGTCGATCTGGACGCCACGGTCATCGCGCCCAGCGGCAAGATGACGATCCAGCGCCACGTCGTCGCCAAGACCCCGAAGTTCGACTGCTTCTTCGTCTATCCGACCGTCTCGAACGATCCCGGCTGGATCTCGGACTTCTCGCCCGACGCGGCCGAGTGGGACGACATCAAGATGCAGTTCGCGCGGTTCGGATCGGTCTGCCGGCTGTTCGCTCCGCTCTATCGCCAGGCAACCCTCCGCAGGCTCCGGGCGCCGGGAGGCGGCCCGGCTCCGGTGGGACAGCCGCCGCCCGCCGGCCTGGGCGGGTTCTCGGACGTGGTCGACGCCTGGGCCTGGTACATGGCCCACGAGAACGAGGGGCGCGGGGTCGTGTTGATCGGCCACAGCCAGGGCGGGGCGATGATCGCCCGACTGATCGCCCAGGAGATCGACGGCAAGCCGGTTCAGAAGCAGCTGATCTCGGCCCTCGTCCTGGGCGCGCCCGTGATGGTCCCGCCAGGCAAGGACGTCGGCGGTTCGTTCCAGTCAGTCCCGCTTTGCCGCGCCGACACCCAGATCGGCTGCGTGATCAGCTATGCAACCTTCCGCGACCGTCTGCCGCCACCGGCCCATTCCCGCTTCGGCCGCGCGCGAGACGGCCTGCGCGTGGCCTGTGTCAATCCGGCGAACCTGGCCGGCGGCGAGGGCCAGCCTGTCTCCTATTTCATGACCAAGGGTTTCCTCAACGGCTCGGGCGGGGACATCCAGCCTGACTGGGTGCGGCCGGCTCGACCGATCAACACCTATTTCGTCACCACGCCGGGGCTGATCTCCACCTCTTGCGTCCAGAGCGGCGAGTTCGACTACCTGGCCCTGCACGTCAACGCCGTCCCTGCGGACCCCCGCACCGACGAACTTGGCGGTCACATCATCCGGCGCTCAGGCGTCGACCTGTCGTGGGGCCTGCACCTGCTCGACGTCGATCATTCCATCGGCACGCTGATCCGAACCGTTGGCCGGCAGGCCGAGACCTACCTGGCGCGTGCATCAAGACCCTGACCGCGGCTCTTCTGGCGCGACGCGACCGGCGATCTGGCCTTGGCGCGCTAGGGCCAATCGACATTCATCGCATCCAGATCATGGCGGCGGCCAGGTGGACGAAGCCGGGGGCGTGAACGGTTCTGCGATCATATCGTGTGGCCAAGCACCTGAAGGGCTTGAGCTTTGAGAACCACCGCTCGATGCCGTTCATGGCGCGATAGGCCTCGATGTCGTGGACGATAGGCGCCTTTCGAGTTCGATTGAATGGGACGACAGCCTCCGCGCCCAGGTCGGCGATGATCTTACGCAAGGCGTTGGAGTCGTAGGCCTTGTCCGCCAGAACGGCCTTGGGCCGGAAGCCATCGAGCAGAGCTGGCGCGGCCGGGGCGTCGCCACTTTGGCCCTAGGTCGCCAGGCCAAAGGCGCGCTGCGCCAGCCACACGGCGGCGACGGCGGCCGTGGCCATCGATCCGTAGGGCAGGAGGCCCTGGCGATAGAAGCCGCTCTCGCGCAGGCTCCAGGCCAGCGGCACGACTACGGCCACGATGGCCATCTGACCAAACTCGACGCCCAGATTGAACCCGAGCAGGGCCAGCAGCAGGTTCGCGCGGGGCAGATGGAGATCCTGCAGCACACTGGCGAAGCCAAAGCCGTGAATAAGGCCAAAGGCGAAGGCGACGATCCACAGGCGATGGGTCAGAAGAGGCCGCAGATTGTTGAGCGCGGCCAGCACGACCGACAGGGCGATCATCGACTCCGTCAGGCGCGCCGGCAAGGCGACGACGCCGGTCGCCGCCAGGCTGAGGGTGATCGAATGGGCCAGGGTGAAGGCGCTGACCACCTTCAGGGTCTCGGTCAGCGCCGCGCGCATCCGCGGTTGGCCTACCCACTGATCGGCCTGTCGGGTCAGGACGGCGGGGAGCAACAAGGAGATCAGGAAGAGCAGGTGATCGAATCCGCCCCAGATGTGCAGCACGCCCGTCCCGACAAAATCGGCGAAGGCGCGCGCTTGCCCCCAGGCGGTCAGGGTCACGATCTGGCTGGACGTCTCGCCCCCCATCACCAGGGTCTGCTCTCGCCGTCCGTCCACCAAGCGCACGAGGCCGCGGTGCTGAGGGTCGAGAGCGGAAAAGAGAGTGTAGTCAAGGCGAAGGCTCTGCGGCGCCGCCGCGCAGGCTCCCTGCAGTGCGAGCACCGCATAGGCGCCGTCGCTGTGGGCGTCGATCAAAAGGTCATCAACGCGCAGGGCGCAGGACGCGCCATCTTCGGTGAGCTTGAGGGAAGACAGGGCCAGGGCGGCGATCGCCGCCCGCCGCGCCCGGACCTCGCCCCAGCGGATGGCCCCATCGCCGTCCTGGTCCAGGGTCAGGGCGAAGTCGAGATCGCGCAGGGCGATGTCCCATTGGCCGCTGATCTTGGCGCCCTCCAGCCGCAGGGTCAGGTAGCTGTCGCTAGGCTTGTGGGCCAGAACCGGGCTGGCGCACGCCGCCAGCAGCAGCGCCAGCAGCAGCGCCTTCAGCGACGGCACAGCAGGCAGTAGCCCAGGATTCGTTCCCACCACTTCAGTTTCGGCGGCGGCGGGTCGTCGGCGTGGAAATCGGCCAGGATTACGTCGGCGGCCTTCTCGGCGATCATATAGACGGCGCTGACGATGAAGAAGCCGGGGATGCGCGGGAATACCGAGGCGTCGACAACGCGCAGGCCATGGACCCCGCGGACCCTGAAGTTGCTGTCGAGCACGGCCATGGGGTCGTGGTCGCTGCCGATCGCGCAGGTGCAGGACGCGTGATGACCCCAGCTCTGGGTGCGGCCAAATTGCTTGAGGTCCTCGTCTGAGGTGACCTCCAGCCCCGGCTGAACCTCGCGCTTGGCCAGGCCCAGGTCATAGAGCGGCTTGGTCAGCTCGCGCACGAACCGCACGCCGGCCACGACCGAGTCCAGGTCCTGAGCGTGATCGCCCGTGCCTTCCTCGAAATAGTGGAAATTGATGTCGGGGCGCTCGCGCGGGTCGGCCGAGCGCAGTTTCACCACCCCGCCCTGGTTGTTCGTATGGGCCTTCAGAACCGCCCAGGAGAGGTGATTGCGGCTGTCGACCACCTTCTGTGAATAGCCCGGGAAATAGCCGTAGAACTCCGAGAGCACGGCGAAGCAGAAAAGGTCGGGCAGGGGCCGTTCGGGCGCCGAGCGCAGGATGGTGGCCAGGACCGAGCCGTTGCCGGTGAAAAGGCCCTCGCGCTCGGTCTTCCACTCCAGATAGTTGGGGTCCTGACGGGTGAACGAGGCGCCCTCCAGCACCTTCCAGGACGGGAAGGCCATCTCGTTGACCACGCAGACCTCGTAGCGGTCCTGCAGGTTGCGGCCGACGCCAGGCGATTCCACCCGCACCGGGATCTTCAGCCGACGAAGGTCCTCGCGCGGGCCAATACCCGACAGCATCAGGAGCTGGGGGGTGTTGAAGGCGCCGCCGGCCAGGATCACCTCGCGGTTGGCCCGGACACGGCGCAGCTCGCCTGGCGCGCTGCTGGGATGGGCATGGGCCTGATAGAGGCGCTCGCCCTTGCGGTATTCGACGCCGATGGCGCGGTTGGCGTCGTCGAGTATGACCTTGGTGACCAGCGCGTCGAGTTCGATACGCAGACGGTCGGGGAAACGGGCCTGGACGTCGAGCACCCGCTCGCGGGTCGAGGTGCGCGCGTGCTTGGCCGTGGTCAGCGGCGCGTAGTGGATGCCGAACGCGTCGTGCTTGACCAGGCGCCAGTCATTGGGATCCAGGCGGCCCTGGATAAACCACCAAAGCCGGCGGATCTTGGCCGGCAAGATCCAGAAGGCCTTCCCGATGAAGATCGCGATCGACAGCGACAGGCGCTTGTCGTGCAACAGATCCCACAGGGGCAGGGACTTTTCGGTCTGCAGCCAGCCATCCCAGCCATGGCGCGTGAAGTTGAGGCCGATCCGTGACATCCAGCGGTAGGGCAGGTTGCGATAGCGGCAGCGCTCCAGGCGCTCGTAATAGCGCCGCATATGATGCGCGTTCCAGCTTGCATCGCCCGTCAACTGGGCGATGTGATCCCAGTCGGCGTTGTGCGGATAGACCATGATCATGGCGTTGTGGGCGGTGCAGCCGCCCAGGCACCCGGCCCGAGGATAGAGGACGCCGTTCTCCTCCGGAACGAACTTGCAGTCTTCTTCCTGGGTCTTCTGGTCGCTGAAGTGACGGATGAAATAGTCCCACTTCATCGCCTCGTTCTCGGTGGAGAGGGCGTGATAGGTGGGCACGTCGTAGTCATCGGGCATGCGATTGGACCGGAAAGGCCAGTCCTGCGTCGACGTCCCGACCGGCGGGCTCTTCGGGTCCGAGCCGGCTTCGAGCAGCAGCACCGAGCAGCCGCCCTCGGCCAGGCGCGCGGCCAAGGGGCCGCCGCCCGCGCCCGAGCCGACGACGATGTAGTCGAAGGCGTCGATGAAGGTCTCGTGGTCCTGGTTCATGCTCGCCCCATCAGTAACTTGTGGTCGGGTGGTCGTCGGGCGCCGCCGGCTTGGTCACATGGTCCGCAGGAAGGCGATCAGGGCGTACTTGTCCTGATCAGACAGGCCCGGGGAGGGCGCGCCCGGGGCGGCCGGCTGGTAGGCCGTGCCGAAATAGTGGCCGCGATTGACGATGTAGTCGGAACACTTGCTGGCCGAGATCAGCGCCGGCGCCGCCTTTCGGAAGGTCTGCGTCGCCTGGGCCGGCGGGGTGTCATCCTTGATCTGGCTGAGCGTCCAGGTCAGGCGGATGACGGTCTTGGCCAGGACGAAGATGTGTTTGATGCGGTCCCAGAACCCTGGCTGGCGATCAAGATCGAGATTGGACAGCAGGTTGATCGGCGTTCCGGCCGGGATCGGGCCGATCTGCAGGCCCTTGTCGGTGATGAAGTGGGATCCGGCGAACCAGCCCAGGATTTGGGCGACGAACTTGGGCAGATAGCCATTGGCCACGCGGATGTAGCTGACCTTGGTGGTCACATCGACCTGGCCGGGCGCCAGCTTGCCCGAAGCTGTCTGGAACATCACGTTGCCGGTCCGCCTTTCGGGCCACAGCATCTCTTGCATGGAGGCGTCGAACATCTCCACCCGCGCGGCCGTCGACGGTCGCCACTGGTATTTCTTCTCGGCGATCTCGCGGAAGGCCTTCTCGCCAACGGTGTTGTTCTGCAAGTAAGGGGCGGTCGACCACAGGCTGACCAGGGATGCGGGCCGTGTGTAGCCTCGGCCGCCGGCCGGCAGGTCCAGGGTCTGGCGGATCTTGCCGGTATAGGGGTCGTGCACCGTGTGGGCCCCGGCCGAGGGCAGCGACTTGTAGGATTCCGAGGAGAAGTTGTCCCAGATGTTGTCGCGGATGGCGTTGGTGGCGATGGCCGAGCAGACATTGGTCTCAAGCAGGTCGGCGGGCACCCGCTGGTCGGTGGACAGGAAATTGTTCTCCAGGAAATCGGGCTGGGCGACGATCTTGCGCATCTCGCTCTTGAACTGATCGCTCCTGGCGTAGCGCCAGTAATTGTTCCAGCAGGTCTTGTAGTTGGGGTTGGCGCAGCCCTGGTCGGGGAAGTGCTCATAGGCCTTCTGCGGCAGCTTGCTGGAGTGGCAGGCCGCGCAGTTCTCGGCGAACACCTCCTTGCCGCGCGGGATCAGCGCCCGGTCTTTACTTAGGAAGAACGCGCCGTCCCTGTCGTTGTCGGGCAGGTCCTTGACGGTGATGTCGGCCTTGGCCGCCGACAGATTGTCGGGCTTGGCGGTGGCCAGGAAGAAGAGGGCGACATTGGGGGTCTGGGACTCGTTGGCGACCCAGTAGGCGGAGTTCTTGCGGCCGACATCGATGCGGATCGGCGAGATGCCGCTGCCGCCGATCACCGGCGTGAAGTGGGTGGTCCACTCGTCGCCGAAGAGGCCGATATTGATGTAGACGCGGTTGAGCGAGCCCATCACGCCAACCGAGTCCGAGCCGTCCTTCAGCACCCGCGGCGTCCAGACCTTGTCGGGCGCGACATAGAGGGCGTTCAGCGGCGAGGTCTTGGGCACATAGTCATTGAGCTGACGATTGTCCTGCTCTCTGCCCTTGATCGTCTCCTTGCCCCATTGGCGCGCCATGTCGATGCGCGGGCCCAGCGAATAGATCGCGTTCATGGTCCTGGGATTGTTGATGAAGTCGCTGGAGACCAGCGAGGTGTCGAGCGCCCCGGGCCGCGAGGTGTGGTAGAGCTGGAAGATGTAGTTGCTGTAGTCCTGATCGAAGCCAAAGATGCGGTCGATCCAGAAGTACTGGGCCCCGGGATTGGAGTTGAGGTTGGCCCAGGTCGGGTTTTCCGGATCCTTGGGCGGATTGGTCGGATCTGGGCCCACGTGGCAGAAGCCGCACGACATGCCTACGCGATAGGGCCGCACCAGGCGCTTGTCGTTGTAGTAGGTCGGATCGTTGTAGTAGCGCAGCCAGTCCCAGCGCGCCTTGGCCTTCTCGTCGAAATCGGGATTGGGAAAGAGCCGCAGGCCCACCACGCCGCTGGCGTAGCCATAGAGCGAGCCGACCGGCACGGTCTTGCCGCGGGCGCCCAGCTTCACCCCAGGATACTTGGCTTCGTTCTCGTAAGGGTCGGGCCCGCAGGCCGGATCGCGCTCGTCGAGATAGAGCCCGAAGCGATCCTGGCGCGGCCCGCTTGGCGGGCGAAAGCAAGGCTCGTTGACGAGGCCTAGATAACGCCAGCGGTTATGACGGCCAAACTTGGTTCCGGGGGCGCTGGAAACGGTCTTGAGCAAGTCGACATTGCCAAAGCTCTGCGACGCCAGTTGGTCCCAGAACCGGTCATTGCCCGCCGTCCAGACGATCCAGTTGTTGCGGCCGATGACGGCGGCGTCGCGAGCCTGCTGCGGCGTGATGCCCGGCACATAGGGGGCCAGATCCCTGGCCAGGGCGGCCGGATCCCGGGTCGCCTTGCGGTCCATGTCGGCGAAATAGTCGTCGTCGGCCATCGCCCAGCGGGCGGCGACGAGCTGGGCGTCGGTCTGGCCCGGCGCCATCTTGGGCTTCTTGCCCTTTTCCATGCGGTAGGCGCAGACCGCCTCGTCGACGACCTTGCCGCTGCCGCGGCCGCAGGCCTTGCGAAAGGCCGGCTCGCCCGAGGGGGTGAAGAGGGGGCCAAAGACCCCCACGCTCAGCGCCACCACCCCGATCCACAGCAGAACCCGATCCAGCGACAGCGGCTTCATCGTCGACCTCCGGATGGCTAGGCGCGGGCCGCGCGCAACCGCGCGCAGAGCCGTCGCCGATAGAGACTCAGGGCGAGCAGGGCCGTGATGATCGCCACCAGCGGCCAGAGCAGATGGGCGCGGAACCAGGTCCACGGCGAGCCGACGAACGGCTGAGGGCGCCAGGGCCAGGGCTCGGCGAGGTAGGGGAATTGCGTCAGGAACGGCTTGTCGTTGACGACCGCTCGCGGAAAGGTCCTGGCGTCGATGTAGGAATTCTCCTGCAGCGGGCAGTCGCCCCAGTCGCAGGTGATCTTGGCGACGTCGTCCTCCAGGCGCCGGCCGTTGGGGAAGCCCGGCGGGCGGCGGCTGGTGAAGATCATCACGTCGGGCGCGTAGTCGTAGCCGCGCAGCAAAAAGCCGCTGAGCTGGTTGAGGTTGGAGACGGGGCGCAGCACGTCCAGGAGAAAGTCCTGGGCCTTGATCCTGAGCGCAGTGACCTTGCGCAGCACGCGCACGTGGCGGCTGGGCGGCTCGGTGTTGAGCACGTCAAACCGCGCTAGCTGCGTGCGGTTGGACCGGCCGACATGGTCGATCTGTTTGCCGCTCTTGGCGAAGCTCGAAACTCCCCACAGCAGCCAGTCGGGATTGGTCGTCTGGAAGGCCGACTTGGGCACGCTGACGACCATGGTCACGATGTTGGCGTTGAAGAACTTGGGGAAGATGAACGGGTCGTCGCGCACGCCGGCATAGACCAGGATGTCGTTGGCATAGTCCTGCGGCCGCTGGCGCAGCTGCCACAGGTCGCGGTCGCTGAAGACCTTGATCGGCAGGGGCTTGAGGCCCGTGATGTGGACGTTCTCCGGGCGCACGGTGGCGTCGTCGTCCAGGACAAAGGCGAAGCTGACGTCTGACGCGATGGCGCCAGGATCGGCGACGGTCCCGCCGTAGCGGGCCAGATCGCCGCTAAGCGCCTGCTGCTCGGCGGAGGGTCGCGGCGGCGGCGCTGGGGGCTCCCCCGGCGCGGGCGCCGGCGGCTCGGGCGCGAACCGCACCGTGGAATGCGTGTCGATATTGATCGTGAAGCGATAGGGCCTGAGCTTGTACGGCGGCTGCGCCGTCAGGGTCGGCCGCGTGTCGAGGATGGCGACGTAACGCTCGCCCACCGGAAAGAAGAACAGCCCCGTAAGGTTGGCTTCCTGGCGATTGTTGGCGATCCAGGTCGGATCGGCGTGATCCGACGCGAAACACGGTCCCGCTGCGATAACCGCAAGCGCCATCGTGATGCGAAAGCAAGCTCCGCGCACGTCCCCACTCCCCCGACAGCTGATCCCGCCCACGCGAGATCAAGCCTGCGGGGCGCGTTAGACGTTCGACAACACGCTACTCACTCGACAGACAAACATAACCGTGAGTGGTATCCGCGCGGATGTTTCTGTCAAGTTGAAAGTCGGAGGCGGCCGTCTCCGAGGTCGACGCAAGGGGACGAGCATGCGGGTTTGGGGGCTTTGGCTGGGCGCGATGGCCGCGATGGGGCTCCACAGCGCCCAGGCCGAGCCGCGCAAGCCCTTGCGGGATGACGAGATCCTCGAGCGGACGCCGCGAGCGCTGGTGCTGGGCCGAGCCCAGCTGGGCTCGGCCCAGATCGCGCGTCAGGCCGCGCAGGGCGACCCGACACGGGCCTTGGCCTTGGCCGACGCCTATATCCAGGCCGGTCGCCAGGAGGCCGATCCGAGGTTCTACGCCTATGCCGAGGCGGCGTTGAAGCCCTGGCTGACAGCGGCCGATCCGCCGGCGGCCGTGATCCTGCGCCGCGCCGCCATCCGCCAGTTTCGCCATGACTTCGGCGGGGCGCTCAATGACCTCGACGCCCTGATCGCCCAAGACTACGCCGATCCCCAGGTCTGGCTGCTCAAGGCCTCGGTGATGCGGGTTCAGGGGCGATACGGGCCGGCGATGGAAAGCTGCCTGCGTCTGGGTCAGGCGGCCGAGCGTCTGGTCGCTCTGACCTGCGCCTGCGAGATTCAGAGCCTGGGCGGCGATGGCGAGGCGGCCCTGCGCACCCTCACCGACGCGGTGGCGCGCGCGGCCCGCCCCACGGTCGGGGCGCGACCCGCGCCGGGCGTTCTGGCCTGGAGCCAAGGGGTGCTGGCCGGCATCGCCGAACGGCAAGGCCAGGCGGCCCTGGCTGAGCGCTGGTACCGCGCCTCGCTCGCCGCCGAGCCGGACCAGGCCTTCGTCCGCCTGGCCTATGCCGACTTCCTCCTCGCCCAGGGCCGCGCTGGCGAGGTCATTGGCCTCGTCGAGCAGCAACAGGCCGGCGACGGCTTTCTGCTGCGCCTGGCCTTGGCCCGGGCGCAGCAGGCCAAGGGCGCCGCCGCCCCGTTGGTCGAGGTCCTGCAGGCCAGGTTCGACGCCTCGCGCTGGCGCGGCGAGCGGCCGCACCTGGCCGACCAGGCGCGGCTCGAACTCCATCTGCGCCACAGGCCCAAGGTCGCCTATGATCTGGCGCTCGAAAACTGGCGCGCGCTGCGCGAGCCGAGCGACGCCTTGATCCTGGCGCAGTCGGCCCTGGCCACGCGCGATCGCGCCGCCGCCAGGACGGTGCTGCGCGTCTTGGCCCGGCAGGACCTCAAGGATCAACGCCTGGCGCGGCTTCGCGCTCAGCTTTCGATCCTGGCGGCGTGACGGCAAGGTCAGCAATGCGCGTCATGCGCGCATTTCTAACAATGCAAGCCCGAGCTTGACAGAACGCTGTTATCGCTCCCATCTTGAATGGACCTTTGGCGAACCTGACGCGTCCCACAAGACTTGGGGCGGCGTCAGCCAAAGGGGGGGCGTAGGGATCGGCGTCGCAGTTTCGACGCCTCGGGATCGCGGAGAGCTCGCATGTCCGAAATGGTGTCGGCGCCAACGCCGAGCGGCCTGCTGCTGAAGCTGCGCGCCGACAGCGAGGGCAGGCTCTCGCTCGACGGTCGCGGCCTGGCCCAAGGGGGCGAGTCGCTGATGGAGGTCGACGAACGCGGCGCCGGCCTGGCCCTGGCCGGCGGGGGACGGGCCCAGTGGGTGCGGATCGCCGCCGCTGACAATCCCTGGGATCAGGCTCACGCCCTGGTGCGGATGGGCTTTGCCGCCGCTGGCGGCGAGGTCCTGGCCGCCGAGCCCGAGTTCGAGCAGCAGTGGATGAGCGCGTCGCGCGAGGCCCAGTGCGTGGCCGAGCCGCAGAGCCGGGGCGGCGGGCGGGCCGTCGGCGCCCACGACGGATGGCACCTTGATAAGGCGTTCAGCGGTCTTGGCCCGGCCCGGGCGGCCGTATCAGCCAGCGACCAGGCCCGCGTGCTGATCGCCCACGTCGACACCGGCTATGATCCCCGTCACCAGGAAAAGCCCCGTCATCTGCAGCCGGGCGAGCGAAACTTCGTCAAGAACGAGGGCCTGCCGACCAGCGCCGAGGACGTCTCCCAACCCGGCGGTTTCCTGCGCAATCACGGCCATGGCACGGGCACGATCAGCCTACTGGCCGGCCCGACCTGGGGCGGGGCGCCGCAGGCCCGTGTCCTGCCCATCCGTATCGCCGATGGCGTCGTGCGTTTCAGCACCGGGACCATGGCCCAGGGCTTTTCCTATGCGGTCGACGCGGGCGCGCACGTCCTGTCGATGAGCATGGGGGGACTGGCCTCTGAGATCCTGGCCGACGCGGTCAACAAGGCCTACGCCGCCGGCGTGGTGATGGTCACCGCGGCCGGCAACAATGTCGGGGGGCTGCCGGTCCGGTCGGTGGTGTATCCGGCCCGTATGCGCCGGGTCATCGCCGCTTGCGGGGTGATGGCCAATCTCAAGCCCTATGCCGACCTCACCGACGGGGTGCTGGAGGGGTGTTTTGGGCCCGGCAGCAAGATGGCGACGGCGCTCTCGGGCTTTACGCCCAACATCCCCTGGGCCGAGATCGGCTGCCCCTCGACCGTCGACCAGGACGGGCAGGGGACCTCCTGCGCCACGCCGCAGATCGCCGCGGCCGCCGCCCTGTGGCTGGCTCGGCACTGGACGACGGTGATGGCCTACCCGCAGCCCTGGATGCGCGGCGAGGCCGTCCGTCAGGCCCTGTTCCTCAGCGCCGCCAACGGCAAGACCAAGCCCAACCCCAAGCTCGGCTGGGGTCCCGTGCGCGCCGAGGCGCTGCTGGCCCATGCGCCCGCGTTGGCCGCCGCCCTAACGCCCGCGCCCCGCGCCTCGGCCGCCTGGGCTTGGCTCAAGCTCCTGACCGGGACGGGCGTCGGCTTCGCCGAGGCCGGCATGGTGACGGCCGAGAAGATGCTGGGGGTGGAGTTCACCCAGCTCGTCCAGCGCGATCCCGAGGTCGCGGCGGCCTTGATTGATCCCGACGCCGACACCGTCTCGCCGGTCGAGCGCCGGCGGGTCCTCGAGGCGGCCGAGGCTTCGCCCTTGGCCTCCAAGACCTTGAAGGCGACAATCGCCACGCGCCTGGCCCGCAAGGTCAGCCAGGTTCAGCCGCCGCCCAGCCTGGACCAGGGCGATCAGGTGTTGGCGGCGCGAGACGCCGAAGCGCCGACCCCGGCGCCTGAACGCCGACGCCTGCGGATCTTCGCGCTCGACCCGAGCTTGGGGGGCTCGCTCAATTCCTATGAGGACCAGATCGCCACGGTCGATATCCGCAACGAGGCCGAGCTATCGCCCGGTCCGATCGGTGAGTATGTCGAGGTCGTCGACGTCGATCCTGCCTCCAATCGCTTCTATCCGCCGGTCGATCTCAACCATCGCAACGTCCTGCTGCAGGAGGGCGTGCCGCCCTCGGAAGGCAATCCGGCCTTCCACCAGCAGATGACCTATGCGGTGGCCATGCGCACGATCGAGCATTTCGAGGCGGCGCTGGGGCGAAAGGCGCTGTGGGCCTCCCACTGGTCGGGCAAGATCAACCAGCCTGACCGCTTTGTGCGGCGTCTGCGGATCTATCCGCATGCCCTGCGCCAGCAGAACGCCTTCTACAGCCCCGTGCGCAAGGCGCTGCTGTTTGGCTATTTCCCGGCCCACTCGCAGGTTTCGGACCTGACTCCGCCCGGCACCATGGTGTTCAGCTGCCTCTCGGCCGACATCATCGCCCATGAGACCACCCACGCCCTGCTCGATGGCCAGGCCCGGACCCTGCGCGAACCCTCCAATCCGGACGTGCGCGCCTTCCACGAGGGTTTCGCCGACATCGTTGCGCTCTTCCAGCAGTTTACCTACCGCGACTTGGTGCGGCGTGAGATCGCCCGGGCGCGAGGTGACCTCTCAAGCGCGGCCCTCCTGGGTGGGCTGGCCCGTCAGTTCGGGGAAGGGGCGGGGCTAGCTGGCCCCCTACGCAGTTATCCAAGCATCGACGCCAAGCAGAGCTATGAGACCAGCCACGGGGCGCATGGACGCGGCGCGGTCCTTGTCGCGGCGATCTATCGCGCCTTCCTGGCCATCGTCGAGCGCCGCACCGCCGACCTCGTCCGACTGGCCACCGGCGGCAGCGGCGTGCTGCCCGAAGGCGCCCTCCACCCCGATCTCGTCGACCGACTGACCGACGAGACCACCACCGCCGCGCGCCATGTCCTGCGCATCTGCATCCGCGCGCTCGACTATTGCCCGCCGATCGACCTGACCTTCGGGGAGTATCTGCGCGCCCTGATCACCGCCGATCTCGAGGAGGTCGCCACCGATCGCTATGGCTACCGCATCGCCTTCCTGGAGGCCTTCCGTCGAGCCCAGCTCTTGCCGCGGAACTTGCGCACCGTATCGCTGGAAACCCTGCGCTGGCGCCACTGGGACGGCCCTTCGCCGGCCTGGCTCGACGATGCCGTCGCGGCCTTGAAGATCGATCTGGGGGCGAACCTGGCCCGCGAGCAGATCTTCGCGGTCAGCGAGCAGCGCAAGGAGATCCTCCACGCGGTGATCGAAAAGGGCCTGACCTCTCAGGCTGATTGCGACGCGTTGGGCCTGGAGTTCGGCTTGCCGCGCTTTGAGACCTTCACCGAGCGCGTCAAGAGCGCCGCCGCCACGACCCTGAAGGTCGACACCGTGCGCGTGGCCAGGCGAGTGCGCCCCGATGGCGCGATGGGCGCTCAGCTGGTGGTGGTCATCCGTCAGCGCCGCCCCGAGATCCTGGCCCAGGGAGATCCGGGTCTGAGCCCCGAGCACTTCTGGTTCCGCGGCGGCGCGACCCTGATCATCGACCTCCTCGGCTCCGCCGGGCCGAAGATCCGCTACGCCATCGTCAAGCCCATTCTCAGCCAACGCCGGGCCGTCCGCGAGCGCGCCTTCCGGCTGGGCGAGGACGAGGAGGGTCTTCGGGCGATGTATCTGTCGGGCGACGAGTATGGCGCGCGTGAGCCGTTCGCATTGCTGCACGCCGAGCGGGGGGAGCTATGAGCCAGGACGTCAAGATCCGCTGCTATTGCCACGGCCTGGGCGACTGTCTTCTGCTGTCGCTGCCCAAGGCGGATGGAACCGCCTTCAACATCCTTATCGACTGTGGCTTGCACAGCGCCTCCAGGCGGGGGACCGAGCGCATGCGCCGGGTCGTCGAGGACGTCCTGGCCGCGTGCCCGGACGGCCTCGACGTCGTGGTCGGCACCCACGAGCACTACGACCACCTGTCGGGGTTCCTGCAGGCGGCCGATCTCTTCGAGCAGACCAAGGTCAAGGAAGTCTGGTTCAGCTGGGCGGAAAACCCCGCCGATCAGGATGCGCGCAAGCTTGATCAGTTCAAGGGCGACGCGGCCACGGCGCTGGCCGACGCCTCGATCCGTCTGGCCCAGGCCCCCGGCTTCCAGGCCACCGCGCAAGGGCTCGACGCCCTCCTGGGTTTTGTCTTCGGGGCCAAGGGCGAGCGCGTGCGCGACGCCCGCGAAGCGCTCCGGGCTCTGGCCCCCACCGTGCGCCACTTCAATCCTGGCGAAGCCTTCGCCCTACTCGGCGTGCCAGGGGTGCGCGTCCATGTCCTGGGGCCGCCGCGCGATCCCAAGCTACTCGGCATCGAAGACATTCCCGCCCAGACCTATGCGATCGGCGCCGGGGCGCCGGGCGTCGCGCCGCTGGCCAATGGCCTGGCGCTCAATGACGGCGCCATGAGCATCGACGAGGATGCGGCCTCGCCGTTTGACGGCTCGGTCGGCTTCGAGCTCAGGGCCCTGCAGGATGGGCAGTGGCCAAAGGACGCGCCACAGGCCTCGGCGTTCTTCTGGCGCCATTATCTCGACGACGCGGCCGATCAGGCCTGGCGGCGGATCGATCACGACTGGCTAGGCGCCGCCGCCGAGCTGGGCCTGCAGCTCGACGGGCGCACCAACAACACCAGCCTGGTGTTGGCCTTCGAACTGGAAGAGAGCGGACGGGTTCTGCTTTTCGCCGCCGACGCCCAGATCGGCAACTGGATGAGCTGGGACACCGTAGCCTTCCCACCCAAGGCCGATGGCGTGGTCAGGACAGGGCGCGATCTTGTGGCCCGCACCGTGTTCTACAAAGTCGGCCATCACGGCAGTCGCAACGCGACGCGGGCGGCGGATCTGGAGCGCATGGATCACGCCAATCTGGTGGCGTTCAGTCCGACCGACGCCGCTCTGGCGAGCCGGGTAGGGTGGAAGGATTTCCCCGCGCCCAAGACCACCGAGCGCCTCAAGGCCCTGAGCGGAGGCCGTTTCTTTCCCGCGGACGCCGCGTGGCTCCACGATCCCAGCGTCCCGGCGCCGATCGTCCGGGGCGGCGCGCTGAAGGACTATCGGATCGAACATGGCCTCTATGTCGAACTGGTCCTGGCATGACGCGAGGTGATCCGAGAAAGCCAGGACAGAGGACCAATCGCAGCCCGCGGCGCCTGGCCTGGGGCGTTCTGGCCCTCCTGGCGCCGCTGGTGAGCGGTTGCGGCTTGTGGAACACCACGCTTGCGCCCCAAGCGGCCATCACCGTCTCGGCCCGCTGCGAAAAGATCCTCGCGCCGCAGGTCCCCGCCACGCTCGGCTACGAGGACATCGATCGCGATCCGGCGTCGGGCGCCGTCTACGCCTCGGGCGCCGACTGGCGCGGGGCGATCGGAGGATCCCCGGCACGCGGGGTCATTCTGAAGATTACGCAGACCGCTTCAGGCGCGGCTTCGGTGGTCGACGTGACGCCAGAGCTGCCGATCAACTTCTTTCCCCATGGCCTTGACCTCTACCGATCGCCCGACGGCCGCGCCGCGCGGCTCTTCGTGGTGAACCACGCCGATCAGAAGGCTTCGCGGATAGAGGTCTTCGATCTGCAGCCAGATGGCGCTCTGGCGTGGTCCAGCCAGGACAGTCGGGCTTGGCCGGGCCTGAGCCGACCCAACGACGTCGCCGCCGTCGGGCTTCAGGCCTTCTATGCAACCGATGATCACAAGAGCGCCCGCCACGGCTGGTCGCCTGGCCTCGGGGAGATCCTCGAGGATGCGATCGCCGCGCGTAGCGCCAAGGTGGTGTATGTGGACATTGCGCGTGGCGAGGCTAGGACCGCCGTGAAGGCGGCCTTTCCGAACGGAATCCAGCTCTCCTCGGACGCCAAGACGCTCTTTGTCAGCGAACTGACCCGCGGCGCGGTGCGGGTGTTCAAGGTGGGCCGCGATGGCGCCCTCCAGCCGACGGGAGGTCTTCGCGCCGGCCGCATGCCTGACAACCTTTATCTTCAAAATGATCGCTGGCTGTGGGTGGCGGCGCATGGCGACGCCCTGTCGTTCCGAGACCATGCCCTGAGCTGGAAGAAACCGGACGGGCGCCACCCGCCGTCGCCCGGGCGGATCATGGTCTTCGATCTTCAGGCTCCAGATGCGGCTCCAAGGATCGTCTACGCCACCACCAAGACAACGATCGCCGACGGGGGTGTGTCGGCCGCGTCGGTGGGCGCCCCCAACGGCCAGACCTTCTGGATGGGATCGATTTTCGAAGGCCTTTGGCAGTGTGGGCCCAAATGAGCCCAGACCGCTGAACGTCCGCGTCCTGGCGCAGGGGGCAAATCTGTCCGAACGCGCCATCGACGTCGAGCGAGGCGCGGTATGCCCCATCGGCGATCGCCAGTCAGGCAACGTCTCCAAGCCGCGTTCCGCGGTCGCTCTCGGTGATCGGATGTACGAGCTCAAGGGTCTTGTTGCGGGTGAGACTTTTCGAGCGTCTCTTCGCGTCGGAAAACGGGAACAGTCATGAAGAGACGCCGAAGCAACCTTTCGGCCCGACTTGGGTTGGTCACTGCGGTTCTGGCTCTCTGCGCAGTGGTGCAACCCAGCCCCGCCTCAACCGCCGAGACGCTCGACGTGTCCGCCAAGCCCTGCGAGGTGGTCTACACACCGCCGCAGGCCGGGAAGGTTCGGATTCGCTTCATGGGCGTTTCGACCCTGCTGGTGGAAGATGACGCCACCCAAATCCTGGTCGACGGCTTCTTCACCCGGCCGCATTGGCTCAGGGTGAAGTTTGGCCAGTTGCAGCCGAACCTCGACAGAATTCGCGACGGCCTTTGCCGGGGCGGCGTTGGCAAGCCGGCGGCCGTGCTCGTCGCCCATGGGCACTACGATCACGCCATGGACGCCGCCGAGATCGTTGCCGCCCGCGGCGGAAAGCTCGTCGGCTCACCCTCCGTCGGATGGATAGGCCGCGGCCGGGACCTTCCGGAGGCGCGGATCGAAGAGTTTGAAGGCGAACGCGCCTGGGCGTTCGGAAGCTTCAGGGTTACAGCGATCCCGTCGCCTCACGCGGGCCCGGATCGATGGGAAGGCGACATCACTGCCAAGCTCGTCCCACCCGTGAAGGTCAACGCCTACCGCAACGGCGGGGGATTCTCTTTTCTCGTCGAGCGCGGCGAGCTGGCCATTCTGGTCCACCCGAGCGCGGGCTCCATGCCGGGCATGTACGCGACGAGACGCGCCGACGTGGTGTTCCTCGGGATCGGCGGCCTTGGAAAAAAGGACGCCCCCGCCACCGTCGCGCTCTGGAAGGAGGCCGTTGTTCGGACCGGAGCCCGCGCGGTCTACCCGATACACTGGGACAACCTGACCAGGCCGCTCGACCGAAAACTGACCCGAGCCCCGCTCTTGGATGATGTCGGCAAGACGCTCGACCGGCTCGACCGGCTGGAGCGGGAAGAGGGCGGGCGGGCAAGGCTGCGTCCGCTCCTTCAGGCGTTCGAGAGCATCAGCTGCACTGTGGGTCCGCAACCGGTCTGCCTGGCCGACTAGGCGCCGTGCTCATGGCGCTGAGCATAGCGCACTGCTTTTGAGGGGCGGACGGCGGTCACTGGGTATGCCCGCTCGCGCCTGGTCTGGGTTCGGCCCTCAGGCGGCGAAGTCGGCGCCCGGCAGCTTGGCCGCGCACGTCATTGGCCGGCGGCGTGGCGGAGGCCATTCGGCCCCCGCAGGGATTGAAGCTCGCACCATGACTGAGACCTGGATCGCTATTGGCGCGGTCCAACCGGCGAGAAGGTCGGCGGGGTGAGGGGCGGAATTGAACTCGCCCAATCTTCTCGACACTCTAGGGATGGAAGCCAAGGGCCAGGCCATCGATTGGGACGAGAGTCAGGCGGGAATGCTCTACGGGATCACGCGGCGAACCCGAGAGATTCTCGCCATGCGTATCCAGCTGACGCGATAGCGACTTTGAACCGCCCCGGGTTTGTCGGAGGTAATTTGGTTTGAGTCATGCCGCCATAGCGGACGGCTTGAGCGCGCCCCTGCAATGTTCAACTGCGCAATCGACGCCAAGCTCAGAGGCCGCGATTTGGTTAGGTTGCTTGAGCGACGTGGCGTCGCGCGGATCAGTCGCCCGAATGGGCCATCTCAATACCCACGAGCGCTTCCACAGTTAGGCCTGTGGATGTCGGATTGGCTGTCCAGCGGGTCGTCCGCCGTCGGCCAGCTCTCAATTGTTCCGACGTTCGCGCATCTGGCTTAGCTTAAATGACGGATGTCATCAGGTCGAAGTTACTTTCACCACATTGGCCCTGATGGCAGACCTCGAAACCGTCCCCGTTACGATCGTGTTGTAGGTCTTTGCGGGAAGGCGGCCTGATTGAAGACTGCTGGACGGCAATTCCCAGGCGAGGAAAGCGCCTGTCCGCACGGCGCGCCGGCCATGCCGAAGCCACCGCGAGCGCTCCTGCTTTGCCGCGCGTCGGATCTCCTTCGACGTGCCGAAGGCCAAAGCCATCAGCATCTGGAGCGCGAGCACGTTGCTGGCGGAGAAATAGGCGGCGCCCCAGGAGCGCGCGCATTTCAGGCGCTCAAGGCTTCGCCATTCGGCGTCTATCTCACTGTCGCGGGAGGCGGCCACTTCGGCCCAGGCGGCCGCGACAGACGCATCCGGCAACCACGGGAAGCGATCCGCCAGGCTGAGCGTCCAATCAATCGCTTGAGCGGACTGCCCGGTCCGAACTAGGAGCAGCGCGCCGGCCGCCGCCGCCCACGGGTCATTGGCCTTGTGGTACAGCGCTTCCATCGCCGGGGAATTGAGACCAGCGCCGTCG
Organism: uncultured Caulobacter sp.; assembly: GCA_964427205.1. GTDB lineage: Bacteria > Pseudomonadota > Alphaproteobacteria > Caulobacterales > Caulobacteraceae > Caulobacter. The sequence goes on from CAYRTE010000009.1 coordinate 53,422, forward strand.
GGTGAGACACCATCGACGCCGACGCCCATCGCGCCGCCCAGAATGCCGTTGACTTCCTCGGGCAGCGCCCGTTCCAGCGAACCGATCAGAATGGCGGTCCGCTCGCTTACAGGACGCATTGTTGCCGTCACATCGGGGCCATTTGGCCCCAGACTCGGTCGCAACATCAGCCAGACGCCATCCGGGAAGAGGGGCAGACCCGCCCGCCAGGCGGCGTCTCCCTGTATGCTGACGGTGATCCTGCGCCGCTGGTAGGCTTCGATAGGGTCGAGGCTCCACAGTTTCAGTTTCAGCTCGCCATCTGGCGCGTCGTGGCGCTCGACACAGATCGATCCGGCCGTCCATCCGCCACGGGCCTTTGGCGTGGAGTCGGTCGAGACGCCCACACTGAACCCGAGCGCCAGGTCTTCCGACGCCGCGACGGCGATAGGGGGGCTATCGCTCTTGAGGGACTGCAGGTGGGTGTTCGCGTCCTCCACGAACAATTTGAGCCCCTCCGATTGGCTAAGCGCCAGTTTGTTGGTGATCGAGGAAAGCGTATCGTCGCGGGCGCCGCTGGCCCACCGTGGAAATGTCGCTCTGATGTCCGGTGAGCGGACCGTGAACTGGCTAGGCCGCGATATGGAGGTCAGTTGACTGCTCAGCGACTGATCGGGGTCCTGGCCAAGGCCGATCTCGACACGCTCGGGCCCGCCTGGTTCGATGACAAATTGGCGAGACGTTGTGCCTGGGGAACTCAAGCTCTCAATGAGCGCCGTGTAGCGTCCGGGCGCGAGGCTGAGATCAACCGGAGCCCCCGAGACCGAAAGGAGCGTGGCGTTGCTGGTCGGCTCGTCTCCCCGCACCGTGATGCGGTAAGCTCCCTGACCGGGGGCCTGAAGTTGAACACGATGTTCGAGTTCGCTGGTCATGTGGTTAGCACCACGATCTTGGCGCACGGGACCGCGATGAACTTGGCGGGCTGATAGGGCATCGGCGGATCAAACACGCCGGTGGCTTCGTAGGACAGTCCGTTTGGCGGTATTGTCGTGAAGCAGTTGGTGAGCGTCCTTGGCACGATCTGCGCCGGGGTTTGTCCGTCCGCCATCGTCACATGGGTGAGATAGGCCATGTCCGCAATGTTCTTGGTTCGCACGACAACCGGCACTTCCGGTGCGGCCACGGTCATGAGTTCGGGCGACGCGGCGAACGCCGACAACGCCTGAACAGGCAGGCCATCATAGCCGAAGGCGGCGTCGGCGACGTCCTTGAGGCCAAATACCAGGCGCTGGGCCGTGACCACCCAAGCCCCGTCGTCCCGACGGTCCACGCACGCCCTGAAACCTGCAAGCAGCGCCTGCGTGAAATAGGGCGGCAGAGGTCCGTCGGGCGCCCAGGCCTTTTGCCCGAAGAACGAACCGGCGATCCCGATCGCGCGGACCTTCACGTTGGCGATCTCCTTGGGCGATGCGTCGATCAGCGTCACGCCGGCAAGGCCGCTGTTGGCGCCAAGCAACTCGGGCACCAGTTCCTGACACGCGTCGAAAAATACCCAGCAGGCGCTCGCCTTGGTCACCGGCAGGTTGAGGCAGAGCGCGTTCACGTTCAGCGAAGCGCTCCATTTCTTGTACGGGTTTTCAAGCACATCCTCGAACAGACCCGACGCGGTCACGCCCTGGTCGGCGACCCCGTGACTCGACATGTAGAAGAAGAGCTGGTCGCCCTCCTGGCAACGTCCTAGCCAGGCTGCCCCGGCATCCTCGACGTTGCGCTTGATCACGCTGTCCACGCCGTCATTGGTCCGAGGGTCGCCGGCGAAGGGGCCCAGCCCCAGCGCGTCGCCGCCGGGTGCGAGGGTGGGGTCCGAAAGAAGGCATTCGATCGTGCCGAGCGGCGCCACCAGATCGGCCTGATGATCGACAAGATACTTCACCATTCGGCGTGCGCCCGCCACCGTGGACTCGCGCGCGGCCCCAGTGCCAAGCGCGGGAAAGCGTCCGCAACCCAAGATGAAGGCATGGGTCCGCGGGCCCGGAGGCTGTCGAGGCGCCCCCTTCTTCTCCCGTTCGAAAACCAGCGTCACGGAAGTATGCCGGCCGTCTTCAGGCGGGCATTGAGGCGGGCGTAGAACACCATGTTGGTAAAGTAGGCTCCGTGCGCGTCGGTCACGCCGGCGATGGTGCTCGCCTCCAGGTCTTCGACGCCTTGGAACACAGGCTCGGCGAGAAAGGACAGTACGTCGAGCCGGTTGAAGACGTTCAGCCAGGCTCCGGCGCCGGGCGGCTTGATCATCTTGTTGCCCGCCGCCGCGCTGTAGGCGGAGGACGAGGTCGAGAAGACCTTGAGTTCTTCGAACAGCGCGACCTGGGATCCGACGGTCAGCAGCATATCGACCTTGAATGGCGCGCCCAGGCCTTCCGACAGGTGCGCCAAGACGCTGGGATCGGAAAGGAGATCGTAGAGGATCACCCCGCCCATGCTGTGCCCGCAGACGACCAGCTTCTCGCCGCTGACCTTGGCCGCCTTTGCCGCCGCGAGCAGGCGGGTCAGCACCTCGTTGCGGATCTGCTCGCGGGCTCCGCCCGCCTTCAGGTAGGTGAAAACGTCGCCAATAAAGATGGCGATCGTTGGCGTCAGAGTGTTGCGCACGGCCAGCACCGCGGGGCTGTTGACCAGGTTGATCGCGTTGCCGGTGAACTTTGCCCAAGCGTTCTTCAGATCGCTGCCCAGCGACAAGGATGTCTGTCCAGGCGGGACCACGGCGACAACGCTCAAGATGTCAAGGAAGACTTGGTCGTTCGCCGCCCCCCAAAGCTGCTGCTGGGCCGCGGGGTCCTTCGCGGCGGCGGCGGCGGCGACCCAGAAGGCTTGCGCCTTTGCGGTCGCGGCGGGATCGCCAGCCACGGCCTGCAGGTTGGCAACTGACAATGACCCAAGCACGGCGTCGAGATCAGCGCGCGCGGCCTCGACCAAGCTGGTCCCGGCGGGATCGAATGGCGAGCCAGCGCCCGCGCCGCCCAGCGCTGCCGCAATGCCGTCGAGTGCGGGGGCTTGTGCGTGCAGCACCGCCGTCGGCACGCACGCGAGCTTCCAGGCCGGATGAGCCGCGAAGATGCTCCATAGGGCGTTGGTAACCGTAGCGGCGCCGCCGAACGTGGTGCTCCTGAAGTTGTGATCGCGGGCGATCCGGCCGGCTTCGTGCTTCTGAAAGCCAGGATCTCCTGGCGCGTTGGATCGCGGTCCGTTTACGCCATGGACGAAGACAAACTGTACCATTCGACAGCCCCCCGCTGCGTCGCGATCTTTGGTCACGCGGCTATCTGAGGGTGCCTTGCAATCTGCGTCCGGGTCAACCAATGGTTAAGAATCCCCAAACTTTTACTGAGCGAAAAGCGCGCTAGTTAGCGAAGTTGCAGGGGTTCGAAGAGCCGGCTTGGGCCGCGCCGACTAACAGTCATGTGCAACGCATGGCGACCCTGCTGATAATTGCGACCGTCACTCGTCGGTCTGAGGATGCCCGCGCGCTGCTTTCCCCGGAGTGTCACCTCTGTGGAACAACCCAAGGCCCGCTTCTCTAACCGGGTATCGGCGTTAAGTTCGTTTGGTCTAGCGGCCAACACCGAATATCTGGCGGCTAGGCTGGAAGGCCATCGGCGCGGCGCCGCCTTGCTCGACGAGGCAAGCCGGGACGCCGTGAGGCGGGGCCCGGGCGAATCCCCGCATCATCGGTTTTCACGGTTTCGACGAGCGTCCCCCGTCACTTTAAACTGGCCCGCTCGACACGCCAGGAAGCCCCGCATGACCAAGATCGCCAAGAACGCGCCCGACCCGATCGACATCCACGTTGGCAAGATGATCCGGGCCCGGCGCTTGGCGATCGGGGTGTCGCAGATGGCGTTGGCGCAAGCCCTGGGGATCACCTTCCAGCAGATCCAAAAGTACGAGAAGGGCGCCAACCGGATCTCGGCGTCAAAGCTGTTCGAGGCGGCCAGGACGCTGGACACGCCCGTGGGCGCGTTCTTCGAGGGGCTCGACGGCAGTCACGAAGGCCAGAGTCTGTTGGCGGCGTTCGCCGAGTTCCTGGGACTGGACGGCGCCGCGGCGCTGGCGCGCGCTTTCGTGGCGCTCACGCCGGTTCAGCGCCGGCGACTCGTGGATATGGTCGAGGTGATGGCGCCGGAGGCGGCGCGATAGCCGACCCAGAAGGCGGCCGGTTCGATCGGCGTCGTGACCGGCCCGGGACTGATCAGGGTCACGCACATCCCACGTCCGAGCAATTTGCCCGACAGGTGCGGGCCAGCGAGATCAGGTCGGCCTTGCTGGCGGCGCGGACACGGGAGCGGCCGAGGCGGTGGACACCTCGCTGGCCAATGCGCGTCTGCTCAACCGCCAAATGGTGGCTTAGAGATTATTTGTATCACAAAAGCATTCAACCCGGAGGGGTTCCTCAACTTGCCGCTTTGATCACAGCGGGCGACACTCTCTCAGTACGCATCCCCTGACGCATGGCGGTATCGTCTGGCGGGGCTCAACCTGCTGCGATCTCTACTATTTTGCATGGCCAACTGGACCACAAGATTGGCCAGATGGCCATTAGCTGTATTTGCTTACACTTCTGACATTTTTGGCCCTAGAAGCGAAGCCGCTCGCCTTGGCGGCGTCTGCACAGCCAGCGCAGGGCCGCTAGCCCTGCTTTCCACCAACGACGGACGCAACCGTCGGGTTGGCGCTCAACGGAGGAATTTTACAAGCTTGTCCCGTCCTTCCGAGCCGCCAAAGGACGATTTCGCGTCCCAAGTGCTGACTGGCATCATGAAGATCTCCGGTGAGGCGATCGTCGTCACCGACGAGGACGGCCATATCCTGATGTTTGGGCCGGGCGCGGAGCAAACCTTCCAACATCGCGCCAGTGACGTCATTGGCCGCTCTGTCGAGATGCTCATGCCTGAGCGGATGAGGGCGGCGCATCGCGGACACCTTCGCGGATTTCGCGCCGGCCCACGCGACAGCATTCTCATGGGCGCGCGCTCGCCCATCGTCGGGCTACGGTCGAACGGCGAGGAGTTTCCACTGGAGGCGTCGGTCTCCAAGATCGACACCCCAGCAGGGCCGATCTTCACGACGATCCTGCGCGACGTCAGCACGCGCCAGCAGGTCGAGCGCATGCTGGTCGAGGCGGCCGAAGCCGCTGAAGCCGCCAATCTCGCCAAGAGCGCTTTCCTGGCGACGATGAGCCACGAGATCAGGACGCCCCTCAATGGCGTCCTGGGCATGGCGCAGGTCATGTCCAGCGACGATCTGTCGGCCGTGCAGCGTGATCGCCTGGACGTGATCCGGCGGTCGGGCGAAGCGCTCCTCGCCATCCTTAACGATGTCCTTGACCTGTCCAAGATCGAGTCCGGAAAGCTTGATCTCGAGGAGATTGAATTTGATCTGACCGAACTCGTGCAAGGGGCCCAGGCAACCTTCACGTCATTGGCCAACAAGGCCGGACTCTCGTTCGCGCTGGACGTGGTCGACGCAGAAGGGCGCTACATCGGCGACCCCACTCGCGTGCGGCAGGTCCTCTACAACTTGATCTCCAACGCCCTGAAGTTCACGCAGAGCGGGGAGGTTCGAGTGACCGCGACTCGCCGCGAAGGCCTACTGCGCCTGACCGTGGCCGATACGGGCGTGGGCATGTCGCCCGAGGTGCTGTCTGGCCTGTTCACGCCCTTTAGGCAGGCCGACTCCTCGACGACGCGACGATTTGGCGGGACGGGGCTGGGGTTGGCGATCAGCCGTCACTTGGCCGGGCTCATGGGCGGCGCGCTTGAGGCGACAAGCGTGCAGGGGCGCGGATCAACCTTCACCTTCAGCCTGCCATTGCCTCAAGTGAAGAAGGGGCGCGCCGCTGCCCCTGCCGTCACCGTGACGCCGCAAACCTTGTCGGTCGATGCGCGCGTCCTCCGCGTCCTGGCGGCAGAAGATAATCCGACCAATCAACTGGTTCTGAAAACGCTGCTCCATCAAGCGGGGATAGAGCCAGTCCTGGTCGAAAACGGTCAACTGGCGGTCGAGGCCTGGGACGCCGGATCGTTCGACCTGATCCTGATGGATATCCAAATGCCAGAATTGGACGGCCCGGCCGCCGCGAGCGCGATACGCCGACGTGAACTTGAAACAGGCCGCGCCCGCACACCGATCATCGCGCTGACGGCCAATGCCATGTCGCATCAGCATGCGCAGTACCTCCAAGCCGGCATGGACGCCATCGTCACCAAGCCTATCGACGTAGCCAACCTGTTTGGCGCCATAGAGGCGGTTCTGGGCCCATAGACGGCGTCTGGAGCGCCGGCTTCCGGGACACTCCCTAATAGGCAGGCGCGCTTAAGTCTTGTAGCGCCATCATCGTTGGCTGCGTTGTCATGTCGGCGCCGGAAAGACCCCATGCGCGTATTCATCATCAGCAATCAGTTACTGTGCCGGGGCGCCCTGGCTGATGTCGCGCGAGGGTGCCTGACCGATCCTCAGATCACCCTGCTCTCCCACCCAGAGGCGCTGGCCCAACCGTTGGGACCTCTGGACCTATGCCTGCTCGATCTTCCCAATGGCGTTGAACCGGACGCCTGGCTAGAGGCGGTGTCTCCAAGGTTGGGCGGCGCCATAAAGGGGCTCGTGGCGCCCGAGAACGCCCTTGCGCTGGCGCGTGTCGCACATGCCCACGGCTTCAGGGGCCTGCTGGCCAAGAGCAGTGAGGCCCGGCTCATCGGGGCCGCGCTGCAGCTGATGTGCGCCGGCGGCGAGTATTTTCCCTGCTTTGCGGACACGGCAGCCGCGCCGCCGGCGCCAAAGCAGGTCCATGGCCCGCTTTCGAGTCGCCAACTTGGGGTGCTTCATTCGCTCGGGCTGGGTCGGACCAACAAGGAGATCGCCCGGGAACTCGGCGTCTCGGTGTCCACCGTCAAGCTTGATGTGCAAGCCATCCTGGCGCTGAGCCTGACCCGCAACCGTACTGAAGCCGTAAGCCGCCTTATCAGCTCAAGGTCTGGCGCCGAAACTTAAGGTTGGAGCCGGCCGTGAGCGCGCATCGGTGCTGAGCGCATGGGCCAGCTAGCTTTCCGGGTTCAGGCCAAGCCGTGTCGCTGAGGGATCCTGCCAGTCCCCGTCGCGGAACGCCTTCAGCGCGGCGTTGGATTCTTCGGCCCTGAAGGCGGCGCCGATATTGGCCGGCTGGTGCGACCCAGCAGGTGCGGTGCAGCGTCGCCAGCGTACTGATCGGATAGGCCTGCCAGGGCTCATCCGAGACCGGCGTCCATTGGCGATAGACCTGCATCGCGGCGGCGCGGCGCAGGTTCCAGTCGCCTTCTGTCGCCGCCTGGTGATTTTGCGCGCCGCCCTCCCAGCTGTCATTGGCTGACTCGTGGTCGTCCCACAGGGCGATCATCGGGGCCATCTGGTGCAGGTGCTGCAGATCGGGATCGGCGCGATAGCATCCAAAGCGCAACCGGTAGTCCGCGATGGTGAGGATTTCGTGGGTCGGCTCCAGTGTCCGGCCCGCGGCCCAGGCAGTCTCGCGGATGGAGGTCGCGGCGTACTCGTAGATGTAGTCGCCGACGTGCAGCCACAGGTCCAGAGCGGGCGAGCGGCCGCGTGGCCATAGGCGTTGAACCAGCCATAGGGCAGGTCTGAGCGGGAAAACACACCCGGCCCGAAGCGGGTTACCAGACCCACGGGCAGGGTTTTGGCGCGGCCCACGGGAGACTTTTCGCCGTCCGGCGCCACGAACCTGTACCAGTAGGCGGCTCCCGCGTCGGTTCGTAAATGCCGGTCAACTCGCCCGTCGCGGCTTGGCGCTGCAGCACGTCCATCAAGCCAATCCGAACTGTGATGTCGCGAATGACCGCCGTGAACTCGACCGTGCCTTTAACGCTGACCTTCGAGATCGCGATCTCCGGCAAGCCTCAAAAGGAGAAAATTCTAGCTCAAACCGGTCCAGTTTTTCAGGAGCAGGTCACGTCACCGCGGCCGTTTCGACGGCTGGATCCTCAGGCCCTCAATCGCCCACCGTCATGGCGGTGTCCGAGTTGGGCATCATCACTCGGCTCAAGCCAGCGGGCCACAACCGTGAGGAAGGACTCAGCGTCAAAGGGCTTGGAGACGAAATCGTTCATGCCGGCCGCCAGACACGCATCGCGGTCGCTGGCCATGGCGTTAGCGGTCATGGCCACGATCGGCACTGCGCCCGCCTCACCGGGCAACTCACGTATGCGGCGGGTAGCGTCCAGGCCGTCCATCACCGGCATGTGGACATCCATCAGGATCAGGTCGAACGGGGTTGCCTGGGCCGCCGCCACGGCTTGCAAGCCATCGACCACGACCTCGACACTGTAACCGACCGTCTCGAGCAGGGCGGTGGCCAGCAGGGTGTTGATCGCATTGTCCTCCGCCAGCAGCACTCGCAACCGGCCATCCGGACCTAAATCAGCCGGCTTGAGTTCAGGGCCTGCTTCGACCACGGCCTCCTCGGGAGCGATCAGGTTGGCAAGACAATCGAGCAGCGCCTGGTGGCGGACCGGCTTGGTCAGAAAGGCGTCGAAGCCGGCGTGGGCGGCCCGGTCGGCGCTGAGCGGTAGGCCGACCGGGGAGGCCAGCACCAGCCGCGGCTGGCGCAGATCAGGATCGGCGCGGATCCGTTCGGCGACAGTGTCGCCAGCCATGCCCGGCATCATGTGATCCATCAGCACCAGGTCGTAGGCCAGCCCTTTGGCTTGAGCCTGGGCCAGCGCCCTCAAGCAGGTCGCGCCATCTGCAGCTTCGCAGACGACGGCGCCGCTCCCCTCCAACTGGCGACGGAAGATGGTGCGGTTGATCTCGAGGTCATCGACCACCAGAACCCGCGCGCCCCGCAGGGTACCGGAATGGCGGCGATCGATGGGGCCGCTGAGACCTTGCGCCACTTCGATCTCCACCCAGAAGATGCTGCCGCCGCCAAGCCGGTCATCGACCCCGATCTGGCCACCCATCAGTTCAACCAGTTGGCGGCAGATTGAGAGGCCAAGGCCCGTGCCGCCGAAACGGCGAGTCACCGAGCCGTCGCCCTGCTGGAATTTCTGGAAGAGCTTGGTCTTGGCCTCCGGGCCAAGGCCAATGCCGGTGTCGCTGACTTCGAGGCGCAGGGCCGTGCGGCCGCCAGCTATGGACTTCGATCGGACCTCGACCGAGACGAACCCCCGCTCGGTGAATTTCAGGGCGTTGGACAGCAAATTGAGCAGAATCTGACGGATGCGCGTCGGGTCCCCGCGCAACGGCTTGCGCGCCCCGTCGTCCAGGTGGCAGACCACCTCCAAGCCCTGATCGAAGGCCCGCGGCGTCAAGAGCTCGACCACGTCCTCGGCCACTTTCTCCAGGCTGAAATCGATCGCTTCGAGTTCGACCTTGCCGGCTTCCAGCTTGGAGATGTCGAGGATGTTGTTGATGATCCCCATCAGGCAGTCAGCGGAGGTCTTGATCGCCTGTGCGAACGTGCGCTGTTCGGGCGCCAGCTCGCCGCGCAACAGCAGGGCCGTCATGCCGATGACGCCATTCATCGGCGTGCGAATCTCATGGCTCATATTGGCCAGGAATTCGCTCTTGGCCCGGTTGGCGGCTTCGGCCTCGTCGCGCGCAAGGGCCAGCAGGCGCTCGCGTTCCCTGAGCTCCTGCCCAGATCGATAGAGCCGCATCTCGTCCTCGACGATGCCGGCCAGGGATTTCAAATTGCACCGCTGTTCCGCGGTCAGATAGCGCGGCTCCAGGCCAACGATGCACAAGGTGCCGACATTGAGGCCCGGTGTTGGCGCCAGCGGGACCCCCGCATAGTGCCGAATATCCAAATGCGCCTTGGTATGAGCAAAGCGCGGATCGCCCCACATGTCATGGAGTTCCAGCACGTCGTCCTGGCCGATGGTGGCATCACAGTAGCTCCCGGCCCGTGGTATGGGGTCTGTCGAGGCGCCCACGGTCGAAAGAAACTTCAGGCAGTGCTCGTCGACGAGATTGACCGAGGCGGCGTGAGCCCCCAGCAGCTGCTTGGTGATCACGCACAGCCGTTCGAGCTCCTCCTTGCGATGGTCGTAGAGGAACGCGTAGGCGCGCAACTCCTCCAGCCGCTCGGCCTCATGGCTGGGGCTGTCACTGTCTCGCATTGCGCGTCTCCCTCCCTAGTGGATGCCAAGGGTGAGCAAGTCGCCTTAACGAAGCGGCCGCCGCCGTCTTCGAGCCGCGCGGCTTATTGTCACGCAGGAGGCCATGCGCTTGGCGGGTGGTTCTGCTTTTCCTTGGTTTTCTGGCGGTCCGACGTACAGGAAGTCCCAGCAGGCCTTGGGGGCGCGGCCCAGCCGGCGCAGGATCGCGTCCATCGCCGACCGGGCGTGTTCGTCGAAGGCTTGCTGTGGATCGTGCGCGCGGGCTTGCCCTGCGCGACCTGCCCGAGGGGTTCGGCGACGGGAACAGCGCCTTCCGGCGATTGCGCCGCTGGAGCCAGAAGGGCGTGTGGTGACGGATCGTCGAGGCGATGTCGGGCGATCCAGACTTCGATTATGCGCAGAAGTCATCGCTGTTGGTCTATCTCCAGCTTTCTGAAGGCTATCGCCCCGGCGGGTTCAATACCGGCGCGAGGATGGGGCCGGTATTTGGGAGTTTTGGCGCCCCGCGGCGAATATGCCAAGTTCTGAACGCTCGCTAGGCGTCGTAGATATGGATGATATATCATTCACACTAGACATTAAGGGATGATATGTCATCCTTGTGTCATGACGCGCACCTCCGCATCCAAGACGTCGCTCCCCGCTTCGGGGCGCCGGGCTCTCAAAGCCCTGGGTCACGATATCGCCGTGGCCCGCAAGCGTCGCCGTATTCCCCAGCAGTTGCTGGCCGACCGGATGCTGGTGACGCGCCAGACCGTGCAAAGGCTCGAGGCCGGAGACCCGACCGTCAGCCTCGGCGTCCTGGCCAGCGCCCTGTTTGTTCTGGGCTTCACGCCGCGACTGGAAGTCCTGCTGGCCCCGGAAAGCGACGCCATGGGCATTGGCGAGGACCTGGCCAGGCTGCCGCAACGCACCCACGCTCCCGCCTCCGACGATCTGGACTTCTAAGCCCATGCCGACCCAAGGCACGATCGTCTTCATGCATCTGCTGGGCGGGCCGGTCCCGGCTGGGCAACTGCGCATGACCAGCGAGCCGCGCGTGAGCTTCGCGACCTTCGCCTATGGTCGTCGCTATCTCGAGCGTCCCGACCGCGTCCCGATCGACCCGGTGCAACTGCCCTTGCCCGACGCGGGCGGTCGCGACGTGGTGTTTCGAACCGAGGAGGGCTTTTCAAACTTCAACGGGGTTCGCGACGCCGCGCCGGACGGCTGGGGCCGCTACCTGATGTACAAGGCCCTCGACGACCGCGAGCCTACCGAGGCGGAGATCTTGCTGGCCTCGGGCGACTACAGGGTCGGCGCCCTGGCTTTTGGCCCCACGCCGCTGACCCCCCAGCGCCTGACGCCTTGGGGGGAAAGCGCGGCCCCCGGGGAGCATTTCACGCTCGAGGAGCTGGCCGCCGCGGTCGAGCAGGTCCAGTCGGTGGATGAACTGGACGACAACCTGAGGCGCTTGCTGACGGCGGGCTCATCCCTCGGCGGAGCGCGGCCGAAGGCGGCGACAGAGATCGATGGGCAGCCCTGGATCGCCAAGTTCCCCGCCAATGATGACAACTATCGGATTTGCCGTATCGAGTTGGCGACCATGCGTCTGGCCCAGCGCTGCGGCTTGAACGTTCCAAACCTCGACTTCCGGGTGGCCTTCGGGCGCGACATCTACATGATCGAGCGCTTCGACCGGGTGCGCACGCGCGATGGCGTCCGCCGCCAGCCTTTCGCCTCGGGGCTCACAATGCTCGGGGCCCACGAAAGCGATGTTGGACGGCACAGCTACGCCGACCTCGCCGGCGCCCTCCGGCAATACGGGGCCGATCCGCGCGCCGACCTCCTCGAACTCTATCGGCGCATGGTGTTCAACATTCTCGTCACCAACGACGACGATCACCTTCGCAACCATGGCTTCCTTTGGGAGCCTCGGGGTTGGCGACTATCGCCGCTATACGACGTGGTGCCCAAACCCCAGGTCGGACTAGAGCGGACCCTGGTGCTCGGCGTCGGCCCGCAGGGACGCGCGGCCACGCTGAAGAACGCGATCGCCGGGGCCGCGGCGTTCGGCCTGCCGCCGGCCGACGCCACGCGCGAAGCGCTGGCCCTGGTCGATGCGGTGCGAGAGACCTGGCAAGGCTGCTTCGTCGAAGCGGGGCTCACGGACGGCGAAATCAGGCGGTTCGCCACGTGCTTTCGTCAGGCCGACTTCGGTCGCGAGCTGCTCGCCGACGACATCGACGCGTGAGAAGGATTTCAGGCGCCGCGCGCAGTGCTTCGGCCTGCTGGGCGTCATAGGTGCTCAAGGCGACCTGACGATCGCCCGCGCCCATCAGTCCGGCTTCTGGCGATTGGCCAATGTCCGCAAACAGGCGCGACCCTGATGCTCTGACGGAGCCGTTCTACGCGTTGCGTACCTTAGGACTGACGGTGAAAGAGCAAGAAGGCCTGAGTCGGGCGGCTATTCACCGGGACCGACAATGGCTGGCGGTGACGATCTGAAGGTCGGGATGCGGAACCTCTGGCAATCCCTGCGCACGACCGAGCCCGGAATCGTCCCGTCGAAGCCGAGGGCCCGCTGTCCCTTGGCTCCAGAACCCCGATTTGAAAAAATTTCTAGGGAGCGCCTCCAAATGTCGTCGTCGGAGCCTCTAACCAGGGGGAGGCTCTGACCATGTCCGTCGCACTATCTTGTCTGCTCCGCCGGGGCGATAGCGACGCCTGTAAGAGTGAGGGCCAGGGCGGAGGCGAGGGCGTTCTGGATCATGGCGGGTGTCCTCGATGGAAAGGGAAGCCGGGGTTGTTCCAGGGGCGCCGGTCGTTCTGGCTAAGGCCCTGGCTCGAAAGCCTGCGCGCGCCGCCACTGGTTTGGCGTGCTGCCAACAATCGCGTGAAAGGTGCGGGACATGTGGGCTTGGTCGGAAAAGCCGCTGTCCAGAGCGATCTGACAGAGCGGGGAGCGCGTCTGCCGCATTAGAGTCTTGGCATGCTCCAGACGGTTGCGGATCACGTATTCACGGGGTGCGACACCGAAGCTGCTTCTGAAGAGACGCGAGAAATGGCTGGCGCTGAGGCCGGCGAGGTCGGCCAGATCCCGATTGCTGATCGGCGTGCAGAGATGTTCGCCGACATACCGTAGGATCTTCCGTTCCTGCCACGGCGCGAGCCGCGCCGTTAAGGGCTTCATGACCTCAGGGGGCGCCTGGGTGACGGGTTCGAGGACGTGCGCGGCCGGGTGGAGAAAAACGCCCGCCCGCCCTGGATCGACCTCGCTCGCTCGCTCGGCGCGCCTCAGCATCGTCATGACAGCTTGCGTCATCAAAACTCTGCACGGCGCAGGCTTGGCGCGCGCGTCCGGGCCATGGCGTGATAGGCTGTCTGGGTTCCTCATCCTCGTCTCCATCAGCGCAGGTCTTGGCGTCTTGCTGTCTGGTCGAACGCAGGTCTGCGAAATGTCCGCACCTGCGCAGGTGGGGGATGAGGACTTCGATTGCGGCTGCGTTCTGCCTTGTCGACACCCGATGCCCTTTGGTCGTTGGACAGAAGGCGGAGTCTCTGATGGCAATGGCGCGAGAGGGGCCCATGAGCGACGCTGCCGACGCCGCCGCGCGCGCGGACGCTTTCGCCCGGCAGGCCGCGGCGATGCGCGGTCCCCTGGCCGCCTACTTTCGCCGTCGGATCCGCAACCCCGGCGAGGTTGAGGATCTGGTGCAGGATGTCTTCCTGCGCCTGACCGTGCGCGGCACGCCCGATCATGCAGACCACGCCAGCGCCTACATCTTCCAAATCGCCGCCAGCGTCTTGGCCGACCGCTATCGCCGCCGCACGGTCAGACGCGCCGACGACCATGTCGCGCTGGATCCCGACCTTCGCGCCGAGCAAGATTTCGACCCCGCCCGCATCTATGCTGGCAAACAAGCTCTGAACGCCGCCGCCGCCGCCCTGATGACCCTGCCCGAGCGCACCCGGACGATCTTCCTGCTTCGCCGGATCGACGGCCTTCGCCATCAAGCGATCGCCAAGCAGCTTGGCCTATCGGTCAGCGCCATCGAAAAGCATATGGTGCGCGCCATCGAGCACCTTATGGCCCATGCGGGAGCCGCCCGATGAGCCGCGCCGTCTTGACCCCGACCCAGGCCGCCGCGCGATGGCTGGCCCAGGAGGACCTGGACCAGTCACCGCAGCGCGAGCAGTTCGCGGCCTGGCTTGATGACAGCCAAGCCCATCGCGACGCCTGGGCTCAAGTCAGCCAGATGTGGGATGTCTTTGACGACGCCGACGACAGCGACCTGATCGCCGCCCTGGCGCGGGCGGCCAGGCAAGCTGGCCCGGAGCCCATCGCCAAGCCCTTCTGGCCGCAGCTTGTCGCGGCCTCGCTCGCGATCGTGGTCGCTTCGGCGACGCTGTTTGTGGGCGCCAAGCAAGGCTGGTTTGACCGCTCGACGAGGTCGACCGACCTCGCGGTCAACGCGCCGTCGTCGCTCGCCGCCCTCGGACGCGCCGACTACGTCACCGGCCAGGGCCAGAAATCCATCATCGACCTGCCGGATGGCACGCGCGTCACCCTGGACGCCGCCAGCGCGCTCGACCTGGCCTTCGCCAATGGTCGGCGCGACGTGCGGCTGCTGAACGGCCACGCCTTCTTCGATGTCGCCCATGACCGCGACCGGCCCTTCGCCGTGCAAGCCGGCGGGCGCATCATCACCGCTCTGGGCACACAGTTTGACGTGAGGCTGATGACGGGCGCCTTGCGCGTCGTGTTGGCCGAGGGAAGCGTGTCGGTAAGCTCACCTCCGGGGGGCGCGTCCGCTGCGCCCATCAACCTCGCGCCCGGCCAGGCCTTCTCCGCCCAGCCGGGCGCCGCCGGCAAGGTGTCGCCGACCAACTTGGACGAGGCCTTGGCCTGGAAGCAGGGTGTGGTCGAATTTCGCGATCAGCCGCTCTCCGAGGCCGTGGCCGTGCTCAACCGCCACACCCGGGCCCAGATCGTCATCAACGATCCCAAGGTGGCGGCCTTGCGCATCACCGGCGTCTTCAAGACGGGCGACGTCAAGCGGTTCGGACGATCGGTGTCGGAGGTTCTGCCGGTGAGAATGATCGCCCGCGACACCGACAGCTACGAGCTGGTCGCGACGCGACGCTAAGCGCCATTCTCCTGAGGGCTTTTGGAAACACAGCGTTCTCATCAGTAGAGCGCCGCGGGCTTGAGGGGACTCCTCCTGTCGACATCTGTCGTCGCTCGAAATTCATGAGCGAGGACCCGACATGACATCGCCGCAGACCATCCGCGACCCCTTGGCCGATCACCTGCTAACGCCCCAGAACGCCGCCCTGGTGATCATAGACTTCCAGCCTGTCCAGGTGTCGTCCATTGTCACGATGGAGAAGCGCCTGCTGATCGCCAACGTCACCAACCTGGCCACGACCGCCAGGCTCTACGGCCTGCCGGTCGTGCTGACGACGGTGAACGTGGCCACAGGACTCAATACGCCGACCATCACGCCCATCACCGATGCTCTGCCGGACACGCGGCCGCGATCAACGCCTGGGAAGACGAGGATTTCGTCGCCGCGGTGAAGGCCACCGGCCGCAGGAAGCTGATCATGGTCGCCCTATGGACGGAGGTCTGCCTGGCGTTCCCAGCCCTGGACGCCCTGGCCGAGGGCTATGAGGTCTTCGCGGTCGTGGATGCGGTAGGGGGCACCTCGGAGCTGGCGCACCGCGCTGGCATCGATCGGATCGTTCAGGCCGGAGGCAAACCGGTCAGCTGGATTCAGGTGGCGTGCGAACTGCAGCGCGACTGGAACCGCAAGGCGACGGCCGAGGGCTTCGCCGAAATCGTGCTGCGCGCGGTCGGCCACTGAGCCAACGAGAAAAGGGAGCAAGGTTTCGCGACCTTGCTCCCTGAACCGTCACGGATCGGCCGTCACGGATCGGCCGTCAGGGCTTGGGCGCCTTGGCCGCCTCGACATAGTCGGTGCTCGTTGGGCCCATGCCGGAGATGTAGACGGTGGCGCCCTCTGAGCCGGTCATCGCGAAGTGTTCGATCCCGGCCGGTTCGCTGTAGAAGCTGCCGGGCGGCAGCGTCTTGACCCGGGACTCTTCGGCCTTGCGCCCGTAGCCGAAACGCCAGACGCCGCTGACGACGACGGCGGTGCGGTCGTCGCGATGACTATGGGCGGCGATGCGAACATTGGGCGGCGCCCGCAGCGCGATCGTGTAGGGGCCAGCCTTGGTGGGGTCGCCGTACAGGAGCGTTGTGCGGATGCCGGCGACACCAGAAGTGCCAGCTCCTGCGCCGCCCTGTGTCCGACTGTCGATTTCGGTCGGGGTCAGGCGCAGCAGGCGATCCTGGGCCAAGGCGACGCCGGCGGAGCCGACCAGCAACAGAGCGGCGGCGGCCGATGCGATGCGGTTCATGGCTTGGCGTCCAGAAAGTCGCGCACCATCGCCACCGTGGCCTTGGGATTCTCCTCCATGATCCAATGGCCGGCGTCGGGAACTACGCCTTCGGTGACGTTGTTGGCGGCGAACCGCATCACCGTCGCCATCATCGGTCCGAATGACTTCTCACCGCCCAGGGCCAGAACTGGCATGGTGAGCTTTCCCCGAGCCACGAAAGCCTTGTTGTCGATGGCGTCCTGGTCGAAGGCCGCAAATTGCGAGAAGCCGCCATGCATGGCGCCGGGCAGGGCGTAGAGGGTGGCGTAGTGCTGGCGCGAGGCCTCGGTGAAACGGGCGGGCGTGGCCGAGAACTCGTTCCAGAAACGGTCGAGATAGATACGCTCGCGGCCGGCGACCAAGCGCTCCATGTCGGGGCCTCCGAACCGGAAGTGCCACAGCAGCGGGTTCTTGAGGACCTCGTCCCATGGGCCGACGCCGGGCAGCGGCGCGTCGATCAGGACGAAACGGCCAACACGGTCCCGGTGCTCGGCGGCGAAAGCGTAGCCGACCATGTTGCCGATATCGTGCGTGACCAGATCGGTCTTGGTGATCTTCAGGGCGTCGAGCACGCCCGCCACGTCGCCGCCCTGGGTCTTCTTGTCATAGCCGCCGGAAACGGGCTTGGACGACAGGCCAAGACCGCGAAGGTCGGGCACGATCACGGTATGATCTCTGGCGAGCTCGGCGGCCAGCGGCTCCCACATGTCGCCGGTCTCCCCATAGCCATGCAGCAGCACCACGGCAGGGCCTTTTCCCCCAACGCGAACGTGAATCGTCGCGCCGTTGGTGGCGATCTCCTGGGTCTTGAAGTCTTCGGGGAACGGTTTGACCTGCGCCAGGGCGGAGGTCGAAAGGAATAGGGCCGCTAGGGCGACCGGAGCGAGCTTGAGCACTTGCTGTCCTCCACAAAGGCGCGGAACCGACCGCGTCGTGGAGGCAAAACGCAAGTTTTTCAGAAATCCCCACCCAGCCCGCGACGCATCAGAAGTGGCCAGAGAGACTGAGCTCGAAGCGCCGTCGTCGAGGGTCTCCTCGATAGTCGTAACCCATGTGATTGGGGTCGGCGACGATCGGCGGCGTGGTGTCGAGCAGGTTCTGCACGGCCACCCGCACCTCCAGCGACCGCGGCGCCTGGCCGGTCCGGAAATCGAAACGCCGCCGCGCTGTCAGGTCAAGATAGACACGGGATGGAATATAGGACCGCGCCTGATTGTAGGCTGCGTGTTGGACGACGACCGGGCTGACCGGCGAAAAGAGCGGGCTTGATCGCCCCTGATACTGGGCGTTCAGGTCCATCAGCAGCGGACCGCGCGCCCATTGCAGGCCCGCATTGCCACGCCATTCCAGGGGGCCGTCGCGAAAGCCGACGCGGTCGAGCCAGGCCGTCTCCGGTCTGCGCCGGGTCCGCAAGGTCGGCTGCCATGTGACGGAGCCATAGAGCCGGGTCTCGCCGCCAAGGACGGGCGGCAGCGTCCAATCGAGTTGTGCGTCCACCGTTTCGGCGATGGTCGTTCCCACGTTCGCCAGCCCGCTATACAGCACGATGATCCGGCCAGCCGTGTAGCCCAGGGCGGCGTCGGCCGAGGACAGTGGCTCGCGGACGACGCGGTTAGGATAGCGCGCCTCGGCGTCGATGACCTGCTGGGGATTGAGACCGGACAAGCCGATCTCGTCACGGATCTCAACCTGGGAAATGTCGATGGACAGGCGCGGCCCGCTTCGGCCCGAAGGGTTGAGCACAACGCCGGCCGATCGTGTCAGGCCCTTCTCCTGGCCAATGTGGCGCCATCCGCTCCGGCCCCAGCGATAGGGGCCGTCCGCGAGGATGTTGC
The DNA here is from genome assembly GCA_964427205.1 of uncultured Caulobacter sp. GTDB lineage: Bacteria > Pseudomonadota > Alphaproteobacteria > Caulobacterales > Caulobacteraceae > Caulobacter. Next base: position 71,828 of record CAYRTE010000009.1, read on the forward strand.
GCCCGCCGCGCTTGGGATCGGTATAGGGACTGCCCAGCGGGTTCGTGGTCAGAATTGTGATTTCCTGAAGGTGGGTCATGTCCGGCGGAGACTCGCCGGTCGCCATGCTGGCCCGCAGCATCAACCCGTCGGTCGGGAAGGCGCGGGCGCCGAGCGTGAACACATCCGCCTGGTGGCGGACGGTGGAGCGAACATAGGTGATGACGCCGGTCAGCAGCGTGTCGGGGAAGGTCGTCCTGACCTCGTCCCGGCGCAAGGCCAGTTGCAGCTCCAGCCCGCGCGCTGGCGCTAGGCGGGAGTCGCGCGACACCAGGGGCGCTCGCAGTTCGACATAGCCGGACTGCACGCGCTGCACCCGGTGAGGCGTGGGGGCCCTGTAGGTTCCGCCTTCGCCAACGGACAGATGTTCGGTTTCGGGCATCTGTTCGCGGCGAACCTCGCCGACCAACGTCGCCGTCAAGGGGCCGCCCGGCAGTTTGAGAACCGGGCCGGCCGCGCGCACCACGCCACTGCTGAAATCGGTGGTCAGTCGGCTACGATCGCCGGATGGAACGGCATAGGCCAGGGCCGCCGATTGCAGGCTTGCGAAATCCCCAAGCGGAACGACCGGTGTCTGGCCGCGCGCACCGGCAAGGCCATCCCATAGAGCGTTGCTGATGCCCCAGGTTACGGTCATGCCGTCCCTGCGGATGTCCAGCAATGACTGGCCGACCGTATAGTCGGCGGAGCTCTGCCAGCGCGCGGGCAAGGTCGCGATCAGCCCCGCCGTAAGACGGCGCACATTGATCGTGACTGACTTCTCGTCCGCTAGACCCGGCAAGGGGAAATAGAAATAGACAGAGTTGGCGAACGGATTGCTGGCCGCGTTGGCGTGGCTCACGCTTCGCTGCTCAAGATACCTGGCCGAATGGGATCGCCCTTCGTCGTGGAGATCGAAGCCATCGACGAACACTTCGAGCCCGTCTCTCACCCGGCGGCGGGCATTGAACAGGACGGAGTAGGTCCTGGGCGTCGCGACCAGCGAGGTGTCGCCGCCGGCCATGCCCACGGCCGGATCTATCGGCAGCCTTCCAGCGTTGGCGACCAGCACGGCCATCTTCTCCTGGGCGTTGCCCTGGAAGTCGAGCGGCAGGAAGGTGTAGCTGCTGCTCAGGACAGTTCCGCCATAGGCGGCGTCCAGCCGTAGCGGCTCGTTCAAACTGCTGCGAACGGTGATGGCGTTGACGGCCCTCCGCTGCAGCAGAAACTGGCCCGGATTGTTCCGCGCCTGCCATTCGAGAGAACGGCGGGCGTAGTCGCGCTGACCGACGGTGAGTTGCTGCGCCGCCGAATAGGAAGCGGCTAGCATGACGTCCGTTCGGCCGTGGTCGGGTGTGAAGCCCACACGCGCCTCCACCCGCACGCGGCCCGCGTCGCCGCGACTGGAAAGCCCTGAGACCACCGTAAAGTCGGCGCCCCGATAGTCGCGTTTGAGCACGAGGTTGACGACCCCGCCGATGGCCGTCGGGCCATGGATGCCACCGGCCGTAGCGGTCAGGGTCTCGATCCGTTCGATCGCGCCAAGGGGGATGGCGTTGATATCGCTCTGCGCCAGTCCGGCCGTTCGCGAAGGCAGGCTGGGCAGGCGCCGACCATCGACCAGAACCAGCGTCTTCTGCAGGCCGACGCCGCGCAGGTCGATCGCCGAATTGGGCGCTCCGATGTAGGTCACATCCTGGCGGGGTGAGACGACCTGACCGTTGGCGGGCAGCCGCTCGCGCAGGTACTGGTCGACAGTGTCCTGGGGGGCGACCGAGAGATCGCGAGGCGTCGCAACCTTGTAGGGCTGGATATCGTTTTCGGTGCGCCGGATGTCGGCGTTCTGAGTGCGCCGGCCCAGAACCAGCACTTCGGAAATCGCGCCGTCGCCGGGATCGGCAAGTTCGCGCTTGGGCCGTGCGGTCAGTACGAAGACCCCATCAGGTGTGATCCTGTACCCAACGCCAGATCCCACCAGCAGGAGCCCAAGGGCTTGTTCGGTCGAAAGTCGCCCCTTTACGGCCGATGTTCGCCGCGCCCGGACGAGGTCCGCCGAATAGAGAATATCGACGCCGCTCTCGCGGGCCAGTTCGGCCAAGGCGTCCTGTAGGGCTCCGGCGCGGATGTCGATACGGCCAGGCGCGGCGTGGGCGGCGCTCGCGCAGGCAGCCGCCGCCAGAAAGGCGCCGGCGCAAGCCTGGAGCCGAACCTTGCGTCGATGTGGAGACATACCTTTCCCCAAGGCACAGGATCCAGCTGCGCCCGATCCAAGGGCGTGCGCGCACTCCAGACAGTAGCGACGGTTAATATCCCTACGCCGCAGCGGGAGCGAGTCCTTCTCGATGTCCTTCAATCCTACAGGCGCGCTGGGTTCAGGGCGCCTGAACATTGGAATGGTGGATGTCGCGGACCCGAACCGTCCGCTTCATGGAGGCAGGCCAAGTTCGGCTGTTGAGGCCTTCCAACCCGCTCCGCTGGTCGAACCAGATCGAGGCCGTCAAGGGTTCAGCGTCATGGGGGCGGCCATACGCGCGGCAGCTCTCAAGGCTGCGGGCATGATTAAGTTCGTCTTCTGAAAATGGGCCCTCGCTGACCGCAGGTCTGATCCGCTACGGCGGCCCCATAGTCCCCGGGGCCTGGCCATGGACAGCCACAAACGACCAACAGGTCGGTCCCGAGCGGGCAAAGCGCCAATGCAGCCGGCCGCGCCGGTCGCCGCGACGGCAGGGCCCCAGAGGGTCAATCCAGCGCCAGGCGCCGCTCTCAGGGCTGAACGGACGGCCGACTTTAAAGGGCCTGGCCGCGTTTCTCGCGCGCAGAGGGCGCTGATCACAGCGCGAGCGGACCCGGAAACGCCGCAACCGAACCGGCCAACACCGAATATCTGGCGGCCAGGCTTGAAGGCCATCGGCGGCGGCGGCGCCTGGCTCGACGAGGCAAGCCAGGACGCCGTGAGGCGGGGCCTGGGCGAATCCCCGCATCATCGGTTTTCACGGTTGCGACGAGCATCCCCCGTCACTTTAAACTGGCCCGCTCGACACGCCAGGAGGCCCCATATGACCAAGATCGCCAAGAACGCGCCCGATCCGATCGACATGCACGTTGGCAAGATGATCAGGGCCCGGCGCTTGGCGATCGGGGTGTCGCAGATGGCGTTGGCGCAAGCCCTGGGGATCACCTTCCAGCAGATCCAAAAGTACGAGAAGGGCGCCAACCGGATCTCGGCGTCAAAGCTGTTCGAGGCGGCCAGGACGCTGGACACGCCCGTGGGCGCGTTCTTCGAGGGGCTCGACGGCAGTCACGAAGGCCAGAGTCTGTTGGCGGCGTTCGCCGAGTTCCTGGGACTGGACGGCGCCGCGGCGCTGGCGCGCGCTTTCGTGGCGCTCACGCCGGTTCAGCGCCGGCGACTCGTGGATATGGTCGAGGTCATGACGCCGGACGCGGCGCGATTGTAGTGCAGGCCTTGGCGGCCTGAGTTGCGCCACAGCGTCATCGAAACCTATGGTGAAGCTTGGCGCCTATCTAGCCCGTCGCGCTCGCTTCGGCCTAAGCCGCCCAAACCAACGCCTGTGGCCGTCGCGTGCGCGCGTCGTCAGCGGCGACAATGCGGACTGTCGGCCGACCCAGAACGTCGGGCTTTCCGCTGGAGATCCGCTTGAAGACATGAGGCTGGCGCTGCGCGTGCAGCGCGGTCCAGAGCGATGACATGACCCTGGACCGCGCCCGAGGCCCACGCCTGGGCGCTGGCCACGTCCGCTTCCGCGGAGCGTTCAGATCCAACTGCGTCGCCGTGCCACAGCCTGGCCTAGTCCCGGAGCAGCGATGCATTCATGCTCTAAGGGGCACCTTTTGGGCATGAGCGCTCTGGCCTGCCTAAAAGTCTTTGTCGGTGAAGATCTGCGGTTCGCGGATGCCGAGGCCATGTCGACCCTGGTCGGCAAGGTGGCGGGCGCCTATCTCGAAACGACCTGGCTGTGGCCGCGCCGGTTTGGTTTGGTCGCGCCGTTTTCCTTCGTGCTTTCAGATCCGCGCGCCACCAGGCTGGATGCGCGCGAGCTCCAGGGCCTGGCGCGTGACCTGCAGCACAAGCTGTTTGGCGACAATGGCGACGGCGAGATCTCCCTGCTGATGTTCGAGGGCGATCAGGTCGACGTCTTGAAATTCGCCGGCGTCCCGGCCCAGCAGTTGGCGGCCCTGCTGACCGGCAACGACCCTGGGGGCCTCGTCGGCCGAGTGTGCAAGATCACCCCGACCCAGGTGATCTCCGTGGCGCCCCAAGGCGGCCCCGTCGTCGGTGAGCCGCCGATGGAGGCGTTGGTCCAACGGCCTGTCGAACGCTCGCCCGCCCGCACGGCCTATCGCGGCGTCTATCACACCGGGCGCAAGCTTTTCGTTGGCAATGTCGCGGTCTGGCGCGAAGAGGCCGACGCCTCATGCTTTGGCTATGAGATGATCCGCGCCGGCGGTGACCGGCCCGAGCATGACATTCCCGGATTGCTCGGCGCCGCGCCGCGCCTTGCGGACCTGGCGGTCGGCGTGATGTTTCTTCCCCTGAGCTTCTCGACCCTGATCAAGCCCAGCGGCCGCGACGACTTGGCGCCCCACCTGGCCGCTTTGCCGCCTCATCGGCGCAGTCAGCTTGCGGCGGGGGTCTACGACACGCCGCGCGCGCCCTCGTTCTCGAGTTTGTCTCAGCTCAAGAGGTTCCTCGCCCCCCATTTCAGTCGTATCGATCTTCGCGTCACCGACCCGGCGTTCCAGATCGACGACCTGCCGCCAGAATTCGCCGACAGCGTCACCTTGGTTCTGCCGGCCGCGAGCGAGGCTGTTCGTCTGGCGGCCATCAACCGCTTCATGCACGATGCGGCGGCCTATCGGCGGAAGGGGACATGGCAGGGCATTGGCGACGTTCGCACGCGCCGCGAGCTGAACGCTTGCCTCGAGGCCAAAGCGCCATTCCTCACCGGGGCCGCTGTGACCGAGCTCCTCGAGGAGCCCACGCCCGTGGTCGAATGTCATCCTGCGCACCTGCCGCTGCGAAGCTGGATGAAGACCGGTGCGCCGGTCGCGCTGCAGGCTTTGGCATGACCTCGTCCTTGGTCGGACCTCCAGCGCGGGGCTGCGACGGACCTGGCCATGACCCGGTCGCTGCCGCCGCGCCGGGCTTTCGATCCGCGCCGACAGTCCTTGGCGCCCTACTGTCGAACGGTTTGGGCAGCGCGCGGCCAGCAACTGGACGGCTCCTGTCGCCGCGCTCCTTGACCGCCTGGCCGGATAGGGGGGCGCGGCGCGCTGACCCCACCGTCACCCTTTTTCGCGCCCTGGACGCCGGGGTTTGTCAGGTGTCGGTTTTTTTGGGGTGTTCAGCGAGATCGACAAGGCCGGGCGGTGGCGGTCTGGAGGATGGCTTGCCGGCGGATTCCGGCGATGACTATCATCCCAAGCAGCCGCGAGGCCTTTCGGTGTCTGGCGTGCCTACGGTTTGGCTTTGGGCGATGACCATAGCGCGGCGCCCCTTTGCCGATCTCGATAGACCTCGCCGTCTAGTCCCCACCCGCCGCGAGGAACAAGGCCGGCAGCAGGGCCAGGGCGACGCCGATGCCGGCCAGGGCCGGCCAGCGCCAGGCGCCCATGCCGCGCCAGGCGATCGCCATGGCCCCCTGGTCGGGGCTGGCGCGCGACAGCCTCAGCGCATAGATCGCCACCCCCGAGACCGCCAGGGCGGTCAGGGCCAGGCCGAACACGAACCAGACCAGCTTGGTCCACAGCCCGCCGAATGTGCCGAAATGCAGCGGATCGGCCATTTCCGAGATGCGCTGGTGGGCGGTCAGATCGCGCCCGTCGGTCAGCAACACCACGGCGCTGGTGGCCGGGTTGGTCCAGGCCACATTGGCCCGCTCGCGCACCAGAACGGCCTTGTATTGGCCCGCGAACTGGAAAGCGCCGACCTTGCCGGCCGGAAAGACGACGCGCTGGATGCGCAGACCGGGATAGGCGGCTTGGGCCGCGTTGAGATTGCTCTCCAGCCGATCGGCCAGCGTCCGGCTGTCCAGCTTGACGGCGGCGACCTTGGCCCGCGGCGAGGGCGGGGCCTTGGCCACGGTGCTCTCGGCCAGATACCATAGGCCCGTCGCGCCGATCAGGGCCAGGAACCACAGGCTCCACAGGCCGGCCAGGCGGTGCAGGTCGCCCATGGCCGTACGGGCGTCGCGCCAGCGGACGGGCTTGAAGAAGCCCCGCCACCACTTCTTGTAGACCACAAAGGACGTGCCGACGCTGATCAGCAGCAGGATCGACAGGGCCGAGACGATGGGCACGCCGATCGGGGTGGGCAGGTTCAGGTGGCGATGCATGTTGCGCAGGATGCGCTGGGCGCCGACCCACGGTCCTTCGCCCTGCACCGCCCCCGTCGAGGGGTGCAGATAGACGAAGGCGCGGACGCCGTCGGGCTTCTGGATCGTCGCGGTCAGGGCAAAGCCCCGGTCAATCGGCGCGTCCAGCAGCAGGATCCTGGCCCCGGGGTGCAGGGTCGCGACATTGCGCGCCGCCGCCGACCAGGCGAGGGGGCCCTGGACCGTCGCCGGATCCACCCGCAGGGCCGGCCGCAGCGCCCAATCGATCTCGTGGCTGAACACCGCCACCGTCCCCGTCAAAAAGACGAAGCCCAGCAGGATCGACAGCTTCAGCCCCACCCACTGGTGAACGCGCCACCACAGGCGCGAGGCCTTGGGTTTGGCGGCGCGCCGAGGCGCCGCCGCCGTCTGGGCGCGCTCGATGCTCACCATTCCCGCGAGACTTCCAGGAACACCGACCGCGGCTCGCCGGGGAAGTGGCCGGTGCGGTCGATGAAGCCGGACGCGGCGTAGGTTTCATCCAGCAGGTTGTCGACGCGCAGCAGGGTCGACCAAGGTCCGATCTTGTAGATCACCGAGGCGTCCAGCACCGTATAGGGGCGCACTTTCTGGCCGCTGATCGAGGTGCGGACGTCGACATAGTCGCCGCCCACAGCCAGGGCTAGGCCAAGCTTGGGGACCTGGTAACGGGTCCAGAAGCCGGCCTTGTGCCTGGGCGCGTTGGCGAAGCGGTCGCCGACGCTGTTGGTGATCACCGTCGCGCCGTTGGTCTTGGTGATGCGGGTGTCGTTATAGGCGTAGGAGCCGGTCAGCACCCAGTTGTTGGTCAGGTCGGCGGCCAGGTCGAGCTCGGCGCCCTTGCTCGTCACCTCGCCGAACGCGACCAGGTCATCGACACCGTCGCCGTCGACGTCGCCGCGCGGATCGTTCTGCAGCATGTTGCTGCGAACGATCCGGTAGAGGGCCATGGTGGACTGCAGGCGGCCGCCGAGCAGCTCGGTCTTGACGCCGCCTTCCAGGATCTCGCCCTCGGTCGGCGCGAACGGCCCCCCCGCCAGAGGGTCCTGGCTGGACACGCTCTGCGGCTCGTAGCTCTGGGCCCACTGACCGTAGACCGAAACGTCGGGACGGGCGCGCCAGACCAGGCCGGCGCGCCAGGTGGCTTTCTCGTCCTCGAAGGCGCTGACGTCGGACTGGTCCTCATAGCGATCGAAACGCACGCCGACGGTGGCGATGAACGGACCCATCGTCGCCTCTTCCAGCAGATAGGCGCCCGACCGCTCCTGGATGGCCGAGGTGCGCACGCGGGCCTTGAGGTTGTAGGCTTTGGGATCGGTGACGCCATAGACCGGATTGGTCAGGCTCAGCGGCGCGGGCAGACCGGCCACGGCGGTGAAGCCCCCCAGCAGCGAGGGCCGGTTGTTGTTGATCAGCTCGCTGCGATAGGCGTCGACGCCGACCAGCACGCGGTTGCGCATCGCGCCGAAGTCGCGCGACCAGACGGCGTTGGCCCCGAAGCTCAGCTGGTCCAGGTCGCGCTCCTGATCTCGGAACTCGCGGCGTGACAGGTCCAGCACGCCATCGCGGTTGCTGTCGGTCAGGCCGCGCGGCTCGTGATATTGCTGGCGCTCCAGACTTTCCGAATAGCGCAGGCCCGCATCGAGCGTCAGGCTTTCGCTGACCGGCCATTCCACCCGCGCCTGCAGCACATTGGCCGTCAGGTCGAGGAAGTCGCTCTTTTCGTTGTGGCTCCAGCGCCGGTCGGCCAGGAAGCGGCCCAGATTGTCGGTCGGCACGCCCCGCAGGCGATTGCCCTGCAGGTTCTGCTCATAGCGGGAGGCCTGCAGCGTGAAGGTCGCCGGGCCCAGATCGGCGCTGACGCCGCCGTCCAGGATCAGAACCTCGCTGCCCGAGTTGCGGCGCGGAGTGTTGCGGTCCTCGTAGAACACGCCCAGCCGTGTGCCGGGGGCGTTGGCGCCGGGCAGAAAGCCCTCGACCTCGATCGATCCGCCCTGTCGCGCCTCGGTTCCCACCACGGCGGTGGCCCGGGCCGAGAAGTCCTGCCGCGGCGTCTTGGTGATGTAGTTGAACAGCCCGCCCGGCGCGCCGGAGCCATACAGCATGCCCGCCGGGCCTTTCAGGAACTCCAGCCGCTCCACATTGAACAGCTGCGGCACCGAGAAGGCGACATAGGGATCGCCGCGCAGGCCGTCGAAGAAGATCTCCTCCTGGCGGAAACCCCGCGCGGTGACGCCGGCATAGGAGAACAGGCTGACGCCGGCGATGTTGCGATAGAGGTCCTGAGCATCACGCGCGCCCTGGTCGCGGATCAATTCGGCGTTCAGCACCTGGATGTTGAGGCTGGAGTCCAGCGGCGCCGTCGCCAGCTTGCCGCTGGTGGTTTCCTGGGTGCGGTAGAGCTGCCGGGCGCGGGCCGTGACGACGACCAGGAACGGATCGTCCACTTCGGTCGCCGTCCCCGGCGTTTCGTCCGCCCAAGCGCAATCCCATCCGCCAAGGCCCGCGACACTGATCAGCGCCGCCATGGAAACCGCCGAAACCCGACCCATACTCACAACCCAACTCCCTCGTGACCAACCTGGAAGGTCGCACTACAGCGAATGAGAATGAATCGCAATTTATATGAGAATGATTCTCGAGCCGATGATCCGTGACCGTTCCCCGGCCATCGGTCACCTTGTCAGCAAAGGTGTATTCCCGTGGCTTCAGGGCGGATGTTGACCGGGGCTAGCAATTCCTGGCGGTCGCGAACGACGCACGCCGAAACTATGAGAGGGCTCTAAGCCTGGACCCGTCGAGCACCAGTGCTCGGACTGCGCTCGCCGCCCTGAAGGGTGCGTGATCGAGAAAAGTTCGACATCGCTGCCGGAAGCGCCAAACAGCCGCTCACCACCCCGAACCGACGATCACGACGTCCGCTTCCGGGCGTAGACGGCCGACCTTTGCCAGTCTCGGTGTATCCCCTCATTTCGGGGCCTGTGTTCACCCTGGCAGACACGTGTTGGCGGTGGCGATCTGAAGTCGGGTCGTCGGAAGGACGTCGGTGATGAGTTCTGAGCCCATGGCGGCAGATGCGGTTCCGCCTTTGCCCGCCCGACGCATAGCGCCAGCCGGCGGCCGTGCCGCACGCCTCGATCCGACGGGATTGGGAGCCTATGCCCCCCCGGAAGGGGCCACGACGCCCGCGGCGTTGTCCGGTGAAAACAGGGCCGCCGCGACCTCATCGGCGAAGGTCATCGGATTGAATGGCTTTGGGACAGTCGTCCGTTCGCTGTGGGTCCCTGTCACGCTATGGCGGCCGTAGCCGGTGACGAAGACGAAGGGTACGCCCTGAGCCGCGAGCGTATCGGCGACAGGATAGACCATTTCGCCGCCCAGATTCACATCAAGGATGGCGCCATCCAATTCGCCTGCCGCCAAAACCTTGAGGGCTTCATCGACCGAACCTGCCGGCCCCACCACAACGCCGCCAACCTCGCCGATCAGGTCCTCGACCAACATGGCGAGCAACGGCTCGTCCTCGACCACGAGAATGCGGCGGCCCGCCAAGTTTCGGGAGTCTCCGCGAGAGCTCACGTTTCGGTTTCCAGCAGCGGGAAGTCTAGCCTGCATGCGACGCCACGGGAACCGAAGCGCAGGCGCGCCGCCCCGCCCAGGCCGACCAAGCTGCGTTCGATCAGCCGCGTGCCGAACCCGCGCTGCGTCGGGATGGTGAGGCAAGGGCCGCCGCGCTCGAGCCAGACCAGTCGCAGGCGTGGCGCGCCCATTTCCGAATGCCGCCTCCATCGCACGGCGACCCTACCCCCGTTGGAGAGCGCTCCGTACTTGGCCGCGTTGGTCGCGAGTTCGCCGAGCACCATCCCGAGCGTCACCGCCCGATTTGGCTGCAGCTTTACATCCGGACCCGCCAAGCTGAACCGGCGGTCGGAGCCGTTCCAGTAGGGGCGCAGCTGCTCGGCGACGATCTCGCGGACGTTGGCGCCTGACCAATCACTGCGCGTGAGCACATCGTGGCTCTGCGACAGGGCCGCCAGCCGTGCGGTCAGAGCTTCGCTGAAGGCCTCTGGTGAAGCGGCGGTTCTGAGGGTCTGGTGCACGATCGACTGAACGCTGGCCAGGGTGTTCTTCACGCGATGATTGAGCTCGCGGATCAACAGTTTCTGCAACTCGCGGTCCTCCCGCCGCACGGTGATGTCGCGGATCGCGGCGCAGACTAGGCCTGTGTCCTCGCCGGGCAGCAGGCTGAGGTTGGATTCCATGGGGAATTCCGTGCCGTCCTTGCGCCGGCCGAAGATGTCGACACCTTCGCCCATCCGCCGCAGGCGCGGGCTGGCCAGGAACGCAGCGACGCGGCCGGCATGGGCCTGTCGGAACCGTTCCGGCAACAGGACGGCGATCAACTGGCCGACGAGCTCGGCGCGCGGGTACCCGAACAAATGTTCGGCCTGGGCGTTCACGATGACGATGCGGTCGTCCTTGTCGGCGATCACCATGGCGTCGGGGGCGGTCTCGATCAGATCGCGGAACTTCGCCTCACTCCCGCGCAGGCTGGCGTTCAGCTCTCCAATCCGCTGCGACGACGCCTTCTGGGCGGCGTTCGCCGCGAGCATGGCCGAGATGATCGACACGTCCATGATGGCGACGATGACAAACAGCACGACGGCGTTGGCCTGGGCGAGCGAAACTTCGCCGCCGTGCAACACCTGGGTCGCGGCCAGAACCGAGAGACCGATCGCCACCAGACCTGGCCATGTTCCGCAGAGCAAGGTCACGAGGATCACCGCCGGAAAGAAGGTGATGAACTGCGCGCCCGCGATCCATGGGATCAGGGCCAGGCGAAGCGCCAGGGCGGCCCCGACACCGAAGACGCAGATAATTAGATCGCCAAGCACACCGGGCCGCTCGGCAAGTATTCCCCTCAGTGAGAGGATGGTGCGGGCGCGGATGGCCATCTGCATGCCCCATCTTCAGACGGGGTCAGGTCCGCGCTTTGATGTACGTCAATCCGGCCTCGCTCAGGCGGAAGTCGGCGCACCTCCAGATTCCGGACATTGTTCAACGGCCGTGGCCCACGCCTACGCATGGCTTATTGATCTGGTTGGGTGACGGGGAAGATCTGCCCCATCGTGAACCTTGGCCACCAATGTCAGCCGGCGCTTGCGCCACCTTCGCACGGCAAGATGGCGCCCGTGGTCCAACGGGACTCATCGGAGAGAAGGAACAGCGCGGCGCGGGCCATGTCATCGGGGTCTGCGATGTAGTTCATCGGAAAGGCGTTCGCCATAGCCGCGCGCGCATCGTCACTCGACATCCAATGGTCGAACATTTCCGAACGGGTCGGCCCCGGCGCGACGCCGACGTCTGGACGTGGCTCTGACCGGTGCGCCGTGAGGTGGCGGCTACGGCGTGATCCGAGTGCCGGACGCGCCGGCCAGCAGTCCGTCGATGTCCTCCAGCGCGCCTATGAAGGCCGGTCGGCCAGTCTGCCGAACAAAGCGGCAGGCTGCGCGCACCTTGGGGCCCATGGAGCCTTCGGCGAAGCTTTGGCGGGCAAAATCCTCGGCGCGACCGGACCGCACCGGACGCGCGCGAGGGGCGCCCCAGTCGAGATAGACCGCGTCGACGTCGGTCAGGATCAGCAGCTCGTGCGCCTCCAACCGCGCGGCCAGCAGGGCGGCCGCCAAGTCCTTGTCGATCACGGCTTCAACGCCGCGCAGGACGCCGTCCGGCGCCCGGGCCACCGGCACGCCGCCGCCGCCGGCGCAGACGGTGATCACGCCTGCCGCCACCAGCCGCGCGATGGTCGGCGTCTCGACGATGTCCAGAGGCTCGGGCGAGGCGACCACGCGGCGCAAGCTCGCGCCGTCGGGCGCGAAGGCCCAGCCGCGCGCGGCGCGCAGGGCCGTCGCGGTCGCTGTCGGATAGACCGGGCCGATCGGCTTGGTCGGCCGGTGAAAGGCCGGATCGGCGGGATCCACCAGGGTTTGGGTCAGCAGCACGGCCACCTCCCGCGCGGGAAGAGCGTTGCGCAGTTCCTGGGCGATGACATAGCCGATCATGCCCTGGGATTCCGCGCCCAACACGTCCAGCGGATAGGCTGGAACCGCCTCGTAGGCGTCGGCCGTCAGGGCCAGCAGTCCGATTTGCGGACCATTTCCGTGGACCAAAGCCACCTCATGGCCGTCGCAGGCCCGCGCCAGGCCGGCCGCCGCCGCCGCCATGGTCCGCCGCTGGTTGTCGGCCGAGGCAACCTCACCGCGGCGCAGCAGGGCGTTGCCGCCCAGGGCGATGACTCGGCGCATGGCTAGGACATCGCGCCGCCGGGGCGGATCCGGCGGCCGAGGGGCTCCTGCTGAGTGATGCAGTGGATATTGCCGCCGCCCAGCAGGATCTCACGGGCTGGGACGGCGAGGATCCGTCGGGTCGGGAACAACTGACCCAACAACTCCAGGGCGGCCCCGTCCTGAGGGTCGTTGAAGCTGGGCGCCACCACCACGTCATTGGCGATGTAGAAATTGACATAAGAGGCGGCCATCCGGTCGCCCGGTTCGCGGGGCAGGGTGCCAGCCACCTTGTCGACGCTGGCGGCCTCCTCGGCGGTGATCAGCACCGGCGCCGGCTGAACCAGCTTGTGGACCCGCAACGGCCGGCCGCGGGCGTCGCGATAGCTGGCCAGTCGCTCTAGGGCGGCGGTCGACCGGGCATATTGCGGGTCGGCCTCGTCGTTGGTCCAGGTCAGGACCACCTCACCGGGGGCGACGAAGCGGCACATGTTATCGACGTGGCCGTCGGTCTCGTCGCGATAGACGCCATGCTTCAGCCAGAGCACGGTCTCGACGCCCAGATAGTCGCGTAGCATCGCCTCGATCTCGCCGCGGCTGCGGCCGGGGTTGCGGTTAGGGTTGAGCAGGCACTCCTCGGTGGCCAGCACCGACCCTTCGCCGTCGACGTCGATCGAGCCGCCCTCGAGCACGAAGTCGGGCGCGTAGCGGTCGTCGCGTTCCAGCTCAATGACCTTCTCGCCGACGAGGTCGTCCTGGTCCCAGGGGAAGTAGAGGCCGTCGGCCAATCCGCCCCAGGCGTTGAACTTCCAATCGACGCCGCGCACCACGCCCTGGTCGTCGACGATGAAGGTGGGACCGCAGTCGCGAATCCAGCTGTCGTTGCTGGTCATCTCCACCACGCGCACCGGCGGAGCCAGCATGGCGCGGGCGATGACATACTGGGCTGGCGACACGCAGACCGTCACCGGTTCGCCCTGGACGATGGCCGCGGCGACGGCGGCGAAGGCATGCTGGGCCGGCTTGGCCCCGCCCCGCCAATTGTCAGAACGTTCGGGCCACAACATCCAGCAGCCGATGTGCGGCGCCCATTCGGCTGGCATGCGGAAGCCGTCGGCGCGCGGGGTGCTGGTCAGGAGGCGGGGCATGGGTCGATCCTGGGTTGGGGCTGGGGCCGGATCATCCGGAGACGGAGCCATCGCTGATGGCGCCGCCCGCGCGGCGATTGGCCTTCATCGTCCAGATCACGCCCTCCCCGATCGCCAGGGTGACGCCGACACCGATCAGGATCGGCCCGGTCTTGCTCCAGTCGATGGCGACGCCAGGGACCCACAGGAAGAATAGGATCGCCTGGCCGATGAACAGGGTGCAGACGATGGCCATCGCCCAGGCGCCGACAACCCCGCCGGGCACGCGATAGGGCCGGGGCGTGGCCGCATCCCTGTGGCGCAGGGTGAGAAAGGCCGGAAACAGCGCCAGATAGGGTAGCAAGAAGATCACCGAACTGAACGCGAACAACGCCCAGAACAGATCCTCGGCGCTACGGGCGATCAGGCCATAGGCGATAATGACCAGGGTCGAGACGATCCCGGTGAGGACATAAGCCCCGATCGGGGTCTGGTTGGACTGGCGCAGCAGGCCAAATACCGCCGGAAGTTCGCCGTCCGCCGCCGCGGCCTGGGCGGCGCGATTGGCGCCCATCGACCAGGTGACCAGGTTGGCCAGGATGGTGAACACCGCCCCGGTCCCCAAGACGGCGATGATCGCGTTCAGGCCGGGCGCGCCGGCCAGCAGCGAGCGCACGGTGTCGAGCAGGCCTTCGATCAGGCCGATGTCCTTGACGGGCAGGGCCACAAGGATGCCGAAGGTGGCCAGCAGGTAGAAGGCCGAGATCAGCAGGCCGGCGGTGATCACGGCGATTGGGACGTCGCGGGCCGGATCGCGCATTTCCTCGCCGGCTCCGGACACCAGCTCGAAGCCCATGAAATTGTAGACGATGACCGGCAGGAAGGCCAAACCCGCGCCCCATTGCGGCTTCAGGGCGGCCCAGGATAGGTCGTTGGCCGGCCCGCGGGTCAGCAGCACATAAAGGCCGGCGCCGCCGATCAGCAGCATGATCGCCGCCTTGATGAAGGCCCCGAGATTGGGCACCCACTTGGCGGCCGACAGGCTGGTGATTCCGATCAGCACCGTCAGCCAGGTCGCGCCGACGCCGATGGCGATCTTGCTCCACAGGCCCAGCTCGATCCCTGTGATCTGCGCCACCAGGCCCGCCAGCAGGATGTAGCCGGAGGGCATCCACAGGGCGACATTGACCCAGTAGTACCAAGTGGTCCGGGCCGCCCAGCGGTCGCCGAACGCCCGGCGGATCCAGTTCTGGATGCCGCCTTCGCCGCGATAGGCCGCACCCAGCTCGGCGGTGATCAGGCCATAGGGAATGAAGAACAGCAGGAAGGTGATCACCCACCACGACAGCGCTGAGGCCCCGATCGCGGCCGAGGCGGCCAAGGTGTCGATCACCAGGATGGCGCAGACGGTGAACAGCGTAATGTCGAGCAGGCCCAGGACCCGCTTGAAGCGCGGACGAGGGCGGGGCGCGGCGGCGGAAACGGCGTCTGGCATGACCCTAGACCTTCTGCGAGGGAGCGGCCCGAGCCGCGTCGGCGAGAGGATGGTGTTTCAGGAAGTCGGCGATGCGGCCGGCGTGCCATTGCGACAGCTCCGGCGATCGCGGCTTCAGGTGTGGGCCGATGAAGGCGACCAGGATGGCCTTCTCGGCGTGCAGCCGGTTCTCGGACTGGTCGTAGATGATCGAGCGGGGGCCATCCATCACCGCGTCGGTGACCTCGACGCCGCGCGAGGCGGGCAGGCAATGCATGAACTTGGCGTGGGCCTGGGCGTGGGCCAGCAGCGCGTCATTGACTTGGTAGCGGGGCATGAAGGCGGCCGTCCGCTCGGGGATTTCGGCCTCCTGGCCGACCCACCACCACAGATCGGTATAGACGAAGTCCGCTTCGGCGACGGCGGCGACGGGATCGTCGGTCAGGGTCAGGGAGCCGCCGGAGAGGGCGCTGTTGGCCCGAGCGATGGCCCGCCAGGCCTCGGGCGCCTGATAGCGCTCCGGCGCGCAATGGGTGAAGTGCAGGCCCAGTTGGGTGCAGATCATCATCAGCGACGAGCAGACATTGGTGGCGTCGCCGATGAAGGTGACGCGCAGGTCCTCCAGCGGCTTTCCGGCGGGCCGATGCTCAAGCATGGTGAAGACGTCGCACAGCACCTGGGTCGGGTGGTTGTAGTCGGTCAGGCCGTTGATCACCGGCACGGTGGCATAGCGCGCCAGCTCGGTGACCGTGGCGTGCTTGAGGGTGCGGGCCTCGATGGCGTCGACCATGCGGCTGATGACCCGGGCGGTGTCCTTGAGGCTCTCGCGCACCCCCAGGTGGATCTCGCCCGGTTTCAGATACAGGGCGTGGCCGCCCAGCCTGGTCATCGCCACCTCGAACGAGATGCGGGTGCGGGTGGAGGGCTCCTCGAAGATCATCCCCAGCGACGCGCCCGCAAGCAGCGGCGGCAGAGCCCGTTGCAGGTCGGCGGCCTTGAGCAGGCCGGTCAGCTCCAGCAACGAAAGGAGCTCGGCCTTGGTGAAGTCCTGGGTGTCGATGAAATGGCGCATGATCTCGTCCCAGCTGGACCGTCGAGACCTCCAGCTTAGGAGCGATGGCCCGGCCGAAACCTGATCAAGATCAAGAAGCGCCGCAGGATCGGCGTCAGGCGCCGGCGACGATGCGCCCGTCGAGCATGTGGATCCGGCGATCCGCCGCCTCGGCGAAGCCCGCGTCGTGGGTCACGCAGACGACGGCGCGATGCTCGTCATGCGCCAGCCGCCGTCCAGGCGCGCACTGAAACGGCCCCCTCAAGCTTGCGCGCCGTAGCGGCAGTGTGGGCTCGCAGGCGTTCTCACGCCTCGACTAGGCTTCAGCGGATGTATAGCCGCCGTCGATGACCCGCTCCGAGCCGGTCACGAACTTGGCTTCGTTCGACGCCAGATAGACGGCTCCCCATGCGATATCGTCGGGCTCGCCTATGCGCCCGAGCGGATGAAGGGCGGCGGTGGCGGCGCGATTGGCTTCCAGGTCGCCCTGGGCGCCGAGATGATGCTCCTCCATCGGCGTCCAGATGAAGCCCGGGTGGATCGAGTTCACGCGGATCCGATCACCATCTCGCCTTTCGCCGCCATCCGTCGAGAATGTTCTAACCCGTTGGCTAGGCAAGGTAGAGTGAGGCGGCGCGTTGTCAGCCAAGCTTCGATTGCCGTGACCAAGGCAGATGGGTCAGGGGCGGACCAAGTCTGGTCCAAGGCCCGTCCCTGATGCGCCGTGGGCTATTCCAGCTTGCCAGCCTCGAGGGTCCGCGGCGTCACGCCGACCGCAGGGGCCAGCTGCCGCGCGATCTGCGCGCCCAGCCAAACCCCGCCGACTTTCCCGACCTCCGCGGGCGTGGTGGGAACCCCAAACGTCGAGCCGCCGCCGCCGCCGCCCGCGCCGCCGCCGCCGCCGCCCGCGCCGCCTCCGCCGCCGGCCCCCGCGCCATCGACCTGGGTGACGCCGTCAAAGAACCAGTGCACCCCGAGGTAGCCGCGACTGACCGAGTTCTCGATCATGGCGTCCCAGAGGCTCGCGAAGCCCCTGGTCAGCAAGGGCCGCGGTTGCTGGGTGCGGGGGTCGAGATTGCGTCCGTTGAACTCATCGGAGACAAAGTCGAAGCTGATGTTGTCGACGCCGCCGGCATCGAAGGTCGCCAAGCCTTTCTCCACCAGGAACAGTCGCAGCAGATGGAAGGCGGCCGCCCCGAAGGTGGCGTGGCCGGACGGGTAGGCTGGGAAGTCCGGTGTCAGAAACTGACCCATCCCGTTGGTGTCGGGCCGGCCCAGCGGCAGCCAGGTCAGATCAGCCTCTCCTTGGGCGTCGTGCGCCTTGGGAATGCCGACGGCCGGCCGCCACATCATGTGCGTGTCTTTATACTTGAAGTGCCAGGCATTGATCGCCGCGTCCGACATGGCGATCGCGATCGCCGCGACAATGAGCAGTTCATCCGACGCCGACAGCGCGCCGCGCGACCGCGCTTCAAGGGTGTCGAGCACCTCAAGCACGACCTGAAGATAGAGGCGCGGGGGCGTGCCCAGTTCGGGAGGGCCGTCATAGCCCCAATAGATCCCGATGATCTCCTCGAGCAGGCTGCGGCCGTCTGGCCCGCTTCGATCGTGAGCGCCCTTGGCCTTCACGGCGTCGAAATCATCCAGATAGTGCTGCGTGGAGCCCACGACGCTTCCACTGGTGCGACCGGGTGGCGGCGGGAAAGACCCGATGATGCCGACCCGCAGAGGATTGGCTCCGCCCCACAGGGCCCCGGAAACCCCCTGCATCGGCTCGTGCGCCGGACGCTGATGCGTGTAGGGCGCGCCAGTCGGCTTATATTCGTCCTTCAGCGCCCAGTCGGCGTCCTTGACGCCGATGGCCTCGATCGCCTGACCATAGGCGCGCCCGGCGGCTTCGGCGTCGGTGTCGGGCGCGACCTTGTAAAGCTCGCACCAGTCGTCCCAGGCGGGCTGCAAAAAGCGCAGCTGTTTAGGGTAGCGCAGCCGCAGGACCTGGTCGCAGGCCGCCGCCGCCGCAACGACCGCATCCACGCCCAGGATCGCCGGCGGGTTTGTCGGACGCAGCAGCGGCTCACGTCCTGAGGCGGCGACCGCGACGTCGTTGAGGGCGCCCAGGGCCAGCGCCATGGCCCGGGCGGTCAGGAAGGGGCCTTTCTGGTCGCCGGCGCTGAGGGAGGGGGTGTGATCGCGACGGACGCACTCAAGCGTCATGTCGATCCAAAAGCGGAACTGAGGGGACGTGGCCGTCATGGTCGACTCCTGAGGTTGAGGGAAGGGGAAAAGGGAAAAAGGAACGGGGAGGTCGGGCTTCAGTCGGCAGCCGGGACCGTTGTGGTCTTCGTTGGTGAGGGCGCGCTGGTCTCAGCCGCGGCAGGATCCGGCGCCGCCGCCGCGGACGGCGACATCACGCCGCTGGCAAGGCAGGCGACCAGGAGAAAGAGCGCCGCGCCCATCATCGACCAGAGAGACGGCCCGGCCTTGACCAGGCTGTCGATGATGGCGGCGAGGGCTTTTAAGACCTCGGCGGCGTCCTTGGGCGTAGCGGTTTCGGCCCGGGCCTTGCCGGCGGCGATGGCCGCGCGGAGCTCGGCCTCCGCCCTCTGGGCAGGGGTTATGATCAGGCCGAGGCTGAACGCCAGATGGAGGATGAAACTGAGCGCCGCGCAGATCACGGCGACCCAGGCGATGGCCAGCTGCGTGTTCTCGAGCATGGTCAGTCTCCTACAAGCCTTCGGCGATTGAGAAGGTCTTGGTCAGGAAGACGCCAACCAGCAGGTCGCTATCTTTGCGACTGTCCCAGTCGACGCGGACGCCGCCGGTCAGTCCGCCGCTATTGCCAAACAGGTAGACGGGCAGGCCGACCGCCCAGTCGTCATGCTTGGCGTCGTAGGCGATCTTCGGCGCGATCCCGAACCGGGGCGTGATCTCGCCGAGGATCTTTTTGCCCCAGCTGCGGCGGCCTTCGAGCGAGACGATGTCCTTCCTGATCTTCGTCAGCGGCCCAATGGGACCGGAGGCGCAGGTCAGAAACGGGCCGGGGCCAGTCTGGCAGACGGCCCTGGCTTCGGCTTCCTTGAACGTCTCCTCATGGGCGTACTGGACGGTGGCTGACCAGCCGAGCGAGCCGCCGATCCAGGCGTAGAAGGCGCCGCCGCGCCATGAAGTGCGGCTCAGATCGTCCTTGGCCAAGGTGAGCGGATCATAGGCGGTGTAGGTCTTTCGCGAGACCTTGCCGAAGACCCCGCGATAGATCAGGACCCGGGCGGCGATCGCATCATTGTGCTGTCGCGTGGTGGCGCCGGGTCCATAGTTGGCCGGCGGAACCACGAGCTGGCTGAGCTCCAGTTTCAGGGCCGCGGCGTTGGTCAGGCCGTCCTGGGTCAGCGGCCGGGTGAAGTCTTGGCCCTTGTCCAGCGGTGCAGACAGGGCCAGCCCATAGGTCGCGAATTTCCCGGTCGCCTCGCCGCCATCGGCGCCGCCCGTAAGGTCATTCAGTTGGCCGCCGATCTTGAGCGTGACGTTGCTGGCGTCCTGGCCGCCTTCAATGGACAGGAGATTGTGGGGGGCGACCGGCTCATCCACACTGGGGGCGGGCATCCGGGCAAGCGCGTTGGCGCCTTCGGGCGCAGCGACCCTGGCCTGGGCGGCGCCGGCGGCCAGGACCGCGACCAGGAAAATGGCGCCCAGCGCCGCAGGGTTGTGGCGGCTAGACATTGAACGGCGCCCCGGCTTGGGAATAGGCCTCGGTTTCTCCGTCGGGAATGGTCGCGGTATTTTTGGCGATCACCGCGCCGTGGCGCTGAACCGCGCCGGTGGCGGTGTCGCCGGCCGCGCCATGAATGGCGACTTCGAGCACGTGGCCGCCCGGGTCCAGGTCGATCCAGTTGACATTTTGCGGAATACGCACCCGGTCGATCATGACCCGCGTACTGGCCGGGGCGCGAGCCAGGGTCACGCGGACCCGGGCCGCGGCGGGATTGACGGCGGTGGCGGCGAAGGCCTGGGGTATGGGCGGAGGCTCGACGTGCAGCGGCTGGCCCGGGCTGTGGCCCGGAGGCGGCGGGGGCGGCTGAACGTGCGCCGGGATCGGGGGCGGCTCGACGTGAGCGGGCTTCAGGGGCGCGGGTTTACCCGGGCGAGGCTTCAGGGTCATCGTCATCTCCTTCAGGTTTGGATCACAAGGGTGGGCGCGGGCTGGTCCTGCGGATCAGCAGGGTCAGCCCGCCAAAATCGGTGGGGTTGTCAGGGGGGCCGATACGCCCTGGCACCGGGGTCGGGTTCTCCGAGCCCGGCTCGGCGGGAACCAGCTGACCGCGCGCATCGCGCAGGGTCAGGGTGGCGACGTAGTCGGCATGAGCCCTGGCGTTGGCGATCGCGAGCCAGGACAGCCCAAGTTCGAGTTTCGGCTGGTCGGCGAAATCCAGCTGGCGCCAGACCACAGACCGGGCGTCCTTGTAGGCTGCCGGGGCGATCCTGCCGTGGAAGCCCTGGGT
Organism: uncultured Caulobacter sp.; assembly: GCA_964427205.1. Taxonomy (GTDB): domain Bacteria; phylum Pseudomonadota; class Alphaproteobacteria; order Caulobacterales; family Caulobacteraceae; genus Caulobacter. Next base: position 92,649 of record CAYRTE010000009.1, read on the forward strand.
CTGAACCAGTTCAGCGGCGTGCAGATAGACCTGCGGATCGACGGTCAGCTCCAGGCTCAGCGGGCCAAGGCCGGCGTCAGACCCAAGCCGAATGACCGCTCTCTGCAGCGCCGTCGCCGAACGGGTCAGCATAAGTTCCATCGCGCTGCGTCTCCCTTGGGCCAGTTGGCCGGGCCTTGCGGTCCGATCATCAAGGGCTAGGACCTGCCGCCGCGCGGCGCGCGCTAAATGGCCGCTAATTGCGCCCGGCGCGTGCAGCCGCAGGGCGCGGCTGAGCCGACGCAGTTTTAGCGCCAGCGCTCGACGGGGCGCTTTGAAGGCTTTGATCAAACAAAGGAAAACGGGCTTTCCGTCTGCGCTCTTCCCACGCGCCCAGCGTGAAAAGACCGTTAAAGCAGCGCTACATTGTAGCGCTTGGCCTCTCGATAGCGCCTAATAACAGCGTTATTGGAGAGAGACGTTCGATGGGGGCCTTCGAACTCAGTCCTGTTGAAGATCCGCTGATCCGCCTGCGGCTGTTTGGTCAGGTCGAAGGCTGGAACTTCGTCGGCGAGAGCATTCTTCCGCGGGGGCGCAAGGCGCAGGCCATACTCTGCTATCTGGCCCTGACGCCGGAAGAAGCGGTTCCCCGGCAGCGTCTGGTCGACCTCCTGTGGAGCACGCGCTGGCCAGAGCAGGGCCGCGCCAGCCTGCGTCAAAGTCTGATCGAGCTTCGGACCGCCCTCTCCAGCTGTGCAGAACCGGTGCTGTCGATCACCCGCGACCGGATCGGACTGGAGCGCCGTCGGGTTTGGGTTGACGGCCTCAGCCGACGCGCCGGCGAAACGACGGCGCCGACAGGCGGCCCCATCGAACCTGGGCGTCTGCTGGAAACTCTGCGCGGCCTGGACCCCCGGTTCGACGCCTGGATCGATGCGGGTCGCGGCGCCTTTTCCGACCAGATGGGCGTCGGCCGGCCCTGGCCGGCGGTCCATGCCGCGCGCCCTGAGCCGGAGCCTGAGGCCGCGGCGGCGCCGACGCGGGGCCTGGTGTTGGCCGTGGCGCCGATCATCGAAGTGGGCGGCGGCGGGATTGAGGACTATCTGGCGCCGGCCCTGACCCAGGAGATGGTCACCGCTCTGGCGCGGTTTCGCTGGGTCCAGGTGCGTTTTAGCCAGTCGGCAAAGGCCTGCGACGCCAACTATCGGCTCGAGGGCTATATCAGCCGTCGCGGCGCGGCCTGCCGGGTCGTGGTGCGGCTCATCGATCAGATGGACCGCGATATCGTGGTCTGGACCGATGCGGTCGACGCGCCTTATCCACCGCCCTTCGAGACGATCACCCAGATCGTGGAGCAGGTGGTCGAACAGCTCGACCCAGAAATCCTGGCCATCGAAACCCGCAAGGCCTCACGCCGCCCGCCTGAATCCTACGACAGCTATGACTGCGTGCTTCGCGCCAGCCAGTTGCTCTATCGGTTCGACCACGACGCCTGGCGTCAGGCCTCCGCCCTCTTGGAGAAAGCTGTCGCCCTGGATCCGCAACACGGCCGGGCCCATGCCTTCGCCGCCCTCTGTCGCGCGACGGGGCTGGCCCAGGGCTGGAGCGAGCGACCCGATGAGGATCTGCTGCGACTGGACACGGAGACCCAGGCCGCCATCGCCTGCGACGCGCGCGACTCCCTGGCGCTGGCGCTTGGCGGGCACCTGCGCGCGTTTCTGCACCATGATTTCGTCGGCGCGCAGAAGCTGTTCGACCGGGCGCTGAACGCCAATCCAAGCTGCGGCTTTGCCTGGGGCTATTCAAGCCTGACCTACGGCTATCTTGGTCAGTGCGACGAGGCGATGCGGCGGCTGGAGCGCGCCCGCGCCCTGATGATCCACGATCCCTACAGCTCGTTCATGAACTCGTTTGAGGCTGTGATCACCTGGTTTGCCCACCGCTGGCCGCAGGCCATCGTCGCCTGCCGTCAGCAACTGGCCCAGCGTCCAAGCTTCACCAACATGCGCAAGCTGCTGGTCGGCGCCCTGTGTTTCACCGGCGACTATGCACAGGCCCGCGCCGAGCATCTGCGCCTGATGGAAGATGAGCCCCGGTTTAGCTGGGGCCAGCATCTACAAACCTATCCGTTTGGTCGGCCGCAGGACCGGGAGGCGCTGCTGGCGGCTCTGGGTCGCGCGGGGCTGTGGCCTCCCGCCGAGCCCCCCGCCGAGCCGAGGGCCGCATCGCGGTCCGAGCCTTCCGTCGCCATCACCGTCGACTAGTCCTTCAACAAAGCAGGTCCGCCATGAGCCCACCCATCGCCTATCCCCCCTATGGCCGCATGATCCTGGAGTGGGAGACCTATCTTGGAGAGCCGGGGAAGGAGCCGGCTCCAACCGACTGGAGCGGTCAGATAGCCTGGGCGCAATGGCGCGACGGCGTCAGCACTCTTCTGGCGCAAACCCTGTGGCCGCGCTGGGAGCCAAAGACGGGCTGGGTCGGCGCCGCCGCGGCCGACATGCATGCGCTGACCCTGGCCGACTTCGAGCTGTTCCACAGCCTTCGGCCGCAGATGCAAGGCGATGAAGTCTTGCCCGGCGGCGCTCTGATTGCCCAGATCAAACTGTTCCAGCTTGAGGATGAGGCGGACGCGAAGGATCCGGCGACTGACGAGGTGAAGGTTGATCGCAGCCTTGACGCGTCGTTGCGTCTCTATCTTGCCGGGGTCGTGGACCAGGCGACGCTGAACACGATTGTGGAAGGCTATTTGACGGGCCTGGGTCGCAAGTCCGGCAACGTGGATCTTGAGATCAAGCGCGATATGCAAAGACCGCGCCCCTACCAGATCGCCTTCATGCTCGGGGAGGAGCGCTTCGCCCACAACTACGCCAAATCGGCCGTGACGCCTTCGATGATCAGCGGCCATTGCGTGGAGGCGATGATGGGCGGGGTGGCGGCCTGGTACGCGCTTGAGACCGGCGGGCTTCTGGCCGCCCATCCGACCCTGGGCGAGGCCCTGGCCCGTCATACGGTGGATGCGGGCGATCGCCGGGTGTTCGGCGGCGTCCACTACCCCAGCGACAATATCTCTTCATGGCTGACGGGGCTGCTGATGAGCCCGCAGGTCTGCCCCGATGGGAGAGGCGGCGCGTGGCTATGGGATTCCATTCAGCGCCATAGCCGCGTCTACAAGGCTCTGGCGACACAGGCGCGCACGCCAGGGTCCCCCTACGCCCCGCCCATGGCGCTTCTGGCCCATCTGGGAGCGCTTGCCGAGCCGACCCTCGCCGACGCGGCCCAGTTCGTTAAGGAACAGCCCGCCTAGGGGGGGCTGGCGGGGCCTGGGCGCACGAAGCTGGTCGCCGCCAGGGCCAGGATCGCTGCGCCGACCAGCAGCCAGGCCGGCGCCAGCGGACTGCCGAGGGCGTCGGTCAGCCAGGCGGCCGTAAATTGGGTTGAACCGCCAAACACCGAGACGGCGATCGCGTAGGTCAGCCCTATGCCGCGGCTGCGATGGCTGGACGGAAGCGACTCTGCTACCCAGGTCAGGGCGGCCGTGATCGCCAGAGCCAGGCACGCTGAGATCAGGGCCGCCCAGGCCGCCAGCGCCAAGGCGGAGCGCGCTTGCGTCACCCACCAGAAGCTTGGGACGGCCGCGAGCATCAGCACGCTCCAGGGCAGGATGATCAGCGGGCGGCGTCCGAAGCGGTCCGATAGCCAGCCGCCAAATGGGCTGACCCCCATGCCGACCAGTCCAGTCGCCAGGGTGGGCAGAAAGCTGACCTTGGTCGAGAGTCCCAGCGTCGCGGCGCCATAGGTCGTCAGATAGGTCTGGATGTAGGTCGCCACCGCGCCGGCGGCGAGAAGACCCGTCGCCGGCGCCGCTATGCGCCAGAGATCCCGCTCTGCCTTGGCTGTTGATGGAGCGGGTGGCGGTTCGGGCAGGTTGCGACGTAAGGCGTAGCCGACGGGCAAGACCAGAGCGCCGCCCAGAAACGCCAGGCGCCAGCCCCAACTGCTCAAGGCCGGTTCGGGTAGCAGGCTTGCCAGGATAAAGCCTGTAAGCGCGGCGACAACAATGGCGATGTCCTGGCTCAGATACTGCAGCGAGACCATAAGACCGCGTCGCCCCATCGGCGCGGCCTCGACCAGGAACGCGGTGCTGGGTCCAATCTCACCGCCGAACGAAAAGCCCTGAACAAGGCGGAAGGCCACGACCAGGACAGGGGCGGCCGCACCGATCATCGCTTGCGAAGGCGTCAGCGCCAGTCCCACCGTGGCCGCGCCCATCAATGCAAAGCTCAGACGCATGGCCGGCCCCCGGCCGATCTTGTCGGCCAGTCGCCCGATCACCAGGGCCCCGAGCGGCCGCATCAGGAAGCCCGCGCCAAAGACGGCCAGGGCCGCCAGCAGGCTCGCCGTCGGCGAGGACGCCGGGAAGAAGGCTTGACCGATCTGGCGCGCGAAGAAGGCGTAGACGAGGAAGTCATAAACCTCGATGGCGTTGCCGGTCACTACGGCGACAATGTGCCAGACCTTCGGCGACGCTCGCGTGTCGCCCGCCTCACGCTGCTTTATCGGCGTCATGGCTGCGCCCGCCCCCGTGTCAGCTCCAGGCGTCGCCCCAAGTGAACGCTCAGAGGCTGTGCCCCGAGGGCTTTCTCGCATTACGCGTCATCGCCTTCAAGGCTGCGAGCGGCGGGTGAGGGGCACAGTCGGCTAAGGCTTATACCCAATTCGCCGCAAGGGTCGGCAGGCCTGCCGGCCGCTGGTGGAAATTCTGCGATTGAAACGGTTGGAGCTTCGGCGCCAAGCCAAGCAGGCGGGACAAGATCTGGCTTGTCACCTCTGAGTGGAGCGGTCGCCAATGATGCCGGCCAGCCTAAGTCCAAAGGGAGGAGTCTAGGTGTCGAAGCTATGAAGGTTGTTCACCCGGGGAGGGGCTTGAACGAAGCTGGGGTTGCGACACTCCACTTCCAGAGCCGGAACTCCCCGGATGAACATCCATCAGAATGCCCGCCTGCCGCCGCTTGGTCGAGCGGTGATGATTTCCCGGATCGAAGATGACGGTTGGTCCGTGGCCCGCGCGGCGCAAGCGGCGGGACTGTCCAGACGAACAGTCAGCAAGTGGTTGGGTCGGCAGCGAAGTCCAGATTGTGGACGCCGGCCGCGATGGCCGCCCGCATCAGCGGCTCGGCCATGCGGTGATTGGGACCGGCGGCGCTGAGCAGCACGGGGGGAGCCATCAGACCTTGATCGGACCTGGTCGCTGCGGATCGACGACGAACTTGGCCAGGACATCAAGCACGCCGCCCGGCCGATCGACCTGGTCCACCACCTTGATGTCCGCCGTCCAAAGTTTCGGGGTGATCGTGAAGAGTTGATAGCCGCGCTGATTGTTGAGCAGTTGAACATGAGGGTTGTTGTCAAGCGCGTGAAGCTCGCCGGCGTATCGCGGACCGCCGGTGCCATTCGATGAAATCGAGGTGGCCAGGAATTCGGAGGCGATCGCCGGTCCTGTGAGATCCTTGGCGCTGCGTGGAACCGAGCCGACAAAGTGCTGATGCACGTCGCCGCTGCCGATCACCACGTTTGTCAGTTCGCGATCGGCGATGTTCTTGATCAGGCGATCACGGGCGAAGGGATAGCCCATCCAGCTGTCATGGCCCCCGACGGGCGTGGTCTCGCCGTCCTTGCGGCTGTCATAGGGCATGAACAGCACCTGTTGAGCGATGAAGTTCCAGCCGGTCGGCGAGGCGAGGCCGCGGTCGAGCCAGGCCTCCTGCTTCGCGCCGAGCATGCTGCGCTCGGGACGATCGACGCCGCGGCAGCTTCGCAGATCCGCTGCGCTGAGGCCCGGGCGCTCGCACAATTGGTCGTCACGATAAGAGCGGGTGTCCAGAACGTGCATGCGCGCCAGGCTGCCAAAATCGAACCGTCGATGCATCAACACGCCGCCGGGACCCGGTCGCTGGGCGCGACGCACCGGCATATGCTCGTACCAGGCCTGCAAGGCGGCGGCCTTGCGTAGCGCGAAAGCCGCCAGGGGGCTGTCATCCTGATCGTGGGCGGCCGCCCAGTTGTTGTCGATCTCGTGGTCGTCGAAGGAGACGACGAACGCGGCGGCGCGGTGGGCGGCCTGGAGGTCGGGATCTGCCTTGTACTGGGCGTAGCGGCGCCGATAGTCGTCGAGGCTATAGACCTCCGGGCTTAGGTGGCGCCGGACGGAGGGGCCGGCTGCGGGGCCCGTCTCGTAGATGTAGTCGCCGTAGTGGAAGATCAGATCCAGGTCCGACTCGTTCGCCAGGTGGCTGTAGGCCGTATAGAGGCCTTGCTGGAAGTTCTGGCAGCCGACCATGGCGAGGCGCAACTGATCGGCCGGCGCGCCGGCCATCGGCGTCGTCCGGGCGCGACCGACCTGGCTGGCGCCCGCTCCGGAGACGATGAAGCGATACCAGTAAGGACGCTGGGGACGCAGGCCGTCGACCTCGACATGCACCGAGTGGGCCAGATCGGGATTGGCCATGGCGACGCCGGACCGGACAACCCGCTGGAAGCCCTCGTCCTCGGCCACCTGCCATCGAACGGGAACCGACACCGGCGCCATGCCGCCATCAGGCGTTTGGGGTTCCGGCGCCAGGCGGGTCCAGATGACGAAGCCGTCGGGGGCGGGGTCGCCCGCCGCCACGCCGAGCGAAAACGGATCCCGGCTGATTTTCGAGTGGGCCAGCAAGGTGGTCGGGGCCAGTGCTCCGAAGGTCGCCAGGCTCAGGCCAGCGGCCAGCAGCCGCCGACGATGGGGGTAATGGTGTTCCATGCGGACCCTCAGAGTTGGTCATAGAAGCGCGGGTCGGCGGCCTCGCCGCCGACCCGCCAGCGGCGTCAGAACGACAGAGTGGCGCCCAGGGTAAAGGTCCGTCCGGTTTGGGTTGAGGTCATTAGCCGCTTGGCCTGACCGTCGGCGGACTGAACGATCGGCTCGTCAGTGAAGTTGATCGCCTCGACAACCAGCTTCAGGCGCGGCCCGACATTGTAATAGGCCGAGGCGTCGAAGTTGTTGGTGGCGCTGATGTATTCGCCAATGTTGCCGTTGCCGCCCGAACCCCACCGGTACCGCGACCGGTAGGCGCTGGACACCCGCGCGCCCCACTGCGCTGTGTCGTAGTAGAGCGTGGCGTTGTATGACCACTTGGAGAGCTGAACGAGGGGCAGGTTGACCGGCGTCGTGCCGTAAAGCACGTCGGTGTCGCCTTTGGCGTAGGTCGCATTGGCGACGACGCCCAATTTGTCGAACGGGGCCGGCAGGAAATCGAGGTCCCACTTGCCCGCGACTTCGACGCCCTGGATCGTGGCGCCGTCGCTGTTCACAGGCCGGGCGTAGTTGAAGATGGTCGAGCCGTCCTGCCCGGGGTTCAGCAGCGACAGCGGAAAGCCGGTCTGCGAATACGGGACCTGGGTCGTCTGCGTCGTGATGAAGCTGTCCATCTTCTTGTGGAAGACGCCGATCGCCGCAAAGCGATTGCGACCATAATATTCCAGTGACCCTTCGACGGAGTCCGCCTGGAAGGGCGACAGGTCTGGATTGCCGGCGGTGACGGTGCCGCCAAAGCCGGCGATGTTGATGGTGCCGGCCGCCCGCAGATCGGAGAGCGCTGGCCGGCTGACATTGCGATTGGCGCTCATCCGCAGAACCATCGATGAGGTGAGGTCGAAGGCGACATTGGCCGCCGGTAGAAAGCCATCATAGCGGCTGGTCAGAACCACGGGCTTCAGGGTCGAGCCCACCAGGGTGGTGCCGGCCGATCGCAGGTCTGTCGAGTAATAGTGGACGCCGACATTGGCGCGAACGCCGACACCGCCCAGTTGGGTCGCCAAATCGTATTGGGCGTAGGAGGAGAGGGTCTTTTCGCGCAGCTCGTAGGCGGTGCCTGTCGTCGTGTTGGCCGCAGTCAAGGCGCGGTTCGTGCCGGTCAGGGCGTAGGTTCCGTCAACGTCCCCGACGATGTAGCGGCTCAGGCTCTTGTCGTTCACAAGGTACTTGGGCGCGTTCGGAACGACGGGCAGGTTCTCGTAGTTCGCGAAGGTCGAGCGCTGCCATCCGCTGTTGTCGAAGCGCTTATAGGCGCCGCCGAACTTCAGATGCGATGCGCTGTTGAGCGTAAAGTCCCCGTCCAGTTGACCGTTCAGGTATTCGCTGACGATGCGATCTTCCCGGGCCTCGGTGCGCATCAGGCTCCATTGGCCCGGATCGGTGACGTCGAAGCCGTAGGTGTTTTTCGGCACGGTACCGTTGCGCCCATCGAACGCATAGGTCTTGCCGACCGCCTCCAGATAGACCTTGTCAAATATGGGTTCGGCGAACACCGAGCGCGAATAGCCACCCAGCATGCTGACCTTGAACCGATCGCTGACGACGACGTCGCCGTTCAGGACGGCTTGATAGAAGCTTGTCTTGTCGTAGCTGAGTTTCGACTCGGTGCGCATGTCCACGCCGCTGAAGTCGGCTGCGACGATGCTGTTGTACTTGTCGATCGTCACCGCGTTGAGCACCTGGGTGCCGCGGATGTCGTTGGCGGAGACCCCATTGGTGCCAGCCGCGCCCAGAGCGTACTCATGGCGCTTGTTGACCAGTTGGCCGTAGAGCAGGTCGAGCGTGAAATCGACCTTGTCGCTGGGCTGGTACTGCAGCGCCCCGGTGACGCCCAGACGCTCGCGCTGATTGGCCCAACTGGCATGGGTCTGCGCCCGGCTGGCGAAGGCGCGACTATCGCCCGTCGCGCTGAGCAGCGTGGCGCGGTCGGCGGCCGAAACGCCCGGACCGATATTGGCCGCGCCGAGATTGATCCGCGACCAGTTCCAGTTGCGATAGCCGTACTCGACGATATCCGCCTCGCTGTAGGCGACGCTCAGCAGGCCGCCAAAATCTCCCCACTGGTCGGAGATCAGGCCGACCAGGCGAGGGGTGACGGTGTCGGTATAGCTGTTGGAGAGGCCCTTCACGGAGGCAACGGCCTTGAAGCCACGGTAGTCGAACGGCTTGGCGGTGCGCAGTCCGATCGTGCCGCCGATGCCGCCCTCGTCCTGCTCGGCGGCGTAAGACTTCTCCACCGTCACCTGATTGAACAGTTCGGAGGCAAAGAGGCTGTAGTCAAAGGCCCGGGTGCGGCTGACGTTGCCGCGGCTGTCCATGCCGGACGCGGTGTTGGTCAGAACCTCCATGCCGTTCAGTTGGGTGCGCGTGAAATCGGGACCCAGCCCGCGCAGCGAGATCTGACGACCTTCGCCACTGTCGCGGCTGATCGCGACGCCAGGCACGCGCTGAAGCGCTTCGGCGAGATTGAGATCAGGAAAGGCGGCGATGTCCTGGGCGACGATGACGTCCTGCGAGCCTACGGCGGCGCGCTTGATTTGCGAGGCGCGCGACAGGCTTTCGCGAAAGCCGGTGACGACGATTTCAGACACGGTCGAGCTCGGCGCGATGCCGTCGTCTTGAGGCCTTGCATCCTGCGCGACGACCGGGTCGATGTCCTGCACGGTCTCGAGCAGCGTGGCGTCGGCGGGCAGAGAGGTGCGCATGGCGACAGGGGTCAGCCGCGGCGTGCGGACCACGACCGCGTCACCGGAGATCTGGGCCTCGACGCCGCTGCGCGCCATCAGGCGGGCCAGAGCCGACGGCGCTGTCAGTTCCCCGGTGACGCCCTGGCTGTAACGCCCCCGAAGGGCGGCGGGGGCGGCGGCGACCTGCAACCCTGTCGCCCGCGAAAAGGACGACAGCGCGCTACCCAGATCCTGCGGCGGGATGGCGAAGCGAAGGGCGCGCGGCGCGGCCGACGATTGGGCCTGCGCCGGCGCGGCGATGACGATGCTCACCAGGGCGGCTGAGCAGAAATACTGAGATAACCGGGTCGTTCTGAACATGTCTTCCCCTAAGATAGTCGCTGGAGGGAAAGACGGCCTGGCTCTAAAGAACCCGACAAAAATATAGATGACAGTTATATTTCAGCATAACTCGCCGTTATCTGAGCTCCAGCGCGATCTGATCGTTATCTCGCACCACCTTGACCCCATAGGCCGCTTCAATGGCGGCCAAGGCGCGGTCAACATCCGAAATATGGAAGCGGCCGCTGACGGGCATGCGGAGCAAGGCGGGATCGGTGGCGACGATCGGTTGCGGCGCATAGCGTCGAATCTTGTCGATCAGCACGCCCAGGGGGATGTCAGAGGCGTCGAACCATCCAGACTCCCATTCTGGACGATCTTGCCTCGGACCCGGTCGAAGCGAAATGCGTCCGGCCAGTACGTTGGCCGCCGCGCCGGTCTTGAGTACCTGACGTGCGCCGTCCGCGCCGCCGACCTCCACGGCGCCACGATAGACTTCGACGGCGGTTCGATCTGGCGCCTGGTGATCGACATTGAAGGCTGTGCCCAGAACCCGGATCGAGGCGTCGCCGCTTGTGACACTGAAGGTGCGGCGCGCTTCATGGCGAACGTCGAAATAAGCCTCGCCGCGCGTCAGGCTCGCGCTACGGCTCCACGGCAGCAAGGTCACCCGCAATAGGCTGTTGGCGCTAAGATCAATCCGCGTGCCATCGCTCAGACTCAGCTCGCGTTCCTCGCCCGGACCGGTCTGATAACTCTGCAGCGAAAAATGCGGCAGCAAGAAGAAAGCTGCGGCGATCGAAGCCGCCATGGCTCCCAGCCCCCAAAACCTCTTGCGCACCGGTGTCCGGAGGCGAGCCGGAACCCTGGCTTCGAGGACCGCCGACGGCGCGGCGTCCATTTCCCGCAGGGCCGCCGTCAGGGTTTCGGAATCCCACAACGCCTGCTGCTCGGCGAAGGCCTCGCGATGCCGCGCGTCAGCGCGCATCCACGCGTCGAACCCTGAGGCGAGAGTGCTGTCGATCGCCGGCCGATTCAGTCGGTCGGCCCAAAGCGCAGCCTCTTCGGCGATCCGCGGGTCGGCGCTCACGATTGATTTCGTTCCATAGTTTCCGAGCGAACCCGAGCCTTGTTCAGGTCAACGAGGCCGCGGGTGATGTGCTTCTCAACCGCCTTTGGATTCAAGTCGAGATCCTTTGCGATCATCGCGCAGCTCTGTCCGTGCAGGCGCCGACGGATGAGAACCTCCCGACGAAGCGGCGGCATGTCTTGCAAGACTTGGATCAACAAAGCGAGTTCCTGCCGGCCGGCCAGAACGCGGTCAGGCAAGGCTGTCGGACTCGCCGGTTCTTCCGCCGCCTCGGCGGCGTAGCGACGTTCCGTGCGAAATCGATCGATGACCAGATTGCCGGCGATGCGAAAGGCCAGGGCGTAGATGCTCACCAACGGTCCCTTGCTACGATAGTCGATCAGCCGCAGGACGGTTTCCTGAACAACGTCTTCGACGACATCGGGCCGATGAGTCCGCTTTCTCACATAGCTGGTGAGGGCCGACGCGATGAGACGCCAATCCTCCTCAGGTGCGGCCGCCGGGGCCGGTTCGACTTGGCGCAGCGCAAGTGGCATGTGCGATCCGAGAGCAAGGCCTCGGCGTGTAGACGGCGTTTGTGACAATTTATCCCGTACTGGCACGGCAGTGATCGGTGTCCGTCAGGGCGGAGTTTGCCTCGCGAAGGATTGGCGGGGGGCGAACGGTGCAACTAAGTGCCCGCTAAGATGTTGGATTTTCGCACAATCCGAAACTTTAGGGTCAGCGCTACCGGATCATCCTGAAGGCCTGAACTCGGCAGTTCGCGGGTCGTTCATCGCCTCTGGGGTGTCGCCTGAACGTCGTGTTCCTGGAATGGCGCCAAGGTCCGCATCTGGCGCGACTCGGAGCGTGACCTGCGATCCAGCGGATCGGGTCCATGCCGGGCTAAGGTGCTCGGTACTCGCACGATATGTCAGGCTCGTGCGACGAGGATGGAAGAGGCGATCAGCTCGGCAGCTTGGCCCTGCGAGGGCGGGACGCGCGATCGCTAGTCGGCGCCTTTGGGCGTCGCTGGCGATTCTGGTGTCCATCCGCCTCCCCGAGCCTGATAGGGGGCAACAGCGTTCTGCAGCCGGGCCTCCCGGACCTGAGACAGAGCAAGCTCGGTCGCCAGCAATCCCCGCTGGGCGTCGAGCTCCTCAAGATAGGCGACGTAGCCGGCTTGGTAGCGCTTGCGGGCATGGTTGAGGGCCGAGACAGCGGCGGCGCGGTCTCCGGGCGAAGGTCTCGATGGACCGGCCCACCTCGTTCAGCCGGGCGCCGGGCTTAGCCGCCCGGATGCCGGCCCACATCGCCCGACGGCCGTCGCGGCAGAGGCGCTCGAAGCGCTTGCTGGTCGGCGGCACGGCGAAGCTGGCGCCCGTGTCGCCAAAAAAGCCGTGCAGCTCGGCCGAGACGTCGATGTTGATCAGGTCGCCCGCCTTACTCACCATGCTGTCCGGGATGCCGTGAGCGCAGTCGGGGCCTACCGAAATACAGGTCGCGCCGGGGAAATTGTAGCTGAACTCAGGCGCTGAACGCGCGCCTTCCGTCTCCAGCAGAGCGCGGCCGTAGTCGTCCAACGCCCTGATGGTCATGCCAGGCTCCAGCGCCTGACCCATCGCGGCCAGGGTGCGGGCCACCAGGGCGCCAAGGTGACGCCGAACTAGACACGAGCGGGCGCGCCTCTGTGCGCAAGGCGTCGCAGGCTGGCGGCGTCCTGGCTGGGCGGCGCGCCGAACAGACGGCGATATTCACGGCTGAACTGCGAGACGCTTTCATAGCCGACCCGAAAACCTACCCCGCCGATATCCGATGGATTGGCGACGAGCTCCAGCCTGGCCTGCTGTAGACGGATCTGCTTTTGAAACTGGATCGGGCTCATGGCGGTGACGGCCTGAAAGTTGCGATAGAACGCGGAAATGCTCATGCCGGACAGCTGCGCCACATCCTCCACCCTGAAGGCTTCCGCATAGTGGTCTCGGATCCACTTAACGGCCCGGGCGATGTGGCTGAGACTGCTGTCGGCCAAACCCAGCTGACGGACCGCCGCGCCCTGTTCCCCGACGATCAGGCGCCAGAGAATTTCACGAATGACGAGGGGCGCCAGCACCGTCATGTCGCGCGGCTGATCCAGCAACCGCAGCAGGCGCACGACTGCATCAAGCATTTCGGCGGGGGCCTTGCTCACGGCCATGCTGGACACCGCGCCGCCGCTCACTGTGGGAATATCACCGTGCGCGGCCTGCAAGAGTAACTCCGCCACGCTCGCCGGCTGCAAAACCAGTCCAAAGCCAAGCGCCGGGTGTTCGGGTGTGGCGTCCAGGAACTGCCCGGTCACCGGCAGGTCCACCGAGGCGATCAAATATTCACCTGCTTGGTACTCAAACAGTCGTCCGCCCAGCGCGATGCGTTTGGCGCCCTGGGCGATCAACGCCATTACGGTTCCCGACATCGACGGCGCGTGCGTCGACTCCGCATGACTGGAGAGGAGGACGCCGTTGATGGGCGTGGTCATGTCGGCGCGAGCATGTCGCGCGATCAACTGACGCAGATCTTCGAGAGGCATGGCCTTTTGAAATCAGGAAAATCGGCTTGCGGCAAGCTGGGGTGGGAACTGGGCCTAAGGCCCAGTAGCATTAGGCAAGCAATTGATCGTTTCTTTGCAGGGGCTCGGCGCGGTCGTCAATCGGCTGGCCGGCTGATGAAGGCGCAAATGTCTCGCCTATTCCCACTGCGCTGTGACGTTCCCTCCGGTTTGAATAGGCTCAATCGCCAGCCCAATTCTCTCCCAATAGGTAGAATTGGGCAAATAATCGGGAGTCTCGTCATAACGCCAGAACCCGCCTGCCTTGCATAGATGTCTTCGCAGATGTCGCCGGCGTCTGGACCACTGCGCTCGCAACAGCTGGCTCAACAGGCAGCGCCCGCCTTGCGGGTGACAGGGAAATTGGAAAGCGAAATGACCAAGACCGTTCTCATTACGGGCGCGTCGTCCGGCTATGGCAAGGCGACCGCCGAACTCTTCCTGGCGCAGGGCTGGAATGTCCTGGCCACGATGCGACGTCCCGATCCGAGCGTCTTCCCGATGGTCTCTGATCGCCTGAAGGTGATCGCGCTGGACGTCACCGACGCGACCAGTGTGCGCCGGGCGTTCTTGGAAGGCGTTGCGACCTTTGGCGCGATCGATGTCCTGGTGAACAACGCCGGTATCGGCATGGCCTCAGCCGTCGAGGCGACACCGCATGATGTTGTTCAGGAGGTCTTCGCGACGAACACTTTCGGCGTATTCACCACCTGCCGCGAGATTATCCCTCAGATGCGTCAGCAGGGCGGCGGCGTGATCATCAATCTCAGCTCTAGCGTGACGCTTGGCGTCATGCCGCTCGTGGCCGTCTATGCGGCCAGCAAATTCGCCGTCGAGGGCTTTACGGAGTCGATGTCCTATGAGCTCGAGCCGTTCAACATCAAGGCTCGCCTGGTCGAGCCCGGCTATGGGCCCAGCACCAATTTCACGGCAAACGGGGTTGAGCGCATGCGTGGCCTGATCCCGTCGACTTACGGCTCATTCGCTCAGGCCTATTTCGACAAGATGGCCGCCTATCCGACTCCCTATTGCACCGAGGCGGAAGTTGCGCAGGCCGTTATGACGGCCGCGACAGACGATAGTGACAAGATCCGCTATCCCGCAGGCGCGGACTCCAAGCTCCTCGCCGACCTGCGCTGGACGACGTCGGAAGAACATTATCTGGCGACCATGCGGGACATGTTCAGACCGATGGGTGCCTGCGACGAGGCCTACGAGGCCGAGGTCGACGGCGCCAGGGCCGTCAAAATCGTGCAAACAAGCCCCTCCGGCCTGTAGTCCAGTTTGACCGGACCGCGCAGATCCGCAGCAAGGCTGCGCTGCAGAAGGCGGACACCAAAGCCTTGCCGCTGGGGCGGAGCGACGGTGGGGCCGTCGTGTTCTTGCCACACGATCTCGACCGTCTGCGGATCAGGACAAGACCATCGAAGATCGATGTAGCCCTGCTCGTTCGACAATGCGCCGAACTTCATCGCATTTGTGGTCAGTTCGTGCAGAGCCATCGACAGGGCCAAGGCAAGGGGAGGGTGCAGCGAGACCTTCGGACCTGCCAAGCGCAGTCGGTCAGCGTCGACAATGTTGGGCAGAATGACCTCGCGCGCGATTTCCGCGAGCTGGCTGCCTTCCCATTGCTGCCGCGTCAGGACGTCGTGCGCCTTCGAGAGCGCCATCAACCTCGCCATGAAAGCCGCCCGGGCCGCAGGCAGGTCTTCAGTACCCCGAAATGTCTGCGCTGCGAGAGATTGGACCGTGGCCAGGTTGTTTTTGACCCTGTGATTGAGCTCGCGGACCATAAGTTCAAGCTGCTCAATACCGCGCTTTCGCTTGGTGACATCGCGATAGAGCAGCACCAATCCTTCGGCCGTCGGCAGAATGCGCAGTTCCATCCATGCCAGCCCGCCGTCGCGTGTTGGCCACTCTCGCTCCAAAGTTACGGGCTCACCGCTCTTGATCGCTTGTCGGTAGAGATCTCTCAGGGGTTCGAAATAGGCCTCCGGCCAGGCCTGTTCGTGAGACAAGCCCAATATGTCTTGGGCTCGGCGCCCCTCCATCGCCAATGCCGCCCGGTTTATCAGTAGGACCGTGAGATTTTGATCGAGCAGGATGAATCCGTCGATGAGGCTGTCCAGGATACTGGCGGCCAGATGTGGTGACAGCGATGGAGCCGAGGCGGACACGGACTTCGTCATGATCTGCTCCACAGGGCAGCGCCCTCGCACAGGAGACGGCATCGCGCGCGGCGCTCACGATCGCGAACATTGTTCTACGACATCAGTCTCTGCGTGGGTAGCTGAGGAAGGTGAAGACCGCGTCGACCACCTGCCGCATAGTCTGACGTGATCAAGATTCTCAAATTTTACGTGCTGTGATAGATTTTCGCAGACGGTGATGGTTTCGCGCAAGCGGGTCGCGACCCGGTGATCGAATTTCGCGGGGTTTGGAATGGGTGAATGGCCTACGCGCGCGGTGACCGAGTTTCGCGGTCGCGCCCTTCCCGAACCCGGAGAGCTTGCCGGCTACGCCGCGCTGATCGCCCGCTATGATCTGGTCCTGCCGCTTCCGGTCCAAACGGCCGCCATCGCCGGCCGCCACCATCCCAGCTCGACCCCCGACTGGCTGATGCTGACGCCCCGGCATAGGCCGGAAGCGACGCTCGCCGCTCAGCTGACCCTGGCCTTGCGCTATGAAGGCGTCGACCTGCAGGTGCTGTCCAAGCTGTTCGACCTGGTTGCGCGAGGCGACATTGAAACGATCGTCAGGGCCACCCCGACCGGGGCCTTCGCCCGTCGCCTGTGGTTTCTCTATGAGTGGCTGACGGGCCGATCGCTCGACTTGCCCGACCCCGGCAAGGTTCGGCTGGTCGCGGTGCTGGACCCCGATCAGCAATATGCCCTGGCCGAGGCCGAGCCCTCGCCCCGCCACAAGGTCCTCAACAACCTGCCAGGCACGGCGGCCTTTTGCCCGCTGGTCCGCAAGACCCCCGAGCTCATCGCCTATGGCGACAAGGCCCTGGGCGAGCAGGCCCGCGCGGCGATGGGCCGGGTGCGGCCCGACCTGATGGCGCGGGCCGCCGCCTTCATCCTGCTGAGCGACTCCAAATCCTCCTTCGCCATCGAGGGCGAACGGCCCACCGGCCAGCGCGCCGCCCGCTGGGGCCAGGCCATCGCCCAGGCCGGGGCGCGGCCCCTGGACTTGGCCGAGCTTGATCGCCTCCAGAAGGTGGTGATCGGCGACGCCCGGTTCGTCCGCCTGGGGCTACGCGACGAGGACGGGTTTGTCGGTGTCCACGATCGCGACAGCAACCAGCCGCTGCCCGACCATATCAGCGCCCGCCCTGACGATCTTCAAAGCCTGATCGCGGGTGTGGCGGCCTTCGCCGAACGCGCGGCGCGCGGCGGTCTGGACCCGGTGGTCGCGGCCGCCAGCCTGGCCTTCGGCTTTGTCTATATCCACCCCTATGTCGACGGTAACGGACGGCTGCATCGCTGGCTGATCCATCATGCTCTGGCCCGCGCCGCCTACAGTCCGCCAGGCCTGGTCTTTCCGGTCAGCGCCGCGATCCTGCGCCAGATCGACCGCTACAAGGCGGTGCTGGAATCCTACTCGGCGCCGTTGCTGCCGTTCATCGACTGGCGCGCCACCGACACCGGCAATGTCGAGGTCCTGAACGACACCGCCGCCTTCTATCGCTATTTCGACGCCACCGCTCACGCGGCCTTTCTCTATGCCTGCGTCGAGCAGACCATCCAGCAGGACCTGCCCCAGGAGGTCTGGTTCCTGCAGGCCTTCGACCGGTTCAGCCAGGACGTCCAGCAGATCGTCGATATGCCGATGGGGGAGGTCGAACTGCTGCGCAAGGTCCTGGACCAGGCCGGCGGCCGGCTTTCCGAGCGCGCCCGCGCCAACGAGTTTTCCGCTCTGACGCAGGGCGAGGTCGAGCGGATCCAAGCGCTCTACGCCCGAGCCTTCGACAAGGGGCCAGGCTAGACCGGCGTCGGCGGGCCGCGACAGGCTTCAAGGTTCACCTTCACGGGCAGGGGGCAAAGACGACGACCCATGTGGCGGCCCTCCCGCGAGCGGGGCGGGCCGCTGAAAACGCCCGTCGTATTCGCCAGGCGGCGATCCCTTGGGATCGGTCGCTGGCCTGGTCGGTCTACTTCCAGGCCCCGCGCCGGGCTTGCCGAGCTTCGGCTTCGGCGGCGGCATAGGCGCCCTTGCTGTAGCGCCGGTATTCCGTGGCCAGGCCCGAGCGGATCAGGGCGGCGTTGATGTCGGGCGTGGCGTCCGACCAGCAGCGGGCGACGCTGCGGCCATAGCGGTCGTGATCGACAACCCGGCAGCCGACGCGGCCCCGTGTCAGGCTGATCAGCAAGTCCCGGGCTTCATAGGCCAAGGGCTCAGCCGGCGTCTTGCCACGCTTCACCTCCGGCGCATCGACCCCGAACAGCCGGATGCGATCGGCTCCGCAGCGCAAGGTGTCGCCGTCATGGACGGTGGGCGCGGTGCAAGCGATCAGTCCAGCGGCGAGGGCGGCGAGGGCGGTCATGTCGGCGCTATAGCCTGTGTCGGCCCCGCCGCCAGCCCTCGCGCGCCGCGTTCGCTCCGCCGGATCGACGGGCGGACTGGCGGCCACGTCCAATGAAGCCCCGCCCCACCCATATGCAGAGTGAGCTTCGCACAGGCTGGAGCGGAGCCGGTGAGTCTCCACTTTGTCGTCCACCTTGGCAGCGGTCGCGTCCCAGGGTCTGCAATGGCTGTCCCCGGCAGGCGATGTTTCGACCCTTGATCGAACGGGCCGCCCGAGGGGGAAACTGTCGATTGGGATCGCCCAGGCTGTCAGCCCGCGCCGGACGCCCCTTCGGTTTAGCGTAACCCAGTTTGCCGGCGATGGCCGACCACGGCACGAACTTGAAGTTCTGCTTCTCGGGCGGCGAGACGTTGCGGCCGTCCTGGGCGATGAAGGCTCCGTTCAGGGCGTTTCCCCCCGAGCCGAGCCCCGCGGCTAGCCCGAAGTGCGACCATAGGGCGTCTCAAGTATAGTCAACCGATCGATCGATTGTGCGCCCATAGCCTATCGCGGAGCGATCGCCTCGCCGCACATCGCCCAGTTCGCGCTGCGGTCTTGAGGGCGGGCCTAGGCGGGTGATCCGATACGCTTGTCCGTTTTTGCGCCGCGGCCTTAGGTTAGCCCGTTGGCCGGGGGGATCATGAAAGCTCACCTATGCGCGGGCGTGCTGTTCATCGGAGCGATAGTGGCTCCGTCTGCGCCGCTCGCGCACAGCGGCGGCGTCAATGCCGACGGCTGTCACATCAACCGAAAAACGGGCGATTACCATTGTCATCGAGGCGGCCGCCAACCCAGCGCCGCGTCACAGCGGCCGGCTGGCAAGGGCGATCCCGTCTACTACCCGAACTGTGCGGCCGCGCGGGCTGCTGGCGCCGCCCCAGTTCGCAGGGGCGATCCTGGTTACGCTCGACACCTTGACCGTGATGGCGACGGGAAGGGCTGCGAATGACGGGAAGGGCTGCGAATACGGTTTTCGATGCGGGCAGACGACAGAGCGGCCAAGGACGTCGATCGCACTGAAAGGTCCGGTTTATGGAGCGATCCCAACGTCCGCATCTGACGCGCCTATGTCCATGAAACGCACGCGCCTAGCTCTCCATAGGGTTGGTGACCAGGCTGATCGGCCTGGAGCGCGATCCTGAGGAGCGGTGACGCATTGATCTAGGCACGACTTGAGACGACTATGCCCCGACGCGCGACTCTATCGAGGGACACTTGCGGCAGCACCTGAACAAACAGCTTGGAAAAGGCGTGGCGGTTCTGGCCGTGATGCTGATTGCCGTGCTCGTGGTTCAGACGCCGGTGGCCATGGTGGATCGGGCGCTGCACGCCAGCGGCCAGGCCCACGCGGCCAATGCCTTCGCCGGCGTGCTCGCGGCGGACCTGGCGGACCACGACCATGATCGTGACCATCAGGTCGCCCAGGATCATCACGACGACGACACGGCGGACATGGCCGGGCTCGCGGTCGATGACGATCGCGAGCCTTCCCCCTCGCAGGGACCGCATCACCACCATGACGGCCCCTCGCTCCTGGGACTGGTGAGCGCTGTGGCGTTCGCCAGTCCCTGGATCGCCCCCACCGAACCCTGGCCCGGCCAAGACTCCTCGCTCGTCAGCGCTGAGCCTTCCCCACAGAAACGTCCTCCCAAAGCCTTCCTCGAACACGTCGCCTGACCGACGCGGCCCTTGGCCGCGCCTGCCTCCGTTCGAGAGAAATTCATGTCCCGTCCTATCCACGGTCGCCCCGCGCGATCCTGGCTGCTCGCGCCGGCGTTCGCCGTCGCGTTGCCGCTCGTCTCCTTTCCCTGGGCGGCGCAAGCCCAATCCCTCGCCCTGGACCTCGCGCTCGCCAGAGCCGCCCAGGCCGACCCCACGCGGCCCGCCGTCGAGGCCCGCCTGAAGGCCGCCGACGCCGGCGCCCGGCAAGCCGGCGTTCGCGCCAATCCCGTCATCGGCGTCGAGCTGGAAGACCTGGCCGGAACCGGTCCCTATTCCCTCGTCGATCGCACCCAGGCGACGGTCTACTACCAGCAGAGCCTTGAACGCGGCGGCAAGCGCGAGGCCCGCACCGCCTTGGCCCGCAACGAAATCGATCTGGTCCGTTTGCGCCACGAGACCAAGGTGCTGGACCTCTTCAAGGAGGTCGAACTGGCCTGGGTCGAGGCTCTGGCGGCGGAAGCTCAGGTTCGTCTCGCCCGAACCCGTCTGGAGATCGCCGAACGCGCTCAAGCCGAAGTCGATCGCCGGGTGAAGGTGGCGCGTGACCCGCTTTTCGCCGGCGCCCGCGCCGACGCCCAGGTCGCCGAGGCCAGGATCGCCCTATCGCAAGCCCAGATGACAGCCGACACAGCCCGGCGAACCCTGGCCGGATATTGGAACGGCGGCGACGATTTCGAGATTGATGCGGCCGCACTGGAAGACATCTCCGCAGTGATGGATATCGCCGGCGAGGCCTCGCCCGTGGACTTGGCCCTGCTTGACGCCGAACGGCAAACCGCGACGGCGCGGGTTCGGGTGGAAGAAACCAAGGCTGTTCAGGACCCGACCTGGCGCGCCGGTCTGCGCTACCTCAACGAAGGTCGAGATATGACGGTTGTGATCGGTGGGTCGATCCCTCTGGCCCGCTACGACACCAATCGCGGCGCCATCGAGCGCGCCCAGGCCGAACGCACGGCGGCGGACGCCGACCTGCTGACCGGCAAGGTCCTGCGAGAGCGGCAGATCGCCAGGCTTCAGGCCGACCTCGCCGCACGGGCCAGCGAGGCCCGCCGGATCGAGGCCGAGGTGCTGCCCGCCGCCGAGCGCACCGTCGCCCTGGTCCGCGACGGCTTCAACCGGGGCGGCTTCAGCTATCTCGACGTTATCGAGGCCCAGAAGGTCCTGATCGAGGCCAGAAGCCGACGCCTCGACGCTCTCAAGGCTTTCCACACCGACCGCGCTCTGCTGGCCCGCCTGACCGGCCGCCACGCCGCCCTCATTCCCGCTTCGGAGACTGTCCGATGAACCGCGATTCCACCCGGCGCGCGTCCGTGCGCCTTGCCCTTTTGATGGCCTCCAGCTTGATCCTCACGGCCTGCGGCGAGGGCGCAAAGCCCGCCGCCGAGACCGAGGGCCATGCCGCCAAGGCCGGCGACTATGAGCGCGGCCCCCATCGTGGCCGCATGCTGCGCGACGGCGATCTGGCCATCGAGATGACCATCTTCGAAGACGGGGTCGAGCCGGAGTTCCATGTCTATGCCTATCGCAAGGACAAGCCGGTCGATCCTCGCCAGGTCCAGCTGTCGGTCGAACTGACCCGCCTGGGCGGCAAGGTCGACCGGTTCAGCTTCGCGCCGCAGGAGGACTATCTGCGCGGCGCCGGCGTTGTGACCGAGCCGCACTCCTT
>CAYRTE010000010.1:0-113163 GCA_964427205.1 uncultured Caulobacter sp.
CGTCCTTCAAGGATCTCTATGAAGGGGCGTAAGGAACACCGCGTTCCACTCACGGCGCCCTTGATAGAGATCCTTGAAGGACGGAAGGCGGACTACGCCGCCGTGATCCGGCGCGTTCTCGAATCCAAAAGGCAGCCCATTCCAGACGAAATACCGCCCGTCGGCCCCCTCTTCTGGGGCACGCTGTTTGGTAAGAAGCTGAGCAACATGGCGATGCTGGCGGTGCTGAAGCGAATGAAGCGCGAAGACCTCACCGCCCACGGTTTCCGCAGCACCTTCCGCGATTGGGCCGCCGAGACCACCGAGTATCGAAGCGAGATTGTCGAGATGGCCCTCGCCCACACGATCGGCAACAAGGTCGAGGCCGCCTATCGGCGTGGCGATCTGTTCGAAAAGCGTCGGTTGCTCATGGAGGACTGGGCAGTCGCTGCAGGCCGCGCACGGCGAGGGGCAAAGCCCACTCCAGACGCACAAGGCGGGTCGGAAGTTCGCTCCGCCTAAGGAAAGTCCTGCTCTATCCGGCGCGGAGGGCCGGTGGTTCCGCTATCCAGCGACTGATGGTGGACGCGCCGGGTAATATCCGATCTGATGCCAGACGTCCGTCATTTATCCGTATACAGATGCTCCGCCTTGGGAACGTGTTTTGATGGCGCATCGTCGCCCCGTTTTCCGCTTGCCGTCGACCCATGCCAAGGCAGGCGGCTGGGTTGCGAGCCCGCTTCAGCGGTGTCGATCACCGCCGCATGAATCCCTAAGCAGCCTCCAGACCGGCCGCAGAGACATCCTGCCATTTTTGATCTTCGCGGCCGATCATGCCTGCGCGCCTGTTCAGCTTGGGGCGAGCGCGTGGCGGGTTTTGGGATAATAGTCGCGCTCTCGGATCTTGAGGTTCAGGCCCAGGGTCTCGACGAGCTGCTCGGTCTCCCGGCCGATCAGATCATCAAAGTCCTTCAACCGCTGGCGAGGCAAATCCAGACTCGCCCGTTCGAGGGCTGTGATCATCGGGACGGCGACGCGGTCGATAAAGCGAAGGGCCGCCCCGCGCGAAAAACCGAACGTGGCGAAGAAAGCCAAAAGGTCGTTGGCGGTGATCTTGTCCGGATGATCGGCCCCGCCGATGTTGAAGGCCAGCTGATCGTTGAAATCCAGGTTCATCCGGCTGGGCAGCAGATCATAGAGCGGCGCCAGCGACGGCGCGCCGCCATGCCGATAGATCAGGCCGTGATTCTTGGCGTGATTGTCTGTGTTGCCGATCAGAAGATTGAAGATCGTCGCCGAAAGAAAGGCCTCGCGCGCCAACGCCGGAGCGGTCGTCTGCTTGAGCAGTGTGGCGATGGCGGCGCTGTCGAACACGCGCCCGGCCCCGCCATTACGTTGATACTTCAGTGTCGCCGGCAGGCCGAGCGCCTGGGCGAAGTCTTCCTGGTGTAGCCGATAGACGACCCCATCGCGCACGACACGGTCGAACCGCTCGATGAGCAAGACCTCGACGCCATCGATGACCAAGGCTTTGGGAACCGAAACCTCCAAACCTACCGACTGGGCGAGATGCGCGGCGGCCTCCTCCAACCGCGCGTCGCGACCCAGACGGGTTTCGGGAACCTTGAGGATGTGGGTGGTCGGAACTTTCTTGCCCGCCTTGGGCGTTGCGAAGCCCTGCGCCGTGTGGGTCAGAGCAATCTTCCGCTGTACCCCGGCCACTGGCGAAGGGTCGCGCACGGCGTCGGGCAGCCGCTGCTTCTCTGCCAGACTATGGACAATTGCCGCGACCGCTTCCGGCGATAGCAATTCATAGTCTTCGGCCAAAACCCCGGGAACCTTGATAGGATCTGCGCCAACGGGCAGGCAGGAGATCGCGCCCGAACAATCGGCGCCCAGGTGGCTCAGCAATCCGACAATGTCGTCGCGCGCCAGACCTTCGCGGTCCATCACGCGCTGCATCTGATCGTTCTCAGGCAAAAGGTTGTCGAAGAAGGCGCGGGTGGCGACATCGCCGAAGTCCACCTGCTCGACCGGCATCGACAGCGACAGCGGCGGCCCGCCGGCCGCGACGTAGCGGTCGTCATAGGCAAAGCTGATGGCGTGGTTCGCGTCGGAGGCAAGGTAGCCGGCCGGCAGTGCAAAACCGTCCATGCGGACGACCAGGCCCATAGGATCGCTCATCGCCGCGCCGCCAGCAGATCAACGCCGGCCGCCGAGCACACCGCCATCACTTTTCCCAGTTCCAGCGTGGGTTTGCCGTTTTCCAGTTCGGACAAGAAGCGTCGTCCGACGCCGGCGGCGTCGGCGAAGGCGGCTTGGGTCAGACCCATGGCCTCGCGCGCCTGACGGAGCAGCTTGCCCAAGGCGGCCGGAGAATTGACCGGCATCGGCCCCGACGGCGACTCACTGGTCGGTTGCGTCGACAATCGCCCGAGGCGGGCAGCCGGCGCCACAGGCTCAAGAGCCGTATCCACTGAGCCTCCGACTGCGGTAAGGCCAAGACTGCGCTCCACGGCGTTGTCTGCAGGGAGGCCGGCGACGCCTCCGGCCATGCGCGCCTCCAGCGCTTGGGCATTCGGGTCTCGTCCCCCGACAATGAGGGCATCGGCCTGAGAACGGCTAGCCTCGCTCATGGACTTGCGGAGGTCTCTACCCGAGACGCCAGCCAAACCTCCGATGTCCAGAGCTTTGCTTGCCAGCGAGCCACCCATCGCCAATTTCATGGCCTGCGCGGCGGACGTCACGTCGCCGCCCATTGCCTTGGGGTTGAAACTTTTCTCGGATTTATCGCTGCCAGCCATTTCCTAGATCCCGTTCGGGAACATAAAGCGTCCTTCGAGCGCTGATGTCAATGCAAGATCCCGTTCGGGAACACATAGATGCTCCCATACGGGAATAAAGGGCAGAGCGTTGCGCTTATCTGCCGCGAAAAGTCCCGCACGGGAGCGCGGCTGGGAAGATACCTAGAGCGACGCCGAGATCATCGGCATCGACCTGCCGGTCGCAACCCGCCGCTCTGCCAAGCGCCGCAGAGCCCAATCCTCCACGGCCGGACACCGCACGCGAGATGCTCAGCGAGCTTGCAGCCATAGTCCGGGTAGCCCACGTGCGTCGCTCTCGCGGCCCGAGGCTGTCACCTCATAGCCTTCGTCCGTCAACCACATCACCAGTTCGGCCTTGAGTTTCGATCGCAGCGCGCCAGAAGCAATGTCGCTGCGGCGTGTGACGCCAGCAGGGGCCGGCCGCAGCGCCGCCGGCGAAACGACGGGGCAGTACAGTGACGCTGGGAGACGCCCGTATCGTCCAGCGCCCCCTTAACTGGCAATACGGAAGGCGATGACCGGCAAGTCGCTCATCCGAAGCGTTTCCGCCTTTACGGGAACGGGACCCCGCTCGAACAGGGCTTTGAGATCATCCGGAGTCGGCTGCACGCCGAGCACGATAGCTTGCACGATGGGCCCCTCTTTCAGGCGGATGTGGCCGTAGACATAGGGCGCGATCGCATCAAATCGCGGATGACAGGCGGGCGATATGTTGTGGGTCGCCAGCAGAAGCGTCCCATCGCCGCTCAGCTCGGTCGGTTCAACCTCCCAACTCCCGCAATGCTCACAGCAGCCGGTCGGCGGGAAAGTGTGGCCCTGGCATGACTTGCAGAGGGTTGCCAGGAAGACGTTCCTGGCCAGCCCTTCGTAATACGAACGAAGAGCGCTGGGTTTTTCCGCGACATTCGACATGTCAAATGCCCCAAAGGACGATAACGGTGCTGATCATGGCGTATCCGTGCGTGTGAATGACGGAGATTTCAGGCGGCTTCGCGATCTGTCTTGGCCCCGCCTTGCCGCGCATTTGCAGGACGGCCTCGTAAGTATCTGTCCCCGCGCTCGCCCCCCATGCATGGCCAAAGGCGTGGCGGCCGCCGTGGGTTGACATAGGACGGTCGCCGTCAAAGCGCAGGCGGCCTTCTCTCGCGGCCTCCAGCCCTTTTCCGCGCTCCAGATAGCCGATCGTCTCTGCGGTGCAGATGCCGGAGATGTGCGAGCAATCGTGGGTGTGCAGGTAGTCGATGTCGGCGGCCGTGATGCTGGCCATATCGAAGGCGCTGTCGATCGCCCGCTTATCGAACTCCCAATGGGTTGGGTCTTCGCCGTACCAAGGCAGGTCGCTATAGTTGATGCCAAACCCCTTGAGTTCGACCGGTTGCGACTTGCCGCCTTTGGCCAGGTCCGCGCGGGTGATGACCATGGCCGAGGCGCCGTCCGCCGTCGTTACCAGGCTCAGCAGGCGCGACGGCCAGGCGACAAAGGGATTGTGCGCGTCGGATCGCCAGTATTCGTAGGGATCCGAGAAGCCCTCCCTGGCTGCGCGGTCTTCGAGCTTTTCCTGGATGTTGGCCTTGGGATTCATGGCGCCGTGCAACCGCCGTGTTCGGCAGAGTTCGAACATGCCGCGGTCGAAATCTTCGATCGAGAGGCCGTACTTGCGGCAGTAACCGAGCGCGACAAGACCATTGTAGGTCGAGAAGATGTCGTAGCCCTGCGGCACGCCATAGGCCT
Organism: uncultured Caulobacter sp.; assembly: GCA_964427205.1. GTDB lineage: Bacteria > Pseudomonadota > Alphaproteobacteria > Caulobacterales > Caulobacteraceae > Caulobacter. The sequence continues at coordinate 4,536 of CAYRTE010000010.1, forward strand.
GATTGACCGCCATGTCGGTCCATAACCAAGTCTGCTGGTTTGAAATCGGCTCGCGCTCGTAGGGACTAAATCCCTTCACCTTGGTGCGCGTGGTCTCCAGGCCGTAGACGAGGACAGTGTCGTAGACGCCTGCTGCAACCGACATGGCGGCAAGGGCTGCGCCGACGTTGGTGGTCGAACACTGAGCCTCGAAGTGGACGCCGGCCTTGAACTGAGTTCCCGTCCATTTGGATAGCTGGGAATAGGTGCCGGGCGCCTGCGAGCTGTGAACCATCGCATTGCCGGCGAACACGGCGTCGACATCCTGGCCAGTCAGCCCCGCATCGTCGAGGGCTTCCTTGACCGCGCTGGCCGTCAATTCCTGAATGCTCAGGCCTTTAAGGCCGGGCGTCTCGAGCAGGTCCCCAAACCGCGAGCAGCCGACACCTGAAATCACCGCGCGTTCGCGTAATCTGTTTCTCATGAACTGAATCCTCCGCCGCTGGTTGACCGCGCTGGCAAATGGCTCGTCTGAAAACACATTCGGGTCGCCGGCGAGCCCGAAGTGACACAAGAGGATCACGTGGCCGACATCGCGCTTTGATTCTCATCAAACGGTTGAGGCGCGCGCGCAGGAGCCTTCGAAAACCCGCCCGTTGGCCCCCGCAACCGGTCGCCCGGCAAGGACGTAGACTCGACACTAGGAGGTGATCGAAGCTTTCACGTTGGGCGCCTGCCGGCCTCGGCAACGCCCACGTTCTAGCCGCCGCGCTCAAGACCTTGAATTGGAGAAGGCCACTCTGGGCCGAACAGGCTGGTTCAACGAATTGGGACGTGACACGCGCGCCGTCGCACTGTCGTGGCGCAGACGACCGCCCGCTACGGCGGCTCAAAAGCGCCCGCCCGACAATCCGTTGATGCTCAGTAACTTCGCAGTTCGATGGCCGCCTTGGCGAGGCGGCCATGGTCGCCGCGTCGGGCGCTCGCGGGTCGAGCGGCTGATGCGCCGGGCGGGCTTGCGTGGCCTGGCCGCATTACCCCGCCGCACCCGGACGACCGACAGCCGCCATGGCTATCCGATCGCTCCCAACAGGCTCGCCCGCAACTTCCAGGCGGCGGCCCCAGGCCAGGTCTGGCTCGCCGATCTCACCTATATCCCAACCGGCGAAGGCTGGCTCTACCTGGCCGGCATCCTCGACATGCACACCCGCAAGCTCGTCGGCTGGTCGATGCGCGACACCCTGCACACCCAGATCGCCCTGGAGGCCCTGACCATGGCCATTGAGCGCCAGAAGCCCGCGCCTGGATTGATCCATCACTCCGATCGCGGCATCCAATACGCCGCCGAGGCCTACCGCGCGGCCCTGGCCCAGTCAGGAATTACCCCGTCCATGAGCCGCAAGGGCGACTGCTGGGACAACGCGCCGATGGAAAGCTTCTTCCACACCCTCAAGACCGAGCGCGTCCATCACCGGGTCTACGCCACCCGCGCCGAGGCCCGGCGCGACCTGTTCGGCTATATCGAGGGCTTCTACAATTCCCGCCGCCTGCATTCGGCTCTGGGCTATATCAGTCCCGCCGAGATGGAACGCAGAGCGGCTTAACCCAGTCCACTTTCTCGGGGGAAGATCAAGCCGCTGATCCAGCGGTGGGCTAAGGACATCGCCCCGTGCATCGAAGCCCAACTCCCCTAAACCTTAGACCTATAGGTCTAAGCCCCGCGCCACGCCTTCGGGGCCACCTGTTACAGGCTGCAGCCTCGCGTCAGGTGTTGGAGCCGGCGAAGTCGCAGGGTGTGCATCAGGCGGGCAAGGCAGTCGCCCACGAGCATCGGCATTTGGCCAGCATAGATCCGTGAACAGGCATGCCTGGCAGCACAGGTGGGTATCTATGGCATCTACTTGGCACCGATCGTTTCGCATCTTCACTAGAACACCGTGAGCGCAGTGTCGGTCCTGATACTCGTCTGTGAATGAGGTCAGTACATACGCTTTATGAGCTTCAGCGGTTTCAACTTTGGCTTTGCGCGCTTCTCTTCGTGAGTGGAACAGGCACATGGAGCCGCGCTGATGGTCGAACTTATAAAATCTCGCCTCACCTGTGACGACGATAAATTCGGCTGGCGCCCCGGCCTCCCCGCTATGTGTCACGAACTTGGGAGTCTTGATTTCGTCTTTTCGAATGAGTGCCGTCGATCCAGCGATCGGCGCCAGCGCGCTAGCTCCTTTGGCGGTGTCGGCAGATCGATTTTCAAAGCCTTGAAATTGTTCAATCGGAAGGGGAGCCAGGCTCTTGCCGAAGAACTTCGATAGCAGGCCTTCCATTTCACTGCCCGCGATCTCCAACTTCGTCAGAAACTCGGAAATGCGTTCAGCCTCATCGTAAACGGGTTCAATCACATGGCGTTTAAGGTCGACGATGGCAAAGCGCCGGCCGCCAGTTGAGATGACAAGTGCCGGATAAACCAGTCGTGCAGGAAATGGCTGTTTCCTGGCACCCGCCTCGACACTCGTTGTAACGAGTGCACCTCGAAAACAGTCGTCGAACTGTTTTCCGTCAAACATCTCGAGCGCTTCAGACACCTCAAGGGTCAAGGCAAGGGTATCAACCAACCGGCTGCGGTGGAGAAGGTCGTAGAGCTCGTCTTTCCGAGCTAGGATGTCATCGAAGCCGCTATAACAGCGAACAAGTTCGACATTAGTCGCGCCGGGCTCGCCGAAGACGGCCCAAGGGTCTGTGAACACGACCATCCACTGACCTGACGAAATCACCGCGCGCTTGAGCGTCGTCCGGCCCTGCTCCCCAAGGGAACGAACGTAGGTCCGCATATCCCCCAGGAACTCTGCCCAAGCGGAGATTACCGGGATGGTCGTGTCTCCGCCCTTGAGGGCATCTACCGCATCGGCAATCACCGAGGCCATCTCGTGCGCCGTAGGCGTCGCTTCCCACGCGCGCCGAGGTGGCTCGATGTCAAACCCCTTTGCCTCAAAAAGCATGACGGGGGTTCGGGTTTTGGGCTCGAGTCCGAGGTAGTCAAAATACAGCCGGTTTTTCCCGAATTTGGCTCTAGCCTCCTCTGGCAAGCTCTCGATCTTCCCCGGGCACCAGTCGAGCGCTTCCAAGAATGGATCAATTAGGAACCGTCGTGTCGTCCGCTCGAGCACATCGTTCGAGACCTCGGGTGCGTCGGGGGCGCGTCTATATTGCTGGCGTGCCAGGTCTTCAATGCCGCGAAAGTCGTTTATCGCTTTGCGCAACTTACTGCCGAACGCTGCGGTTTCGCCGAGTCTCGTCAACGCAGCAGATCCGGTAGATCGTAGAGGAGGCGCAAAGCCTCAGGCCACCCTGCGCTGGAAAAAAGCTCCAAGACCTGAACTAGCTGGAGGCGCCGCGCTTCGTCTTCAAAAATGCCGCGATGGTCGGCGAGGTAACGACGGATCAATCGGACCAGCACGTCGGAGCCAAGGCTCTCAAAATGATATCCCTCACGCGCGGCCGGTCCGACAAGCAGGTCAACAATCCGGTCGAACACCACCTCCGGAGCGGCTGCGGCCACGTACTCGTAGAGTTCGATAAGATGGTGCAGGGTTCTCGGCGTCGCTGCTTGCGCGATCAGATCGAGGATGGGGCCATACTCGGACACAAACTCGCGCATGGCCTCGGGAGCGGCAAGTCCAGCACGTTCTTCTTCGTTCTGGCGGCGGAACGCGCCGGAACCGAAATAGAGTTGATTACAAGCTAGGTCTAGCAGGGACTCCGCTGATCGATAGAGAGCCTCCGCCGCAGCTCTGTCAGCCGCGGAGGGCTGGCCGTCTACGAGAGTGGTCGTCGCGTCGTTTAGTGTTCGGCAAGCCACTTCGATCACGGCAAGCAAAACGCCTCTCGCGCGTTCCTGAACGGCGATGTGGTCTGCCAGGCCATCACCGCTGCGCCATTTTACGAACAGGGATTCCCGTAGGTCCGAGACGAGCTGCCAAAGGTAGGGCTCGCCCGAGGTGATATCGCCCACCCAAGTATCGATCCACGATTTGGGCACGGGGCGACCGTGACCGACCCATAGCCAGCCGGCTAGATTGCCAAAGGCCTTCTCAAGCGTGTTGCGTCGCTGGCGCTCGGCTGTTGAGACTTTCTTGGACTGCCGGGCGAGGATCGCGCTGGCCAAAGCCTCGCACCGGTCAAGATCGGTGCCGACCAAGCGAGACAACGGGCCGGAAATAAAGAAGCCCAGGATGCCGGGGTGCGTTTCGACACCGGCGACCTGCTCAAACATCTCCCACATCTGCGTGCGATCAATGTCGACAAGGACGTTGATGGATTGGGCGATCTGCAGGCGGACCGCCGGCACAGGGTCGGATAGGAAAGGTCGCAGACGTCCGACAAGCGCCGGCTGCCCCTCACCGAACCTCGCGGCAAGATCGATCAGGCTGGACGCGGCATAGACGCGGACATCCCAATTCCCCCACGCCATCATGCCATCGCCGCTATCGTCGCTGTCGACCTGCGCGACTGGATAGGGACTGGCGGCGAGCTCATCGAGGAGCGTCAGCATCTCAGCTACGGTCGGGTGCCCGTGCTCTCCAGGCGTGTAGGCTTTACCGGCACCGGCGATCTTCTCCACGGCATTGCTGACCGAGCCCCACGCCGCGTGAAGGGATTGGGGGTGGAGCGGATCGTTTATCAGGCCTTCAATCGCTCTGACCGTATCAGTCGCAGCGCGCCAGAGGTCGGCGACGCTCTCGACCTCAGCGTCCTCGCCCCAAGACCCAAGGGCCTTTTCGAGGATCCGTGTGCTCTTACGAAGCTCCTGGTCGGGACCATGTGACAGGTCGACGCCATCGGACTCAAGAATGTGATCGACGATGTCATCAGCCGCACGGAAGCTGACCGACGTTGACACCAGAGGGCGGTTTCCTGTGAGCCAACCTAACGCTTCAAGGTCGCGCTTCAGCTCAAGGATGGCCTTCGTTGCCAAGAATTCCTCTGAAACGATCGACAGGAACCGGGCAGCAGTCGCGCGCATCCGAGCAGTCGAGTCGTCAGCAGGGCGACAAAGGTCCAGCAAACGGCTTTCAAACGCCTGGCGCTGTTCGACCTCTCGCGATGGGTAAATAGCGGCGAGGTAGAAAATCGCGTCGCGGCTCAGTCCACGGATCGAGAGGAATTCTGGCTGGCTGACGGCAGGCCATAGAAGATCGTCGACCAGCTCGAGACGTTCTGCGCCTACGCCAAGAAGACGTGCCCAAAGGGACGACGCTGACGGCTGCACGAGCGCAACCTCAACGCATGCCCTGAATTCGTCGCCTGAAGCCTCTCTGAGAAACTGAGCATACGCGGTCAGAATGTCGTCGCCTGGCTCAAGGTTACGCCGCCGGCCCTCGCGCCACTCGTCGAGTGTCAGGTCATCTTCGATGATCTGGAGGGGGCCTAGGGGCGTCGCGATGTCGTGCCGGTGTGGGCTCTTATTGGAACGCCTCTCCATCGCTTGGGCAATGGACGCACCGCTCGCGACCTGAGTGCCCAGGGCCGGCGAGAGTTTCAGGAGAGCCGGAAAAGCACGCCTTAGATGCCACCGCGCGTGCTCATAGTCTTGAGCACGGTTGGACGAAAGCGGCAGGATGCGGCTTGGAGAGCCGCCAAGCCATGTCTGAGCATCATCGGTGAGAGAGCGCCCAAGCAACGCCGCGTAGATCTCGGCGACGAACTCGGGATCGGCCTTGGCGATAGCGGGTACGCCCTCCGCAAGCCAAGGGGCCTCCTCGTGTGCGTGTTTGGAAAACCGAGGCTCCTCAAGGATACGCCGCAGCAAGGCGCGAGAAGCGGCGCTATCGGTCCCGTAGCTCTTACACACGAAGCGGATAGCGTTGGTCACGAGTACGGGCGCCACTCGGTCGAGCGACCAAGCGAAAGCTAGCAAGGCGCGCGCGGCTTCGCCAAACGCGCTGGCGACCGCAGCGTCGGATAGGTCGGCTCGTTCGGCCAGCGCCCAAAGGATGAAACGCGACCCGTCGGCGAAGCTCTGTTGGCCGGTCTCAACCGCGACCTTGGCAATCTTCGCCCAGGCGATGGCCGCGCCGTTGGCGACCTGCTCCGTTTCCTCCATGCTCATCGTGACGAAGCGAGCGAGCCTCGAAATCGTCGGTCCGAGATCTTTGCCCGCCCCGCCCTGCGCGATCAGCTCGCAAAGGCCTTGGACATCCTCCGCGCCTTCAACCCGCTCGGCCGCCGTGCGCAGCGCGACGCTGGCGATCACGGGGTCTGCAGTTGTGTTTGCCCCGACCTCGGCGATCAGCTGCCAAATTGTCGGCCGCCCTTTTTCGTCGTCTCTCCAGATCCGCTCGATCGCAAAGCGCAGTGAAGGGCCAAGCAAGAAGCCGATACTAGGATCAGCCGTGATCTGGGCGATCAGGCGCTTGGGATCGTCCCATTCGAGAAAAAAGCGGCTTGCAGCGTGATCGAAAAGGACGTGGTGCGCGAAAGCTATCCGGTCGCCGGCGGGCGCCATCACACCGCTGGAAAGCACGTCGTCGATCGCGTCGTTGCCAACAGCAGTCTTCAGTACCGTAAGGCGGCGCCTGTCCACCATCACCGCGACGGCCGCCTTAACGGCGTTGCGCAGGCGGGCAGAATCCAATCGCTCGTCTTCATAGCGATCGATCAGATCCGACTGCGTTTTGATCCCATGGATGCTTCTGGGGGAAATGCCTTGTTTGATCAGCTCTGCGGCAAGCGAAAGGTTGAAAACGTTACGAAGCAGCACCGCCACGCCCGGCGGCGCGGACTCCGCAAGCTCCCCGACCGCCAGGCCCTGTTTGGCGAGCGCCCCAATCTCCGAGTCCGTCAGGCGTGGAATGCGGAAGTGCCGGACTTTGGGGAAATCATCGTCGGCGTAGGCTGGCGCCGGAGGTGGGCCTGTCACGAGATCGCGGAAACGCTTACCGTTCCGAAGATCGAACGTCCGGATCGAGGCGACTATCGACCACCGGTCACCAAGACGACGAATACCGTCCTCGATCAGCGACGCAAACAACCGCTCCGACGGGCCGCCGCGGGACGCATCAAGGGCATCGATCATCAGGACGCCGGGGGCCGTGCCCGGCCAGGCGGTAAGCACGTCCAGCAAGTGGTGCTGTAGGCCAAGCTCCTCCCGAAGAGCGTCGGACGTCGCGATTCCGCCAAGACGGTCGACTGAGATAAACACGAATGGGCTCTTCTGCCGAAGAAGGCTCTCGGCGAGGGTGACGAGCACCCCAGTTTTACCGGCGCCTGGCTCGCCGATCACGAGTAAGCTGCCCCCCTCGATCGCCTCCGCGAGAGCTGGCAAGCACTCCCGGGGGATAGGGACGCCTCCGTCTTGGTCAGGATCTTGATGGATGGGCAGGCGAGCATGCCGCCCTAGTCGGTTCGCCTCTGCGCGCGACAGGTCTTGAAGGCGGGCCAGGTCATTCTCAAACCGTGGCCTGCGCGTGTCTTCGATGCCGCGACTGCGGAGCATCGTGATCAGGCCTTCGCGGGTCGCCGGGGCACCGCTTCGGATCAGGCGTCGAGCGACTGTCTCGAGGGTGGCTGCCACAATCTGGCCCGCCTGCGACGCGCCGAGTAGCTGCGTACCAAGGGTGCTAGCGGCATCCCGGTAGTCAGAACCGCCGTCTTCTACATCGAAGCGCACGACCCGGAAAAGCCGGGCGAGATCGGCGAGGTCGTCGTCCGTCAGCGCGACCGACGCGAGACTTTTCCATGCGATCCGGGCGTGCTCTGCAAAGACGAGGAGCGTCCCTTGTTGATCCTGATTGATCTTGCCGAAGGCGTCCTGCCAACGCCCCCCCGCGTCGAAGAACCGACAAGCTTGATGGAGCGTGTCTAGCGCGGCAGGCGCACGAGCGCCCTGCGCATTAGCTGGAACGGCCAGGATCGCAGCGACCGGCCGCGTCGAAGTGGGCGCGGCGCTGCGGAGATTTAGGAGGAGGGAGACCAGCTGCTTGACTGTACTGGCGAGCGCGGGGTCCCCGTTTGAGACCCTCGCCGCAGTCTTGCACTGGACGAGGATGCGGCTCCCGTCATCGAGTTCGACGTCGATGTCGTCGAGGAACTCGCCCGTCTCGAACTGAATTCGGAGGGGAAGCGCGGTATCAACGAAACCAAACCGCGCGCCGATCGGGGTTTCGCTAACGAGATGCGCGGCGAACCACAGGCCAACACCGGCCTGGAACGCCATGCCGGCTTCGGTCGCTCGGCCGCCAGCGGGGGGTGCTGCAATTGCCATGATCGGTTGAGTGGTTATCCTGAGAAGACTTCTGCGACAATGGCAAAGCTTGGATTCTAATCACTAGTTTGCCGCTTGGTGGGCGGAAATCTGGCTCCTGAAGTGCATTCAAGGAAGGCTACTAGCGCCTCCGCATCGCTGGCAGAGATCGGCAGGAAGTGCCGAAATGAGCTACTGGCAACCATGTTGGATGAGGCCGTCGAAGGTGAAAAGCTCATTCCTGAGCTTCACTTTTGGCCCGCCGCCCTCAAACATAGCCAAATGAAGGTATTTGATCTTCGATTCCGCTGCCCGCACCCGCGTCTAGCCACTCTAGCTGGGCGCTAAGCCGTGCTCGACTTCAGCAAGATCATTGCAGGCCTGGCCGGGCGTTACGAGACGTTCGAGGAGCTCGTCTGTCAAATCGCCAGGCGCGCACCGCCTCCGGACCATGAAGAGTTTCGTCGCATCCACGGTGCCGGGGGGGATGGTGGCGTCGAAGCCGTTTGGGTTCTGAAGAATGGCGAGGAGCACGGTTACCAAGCCAAGTTCTACACCAAGTCCAGTGATGTCGATTGGGGGGCAATCGATGGATCGGTGAAAGCCGCGCTGGCGACCCACCCCAACCTCACGACCATGACCATCGCGCTGGCTTGCGCGCTCACCGGCCCGACGGGGCGCGTCACCCGAGGTGGCGTTCCGCACGCCAATGGCTGGGACGACTGGCACGCCCGCAAGGTCCGATGGGAAGCCTGGGCAGGGGCGCTTGGTCGGACGGTCCGCTTTGAGCCTTGGACCGCTCCCGACTTGGAAGACAAGCTTGCCCATCCTGACATGGTTGGCCTTACCGAATATTGGTTTGGCGGGATCGAGCTCTCGTCGTCGTGGCTGACGGCTCAGTGCCGGCGAACCGTTGCGGGCCTAGAGGAACGCTATCATCCCGAGGACCACGTCGATGTCTCGACCGCAGATTTATTCGACGGACTGCTACGCAACGATAATTTTCGGGCCCTGCTCAGGGGCGCGCGTAGCGAAGTCCTCGAACATTCAATCCCAACCAGAGTCCCGGGCGTCCTAGGGGCCGAGGCCCCGCAGAAACTTGCTCAGATCGCCGGTCACCTTGAGGCCTTCGATAAGGCCACCGTGCTACTCGAGAGGAATACAGCCGCTCCTTTCGACTATGCCGCATGGCGCGATCAGGTTTCGAAATTTCGTCGAGCCGTCATCGAGATCCTTCGCCCTGCGAGCCAACTCGCTCGCGATCTCGAAGCAAAGCGCGAGCCAGTCGGTAGTCGCACAAAGCCGAAGGAAGATCCCGATCGTACGGACCTCAACTATTTGGTCGAGGCGCTTACCGATCTGTCGGCAGCCTTGGGCATCTTCTTTGAGACCATGCAGTCGCACAGCTGCAGGAGCGACGAGCGCCGGTTTGCGCTGCTTGATGGCCGAGCGGGCTCTGGCAAATCACACCTGATGGCGTCGCAAATTGAGCGCGCGATCGCTCAGGGCTCAGCGGCCCTGTTTGTGATGGGCACGAACTTCAATTCGCACGGGTCCATCGAAAAACAGTTGCTCGCGCATTTCGAACTCAGCGCACACAAGTTCGACCAGCTGCTCGGCACCCTGAACGCCAAGGCAGAGGCCAGTGGGATCCGCGCCTTGATCGCCATCGACGCGGTAAATGAAGGCGCCGGAGTTCAACTGTGGCGCGGCGCGCTGCAAGGGTTTGCAGAGCGGGTGCTCGCCTACCCAAACCTAGCGCTGTGCGTGTCGTGCCGCCGGGAGTATGTCGATCGTCTCGTGACGTCTGGTGTCGACGCAATGGTGGCGCGCATCGAGATCACCGGCTTTTCGACGCCCGGCGAATTCGAGGCGGCTGCGCAAGTCTATATGGACAGGCGCGGAATCGCTCGCCCGGCCACGCCCTGGCTCAATCCCGAGTTTTCCAACCCGCTGTTCCTGCGAACCGCTTGCCTGGCTCTCGAACGGGATCACCGAACGACCTTTCCGCGCGGGATGCGTGGAATTAGCGAGGTGCTGAGCTTCTTCCTCGAAGCCACAGGTCGGCACCTGGGCACTGAATACGATGGCGACAACACGCTTGTTGGACCAGTGCGCAAAGCCCTATTGGCATTGGCGGGAGACATGGCCACGTCACGCCAGGACTTTGTCCCTCGCCCCCAAGCCAACGCAAGGGTCGAGGCCGCGTTCAGCGGTTTTGCGCCGCCCGCAGGTAAGAGCTGGCTCGAGATTTTGCGCTTCCGAGGTCTGCTGCGCTACGACCCCGACCCTGCCTATGACCCGGCCGATCCCCTTGCCGATCCGGAAGACCTGGTCCGCTTTTCATTCCAGCGTTTTCAAGACCACTTGATCGCCAACTTTTTGCTGCAGGGTGTCGCCGACCCGGCCAAGCTTTTTGAGCTTGGCGGACCACTCGCCTTCGTGATTGGACGCCACGGCGTTGAGTGGGAGTGGCGAGGCCTTTTCTACGCTCTCTTCCTTCATTGCGCCGACCGCTACCAAGTTGAGCTGGTGGATCTTCTGCCGGGCGATATCGCTGCCCAGTGGCACGACTGGACGGTGCAGGACGCCTTTGTTGAAAGCGTGCGTTGGCGCACCGGCACAGCCTTCACGCCTCGCTCCCTTGAGCTTCTCAACGGTCTGACGAACCACAGCGAAGACGCCGTCACCCTGCTCATCGAACTGGCGGCGATCGAAGGCCACGCGTGGAACGCTGAGCTCCTCGACAAGAATTTGGCCCGCCGCAAATTGCCCGAGCGCGACGCCTTTTGGACCCGCCCCATCAATGGCGCTCATGGTGATGCCGGCCATGCCCTCTCGCGTCTGATTACCTGGTGCCTGAGCCCTGGTATTAGCCGTGCTGAGGATGGCGCGTTGGGGCTGGCTTTGATTGTTCTGGCTTGGGCTTGTTCCTCCACCAGCTCCAGGGTGCGCGACACCGCCACTAAGGCCATGACGCGGATCTTCCTGGAGCGGCCGGTGTTGATCGAGCCGCTTTTCGCGCGCTTTGCCACCTGTGACGACCCCTACGTCATCGAGCGTCTCTTCGGCGCGCTCTACGGCGCGAGCCTGCGGACGCTCGATGGCGACTGCCTCGCCGAGCATGCACGCGTGGTCTGGCGTCATGCCTTTGCGGACCGCCAACCGCCTATCCACATCGTGACCCGAGACTATGCGCGCGGCGTCGTGGAGCTGGCGCGGGCCGCCGGCCACCTAGACTCAGGGATCAACCTTGTCTTTTGTCGTCCGCCTTATGGCGCTACGGCGCCGAGGTTTAATCTCACCGAAAAGCAAGTTGAGGCCCGATCAGACCGCGTAGGCGCGCGGACGATCCTCTCGTCCTGCTACAAGGGCCTTGCCGACTTTGGCCGCTATACACTGCAAAATCGCGTTGAGCGGTTTGCTGCAGCGCCTCTTGCGGGGCCCCGCCCGCTGACTTCCGCTGAGACCGGCACGGCGTTTTTCGACGAAGTCTCTGTTGGAAGAGACGATATCGCGCAAGCTTTCGAAGCCCTACGCGACGCTCATAGGCGCAAGTGTGTCAAGTTCGATGCTGAGACCTTTACGGTGTCTACGCCCTCGGCGGATTTGAAGCGCGTCAGAGAGGCCGAAAAGGTGCTGCTGGCTATGCTCCCGCCGGCGCAGGCGAAGCGCTATCACACCGATGCGAAGGCATGGTTAGCCCATTCCAATCGAGATTGGATCGTACCGGGCAAGGGCGTCGGCAAGCCCGTCGACGCTTATCGCGCTAAGCTCTGGGTAGCCAATCGGGCGATCGCTTACGGCTGGACCGAGAAGCGGTTTCAAAACGATGGAAGCCGCGGTGAGCGCCAAGACGATAGCGGCCGGATCGAGCGCATCGGCAAGAAGTACCAGCGCATGGCGATGATGGAGCTCTTGGCGAGGCTCGCCGACAACTACTGGCTCAAGCCTGATTGGGAGGAGACGGCGCGAGCCTACGACAGTCCGATCGATATCTCGTTCATTCGCGATCTCGAGCCGTCGATCATGCCGGCCGACGTCGCCCCGCACCCGACGTCGTCGGTCCCGAGCGTGCCACGGCTGCAATGCGCCAATCTGCCTGCGTCCGATCGCAAGGCTTGGGTGTGTGACCCTAAGCTCGCTCCAGAGCGGCTCGCTTTGGCGCTCGGAACAGACCTTGGCGACGATGAATGGATGACGCTCTACCGCTACGCGTCCCATGATATTGATGCCCCGAACCGCAGTGGAATTTCAGATTACCCTTGGCAGCAAAGCGACTTCCACTTCCTGACGCTGCTGCTGATGTCGGGCGAGACGCGCGAGCGGTTCGTGCTGGAGATCGAACAGAACCGCGACGACGTCCATGATTGGCTGCCAGGCGAGTTCACTGATGGCCCCTATCTTGGCGAACTGGGCCGGCGAGATACCTGGCGTGACGAGCTCTGGTCCACCATTGACGCGCGCGGCGGTCAGGGCGCTCGCCAATACGAGGTGGTCAAGCCCACGGTGAGCTACCACTGGGAAAGCCATCTCGACAAAAGCCTTGTCGACGGCTTCTCCCGTCAGATCCCGATCCCATGGCTAATCAAGGAGCTCAATCTGACATCCGACACGGACAATATCGGCACGTTTGCCGACGCCGCCGGTACCGCAATCATCGTGTGTGGCGCTGTAGCTCATCATCGACACGTCCTTATCCGCCGCGACGCGCTGCTGGCCGTTGCAGGAAAGCATAACCTCGAGCCGGTATGGACGGTTATCGGCGAGCGCAACGCAATGCTCGAGGGTCGCAAACGCAAGTCGGATATTCGGGTCCGCTACAACGGAGTGCTCTGGCTGGGCAACGAGGGGCCCGTTATGTCCCACTGGACACGTCAGGACTAACCCATTCCCGTAACAGCATCGCGGCTCTTAGTGATGTCGCATGATCGTTTCCACCGAGCCAAGATCGCCTTTGCTCAGAGCCGATCGAGCTAGAAGCTCGCTCGGTAGAAGGGACCGCGACTGAACAGCGTTGCGGCGACGGCGGCCGATCCGCTGCGCGTTGTGGGACCTCCGCGGCTCGGCCGCCGCAAGCCCACTTACGCCGCAGCGGCTGCAACTGGACGATCTTTTGGCTACCGGTGGAGTCTACGGCTGGCTACGCGTGTCCATATGAGTGGCTACATGCATTCAAGCGACCGGAGAAGACCGCCGAGGTCTTGCTTCTGGACATGGAAGCAGAGGGCCTGACCGAAACCGTAGATGTCCTTCGACCCCATGTTGCCTCTCTCTAGCAACGGCGTGGTTGGAGCATTCCGCGCTGCCGGAATAGAGGGCGGCCGCAACCTGGACGTCTGTACCCCTCTGGTTAAAGGCCGCCTTGCCGAGGTATCTGCCTGTTGGGCGCACGCGCGTCGCCCGTTCTGCGTGCTGGCCGACTTAGAGCAGAATGCGCGGCGTAAGGAGCGGATGCTGAACGCGCCAATTGCGGTCATTGGCCACCCTCCAGGATCAGGAAACTCCGCCGAAATCCGGCCGGCCAAACGACCCTTAAGGTTCATCGGCTTCGCCACGACGCCAAGCGTGGCGCCACTCGTTGAAGCGAGCACGCTCATCCTCGATGATGCGCCGGGCAACATGATCCAGCTCGGGAAAGAGCGTGTCCCTTCGATAGCCCCGCTCAGCAAGCTCATCCGCCAGCCGCCTGACTGACCGCGCTTGGATCACGAACGAGCGAATATGTTCCTGCAGCGGCGTGAAATACTCAAGATGCCAAGTCATCTGACCATGCAGGGTGAACCGGCCCTTCTGAGCTTGAATTCGACGATGGACGGGGCGTGAGTTCACAGCGATTGGCAACATCTCGGCGACGACCGATCCGAGGTAGCCGTTCCAGCGCGGTGTGCTGAGCTCAATGACGGCTGGCACGTCGATCGCACGCATGTTCATCCCACGAGGATCAAGGGCAAAGACCTCTACGTCGCTGAGTTTGCCGACCGGGCGAATGGCTGGATCTGGTCCGCGTTGAGCGCGGTGAACGGCAAAATAGAGCGCCACCAGAGGGTCCGTTGACCAATCTAGCAGCCGTGTTGGCAGGCCATAGTGCTGGGCCAGGAACAGCCAGTCGAAATCATCTTGGACTTGGCCAGGTAGGAGGAATGGAATGCTCTGAGCCTTGAACTCATCCATCATGCGATCAAGGCTGAGATAGAGGGACGTCGCGTTACGGGTCGAGACGCCGTCGCGAACAGGCCATCCTAATCCCGACTCAATAGGTTCGCCGTCGCGATAAATACCCGGCGTAAGGGAGAGCCCGACCTCGGGCTGCCCCCGAAACCAAACTTCGTTGCGGGGCAGTTCAAAGAGCGACTCGCACGTTGCCACGAAGTCGTCGACCGTCTTGATTATCATCCGCTATCCCTTGAGATCTCCGGTGCTTTGATCGGACCACCAACCGCTCACCTGTCTGAGGGCGGCATCGACCTCTAGGAAACCTTGAAAGCCATCTTCCACTTCCCGGCAAATGGCCGCAACGCGACAGCTGTGGCTCAAGCCGCCGCCGCATGTCGGCTGCGCCAAAAGCGGGAGATCCCACGCCGCCCGTCAGCGCACCCTATTCCCCGTCCATCGGTGTGGCGCAGAGTGACCAGACGCCTGACGCTGACGGTCCCGTGTGCTGGCGCACTCTACCAAGGGAAAACTAGCTGGCCTCGTGTCGATATCCAGCTGGGTCGGAGATCCAGCGATTGATCGACGACTCCCGCCACCCCGCGCCATGAGCGCTGATCGCAACCTGTTTGGGGAACGAGCCTTCGCTGATCTTCCGATAGAGGGTCGATCGGCTAAGGCCCGTGCGCGCAAGCACGGTCTTGAGGCGGACTATGCGGTCGAGGTCGGCCATCGTTGCAAGCTCCACAGACTGGGATCTCAAGGCATTCGATGAGCCAGAATTGGATCGGCAGCCGTAGGCCGCAAGGCCTCGCGGGGCCAAAGGGTACGGAAGCGTACTGAGACAGGCTCTGGGCGCCCTCTAGCGTAGGCTCACCGCGCCCGGCGACGGTGGTAGCGCTCTGATGATGTTGGCGGCGGCCCACTGCGACGGTTGGGCGTTACTTCTTCAGCCGCACGCCCGCGCCCAATAGATCGTCTTCTGCTTGAAATACGATGCCAGCTTCTTCCAACGCGCGCCTCACGGCTCGGACGTTGGCGACCGTGCTGCGCTCCGGCCCCATGGTTTCCATGCGGCGAATTGTGTGGAGGCTGAGCCCAGAGGCCTCCGCGAGCTTTGGGCCACTCCAATCAATCAGGCTGCGAGCGGCCCTCATTTGGCCGGCCGTAATTTCGCAGTTGTCATCTTTAGTGTGAGGTGGCACTTTTAGTTGGACTTGATGCTGTGAAAACGGTACAAGGCAACTAATACACATCAAAGGTCAGAGGTCATGAGTTCACGTCGAAAGGCGGGGTGCGCGCCTGCGCGCCTTGATGAACCCTCCAGGCGCGCCGTGATGATCGGCTGTTCCGCCGCGCCTCTGATCGGCGGCGCATCTGCGGCGCGCACCGGAACCGACCCGCATATCGACACCTGCCTTCGCTGGCTCGCTATCGACGCCGAACAACGGCGGCTCCAGTTAGAGTGGGGCACGCTCGAAGGCTGGCTGATGACCAAGCGCAATTGGTATCAGCTGACACGGGACCAGCAGGCCGCGATCCCCGAAGGCGCCAGACTTGCCGAGATCGACGCACGACTCGACGTGTTGGAGGTCGAGGGGCACGCCCTCCTGAAGGCCATGCGGCCGAAGCCCGCGAAGAGCATCGAGGCTGTTGTCGCCAACCTGTCGGTGGCGGCCCGCCTGATCTTCGTGGAAGACCATCCCGAAGCCCACGGCCTGATCACGCGCGCAGCCCGCGACCTCGCGACGTTCTCCTCCGGTGGCAAGTGACCCACCGGGGCGCCCGGCGACGCGACGACGCGGACCGCCCGCTAGCGGCGACGTTCCGTCGTAACGCGGCCGGTTTCCACGCAGCGGCTAAGGCGGCGCTACCCCAACATCCCGAGGCGGCCCGCCACTTCCTGGCCATCGCGATCGAACTGGCGCTGAAGGCGCACCTCCTGCACCGAGGGATCAGCGACGACTGGAACCGGGTCTGTCTCCGGCATGACCTGAGCAAGGCGTTGAGGTTCGCGCGGCGCGCGGGATTCAACGGCGCCCCAGCAGCCCTTCCCGACTTGGCCGCGCTTCTTGGCCCGTACTACCAAGTCCACGCCATCTCGCGGATGCCGCCGGAGGCCATCGCATCGGTCTGCTGGTCGCAGGCCTGCACGACGGTTCGGGACCTAATCGACGCCGTCGCCGAGGCCGCTGGGTTTGATGCTTCCGATCATGAAGGCGCCGCGTGATGGCGCCCCTGCGCAGACCTTGGCCGCTCGTGGCCAGCCAGTGGTGGCGGTGCCGACATCCTGGTCTCTGGCGCGGTCGTGTCTTCGATCCGCGCAACGCCAAGCAAGTCATGTCCTACGCGGTGCTGCGCCTTCGGCGGGAGACGCGGGACGTCTTCCTGCTCAACCACCTTGAGGCGCTGGACTACGCGCTGATCGCTCGCCACCTGGGGCTCTCTGTTGCTGACGTTCAGGCGCGCTTGGCCGACGCGCTCTGCGAGATTTCCCGCACGGTCGATCTGATCGAGCGCATCCGCCCCAAGCCCTTCAACCTGTCCAATGCGGAGCATCCCGATGTCTGACGACAAGGAGCCCTTCGCCGTTTCCCGGCGCGTCGTCATCGGCGCCGCCAGCGCCGCGCCGGTGGTCGCCGGGGCCGGCGGCGCCGCAGTCCCGGACGCGGCCATTGCGCGCTGCGCCGAGTGGTTGGCGCTCGACGCGGAGATCGACCGCCTGGGTCTGCGCTGGTCGGACCTGGAGACCATTCTCGTGCGTCAGAAGCGATGGGAGCGCATGACGCCAGAGGAGCGCGGGGAATTGTTGCCCTCCGAAGAGATGGACGCCATCGACGAGCAGTTGAAGCCGCTGTTCGACCAACGCGAGGCATGGCTCGAAGCCCTGCCCAAGGTTCGCGCGCGCGACCTGCACGGTGTCGTCGCCAAGCTGGACGTGGCGCTACAGGTCATGGTCCATCAGCAGGGCGACGGCTACGACCTCTTCAAGGCGACAATGGAGGAGCTGCGCACCGCACGCTGTCCGAACTGCGGGGCGCCTGTTTGCAAACGCTAGCCGCGCCACCCACGGCAACCGCCTTGCCCACACCAACCTGCGGGAGCCAGGACTGGAACGGTCGGTGCTCGCCCTGGAGCGCTTGGAGAGCCTCTGCCGGGCGGGATGGTGCGGGTCAAGGGCGGCTTCGCCGTCGCTCCGCGATGCGCCCGCAGGGCGCACCCTTGACGCGCGCCAGCCCGTCCGGCCCTTGTTCCACCAAGCGATCCAGGGCGTCTTGTCTCCGAGCGAAGGTCGGCGGCGGCTTTAAGTTCGGTGGTCGGTCGGACCGGCCTGGCCCAGTGGCCGCCTCAGCGGGCCCGCTTGAAGCGCACGCGGTCCTTACCGGTCAGCAGAAAGGCGTCATAGCCGGCGTCACGCCAGGCCTTGCGCTGCCCGTGGGTTGTCTTTGGGTCGGTGACGTTCGACCACCACTGAGGCAGGGCCGCGCTCTTGGGGAGCATGGCGCCGAGGATGCGCTCGATCTCCGCGAAGGTCAGTTCGAGTTCGTCTTGACGCTGGCGAGCAGGTGACCCGACAGGGGATCGTATTTGGACATTACTCAGCATGGCGGATTGATCCGGATGCGTCGAATCCAGGGGCGCTAGCGTAACTGGAGAACGACCTTGAATAGCCACGGCGCAAGGCCTTCTTGCCGCGCTAAGAACCTTTCCGGTTGACGGCCTGCCGACCAACCGATCCGATGGAGACTTTCGTGACCGATACGCCTGAAGCCCGCACGCCCAATGTCGTTGATCTCCACGTCGGCGGTCGCGTGCGCATGCGCCGAAAGATGCTGGGCGTCAGCCAGGAGCATCTGGCTGATGCCCTCGGGCTGACGTTCCAACAGGTGCAAAAGTACGAGCGCGGCGCTAATCGGGTCAGCGCATCGAAGCTGTATGAGATCGCCAAGACGCTTCAGGTCCCGGTGTCATACTTCTTCGACGGCCTCGCCGACCCAATGACCAGCGAAGTCGATGAGGTCGGCGCCGCTGCCGAGCGCGTCGTCACCGAGTTCCTGAACACGCCCGAAGGCCTGGAACTGGCCGAGATATTCCCGAAGATCGGCCGGGGTCGCGTCCGTCGCCAGGTTCTCGATCTTGTGCGCGCCATGGCCGAAGACGAAACCCGCGAAAAGGACTGAGGCAAGGCTCAGCGGTCCTCTAAGGCCGAGCGAGCCTCCGCCTCGAACGCTCGCTTTCCGCCCCGCCTCCAGAGGGCCAGGGTGTGTTCGCGATCTTCGCCCCGTAGCATCATCGCCAGGGTGAGGAATGCGCCGTAGAGGGCGGCGCGATCGTCGCCGGTCAGCTCGACGAGCCCGGCCTTCTGCACCAGGCCGCCCAATTCGATCAGGTGGTGAGTTCGCTCGCGCCGCTGCATCACCCAAGCCCGCGGGTCCGTCCTGGCCCGCCGCGCCTCAAGCCGGCAGCGCGCCGCCGTGGTTCTGCGGGCCGCGTCATTGGTCGCCGCCAGCGCTAGGCGGAGCGTCGCCCTTCCCGCTGCGAAAGAACCCCGCGCCGCGTTTGCGCCACTCCGCCTTGCGGGCCGCGTCCTTGCTCTCGACTAGGCCAAGCAGTCCGCCCGCCAGGGTCTCGACATCCAGGCCGTCAGCCCCGGTGGCGATCACCAGTTCGCCGAGCTGCTTGAGCTTCCGCTCCTTCAACGTCCTGGCCTTATCCTCTAGCATCTTCAGTTCAGCATCGAAGTCCCGAGGTTTGCGCATCGCAGTCTCCATGATGGTGGGATGCGCTCAGCATAAAACAGCGAGCCGAGGAATGCTGTAAGGTCGGTGGAACACACTGGGACGGTCCGGTCCCTCCCGAGATTTTAATCTTGGAGGGCGCGCTTATACGTCGTGCCGACGTGCGCTCAGAGTAGTAAGTGGTCTGTCGCCATGGCGATTTACCACTTCTCCGTCAAAGTCATCAGCCGCGCCACCGGGGCCAGCGCCGTGGCCTCGGCCGCCTACCGCTCCGCCTCGCGGCTGCACGATGAGCGGCTCGATCGCGACCACGACTTCACCAACAAGAGCGGCGTCGTCCATTCCGAGGTGATGCTGCCGGACGGCGCGCCCGAGCATCTGTCCGACCGCGCGACGCTGTGGAACACGGTCGAGGCCGGCGAGAAGCGCAAGGACGCCCAGCTCTCCCGCGAGGTCGAGTTCGCCATTCCCCGCGAGATGAACCAGGCGCAAGGGATCGAGTTGGCCCGCGACTTCGTCCAGCGCGAAATGGTCGATCGCGGCATGGTCGCCGATCTCAATGTGCATTGGGACATTTCCGTCCGTGATGGGGGCCCCGACGGCCTGACCAAGCCCCACGCCCACGTCATGTTGTCGATGCGCGAGGTCGGCGAAGACGGGTTCGGCGGCAAGGTCCGAGACTGGAACCGCACCGAACTGGTCGAGCACTGGCGCGAAGCTTGGGCCGATCACGTCAACGAGCGCCTGGCGCAGCTCGACATCGACGCACGGATCGATCACCGCAGCCTCGAAGACCAGGGTATCGACCTTGAGCCGCAGAACAAGATCGGTCCGGCCGCTGGCCGCAGGGCCGACGAGGGCCTGGAGGCTGATCGGCTCGACGAGCACCACGAGATCGCGCGGGCCAACGGCGAGCGGATCATCGCCGATCCGCGCATTGCTCTGGACGCCATCACCAAGCAGCAGGCGACCTTCACCCGCCGCGATCTGGCGATGTTCATTCACCGCCATTCCGACGGCAAAGAGCAGTTCGATCGCGCCATGGGCGCGGTGCAGGCCTCGCCCGAACTCGTCGCTCTGGGCCAGGACGGACGCGGCCAGGACCGGTTCACCAGCCGCGAGATGATCGCGGTCGAGGACCGTCTGCATCGCGCCTCCACCTTGATGGCGGAGCGCCGCGCGCACCGGATCAGCGAACGGGATCAGCGCCGCGCCCTGGCGCGCGCCGAGCAACGCGGTTTGGCCCTGTCTGGCGAGCAGAAAGCGGCGTTCGAGCATGTCACCCAGGCCAACGATCTGGGCGTGGTGGTCGGCTACGCCGGCACCGGCAAGTCGGCGCTTCTGGGCGTGGCGCGGGAGGCCTGGGAGGGCGCAGGTTATGAGGTGCGAGGGCTCGCCCTGTCGGGCATCGCGGCCGAGAGCCTGGAGGGCGGATCGGGCATCGCTTCGCGTACCATCGCCAGTCTGGAGCATCAGTGGGCGCAGGGGCGCGAACTGCTCGACGCGCGCGACGTGCTGGTCATCGACGAGGCCGGCATGATCGGCTCGCGCCAGATGGAGCGGCTGTTGTCGGCCGCTGAGAAGGCCGGGGCCAAGGTGGTGCTGGTCGGCGATCCCGAGCAGCTCCAAGCCATTGAGGCGGGCGCGGCGTTCCGGTCGATCGCTGAGCGTCATAGCCATGTCGAGATCACCCAGGTTCGGCGTCAGCATGAGGGCTGGCAGCGTGACGCCACCCGGCAGTTGGCCACCGGGCGAACGGGCGAAGCGCTGGGCGCCTACGAGGCGCGCGGCATGGTCCACGCCGCCGAGACCCGCGACCAGGCGCGCGAGGATCTGGTCGAGCGGTGGGATCGGGATCGGATCGCCGAACCCAGTAAGAGCCGGATTATCCTGACCCACACCAATGATGAGGTGCGCGACCTAAATCTGACCGCACGGGATCGGCTACGCCAGGCCGGCGCCTTGGGCGAGGAGGTGACGGTCAAGGCCGAGCGTGGCGAGCGCCAGTTCGCCGCCGGCGATCGGCTGATGTTCCTGAAGAACGATCGCGGGCTCGGCGTGAAGAACGGCATGCTCGGCGAGATCGAGCAGGTATCAGCCGGCCGGATGACCGTGCAGCTCGACGCGGGGAGATCGGTCGCCTTTGATCTGAAGGACTACGCTCAGGTCGATCACGGCTATGCGGCGACCATCCATAAGAGCCAGGGCGTCACGGTCGATCGGACCCATGTGCTGGCGACGCCGGGCCTGGATCGTCACGGCGCCTATGTCGCCCTGTCGCGCCACCGCGACAGCGTGCAGCTCCACTACGGCCGTGACGAGTTCGAGGATCTCGGCAAGCTGACCCGCGTGTTGTCGCGCGAGCGGGCCAAGGACATGGCTAGCGACTTCGCCGAGCGGCGTGACATTCATGTGCCGGCGTCGATGCGGCCCAAGGAGCCGCCGCAGCGCGAGCGCGGCATGTTCGCCGGGTTCCGACCGGCCAGCCCGGCGCATCAGCGGGCGGGGCCGGCGCGCGAGGACGATCAGGTTGTTCAGCGCCGGACGATCGAGCGCCATGCGCGCGCCGCGGCCGACGTCATTCGCATGAACGACCGCGGCTTGCCGGTGCTGGCCCATCAACGGCGGGCGCTGGAGGAGGCGCGCGAGGCCGTGGGGAAGATCGGTCCGCACGCGACCAAGGATCTGGAGCGGGCCTATGTCCGCGATCCGGCCTTGGCCGGCGAGACAGCTTCGGGCCGCACGCAGCGAGCGATCCGAGTTCTTCAGCTTGAAGCCGAGGTCCGCGCCGATCCGCGTTTGCGCGCCGATCGCTTCGTCGAGCGTTGGCAGGGCTTGGAGCGCCAGCGCACGGCCTTGCACCGCGCGGGCGACATGACCGGCGCCGGTCAGGTCAAGGACCGCATGGGCGCGATGGCCAAGAGCCTGGAGCGCGATCCGCAGGTGGAGTCGTTGCTGCGCACCCGCCGGCCCGAGCTTGGGCTCCCCGCAGAGATTGGGCGGAGCGTGGGCCAGGGGCTCTCGGAATACCTCGGCATCGGGCACGGCCGGGGACTTGGCATCTGAAAGGCAGGAGGACGTGATGGATCAGGACATCGGATCAGAAGCGCCGGTAGATCCGGCGGCGGTGGCGTTCGAGGCGTTGCGGCGGGAGGTGGCCTTGCTGAACGTCACTCTGGCGGAGCTAGCCGCCGAACGAGCGTCGGCGCCGGACTACAGCGAGACGCTAGGGGAGATCGCTCAAGGCGTGAGGATCGCGGTTGGGCGGATGGGGAAGCTGGCGACCAGTCCAGCGTTGGCGGCTACGCCCGCTGAGATCGCGCGGCAGATCACGGCGGCCGGTGACGAAGCCCGGCGGCAGGACCGCGCGACATTGCATCAGGCCCAGGAGATGCTTCAGCGGGCGGCTGGCGATCTTCGCGGCTGGGTCGACACCGCGCGGCTAGCCAGCGTGCAGAACTGGCGATTGTTGCAGGCGGCGTTAGCCGGTGTGGTCGCGGGCGCGGTCCTGGGCGCGAGCTTTCGGGTTATCGTTGCGCAGGCGGCTCCAGAACAGTGGGCTTGGCCCGAGAGGAGGGCGGCGAGCGTGCTTCACCGCGACATGTGGTCGGCCGGTGAGCGACTGCTGGCTGTTGCTGACCCGCAGCGTTGGCGGGAGATGCAAACCGCACAGCGGATCGTCGAGCAGAACCGCGCCGTGCTGGCTCGGTGTGTAACGGCGGCTCAGAAAGCCAAGGGCGCAAAGCGCTGCCTGATCACCGTGGACTCTCTGAACGCGTCATGATGCGCATGCACTCGCCATTGATTGCACCCTAGGGACAGGGCCCGTACGGTTTCACCGGAAAGAGCAAACCTGGCGAGTGGAGGGTGTTCACCTGTGGCAGTACTTAATCCCAGGCTGCTCGAGCTCGTCGAGACATTGTCGGCCGCGCGGCTCGATTGGCTGGCATTTGAATTGTTTGAAAGCGTCCAGACTGGCCAGCCAGCGGAGGAGTCTGAAGAGGCGCTCGCCTTGGCGCGCGAATCAATCCGGGGCGACGCTCAGCCCAAGGCCCGCGGCGAGCCACAGGCTATTGATGCGAAGGCAAAAGCGATCCCGCCAGAAGAGCAGATTGAATGGGCCGCCTCCTATATCGAGAAACGGCTCGACGAAGCGCTTGACCAGCTTCAAACGTCGATCGAAACGCTCGACTTCGTGGTTGAGGGTACGACTGAACGATCGGATAGGATTGGAACGGCAGCACAGGCCGCAGATGCGCCCAGGCGCCAGATGGTCTCGGTGCTGTTAGATGCGAGTGGCGACCGAAAGAGCGACCGCGACGGCGTCGGCGAGGGGCGCGAGAGCCTACCAGCGCTGCGCGCCGCTCTCAGCGATTGGGTCGAGCAATCACGCGGCCAGGCGAAGCTGTCATGATCCCCAACGTCCAATCCGTCCTCGATACAATCGTCGGCAACGTCGCAACACTGGATAACGCTTCAGGCGCTGGGCGCATCTTCGAGCTGTTCGTGATGACCAGCCTCGCTCGGGGCTTGCGCGATGCCGGGCTCAGCGTCTGGCTGCAGCGCTCAGACGGCACAGTCATCCAGCCCGGAGATGCGGATCGCCGCTTTATTCAACGTGGCGGCGGCCCAACCGGCGTCGCCGCAGCCTCAGCCGGTCCAGGCAATGCTAGCGTCATCGGGTTCCGAAGAGGCCGCCGCCAAAAATGGGAAATATGGAACGGAATTCAATTCGCGGGCCGCAGCTCGGCGACGCATGAGATCGACATATCGATAGTCCCAGGAAGCGTCGGGACTGCGATCCGCGCGACCGGCGGGATCCCTGTCGGGCGCCCGCGCGTCGCGATTGAATGCAAAGATGTCGGCACCGCCGGCGGCCTCGATGAAATGCGAGCCTTCATCGCGCGGCTCTACGATGTGACGCTGCTCCATGCACACCATCGTCACATGCACTTTCCTCAGGCCCGAGTGCTGCATCCCGGAAGCCCCAACGAACCCAAGCATCGGGCGATCGTGACCTACTGGCAGGAGAACCGGCGTACTAAAAACATCATCGCGCGACGAACAGGTTTCACGAGCGGGACTGCGCCACTTGGCGATTACCACCGGATCGAACCCCATCAGAACATCACCGTTGGAAGTAGCACTGTCGATGACCTGGTCTGGTCGGTTGTAAACTGGTCGGCCAAGAATGTCTGAGCCTGACACCGACTTGATTGAGTTTCTGTTCGAAGAACTGCGTGACGTCGTAACGGAGCGAATAGTACAAATAGCCCGGAACCTCCAATCGAAGCCGCACGCCTAGTTTCGATAATGTAAATTATAAGATATTTTATCGCATTGTATCGTTGAGCAATTATCTAAATGAACATCGGCTAGCCATCAAACTTGCTTCGGTGTCGGGCAAGCCTCACTCGATGTTCAGGGGTTAGCGGGATCGGCTTTTCCCATTGAAGTTGAGTGCGTGCTACGGCGGTCAGATGGGCGGAAAACAAGGGACAACCATCATCGTCAAACGTAACAAGCGCCCGATCGAATGCCGCGTCCCAAAGCGCTGATAACAGTAGTCCATTGTGAACGTTGAGCCGCTCGTTGTCGGTCTCACATTCTGCCCAAGAGACGATGTGTGAAGCCCGCAAGAGCGCCACGTCCGAAATCCCAGTGAGCGGGCAGCTTCCCCGCCAATAGTCCAGCAGCCGCGCGCGAAAAACGTTCTGGCCGATTCTTTGAACGAGCAAGCGCTCGGCCTCGGTGCTTCTTGGAAGTCCAGCTACCTGCTCCTCAAACTCCAGCAGGGGAGCGTTCGGCAAGCTAACGGACAGCTCGTAGATCCTGTGAAGGGCAGCGTAGAGATCACCGAGCGTGTTGAACGCGAGCCGGACGCGGCCAGGACCGGGGATCGGTGCCGGGACGACTCCGACTTCGCTGACGACACCAGCGTGATCAATACCCACGAACCAGGGACCATTGGGCCCGGCGGCGGCGAGATAGAGCACACCATGCGCAGTTGTCGATCCAAAGGCCGCCCAGCCGCCCTCTTCGGGCAGGATACGACGAAAGCCATTCTGCGAGGCTGCTTTCTGGCACTCTTCACGTACGACAAACGATTGCGGCGCTTCGAGCATTGGCGCTAGACGTCCATTCCGAATAAACGATTTTCGGGCGGCGTGGAGCTCATCGTGAGGCGGACATAGATGTCGTTCTGCAATTCCGGGGGCGGTGCCGTAGTAGTGGTGACGATGTACTGGAACCGGGGGGTTTCCCCCCCCTCCTCCCAGCGGCGTACGAGCTGGAACATTCGCGCGTAGAGTTGCGAATCAAGGTCAGCCTCGCGAGGACTGTCGTGGATCAGGAAGGCCGGAAGGTCGGCCTTTTCCTCGACCGCCATGTGGAGGGCGGCAAGATCGAAAGCTACGATCTTGAGCGAATCGAGCGCTGCCGTTGACACTTCTCCGCGTCCCGAGAACTCAGCATCAACCTTCAACCCATTGCCATCTAGCTTGATGGTGCCTTCAACGCCGTCGGGCACCCAGGCTGACATGATGCCCTGATAACGCTCCTCAAGGGTTCGGATAGCGGCGCGTGCGCGTGAGCGCCCGGCCTCTAATTGGGCGCGAACAGTTTCCAGCGCCGCAGTCTCCGGCGCTGTCGGTTTGGAGGCGGGTTCGCTTGCGCGAAGCGCACGAACGTCGTCGAGAATTCGCCTGGCCTTGTAAATTCGATCTTGAGCATCTTTGACTGCGGTTTGGGCCGCGCGGCTTGCGATGTCCGCAGCCCTACTCTCGTGTTCGAGAGCCTGTTGCCTCGGGCCCAGGTTTTGGACGAGGGCTTCGACCTGGCGGGCTTCCTGCTCGGCGCGCCCGGCTTGCGTGTCTAGCTCAGCTGCCTTGTTCTGCTTTTCGATGATCGCAGCTCTGAGAGCCGGCAGGTCGCATGCCTCCAGTGATATTCCGCAACCCTTCGCTTTCACCTCATCGATGCTGACTCTGCAGACAGGGCACACGCGGATTCGCCCTTGCGCGATATCGATCTCACCAAGACTGGCCTCAGATCGGACCCGCTGGGCTTCATCGCGTTTCAGTCCCGCCTCGCCCTTCAATAGCTGTTGCCTGGCCACGAGGGCGGCCCTCTCTTCGCTCATAGCCCGAAGCCGAGCGAAGATGGACGCGACATCAGGCAGCTTGGGCAAATCCGTCCGCATTGCCTCCGCCAAACCGGCCTCAGCAAGCGAAATTAGACCCTTCCGATCAATGGCGTCATCGAAGCCGACGTCATCGCTAACCTTCAGCACCGATCTGACGAGTTTCATTCCCTCAGTGTATCGTTGCAGCTGGTATGCGCGCCGCCGCCGCTCCTCCTCGGCCTTCGCGACCAGTTCTCGTTCCCGGGTCGCCGCCGAGCGTTCTTCGGGATCAAGGGCGCGAAGCGCGAGCCGCACCATCGTCAGCTTGGACGTTTCGCCGAGAACCTGGGCCCGAGAACGCGATTGGGTTTGCGACGAACGCCATGCGAGGACGTCGGCCAAACGACATTCCTGATCTCTGGTAATCCAAGCCCGGAGCACATCCCAAACGTGCTCTCGTCCAACATCAGGAGGGCTGGCTTGCGCGAGATTAGCAAAGAAGCTCGACATGACCGCTTGGTCGATCGTTGAGCGGTCACCCTCATGCCGCCCGCGCGCCATCGCCTCCTCGACAGAGCCGATACGAACCACAAACTCGCTACCCGACAAGCCGAGCGGCCGGACAGCAACCCAGCAAACACCATCGATCACGATTTCTGCTGCCGCAGCGCCCTGCGGGAGCCGCATCATAATCCTGGATCTCTGAGCGTCGGACGCTAATCCAGGTTCGCCGAGACAGCCGCGCAATAGACGACAGAACGTCGTCTTACCGCTGCCGTGTGCTAGCGCGCCGCTCCCGCTGTTGGACATATCCGGCGTCCAAACGATGTTTAGTCCCGGCCGAAGAGAGACATCCCGGATTATGGTCTGGGGGTCGCTGAGGATTGCAAGCCGGCGAATCCAAAGGCGCGGCTCGGTGCGACCGGCCGGCGCCAATGGTGGTTCGATCACCGAGGCGAACAAGTTAGCCTGATTGTCCACCACCGAACCTCGCCCAAATGATGTTGTCCTCCGGAGCCGCAGCGGCAGCTACTCTGCCAACGTCGATGCTTTTGGCGACGCCAAGCGCGAAAGCTGCGCGCTGAGTGTCCGCCGAAGCGGCCTGCAATCCGGAGGCACTGAAGTGCTGCCCGCGGGCCCAAGCGCCGTCCGCCAGCTCAGTCAATTGGCCGGCGCTTACGAGTGTCTCGAACATTGCGCGCCAGGTGCCGCTGATCGCCGGCCTTAGCCGAACAACCCCGTCGGCAGGCACTGCCTCCGCACCGACAAGCCTTAACCAGTGGCCTCGCTCCTGGTCCGAGAGCCACGGCGTGAGCAAAGAAGGCTCCGCGAGCCCCGCAATGGCGAACCGCGCCCGTGCGCCGTCCATCTGGTCGCGGATTTGCCAAAGGACCTGTTGGGCAGCATAGCGAAGACGATCCTGAGGCTGAATGGTCGCTGGCCACTCCCATGCGCGGTCTGGCAGGGATGTGAGAACCTGAGTCGCAGCAATCGTCTTGGGAGCGCGAGCTTCTTCGCCAACCTCACCTTGTCGCCAGGCGTCCAGCACGAGTCGTTCCGTCCGGTACTCGCCAAAGACCCGAATTTCCTTTTCTTTTAGGACCCGGAAAGTCTCGGAAGGATAGCCGAGCCCTTTCGATTTCACCGGATCAAGAATGTAGGACAGGTCTTCCTCAGTTAGTCTGTATTTACGCGCGAAGAACGCGTCCAATTCCGCCTTCAATTTACAGCGACGCAGATCGTCCCAGGTAAATGGCTGACCCGAATAACCCAAGTCCTCCGCCCAGGGTTTCATCGCGAGGCTGGTATATGTCAGTTCGATAACGCGCTGCGAAATATAATCCAAATCAGATTCCGAATATGAATCCGGCGGCAATATGGGAAATTGCTTTAAGTAGAAATAGGTTAGAGAACTTCCACCTATTTTTTGCCGAGCAACATAATCCAAAACAAGCGAAGTCAAATTTGCCAGCAACGCCGCTGAATATTTTGCGGAGCGCGATATATAGAACAATGGCACTTTATGATTGGTAGCAACTTTGGGTAACGCGCTTGCTATTACCGTTCTCTCGACGCTCCGCAATGCAATGTCCCGCCAACCAATCAACCAGCGCGGCTGCTTAGCGACGATCAGGCTTTCGCCAACAAGGAGAACGTCGTTGGCAAGAGTCGGCATGCTCTCGAGATCGGCTGCGTCGAGCGGAGTCTCTCGCTGCATCTCGGCTCCGGCAGCAAGCGTCTTGGGGTCGAGCAGAAACCGCTCGGGTGAGCCTTTCAGCCCCCCCCGCCAATCCTGCTCGCGCCCTAGAAGACGAACCAGATCATATTCCCGGGCCGCACGACCCTCGATAGCCGGGATCGCCCCTGCGAGCCATGTGGTCAAGGCCCGTAGCACAGCGGCGCGTGCGGCTACGTTCTGATCGACGTCCGGTTTGCGCCGCGCCTTCTCGCCGTCCCCTCGTCCCTGTCGAATGGCGCTCTTGAGGGCGGAAGGAACGCGCGCGCTTCGCAGAACAACTTCACCCTCTGGCACCCAGTATCGCGGGGAAGGCTCGAACGTGGGCTCCTGCTTCTCGACCATAGTGCAGTCGCGTGCGCTCTCCTCATCGCGAGAGGAACCCACGCCGTAGGTTGCCCAACGATGATCGAAATGGTGAAGCATCTTGGCTTCGTAGAGTGGAACTCTGCGCTCAATGCCTTCGGCCGCCTGCCGAACCCAGTCGGTGCCTTCCGGCCGCCAGCCTTCTGCCTCCAATTGCGAAGGCGTCCGGAACAGACCTGAATCACCAGACATGTGGAACATCGTCTGAAACGTGATGCCCCAGGGATTGATCTCTCCACGGGTGCCGCCCCCGAGCTCCTCGACCAGCACCGGAGTTTCGGAGTAGATTTTTGCCGTTAGCTTTGCGTCCGCGCGCGAGCGGAACACGGGCGCGGTCCTCGTATTCGGATTGATCCGAGCAATTTCAGCCTCAGAAAGATTGAAGCGCCGCTCCGATAGGCCGAGCTCATCGATATTTTTGATATCAAAACAGAACTCTGCAGCTTGCGCCCTGCCTCCGGTGCATATGATACAGAACGACTTGCGGTCGTCGGTTCCCTTGAACCACCCCCTGATTTCATAAAAACTGAACAGAGACTGCAGTTTTTGCGACGATACCAGTTGGGCGAAGAATTCTGAGGTGAACGAATCCGTCGCAATTCCCGTCGGAACAATTACGCCCGCACGACCTCTTGGCTTTACAAGCCGGAAGAATAACTCAGCGAACAACGCGTAAGTGTTGACGTCCCCGCGACCTGTAAGCGGGTACCGGCCGGATGAGCGAGCAAACTCGCTGGCCGCTTCGGCTGCACGTTTTGCAAATACGAAATCGCGCCACAATCGACCGTTAGCGCTGTCGAGTTCCGCCGCTTCGAGCGCAGCTATCAACTTCTGACGCTCGGCTTTATTCGACGCTCCGGCAATGGCCGGCGACCGCGCAGCAAAGAACTCTTGTTCTTGGAGCTTGATGCGCTCCCACGGCGGATTTCCTATTACGACGTCGAACCCGCCGTCTTGCTCCATGATTTCAGGGAATTCGATAAACCAGTGAAAGGCACTGACCTTTTCCGAGGTCTGAGTAGCTCCGCGGCGCAAATGGTCTGCCGGTGTATCGCCTCCGGCGGCACGCCACACATGCTCCGTTAGGGGCATTGCATCCGTGTTGGTGGCCAAACGCGGAGTGAAAAACGCCGCCATATAGAAATTCGCCGAAATATATAGGTCGCTTGCGACCTTAAGGTGTTGCCAGTGGGACGACGCTCGCATCGCAACGAAGTCCCGCGCCTTCGCTTCCACGCTCGCGAGGTCGTCCTGCGGCATCCCTCGAAGGCGGTGATCACGCTCCGCTAATATTTCAGGCGGTGCCCATTCCTTGAAGAGCTGCGGATGGGTCTTTGCGCGCTCGCGCTGCTCCTTGTTTAGCCGCGCGTAGCGCCGGGACAGCTCGCGATCGTCGCCGGTAAGAGGCTTGTAGGCCTCGTCGGGCAGCCCTGCCCGCAGCATGGATCGATCGAACACACCGACAAGGCTGTCTCCGCAGCGGATTTGGGCATCGAAAAATGCCAGGGGCCGACCTGGTTCCAATGCTTCGATCCAAAGAGCGACCTTAGTCAGCTCTACGGCCATGGGGTTGCGATCAACGCCGTACAGGCAGCGACATGCGACTTCGCGAAGGGCATGACGGAAGTCTGCCGCAGAAGGGATTCCTCCAGCACGATGGCGGGCAACTCGGGAAGCGATACGTCGCGCCGCTGCGAGCAGGAAATGGCCCGATCCGCATGCCGGATCGATGACGGTCAGACGTAGAAGGTCCTCCGCCGGATCCTCTGCATGAGCTTCGCGCTCGTCCAAGATTGGCTCGAGAGTCGAATCGAGCAGCAGCTGCACAAGACGATCTGGCGTATAGTACGAGCCAGTGGTCTTCCGCTGATTGCCCTTCTGCTCGGCCACCTCAGACGCGAAAGTGAGCGATCTACCGTCTTGGCCAAGCTGCGGTTGCAGTTCGAGTAGAGACTCGTACACCGAGCCAAGCTCTTCGGTCTCCATGGCTCGCCAGTTCACGGGAACCATGCCCGCTCGGTCACTCAACCAAGACAGTCGGTAAATCGCCTCCATGAAGGCTCGGTTACGCAGTTGTGCTACCCCCAAGCTCGGCAACACGCCGGAACTGAAGAGGCCACCAAGGGCTGGGAGGCCTAGGGCTTCTTCCCCGTGCGTCAGGGCGTGGAACACCACCTTTGCACCCTCGTAACGGTCATGGTGCTTGTCCCAGCTAGCCGCGCGCACTGACTGCGTTCGCAAACTTCCAAGGCTATACCCTTGTGCATAAAGCCGGCGCGCCCCTGGAGAAGCAGCCTCAGGGTGAAGAAGATTTCGATCTTCTGCGACCATTAGGAAGATCAGGCGATACACGAGACGAAGTAGCTCGTTGAACCATTCGGTGAGGTTCAGCTCGCCGGACGTCAGCCGGTCTGACAGCTCTGGGTTAGCCTCAAGGAAACCCGAGCCAAGAACCTTCAGCGCCGTTTCCACCTGGCCCGCCAGACGGTCGCGGACAACTTCCCCCTCGCGGGATCCCGCTTCCCGCCACCTCTCCAAGGCACAATCCGTCACGGGTGTGCCGGCGGTGCCGAACCTTGTTCGGTGGACTAGGGACCAGAGCACCGCGAAAGAGGCGGCGTCCTCGTTGGCGAAGATCTGACCCAAGTCGGCTTCGATGTAGGCGGGCCTCGTAAGCGACGCATTGTCCCGCATCAGGCGCAGGAACCTACCATTCGTGACCAGGCCCCAAAGCGCGTCCTCGCGCTCATTCAGGCAGTCTTGGAGCGCAAACGCTGGCGAACGTGAGCGCTCGGTCGATAAGGTCGGACTCCGTCGATCAAGTTTGTCGTCTGACGGCGGAACGACAACGATGAGTACGCGCTCTCCGGCGACGAAGGAGAGTGTCCCGTCCTCGGCGCGGAGATCGTCGAACCCAAATGTTTCTGCAAGGAATGCTTGAATGAAGCGCCTAGTCGCTTCGACAGAAGGATTATCAACCTTCAAGAAGGCATCGAAATGCGACTGACCGACGCGAAAAGCCGTCGAAATTTCCTCGCGGACGGTTAACCCCTTACGGATGCGATAGTCTTCCTCCCTCTGATCGGAGGCCTGTCCGCGATCAATATTCGCGATCATTGCCGGCGCAATGAGGCTGCCCTCAAGAGTAAGCGAGGACCACGCCGACATGTCGGTGACGGGCTTACGGGCCATTCTCAAACCTCGGCCGGCATAAGCACGTATAGGCCGATGACATCCGGTGGGAGCACCGTCTCGACAGAGACGCGCGTCGCGGATCCGGACGCAGTTCGCAGGCGAGCGTGGTCTGCCATCAACTCCTGCGCTCGGGCTTCTGCGAACTCGGCGATGGGTCCGGCCAGTAGATCCGGAAGATCTTCTCGTGCCTTGGCGATAAAACGGTCGCGAGCCACGGATGCGAAGTCGGCGCTGGCAGAGGTATTTAGGAGATCTCGAACCGCTTCACCGACTCCTACGATCCGGTCACCTTCCAGCGCCACCAACGCTGCTTCCTCTGCCAACAGGAGGCCCTCTTTGCGCGCGTGAGTATTCAGCTTGAAGCGAATTCGAAGCAGCGCGATCCGCGTGACGTGGCCAACGGCCAGTGTCGGCCAGGCTCCAACACGGCCGATTCCGAGGCTCGCAAGCGATTCTCGATCCAGCGAAGCGTCGACTAATGATTCTGCCAGTGACGCGGCTAGAGGGTGCATTCTGGTCAGCAAGGCGGTCCCAGAGGGTGCGGGCTCGATTGTGGCTAAACCAATAGTCCCCTTGAGCCCTTGTTCGGCTAAGCGCTTGCGAAGAGTCAGGTCCAACTCATTCAGATGAGCGAGCAGCACTGTCTTGCGCTGCTCAAGCGGGACGCCGAAGCGCGCCATTGCGCGCTCGACAAAGGTTCTGGCGTCCGCCGGCGAGCCGAGGAGCGATCGTACTTTCTCCCACTCGGGCGCGACTTCGTGCGGCTTCATTGCGTTTTGTGCGAACCGCGCGCGCGACTTCTTCTCGTTTTCCGACGCGTCGCGCCAACGCGCGTCCATAACCTTGGCACCGTCGTCAAGGCGGAGGTCGAGGGTAAGTTGGTTGGGAACTCCTCGGCGCAGCATCATTGATGCCATCAGCGCGTCAGTGACAGGACCTCGCTCTTCCGGAAGCGGAACCGTAACTCCAGTCGCTTTGCGGATTTCCTCGGCTTTGCGAAGAATGACGTCGAGCACCGCGCCGTCGATGGCGCTGTCAGGCGAAAACATCATGATCGACCGCACCAGCTCAGCCGGTTGGCCGAACCGATCGACTCGACCCTCGCGCTGCTGATGGCGCGTTGGATTCCACGAGAGATCGTAGTGGACGACCGTATCGAAGAGTTGCTGGAGGTTGATACCCTCCGAGAGGCAATCGGTAGCGACCAATATGCGCTGAACCGATCTTTCCTGGTCCATCGATGACATGTCGGCAACCCGGTCGCGACGCTCGTCCGGGGTCAGGACGCCTGTAACTGCCTCGATACTTAGCTTCGGAAAAGCCTTCCTAAGCGCGTCACGAACATACTCGGCAGTCGCGAGGTAGCGACAGAAGACGACGGGATTTGCCCCTCTCTTTACCAGGGGTGAAAGCGCATCCACCAGCGCAGCCAATTTAGGATCTGGCTTTCCAAGGAGTTCGTGGGCTTGCTCTAATAGCGAAATGAGCTTGGCATCGGGCGCGAACGCCATGCCCGGCTCGAGATCTACAGCGTCCTCATCTTCCCCGTCGTCATCGTATATCTGCGTCTCGAGCCGATCGGTTTCGGTCGCCATTCGGTTGCGAAGCGCACTTAGACCAGCAGCCGGCGACGACCCGATACAGCGCATGAGGGCCAACGTCCCCCAGAATGCTAGTCGCCGCTCTCGTTGCGCTGGTCCGACTCGGAAAACAATTCCGAGGCAATAGTCGAGGACCGTCTCCTGAAACGCGCGGTGCGGTTCGGAGAGACGGTACAGGAACTCCGTCGTTTCATGTTTCGGAAAAGCGCGGTCTTCGCTCCAGTCTCCCGAAGTAAGATCGATCCGGCGCCGCTGAACGAAGTGCCGCGCCAACCGCTCGCGGTAGCGAGCATCATCGAAATTCATCGTAGCGAATGAGGGTTCGATGAGCGAAAGTAGGCGCCCGAAGGCGTCTTCGTCACCCGAGTGCGGGGTCGCCGTCAGGAGGATAAGTCCGCGGTCGGGATCGGAAGCTAGGCCCGACAGAAGTTCAAATCTCTGCTGGCGGCCTTGATGAGTTCCTACGCAGGCGTGGGCCTCATCGACGACCACAAACCTTGGACAGGACCGTGCGAAGCTCTCCCGCCGCCTCTCGGCCTTGATGTAATCCAGGCTGACTACCGTAAAAGGGTAAGCTTCGAAGAGGGTTTGGGCGAGCGGCAGCCCACGCTCCAACCGACCTGCAGATCCCGACGTGACGGCGACTGCATCAATCCCGAACCGGGCCTTCAACTCGCCGACCCACTGCTCCACGAGATGGGGTGGACAGAGCACGGAAAAGGAATCGACCTCGCCTCGATCCATCAACTCGCGCAAGATCAGACCCGCTTCGATAGTCTTACCGATCCCGACATCGTCGGCGATCAGCAAGCGCGGCACGGGGAGCCGCAAGGCCATCAGCAACGGGACGAGCTGATAAGTCCGAGGCTCAAAGGCAAGTTGCGCTGCCGACCTGAAGGGTCCCGCGCCTCTCCGCAGTGTCAGTCGCATCGCATCGGCCAGGAGGGCCGCCTTTGCCTGCACAGTCACCGATGCATTGTCAGGGAGTTCAAAGGTCGCCGGCTCGACAGGAAGCAGTTCCAGGTCCGGGGCGAGCAGGATCGCGTCCCCTTCGCTGCCCGACAAAGGCCGCAACGCCAGCACGCCATCTCGAGGAGATGGCAGGGCAACCCATTCACGCCCACGCGCGCGGACAAGATCTCCAGGTGCAAAGCTCATCGTCATAGGATCAACCCCTAAACATCGAGAGCATTGCCTCAGGGAGGCCTTCGGCCGCGGTTTCTGGTAGCTCAAAGAGTGTCCAACCCTTGGCTTCCGCAGCCGCTCGAGTAGGTGAAGCTACTGGCTGGGCCGTCGCGGCGATGAAATGGCCTCGCCAGGTGAACTCCATAGCGTTGCCTTCAAAGCTTGCCGCAGAGGTATCCGGCGTAGGCATTCCCGCAGCTTCGAAGGCGCGCTCCCAATCTGAGCCGGCTCCCGCCGGACGAGCAGCAGCAAAGAGCACCACTTCGCCACGCGCCAGATCCATCAGAAGCTGCTTCGCCTGTTCACTCGTCCGATCGATCAACTCGTGATCGGGTTGGTTGAAATAAGAGAGCAAGCAACGATAGCAGCCTCGCACACACGCCTCGGTACCGTCGGTTGCGAGCACCTTCGCATCGCCGGACTTAAGAGCCTCATCCACGTTCATATAGTGCATCAGGATAAGGGCTTCCCGCGCCACCCGGCTCAAGGCCCCGGGGTCTTCAATCAGGCGGCTAAGTACGCCGGCCCCTCCCTCTGTGGCCTCGTAAGCTAGCACAGCGCGCCGATTATCTCGGGCGGGTAGCGGTTCACCGAGAACTTCGCCTTCCTCGAGCTGAAAGGTGACTTCGATGCCTCGCATCAACGCAT
The DNA here is from genome assembly GCA_964427205.1 of uncultured Caulobacter sp. Lineage (GTDB taxonomy): Bacteria > Pseudomonadota > Alphaproteobacteria > Caulobacterales > Caulobacteraceae > Caulobacter. The sequence goes on from CAYRTE010000010.1 coordinate 40,000, forward strand.
GCTGAACGGTGACAATCGCCTCTGGGGAGTACGCCGTTGGGTCGTTGAATCGGAAAAGGAGTGCGTTCTTATGGTCACGGACAATAGGTACGATGCGAACAGGCTTCACGACATCCGGAGGAACATCGACGTCGACATCCTCGTCCTCCGACTTCGCCCAATAGCCGCTGCGCGGGTCGATATTGAAGCCGAAGACGGTTTGGTTGGCCCGCCGCTTTAGCCCCTTATTGATCCGACTGATCTCGGCGCTATTTGCGTACTGAAGATTGAGGACCGAGACCTCCTCGCAACGGAAATCAGCCTCCGTTACCAGCGCTCGGCCGTCGCGTTTGGGCCAGGAGAAGACGGTTTGAATATCAAAGCCCTGTCGGACGCGCTCTTCATCGTTCGCTGTAATGCGCTCGGCGGGCGCAGCCTCAACGTTATCGATCCTGAGTGTGCGCTGCACCGGTAACTCGGCGGCCATCGGGCTATTGCAGGCATGGCAGCGCTCCACTTCGTTGTCGTGGCAGGCACCGCAGTTGGAGCAAATGTAGATATCTCTCGTAGCAAGCTCAGCTCCGTCGCCGGTCCGAACTTCCGGCGGCAACTTCGCCTTCATGACCCTGTATGCGCGTCCCTCGTGGTAGATCAGGCTGCGCGGACCGAATTCTGAGATGGCGAGGAACCGCGCCCGCTGAAGGAACGACCCTGATTTTCCTTCCCCCGGGATAAACGCGTAGAGCGGCAGCCGCGGGAAATTGTAGCCCGGGAGAAAGCCCTCCGTCGCTAGGTACCGATAGGAATAGAAGTCAGACCCGTTCGAAGCCTTGCCCTGTTCAAGGATGGCGATTTGATCGCTAGCCTGCATCTGGGAGGCCTTGATGCGACGCCGGTCGGCGGCGGAAAGGCCTGTGATTTCGGACCGAGCGTTAGCCTCGATTAGCTGCGTCCGTGCCGAATTGTAGAGCTCTCGCCAGCGGTCAAAAGCACGATCGAATTCTCCAGGTGCTTGCGACGCGACCGACGCTACAAAGTCATATGGGTCATCGAGCCAGGCTGGCTTACGACCGTCCACGGACGCAAGGATCTGGTCCAGAACACGCTTCATTGGACCATGTGTCGACGCGACAAGCGCGGGACGATCAATGATCTCGTGAACCTCTGCCTTCAGCGGATATCCCGTCTGCGTCAGGTCCAGTATCTCGGGGATATCCGGAGATAGGGCTAGCTTTGCTTCCGCCAGCCATACGGCATGAAGGTGCGAACGGACGAGCTCTTCATTGGTGATGTCGAGGGCTGGAGGTCGAACGACGCCCGCGACCATGTCGTTGCGGCGCTCAAAGAAATACTGATCATGCGGAGACTGCGCTGCACAATAAGTCACGATGACAGCGGCTTGCCCCGAGCGCCCGGCACGACCAGCACGCTGGGCATAGTTAGCCGGCGTTGGCGGCACGTTCCGAAGATACACAGCGTTCAAGGCTGAGATATCGACGCCAAGCTCCATTGTGGGCGAGCAAAACAGGGCAGGCAGAAACTGCCGGGATTCGCCAGACGCTTTGATCTCGGCGATGTTCGCCTCGAGATTTTCACGATCTTCCATCTCGAAGCGGAAGCGCCATTCGCGCCACTCTCGCTGTCGTTGCGACACCTGTGCGGTGTGCTCTCGGCCTTCAAGACCCCAGTATGAGCTATGACCGCCCCTCAACGACTCGGCGATTTCGCTGTAGTGGTCATGAAAGTAGCGGTTCCCTTGAGCCGCGCCTTTGCGAATTGCCTCGCCCGGTACGATACGGACCGCTGACGGCGAGAGGCGCCACCCTTGCAGGTCAGCCTCGATGTCAACTCGCGATACCAGTCCTTCCTGCGCCATGAGTTCCATCAGACCTGTCATCACAACCAGATAGTCGGCCCGGCTGAGCTTGGTCCCGATCACGCTCTTCCGATTGATCAGCCGCCCGATCCGCGAGTTATGGCCCGCTCGGACTATCGTTTGCTCCTCGCGCAGCCCGACCAAGTCCTTTCCGGGTGCCTGCAGAAAGACAGTCGTCCTGCTCCTTGGCGTCTCTTTGGCGTCAATAGCCCAGGGGGTGCGCAAGAGGTTTCGGGACTTTTGAGCGACGGTATCGAGGATCGTAAGATCGAGGGCTTCGGTCGCCACGGCCAAGCCGTCAAGCATGGCGCTGAGGATGACCTTCAGCATCGATTTTCGCGCCTGGACGTCGAGCGGTCCCAAGTCGGGCAAGATTGCAGTTAGACGATTTGTATCTCGTGCAATGTCGTCGAGCCCGACGAACTCGACATCGATAAGCCTGAGAACTGAGAGGCTCGGATTCGTGTAACGCCAACCACGGCGAAGGTCGGTCCATAGCCTGTGGGCCAGCACCTTGGCCAAAGAGCGTTGTGCGTCCTCTCGCACGACTGCACCCGCTTCTGGGTCCAGCATCCAATGAAGGCGCGCGTCCTTGTTGTCTGCGGTGAAGCCTAGCGCCCTAACCACGCGCAATCCAAACTCGTCCTCAGCGATTCCGTCGTCGCCGGAGTCCAGGACTGCCCGGAGGATGGCCCCCCTAAGCAAACTGACAAATAAGAAGTCGTTAAAGTGGCCGGCTTGAAGGGCTGCGTCTTGGCGGTTGTCTGTGAAGCCAAGGAGCTTGCGTTTTTCCTTGGGAACGCCGCTGTTACGGCCGTTCATCCACTCCAATGCCGTCGACACCAGAAGCGTCGTAGCTGAACTTCGGCCCTCGCCAGACAGGCCGGCAAGCTTCGTGCGCTCCCGCATGCTGGGGCTGGGTTGATCCAAGCAACATGGGCAGAAGCCAAATTTGCCTGGAATAAACCAGAAGCTCTGGCCTGAAGGGCTCAAACGGCCATCTGGGGCAACCGTCACCTTCTGGGGCACCCTGCGCTTTCGATTCGCGCGAAGCCGTTCAACCCCATTACGCTCTTCGCGCCAATCTTCAGGGTAGGTCTCGATATCCCCTGTGAAGGCGTATTCAACGTCGCCCTCACAGCTAGGACTCAGGTATCCGGCCGTCTGGCCCTCTCCGTTATCGAGTGGTGCATCGTCGATATTGCGGGGTACAAAAAGCGCGCCCTGCGCATCCTCAGTCCTATTCACCACGTGAGCTTCATGCCCGCACTCGCGACAGAAGCGCGATGGGTAAAGCCTATGACCAGGTGCCCGAGGATCTTCCAATTGACCTTCGAATAGAACGTTCCTGGGCTGCTCCGTTAGAGTCGTGAAAATCTCCCCCGCGCCGGAGATGAATTGGTGAAGCTTAAACGCGAGAAATGCGGCGCTGCCCACGCCGCCTCGTTCCGTCTCCGGCAGGCTTACCTGCGTAAGGAACGCCTCAAATTTTCGACGGCAGATTTCTGTATCGACGCCGCTGTCTGCGGAAAGTAGGGCGACTGCGTCCTGGAAGGGGATGGGCTTCTTGCGCTTCAGTTCCTGCCCATCATCCAAACCGATTGCCAGCTCGGCCCAGACCGCGAGCGGATACTTCCTGAGTACGTCATCGGTCAGGGACTCTGGGATCGTTCCTGCCATTACGGAGGCAAGCTCCGCTTGTACGTCGACCAACTTCAGGCCGTCATCTGTAGCTCGTTGGAGCGACTCATCGATGACGGATTCTGCGCCGATAGTCGTTCCGAAGAGGCGAGACGCGACGTCGGCCACAACCTTCGCGCGGGCGGTGTCGGAACCCTCGCTCGCCATTGTGGCGGAGGTCCCGATGCAGATCGGCGCTCTCTCCGGCGTGCAACGATTACGAAGACGCCGAACAAGAATCGCGACGTCGGCACCTTGTCTGCCGCGGTATGTGTGGAGCTCATCAAGGACGATAAACTCCAACCCGGTCGCATTCTCGATAACCTGGGTGTCGAGCTTGTCCTGCCTCGTTAGCAGCAGTTCGGCCATCATGAAGTTCGTGAGCAAGATGTCCGGCGGGTCGTCTGCGATCCGCTGTCGTTCCTCGTGGCTCTCCTGGCCGGTGTAGCGCCGAACAACGGGTTTCAGTGCCGCAGGCAAGCCGGACTGAGCGATGAACTTCTCAATCTCTTTGAGCTGGCTGTTTGCCAGGGCATTCATCGGGTAGACGATAATCGCGCTTGTCCGGCGTGGTTTCCCGGCCTTCCGCGCGCGAACGATTGCATCCACGACAGGCACGAAGAAGCACAGCGACTTCCCCGACCCTGTTCCAGTGGTGACTACGTAACTCTGGCCGGCCCGCGCCTTAGCGATCGATTGCGCTTGATGCCGATACAATCTCAGTGGGGTCGATCCGAAGCGGAATATCTGTCCGGTCGCGCCATCCAGATCGCCTGACGCGACCAGTTCGTCCACCGTCGGCCCTTGGAGGTATCGAGGATTGAGAGACAGAAGCGCATCGGGCCAGAACCGACCCGCGTCGTATTGCCGGTCAATTTCCGACTTCAGGTCCTTAGAGCGAGCGGTGCTGAACGACCTAGAAAAGCGGGCGTACGAATCGATAAGGCGATGATTGAACTCGAACGCCTTCATGAGATCCCCGCCGGCCTTGTTTTCAGTTCTGTTTAGACCCTACGCCGTGATGATGGACACCGAATTTGGCAATCGGTCAGGGGGCTTCACTTTAGGCCATCAAACCGCGAACTGCTACTTTGCGCAACCTTCAGGCGCTACTCCAACCAACCTAAGTCACTGGCCCCGCTCTGCTTGGGGCGTTGCGGGGTGTCCCCGCAGAAGGGGTCGGGCGAGACCTTGGCTCGGCCGCAGGGGAAAGCGTTTCCCTCCCGTCCTATGATCACGATCACCTCCCGCTAAGCTGCACCGATTTGCATGGATTTTTAATGACATTCCTTGCAAACTGATTGCAGAGGCCTAAGTTGAAACCATGAGCAAGTTCGACCAGTTCAAGGCCAAGCTCCGCCCTGGGCAGACCTACCGCCGGGCGGACCTCGCCCAATGGTCGACGGCGGTCGATCGTCACCTCAAGGAAGCGGTGCAGGCTGGCGTGCTGACCAAGCTGGCCGGCGGCCTCTACTACGCGCCCAAACAGACGGTGTTCGGGAAGGCCCCGCCTGAGGACGACACCCTTGTGTCGACGTTCCTCAAGGGTGGCCCGTTCCTGCTGGCCTCGCCCAATGCGTACAATGCGCTTGGGGTCGGCACGACGCAGCTGCACAACAAGACCGTGGTCTATAACCACAAGCGCCACGGCAAATTCGCGCTCGGCGGCCGCACCTACGATTTTCGGATGAAGCCCGCCTTCCCGAAGAAGCTCTCGGCTGAGTTTCTGATGGTCGACCTGGTCAACAACCTCGATCAGCTGGGCGAAAGCGCCGAAGACGTGCTCGAGCGCGTCAAGGCGCGGCTGGCCGCCAGTGACCGGGCGCGCGTGAAAAAGGCCGCCCAGTCCTACGGCTCCGAGCGGGCCAAGAAGTTCTTCGCCCGCGCCCTGGCCGAGGTTGGAACCCAGGATGCCGCGCGATTTCCTGCACAACCATCGTCAGTTTGCCGATCTGATCCGGATCGTCGCCGAGGCGCAGGGCATCGCGCCCGCCTTGGTCGAGAAGGACTATTGGATCATGCAGAGCCTCTACGGTCTGCAGCAGCTGGGCCTGACCTTCGAGCTGAAGGGCGGTACATCGCTCTCCAAGGGCTACGGACTGATCAGTCGTTTCTCTGAAGACATCGACATCCGCATCGAGCCGCCAGCCGATCCGCCAGTGATGATCGGCCGCAATCACGACAAGGCGGCTCACGTCCAAAGCCGCAAGGACTTCTATGATCGGCTTGCGCAGACCATCGTCATCGACGGCATCACCTCGGTAGAGCGCGACACGGCGTTTGATGACCCTCGCCAATATCGTAGCGCCGGCATTCGCCTGACCTACGCCAGTATCAATGGATCGGTGGAAGGCCTGAAAGACGGGGTACTGCTGGAAGTCGGCTTCGACGATGTCGCGCCCAACGAGGCCCGCGATATCAGCTCGTGGGCCTATGACTTCGCCGCCAGCCAGGTTCAGGTCATCGACAACCGCGCCCTGGGCGTCGCCTGCTACCATCCGGGCCATACGCTGGTCGAAAAGTTGCAGGCGATCTCCACCAAGTTCCGCCAGCAGCAGGAGACCGGCGCGTTCCCACCCAACTTCATGCGCCACTACTACGACGTCTATTCCTTGCTCCAGGATCCGACCGTGCAGGCGTTTGTCGGCACGCAAGGGTATCTCGACCACAAGGCCAAGCGGTTCCCGAAGCTCGACAATCCGGTCATCGCCGAGAACGAGGCCTTCGTACTCAGCGACCCAGCGACCCGGGCCACGCTGCAGAAGGCCTACACTGCCTCGAGCGCGCTCTATTTCCGCGGCCAACCAGCCTTCGACGAGATCCTGGCCGAAATCGCTAAGTGGGCGCCGAAGCTGTAAGTCGGTAGCCTCCCGCCACCATCAGGCAGGGACCATCGCTTCGCCGAGGACCAAGGCCTTGAGCGACACCATGGTCGCCAGACGGTCTACCGCGACGTCGATGCTGGCGATCGTCAGCCGTTCATCGGCGCCGGCGACATTGAGGCGGTGACGTGCGAGCGCGCCCTCCCCTTCAAGGTCCGGATGATGGGGATAGAGGAGCATTAGTCGTGCCGAGTCATAGAGCCGGGCATAGGCCATGAGCTGGTAGACATCAGCTTGGGAGACGCCACGCTTCGGGTCGCTGCCGGCGGCGGTCAAACGCTTCCACTTGGTGTCGATCACCAACGCGGTACGGCCGTTCCGCCGCACCATGCAGTCGGGCTTGGTGCGGAACAGCGGTCGCCCCAGCGTGCCGTCGGGCGCAATCTCATTGAGGCAATAGCGCAGGCCACCTTGCGAGACGACCTCGTAGCCCTCTGGGGCTAGGGCCTTGCGCAGCAGCGCCGCGACATAGGCCTCGAAGAGGTCGTTCATGGGAAACAGCAAGGTGACGCCGGCCAGGTCGCGCAGATCGTGGGCCCTATGGGTCGCCTGCCAGTCGCGGCGCAAAAACAACCGTGCCAGCGCCAGCAGCGAACGCCAGCGGCGGTTTGACCGGTCGATTGCGATCTTGTCCCAGGCCAGGTGATGCGGGTGAACGTCGGCGACGTCGGCCAAGGCGACGCGAAGCTCGGCGAGCCTGCGCACAGTTTCGGCGCGGCGTGCCTGTCTGACGAGGAACACCACGCACGCCTTCATCACCTGGAGCAGCGCCGTGTCCGGCGACAAGATGTCGAACTGGCAGGCGAGCCGGTCCGGCCGCACGGCCAACGTCGTGAACTGGCGGGTGACATCGAGCCGGCCGCGCAGGGTCGGCAGGTCTTCCTCACAACGAAGATACTGTCGCGGCAGCCCGCGTCGCACTTCATTGGTCAGCTGGTCGGCAAAGGCGCGGATCAGGATGTCCAGCAGGGTTTCATCCTGCCGCGCCATGGCGGCGTCTCGACCAAGATTGATCTCCAGGCCCAGGGCCACGTCCAACATCTGCACCAGGCGATGGCGCAGCCCGGCGCGGCCCTCCGAGGACCCGGCGTCGCCGAGCTGGTCGATCTTCGGCAGAATCTCCAGGCTACAGCCTTCACCCGCGACGATGCCGACCACCTGTTGGCTCCTCAGCCAACGGTGATGATCGATCAGGATATTGGTCCCCTCAGCGCCGCCAAGCGGGTGCGACCGCGCCGCGGCCAGCAGCTGATCGGCCTGGCGGCGGGAGAAACCGCCCTCCCCGACCGCGACCCGATCCCATTCCAGGACCGAGAGATGGGTCATTCGGCCGCTGCCGCTTCGGCCGCGCCGGCGGCCTCCTCATTGGCGGGAGCGCTCACGGCCGCGCGGCCGAGCAGCCGTTGGTAGGCGTCTGGCGCGAAGGACGGGCGCACCGACCAGCGCCAGCGATCCTCGCCGTCGAAGCCCGGCGGCGGCGGGATGCGATCGCAATTGAGGAAGGCACCCTCCTTGGCCCCCTCCCGCTCGCCCAGCACCATCGCTAGCCGCGACCAGTCTTCGAAGAAATACTCCTGCAGCAGCGGAATGACGCGATCGCGCATGACCGCATCGACGTCGTGACGATCCTGGCAGGCCATGAAGAAGGCGTGGCCGACCTGGTGCTCGCGGTCGAACAGATACTCGATCCGCTCATTCACGGCCTTCAGCACCGCGATGAGATCCACCCCCGTGCGCCGAGCCGCTGCCTTCAGCAGATCGGAGTCGGGCATGATCTCCTCGAACGTGAAACGGCGGCGAAGCGCCGTGTCGAGAAGCGCGATCGAGCGGTCGGCCGTGTTCATGGTGCCGATCAGGTGGAGGTTCGCCGGCACGCCGAACATCTCCCCGGAATAGGGCAGCTTGACCCGGATTTCGTTTTCCATGCCGAGACGCTTGTCGGCCTCGAGCAGGGTGATCAGTTCGCCAAACACCTTGGAGATGTTGGCGCGATTGATCTCGTCGATCACCAGAACGAACGCTGGGGCCACGCCCGGCGCGCCGATCTCGGCATCTCCTGGGCCGCCAATCAGGCGCGACACCGCTTCCATCCGGATTCGGCTCGCGTTGATTGGATAGAGGGTTCGCATCGTGAAGGCCCCCTCCACGATGCTGTCGAGCGGCAGCGGCTTTTCAAGCTTGAGGAGCCAATTGACCTGCCGACGATGATTGTACTCGCCGTCAGGGTTGGCCACGAAGGCGTAGTCGCCTGTGACCTCCCCGATCGCCCGGAAGGCGGTGTTGCCATAGGGGACGATGATGATGTCGCCCTTCTTCATCTCCGAGCGGAACGGGTGAAGCTGCGAGACATTGCTCGGCTGACTGTCTGGCGGGGCAACCTCGGCCCACTTGGCCCGGATCGCCCCGATGTCTTCATAGGCAGGATCGCTCCAGTCCACGTCTCCGCCCCAGCCCAAGACGACGTAGTTGCCCGCGATGGCCTCGTCGTAGATGTGATCCTGGGTCCCGATCGCGCCTAGCCCCATCTTCCAGAACCGCCGGCCGTCGAGGTCGAGGCCGCCAGCTTTACGTGGCGCCGAGGCCGCCAGACGCGCCTGATCGGCCAACGCCGCCATCTCGCGAAATACGCCGTTGCGGGGTTCCAGCCGAAAGCCGGCTGATCCGCTGATCTCGGACGCCGCCGTCTCGGGACGCAGACCCTCTACGAAGTCCTCGTAGGAGAAGCTCTGGTGGAAAGTGACGAAGCCGATCCGCCCCTCCCGCTCGAGTTCGCCGTAACGCCGCATCAGATCGCTGCGCTCATCGGGCGTGTCGCCATCGCAGAGGCGTACAGCCTCGAGCGCGGTTCGGTAGGTCTTACCCGTGCCCGGCGGCCCGTAGAAAATCAGGTTGGTGGGCTTGGTGGCCATCAAGGCCGCACCTCCTGTCGCCAGAGTCGAAGCTGCCCGAAGGCTGAAGTGGTAGGTTGTCGTCGTGCTTTGACCCGGGCCCTCGACACGCGGGGGCGGCACCTTGGCCAACTGCTGAAACTTGGTGCCGCCGAGGGCTTGGCAGACGTTAGCGTGCGCTTGATCCAGGCCGATGGCGTCGTGCAGATCCCCGGCCCGGATCGAGACCTCGGCGTCGCCGCGCTGCCGGGCGGGTTCGATATAGAGCTTGAGGGCAGCGGCCCGGATGTCGTCCGCATCGCTTCCGACCTCGGCCTGATCGTCATCAATCTCATCCGCGTCGGCGTCGTGTGCGTTCGGATCTTCTCCGTTGGCGAACTTGCCGTAGAGACGCGTCACTGCCAGCAAATTGCGGAGCTGTCCGTCCGGGTTTTCAGCCTGAGGAACCAGACTGACCGGCGCCCCCCTGCTCTCGCGGGCGCCGATGTAGCCATTCAACCTAGTGAGCAACGCCGGCAATTCGCCGCGCGCAATCAGCTCGTCTATGTCGTTATCGGGATAATCCATGGCAGTCAGGGAGCGCTCGACTCGCTTTAGTCGTCGCCGTCGGTTCTGAATGGCCTTACTGGTGAGCGGCTGACCGCGCCAACGGCGGGCTTCCAGCCAAGTCCGAAACTCATTGTCTTTCACGGACCCACCTCACCCAACAGCAGGTTGTAAACTAACAAGGCCCCGTCGCTCGGCAATGCCGATGTTTCATCGTTGCGCTCTGCGAGGTGGGAGCGGAATACTCAAAGCAAAATGAAGGCTGCAACGAGCCTGAACGCAGGCCAGGCGGGACGCGCCGTCGAGCGGGCCGGCGGCGTCTGAAGGCTACGGTAAGGGGCGGGCCCGTAGGAGCCGGGGCAACGTGTCGGGACCGAGCACGCACGCCGGCCGCTCTCCGCTTTCAGGGCGTTGACGGCCATAGCTTAAGCTTATCGGTATTTGCATGCTGGTTTCCTGCCCGCGGAACGGGACGGCGGACCTCGCTTCTGGTCTTGATCCGGCGCCGAGACGGTGCGGCTTTTGACGGCACCACGGCTCTCGCCCCGGAGACTGGATTGCCTGTCGGGCGCCGTCCCGGCCAGAACCAACGTCCAATGATGCTTCTTTGCCGATCTCTCTTTCGGGACAAGTCACGGTGAACTTAGCGGTTTCGCTTCGCAGAGCCGTGCTTTTTGCCGATCTTTCTGCCGATATTTCTGCCACCTCGCTCAGAAGAGCGTCTGCCCTCTCTACAGCTCTATCGCCCAGTCTTTTATCTGAGATTTGCTCATATTTTAGAGGTTTGCGGGTCGATTTGTGGGATGGGCTCCCTTCCAAAGAAACCTAACACTCTGAATATATGATGGTTTAGTAGGAATTGTATGCCCACCCTCTCCGCCACTACCCCAAGTCTTTGACTGAGTGGAAGCCCAACGAAAACAAGGCCGTGAACCGTCGGTGTTACAACCACAACGGGCGACAGGCCTCGTCGCCCTGGCCCGCCTTGCCTTCGCCCAGTTGCGGGACGCGGCTGGCGTAGGCTGAGACGGCTTCAAGAGGGCGGGGGTCGCCGCCTAGGACGCGATGTCTTCCGCGACCAGATGTTGCAGAACGCGCTTTTCGAGCACCAGCAGCGCGCTGGCGTCGTTGGTGCGCATGACCAGTCCGTCGGCGAGCGGCCTGGCGGCCTCGTGGACGGCGCGAGCCAGCCGCAGGAAGTCTGGTCGCCCGCGCCCGCCAGCCCCATGCAGCGCGCAGAGCTGGCGCCAGTCGAACACGAAGTCCTCCAGCAGCCTGCTGAACCGCGCGGCGCGGGTCCGGGCTTCAACGGTATCCGCGGCGACCGCCAGCTCCGCGCGCAGATCGTCGATCAGCAGTTGCACCTCGGCGGCGGGCATCACCGGCGAGCGCTGGTCGCCTTCGGTCAGCAGCGGCTGACGACTGGCGGGATTCCAGGCCACAGTTCGCCATTGCGCGCGGGCCGGCGCCGGCCCGCGCGCGAATTCCCAAAACGCCGCCGTGCCGCTGGTGTCCGCGACCAGATGAATGCGTTCGGCGCTGGCCTTGTTCTCCACATGGTGGCGGCGCCAGTTGTCGAAGATCCAGGCCTCGCCCGCCCCCATGTGCACGGCCTGCCCGTCGCAGTGGAAGCGCACCTCCGGCCAGGTGAAGATCGGGATGTGGAGCCGCACCCGCGTATGCCAGTGGTAATTGATGTCAGCATGCTCGGGCACGCCCACGCCGGGCGCCAGGCGCATCAAGCGCGAGCGGCTCCAGACCACGCCAAAGCCCGCCAGGGCCTGGCGCAGGTAGGGCATGGCCTCGAGCCAGGGTGTCGGCAGCATTTGTCCGTGCACGGAATCTGTTTCGAGGCCGCCGGCGCTGATCAGCCGCGCGGCGCTGTTGCCGGGCACCCCGTCAGGGTGCGGGACCCAGGCCTCGGCCGGCAAGGCCGCGACCTCGGCCTGCAGGCGCGCCGCATCAAAGAGCAGGGGGAGCTGGAAAAAGGGGCGCGACAGCCGCATGAATTCAATCCCTGTAGAGGGTCAAGGCATTGCCCAGCGCGTCCCGCAGCGGCGCCAGCCAGGGCGCGTAGCGCCGCCATTGCGCGAGGCCCTCCCGGCCGATGGGCTGACGCACCTGCTCGGAACTGGGCGTGCGCACGCTGCGCCGGGTCTCGTGAAAAGCCAGACAGGCGGGCTCGAAGGGCAGGCCACAATGCGCCAGCATCGGCCGAACATTACCTTCGAGATCCTCGACCAAGTCCTCATAGCGCACCCTGAGCACCCGCCCCGGCAGCACGTGGTCCCAGTGCCGCATCAGGTCGAGATAGGTGCGATAGTGGCGCGCGACATCATCGACGCCGTAGGTGAATTCCTGATGGCTCGCGCCGAACAGCTGCTTGAGGTTGCTGAAGCAACAGGCCATGGGCTCGCGCCGCACATCGATGATCGTTGATCCTGGCAGCATCAGCTGGATCAGGCCGATGTGCCAGAAATTGTTCGGCATCTTGTCGATGAAGAACGGCCTGCCCAACCTGCGATAGACCTCGGTTTCGGCCAGGAAGCGCTCCCCCAGCAAGCGGGCGTCCCGGGCCGTCAGGCGCGCGACAGCCTCGGGGTCCAGAGGCAAGGCGCAATCGGGATCGCGACCGCACAGTTCGCCCGCATATCGGTCGATTTCGGTCAGCTCCTGCGTGCCCTCCACCTGGGGGTGGGAGGCCAGGATCTGCTCGATCAGCGTCGAGCCCGAACGCGGCAACCCCAGAACAAAGATGGGCGCGGGATCGGCCACGCCCCAACCGACGCGGGCGGCGAAGAATTCGGGCGTGAACACCTGCTTCAGTCGGCGGGCGCAGGATTCGGCGACCTCCGGGCGATAGCGGCCGGCGGCGCGCCGCACCGCGTTGCCGCGCTCGTAGCACCGCCACGAGGATGCGTAGTCGCCCCGATCTTCCAGCGCCTTGCCCAGCGCGAAACACAGATAGACGCGGTCCATGTCCTGGATGTCGGACCGGGCTTCCGCGGCGCGCATGCGCGCGATGTCGTCGTCGGTGAAGCGATAGGTCTTGAGGTTGGCGAGGCTGAACCAGGCCACGCCATGGTCAGGCCGCGCCGCCAGTGAGGCGCGATAGTCCGCGATCGCTTCCGGCTGCCTGCCCGTGACCTTCAGGGCGTTGGCCCGCCACAGGCGCAGGTCGGCGACCTCCGGCCCCGACCGGGGCTGACCGGCCAGCAGCCGCTCATAGAGATCGATCACCGGCTCGTGGTCGCCAAGGCCGATGCAGGCCGCGCCATAAGACTTGAGGTAGTCGCGGTTGGCCGGGTCGTGCTTGAGCAACTGCTCGGCCTCTTGCCGCGCCAGCAGGTGCCTGCGCCGCTGCAACAGCACCATGACGTAGTCGAAGCGCGCCGCGTGATAGTCTGGCGCGCGCTCCAGCACCGCCTGCAGCAGGGACTCGGCCTCGGCTGACGCGTCGCTCTCGTTGAGGATGCGCGCCAGCAGGCGCAGGGCGCCCACATTGCCGCCATCCTCGCGCAGGTGCTCCCGGATGACCGCCTCCGCCGCCGAGAGGTCACCATCGGCCAGCAGGCTGCTGGCCGCCACCACCGCCGAAGGCAGCTGTCTCAGCGTGGCCAGATGTCGGGCCGCCAAGGCCGCCTGGGCGGCGTCGCCCAGCATGCGGTAGAGCTGCTCCAGCATGTCCCAGCTCGCCGGCAGGGTTGGGTTGAGGCGCACAGCCTCCCGCAGGGCGTCGATGGCCGCCGGCGCGTCGTGGAGCAGGACAAGGCAGTGGCCGCGCTCCTGATACAGGCGGCTGAACCGGGGATGCAGCGCCTGCAGCCGCGCGAGCGCGGTCAAGGCTTCCGGGATGCGCTGGCGGGCCCGCAGGTCCCTGGCCTCATGCAACAGGGCGTCGCGATCCCCGGCGCCGCCACTGGAGCGGGCGGAAGCGCTCACCGCGCCGCGCCGGCCAGCAGGAACGGCTCCAGCCAGCTCGGGTCGGGCTGGTCGGCGTCGTAATATTCGAAGATCAAATGGATGCGGTCGGCGGCGCCGTCGTTGCGCACCCAGTGCGGACCCAGATTATTGACCTCCACCGCCTCGCCCGGCGGAAAATAGTGTTCCTCGCCGCCGAAGAACGACACCACCGCGGGGTGGGTCAACACGGGCACGTGGATCTTGTGCGGCCACTTCGCCGCGGGATTGGCGTCGATATGCGGATGGATCACCCCGCCTGGCGGCATCCGGGCCAGCATCACCCGCGGGAACACCCCGCGCCCATAGCCATAGTCGCGAACGGCCGCCGCCAGCACCGGCTCCAGCAACCCGCGCCACTCTGGCCAGGCGGCGCGATCGTGCGAGCCGCGCCAGTCGCGCGGGCTGTCGATGAAGCGGAACACGATATGGCGCGTCGCGTCCAGCACCTCGAACCTGTTCGGTTTGCTGGCGTTTTCCGCCTCCCAGACGGCCTCGGGGATGGCCAGAACGGCCGCCCGCAGCGCGGTGATGTCGACCGGACCCAGCTTGCGGACGCTCGTGGTCTTGCGCGGGTTGGCGGCGGGCGCGGCGCTCATCGCATGCCTTCGAAGGTGTAGCCGAACAACTCGAGATCCTGAGCGTAACGCGCGGCGACGCCGTCGATCAGGGCCTGGTCATAGTAGTGACGATGGTCGCCATGCCGGCTGCCATTGACGCGGTCGAGCGGGCGGGAAGGAACGCCGATGCGCGCGCAGATCGCGTCATACGACCCCTGCATGTCCTCGACGCGTCCGACGCTGTCGGTCAGCAGGGTCTGGCCATCCTCGTCCACCAGCAGCGACGCCTGCGGCTGGAACAGGATGTGATGTTCCGGCGGCTCGACGAACAGAAAGTGGCGCATCGCCTCCCGCGGCTGCTGCTGGAAGACGTCGCCGCCCCGCAGCATGAAGGCGCAGTACGAGACGAAGCGGTCGAAGGGATTGCGAACGAAGGCGAACTTGAAATAGCCGTTGAAGGCCTCCTCGCCGAGGTATGGACGCACCTGGCGCAGAGACAGATGACCGTGCTGGATCGCCGCCAGATCCTCCCACGGGAAGCGCTTGTTGACGAACAGACCCACCTGCTCGACGTCTTCGTCGCCCATCTGTTCGCGCAAGGCCTGACGCACCGAATGGGTGCCGGTCTTTGGCACGGCGGCGAAGATGAATCGGTGGCGATGGGAAACAATCATGTTCCAGGACACACGGAAAATGCGCCCCCTCCGAAGAGGGGGCGCTGTCTAGACATAGGGTCGTCTTAGAACTTGTAGCTGAGCCCGACCATATAGGTCGCACCGCTCTGGTTCTGGTTATAGAGGTATTGGTTCTGACCCCAGAACTGCGTGTCCTCCTGGTTGGTCAGATTGATCCCGTTCAGCGTCAGCTGCAGTTGATCGGTGACGTTCAGGAAGGCCGAGGCGTCCACATAGGTCGACCCCTCGAAGCCGCGCGTGCTGGCGCTCATGACGCTGTCGCTGTTGCCGCTGTACCAACGGTTGCGGTGGCTCATGGAGCCACGGACGCCCCAGCGAGCGGTTTCATAGTAGAGCGTGGCGTTGTAGCTGGTGCTCGATATCCCAGTGAGCGCCTCGTCGGCGTCCACATAGGTATAGTTCGTCACCATGCCCAGCTTGTCGAACGGCGCCGGCAGGAACGAGAACTGGCCCTGAGCGGCCAGTTCCACGCCGACCAGCTTCTTCGTACCCTCGACATTGATCGGCATCGAGAATTCTCTGACGATCGTATTGGCCGTGGCGCCAGGGATCGTGGCGTACGGCACGCCGGTCTGGCTGAAGGGGACGTTCTCGAGGGTCTGGGAGCCGATGAAGTTCTTGATGCTCTTTTGGAACACGCTGGCCGACAGCAGGCCATCGACGCCGAAATAGTACTCCGCCGCCAGATCCAGTGTGTTGTCCTTGTAGGGCTCGAGATTGGGATTGCCGCGCGAAGCGGTGATCTCGCCGCTATCCGAATCCTGGAACGCACTGCCCTTGGCCGCCATCGAACCCAGCCCCGGACGGTTCAGGTTCTGCGTGGCGGAGAAGCGCACCAGCACGTCCGGCGTCAGTTCCAGCACCGAGTTCATGGCCGGCAGCACGCCTGAATAGCTGCCCTCTACGTCGGTCGTGCCCAGATAGGCGTAGCTGTCGCCCTGGATCCAGCCGGTGCCGTGGGTGTCGGTTTGATAGCCACGCAGGCCGATATTACCGCGGAAGCGCTTGCCGTAGAGTTCGGTGTCCCAGTCCGCCTGCACATACTCGGAGAAGGTCTTTTCCGAGGTCTCGTACACGTTCTCGATGTCCTGGAGCGCGCCGCCCGTGCCGTCCTTGTTGGGGCCGAACCGGTGGTACTCGTTATACTTCGCGAAAGCCTTGGCGTAGTCGCCGACCAGCCACGACCCGAAGCTGTTGGTGAACACCGAGGTGACGTCGGCGACAGAAGCGCCGCGCATCTTGGACCGGGTTCCGTTGACGTTGTCGTCATAGAACAGGTCGATGCCGCCTTGCGTGAACTTGTGATAGGCCGCGCCGGCGCGCAGGGTCCACACGTCGGACAGCTCGAAGCTGCCGTTCAGCACAGCCTCTTCCAGCTTCGATTCATTGTTGAAGCCACGATAGTAGAACGAATCCATGGCGTAGTTGGCCGGGTTGGTCGTTTCCCAGCCTGGATACTGGAAAGTGGCCGACTGGCCGTCGCCGCCATAGTTGGCGATCAGATTGCCCTTCGCGCGCATGTAGAGCTTGTCGTCATACGGCGTCTTGTAGGTCGACTTCTCGTAGCCGACATGCCCGTCGATCGAGAGGCGATCAGACAGGTCCCACTTGCCGGTCAGCGCCACCTGGTCGAAGTTGTTTTCGTTCAGCGAGCGGCGGTGCTCGCTGCCGAACGTCGTGCCCGTGACATCGGTCATGGTGACGTAGTTGCTGCTGTCCCACGCCAGGTTGTTGATGACCGACGCCTTCTGGAAGGCGCTCGGCCAGACGGTGCTGGCGGCGGTGTCGAACGTAACCGAGCCGGTGGACGCGAGCGGCCGCGTGGCGAGGTGCAGTTCATCGCGGTGCGTGGTGTATTCGCCATGCAGCACATCAAGCGTCAGCAGCAGGTTGTCCACCGGCCGCCACTGCACGGCGCCCGTCAGGCCCAGGCGCTCCTGCTTGGAGTTCCAGGACGATATGCGGTTGCCGTCCGCGAAATACAGGTCGCCGGACAGGAACTTGGTCTGCTGGGCGGCGCTCAGCTTGGAGATGTCCAGACCCTTGGAGACCAGGCCCTTCAGGGTCGCCGCGTCGGGGTGGGAGTAGTTGTAGGTGTTGTGGCCCTGCTCCGTGGTCTCGCGCTTGCTGTAGGCGACCGAGAAGGCCACGCCAAACTTGTTGTCCCAGTTGTGGCTGAACAACGCGGCGATGCGCGGCTGCGCGTCCTTGGTGTATTCATTGGTGCCAAGCTTCAGCGACACGGCCCCCTTGGAGCCCGACGCGTAGTCAAAGGGCTTGCCGGTGAACAGGCCGACCGTGCCGGCCATGCCGCCCTCGTTCTGGGCCGCCTGGAAGGTCTTCTCGACCTCCACCCGCGAGAACAGTTCCGAAGCGAAGATGTTGAAGTCGAAGGCGCGGTCGCGCGAACGCTGGCCGCGGCTGTCCTGCGCCGAGTCAACATTGCCCAGCACTTCCATGCCGTTGAGCTGCACGCGGGCGAAATCCGGACCCAGGCCCCGCAGCGAAATGCGACGTCCTTCGCCCGCTTCGCGGGTGATCTGCACGCCTGGAAGGCGTTGCAGCGATTCGGCCAGGTTCAGTTCCGGGAACTTCGCCATGTCTTCGGCGACGATCACGTCTTTCTGAATGACGGAATCCCGCTTGATCGCGCGCGCGTCGCTCAGCGACTTCCGGTAACCGGTGACGACAATTTCGTCGACCACATCACCCGGAGCCTGCTGCGCGAGAGCGGCCGATGAATTCGCGCCGGCGACCAGCGCCGCTACGGTGGCGAGCAAAAAGCTCTTGAGGTTCGGGCGCATGGCCCGAACAGGAGATCGCTTCAACATGATGTTCTTCGCCCCAACTGGTATGAACCAGTCTGCTTAAAGCAGCTCGCGGCGACACCTGCGTGACAGCGGGATCGCCGAAGTGGCTGAGGCCACAAATTTGTGGCGCGATCTGAAGCGCCTCACCCCTCACCATCTGGACTACACCAAAATGGCCCTATGAACCCGGTGGCGCCGGCAAAGCCCGTGACGCCGCTTGAAGGATCTCCCGGCCTTCGCCCGCGAAAACCTTCAGCGGGGGCGCCGAGATGGTCATGGGGCAACATCAAAGGCCGCCGGGGGCGAGAGCCTCTTGGACCTTCGGGCTTTCCGCCGATTCCATTTGCGGGCGGAAGACACTAGGATTCCATGCTCATGGCGAACGCCGCCCGCTTCGAGGATCCCGTGACCAGCGAGACCAGCGCCGAGGATTGGTTGGGACAGGCGGTCGTGGCCAGCAACGAGGGGCGGCATCCCGAGGCGCGGGCCGCCTTTGTCCGGGCGCTGTCGATGGACCCGACCCTGGGCGAGGCGATGCTGGGCCTTGGCCTGTCCTACATGGCGACGCGGGATTTCAGGCAGGCCGTCGCGCCCTTGCGCCAGGCGGCGGCGACGCCGGACGCGCCGGCGATCTGGCATGCCTGCCTGGCCCAGGGCCTCTATATGACCGGCGACTTCGCCGGCTGCGCGGAAGCCTTTGAAAGCGCGGCGGCCCTTGAACCCCTGGCGACCAACGCGCGGCTGACCCATGCCCGGGCCCGCACCTTCGCGACCATGATCGAGGGCTCGGTCGACGAGGCGTTGGCCGGCTATCCCCTGCTGGCGGGCGAGGCGGCCGAAGACATAGAGGTCATCGCCCGCGAGGCCTTCGCCATCCTCGGCGTCTTCGGATACGTCCCCGCGGCGGCGGCGGTCGGCGCCTGGCGGCTGGCGCGAAACCCCGATGATCAGATCCAGACCTATCTGCTGCGAGCGGTCAGCGGGGCGGCGGTCGATCGCGCGCCGGCCGCCTATGTCGAGGCGCATTTCGACAGCTTCGCCGAGAATTTCGACCGCCAGCTGGTCGATCAGTTGAACTACCAAGCGCCCGCGCGGATGGCCGAGCTGGTGGAAGGCCGCGCGGGCCATTTCGCCGAAATTCTCGACCTCGGCTGCGGCACGGGGCTCGCCGCGCCCGCCCTGGCGAGATTCGGCGGCAGGCTGACAGGGGTTGATCTGTCGCGCGGCATGCTGGATCGGGCAAGAGCGCGTGGCGGCTATGACGCGCTGATCCAGGCCGAAGCCGTGGCTTTTCTCGACGACCATCCGGGGGCGTTCGACCTCATCTTCGCGGCCGACGTGATGATCTATTTCGGCGACCTCTTCGACCTCTTCCGAGCCGTCGCAGGGGCCCTGCGCCCCAGCGGCGTCTTCGCCTTGAGCACCGAGGTCGGCGTTGAGCCGTGGACTCTGCTGAGCTCGGGTCGCTTTTCCCACGCCGACGCCTATGTGGCGCGGGCCGCGGGACCTGGGTTCGAACTGCTGGACCGGGAACCCATCGCCCTGCGTCACGAAGGCGGCGCGACGGTGGAGGGAACCCTGCACCTGTTCCGGCGGATCCGCGAAACCGGGATCGACGGCGTCGCCGCCACCTGACCGGGCGTTGTGATGGCCCAAATGAAAAAGGCCGCCGGCGAAACCGGCGGCCTTCTTCGTTCCAGCGCGCGTTGGACTACATCTTGTAACGGACGCCGAACATGATCGTCCGCCCGAAGTGGTTGTATTCGTAGTTACGATCGGCCTCGAGATCAGTGAAGCGATCACGATATTCGTCGGTCAGATTGACGCCCTCGAGCGAGAATTCGAGGTTGTCGTTCAGACGGTAGCGCATCGAGGCGTCGACGTTGATCGAGCTGTTATAGCCCTCGAACACGTTGCCGGTGCCGCTTGTGGCGTCCAGGAAGCCGCTACGATAGGCCGCCGAGGCGCGGGCGCTGAACTTGTCGGCTTCGTAGTAGAGCGTGGCGTTGAACGCCCGGCGCGACAGATTGAACAGACGCTCGGTCTCGGCCCGGTTGACCAGGGTCGGGAAGGTGCCCAGCGGGTTGGTGGCCGCGCCTTGCACCGTATAGTCGACGTCGGAGTCGACCAGGGTCAGGTTGGCGATACCGCCGAAGTTCGACCAGAAGCCCGGCAGGAAGCTGAACGGCCCCTGCACGGCGAACTCGACGCCTTGCAGCTTGCCGCCTTCGCCGTTCGTCGTGCTGTTGATGGTCCACGGACGACCCTCGGGGTCCGCCGCGGCGGGCGAGCTGGCCAGGATCAGCGACAGTGGCAGACCGGTGGAGGCGTAGGTGCCGGTCGCCGAAACGCCGACCGGGAAGCTGGCGATGTCCTTCTTGAACACGGCGATCGAGAAGATCGACTCGCGCGCGAAGTACCATTCCACGGAGGCGTCATAGGCCGTGGCGCGGAACGGATCCAACTGCGGATTGCCCGAGGTGATCCGGTAGTTGAACCCATCGACCGAGCCGCCCGGGGTCAGGTTGCCCAGGCTGGGGCGAGTCATGACCTTGGCGATCGAGCCGCGCAGGATAAGGTTTTCGCGCGGATAGAGCGCCAGGTTGCCGGCGGGCAACCAGTCTTCATAGGCGCGCTCGATCGTGACGTTCTGGCTGTTGTTGATGCCCGTCGACGACTGTTCGGTCTTCACGTAGCGCACACCCAGGTTCAGCGCGTAGTTCAGATCCATGATCTGGCTCTTCACGTCGAACTGCAGGAAGCCGCCGGTGTCCTTTTCGGTCACCGAACGGGTATTGCCGGCCTGGACGATCAGGGGACGGCTGTAGAGGTTGATCATGGCCGTGGCGGCCTGCAGGTTGGGCACCACCCAGCTGGTCGTGGTGCCAGCCGGAGCCTCGGCGCCCGACAGGCTGAAGCTGTTGGTCAGAGCCGCAGTCACCGGCGCGCCATAGGTCCCAGCCGCGCAGGTGAAGGCCGCGCAGTAGGTCGAGTCGCGAGCGCCTTCGGTCAGGCCGAACTCGAACTCGCGATAGACCGCGCCCGCCTTCCAGGTCAGCTCGTCGGTGATCGCCCAGTCGGCGTTCAGGGCGACGGTCTTGAACTCGTTGGTGTTGTTGGACGGCCGGTCGCGGAACTCGGCGAACTGGAAGTTCGTCGGCTCGGTGACGCTGGTGCCGAACGCCAGCACCGGCTTCTTCATGTCGGTATAGTCGTACTTGTAGCCGGTGGCGTCACGGTCATCGAAGATGATCGTGGTTTCGTAGGGGATGTCAGCGTCCGACTTCGAGAAGCCGGCCAGACCCTGGATCTTGAACTGGTCGTTGAACTCGTGGGTCAGGTTGGCGCTGAACTGGTAGAAGGTGGTGTCCAGCTCGCGCTCATAGTGCTCGATGCGCACCCAGGCGTTGTCGAACGTGCCCTTGATCAGGTTGTTGTTGCTATCGATCGTGTAGTCGCGAACCGAGATCGAGCGCTCGTTCGAACGGAACAGGACCTCGGCCCACTTCTCGTTACGGACGGCGTTGTAGCGCGAATAGAGGCCGTCGACCGAGAGCTTGGTCCGGTCGGTGGGCTGGTACTGGAAGCTGCCGGTCAGGCCCAGGCGCTCGCGCTCATGGTTCACTTCGCCATAGCGCGGAATGCGAGGATGGAAGGCCAGGGCAGCCTGATTGCACGACGCGCTCGGCACATAGGTTCCGCCCGAGTTCTGGGTCGTGAAGCAGTTGGTCCCCGCGACCGAGTTGAAGCGCGCCTGCGCCCAACGCACGGTGTTGTTGGTGGATTCGATCTGCTCTTGCTTGGAGTAGGCCGCCGACATCGAGGCCGCCCAGACGCCGCTGGGGGCGCGATAGCCGATCAGACCAGCCAGACGCGGGCCAAGGTTCTTGCTGAGGTCATTATACTGGCCCTGGGCGCTGAGAGCCAGGGTGAAGCCGTCCTTGCCCGCGATCGGGTTGCCGGTGTTCAGGTCGACGACCGCGCCGAGCGAGCCTTCGTCGAGCGAGGCTTCGGCGGTCTTGTGCACGACCAGCGAATTGAAGAGTTCCGAAGCGAAGACGTTGAAGTCGAAGCCGCGCTCGCGGTTGGCGCTGGCGCCGTCCGAGGTGGTGGCGATGGCTTCCATGCCGTTGACGCGAACGCGCGTGAATTGCGAGCCGAGACCGCGAACGGTGATGGCGCGGCCCTCGCCGCCGTCCCGGACGATCGAGATGCCGGGGATGCGCTGCAGCGATTCCGCGAGATTCTGGTCAGGGAACTTGGCGATGTCTTCGGCGACGATGACGTCCACCGCGGCGACGGACTGGCGCTTGACGTTCAGCGCCTGATCCAGCGATCGACGGAAGCCGGTGACCACCACTTCCTCGACCACGGCCTCTTCGCCCGCGGCCGGCGCGGTCTGGGCGGATGCGGCTCCAGCCATCGCGATGGCCAGCGCCAGGGCGCCCGTGGAGACACCAAGCTTCAGGACGTTGAGACGCCCCCCGGAAATCTTAGACATGTATCCTCCTCCCGTTCGACGGAAACGGCGCTGTGCGCCGCCCGGCTTTGAACTGATCGCGCTTCCTTCCCGCGCGGCCAGTTCTCGGCCGTCTGTGTTTTTGACACCGGTGTCAGATGCGAGCGAACAACTGTCCGCAGTTCTGACACCGGTGGCAAAGGGCTAACAAACCGTCGCGGGGGCCACAAGGCGAGATTGTCGTCGCTCACAGGAGAAGTCGCGCGCGTGGCTTTTCCGACACATCGTCACGCGGACGAAAGACCGCGCTCGGCGGGTGCGCGCGTCCTAGAGGTCCTCAACCTTGCGGTGGCTGACCTTGTAGAGGCCGTCGATCATCGACTGACGGTCGTCCGCCGGCAGGTCGGCGCCGACGGTGCGCAGCAGGCGCAGGGCGTTAAGGTGTACGTCGATGGCGTTCCAGCGCCAGACTCCGGCCTCGGCGCAGCTGTCGGTGATCGCGGCCAGCGAAACCGCGGCCTGGTCCACGCCTGCGTCGGACACAAAGGTGCTGACGTCGATCATCCTCATGGCCAGGCGATAGAGATCCTCGAAGCTCTCGGACTCGCGGTCGGCCGCGGCGGGGCCGAAACGATGCTCGATCTCGGTCAGGGTCTCGTCCAGAACGGCCATCGAAACCTCGCGCAGGCTTTCGACTCCCGCCTCGGCGGCGATGATCGCGTCCTTGGCCATCAGGCCACCGCTATCCTTGATCAGCTTGGCCAGGCGATTGGGCGGACGGAATTTGCGAACGACGCTCATATCTGCACCTTCGCGACCTTCATCAGACTATTGATCTCATCCTGAGACATGTTGGCTTCTTGGGCATTGCCAACCTCGGCGGGCAGGTCATCCCGTCGCCGGCCTTCCATGCCGATCGGCGGGCCTTCGTACTTGAAGCGCCGATCAGGTCCAACATAGCTGTCACACTCGATAAAGGCTCGCTCTTCTCGCGCCACCCAGAAGATTCGCTCCAATAACACCTTTGGCGTGATGGGCTTGGCCACCGTGAAATTGGCGCCCGCGTCACGGGTGCGGAAGATGTCGGTGGTGCGGGTGTGTCCGGTGACCAGGATCACCGGAACGTAGCGGTTGGTTTCCGGGGCTTCGCGACGCAACCAGTTGATGAACTCGATCCCGTCGACCTCGGGGATCTGAACGTCGCTGATGATCAGGTCGAAGGTCTTGGTTCCGACCAGCGTCTGGGCTTCCTTGACCGTCTCGGCCCGGTGCAGTTGCTTGACGCCGAAGCCGGAAACCACCTGCGACAGGATATCGAGCGAGGGTCCATTGTCGTCGAGCACCAGAACCGTGGCGCGCTCCAGATTGATACGGGTCGATGGCTGGAGGACGTCCATGGAAGACGCCTAGAAGAAATCGAGCTCACCCGCCTCGACGTCCCAGGCCGCCGGTTCGCCGACAGCGCGCAGGCGCACTACCAGGTCCGCCAGGCCGAGACCTTCGAGAAGGGGCTCGATCGACATGCTCCATTCGCCGGACGCATGCTGGCCGATGCGCTGTAGCACATCCGACAGGCCGTGCAGGCGCTGGGTCAGCTCGTCCAGCGCCTGAAGCCGGGAGATGCTTTCCAGCGCCGCCCCGCCATTGGCCAGGTCGCCGGCTATATGTTCGCAATCCCGGCACACCGCGGCGGCCGACATCAACTCGGCCGCAAGACGGCGCGAGAGTTCGCCCAACGGAGTCAGAGTCTCCGGCGGGGCGATCGGGGATGTCGGGAGCGGCGTGGCGGTCATGTGGATCAGAAAAGCTCCAGGTCGCCACCGGTGTCGACCGGCATGGGGGCGGGTGTGGGACGGCGGACGTCCTGCGGCGCGTTGTCGACCGCCACCAGGCGCTGACGGACGCGGCCCGAGGCCGGCCAGAATTCCACGCGACGGGCCGAAACGCCGCCGGTGCTCGACGAGACGATCGGAATGCCTTCGTCGCGCAGGAAACGCTCGGCGAAGCTGGCGTTGCTGGCCCCGACGTCGGACAGGCCCTCGAACAGCTTGCCGCCGCCGAAGATCTTGGCCTCCATCCGCTCACGACGGGCGCCGCGTTTCAGCAGGCCGTTGATCAACAGCTCCATCGCATAGGCGCCATAGCGGACGGCGTCGCCATCCTTGCGGCCGTCGCCCGCATCGGGAAGCAGGAAGTGGTTCATGCCGCCGATGCCGGCCTGCGGATCACGGATGCAGGCGGCGATGCACGAGCCCAGCACCGTGGTCATCACCACGTTGGGGTCGGACGACACGTGGCTCTCGCCCTGGGTGACGTGAACCTTGACCGCGCGTTCCAGATCGTCGTGTGGGTGACCAGTCGTCATGTGAGCTGCCCGAAGACCTGTTCGATCTTCTCCTTGAGGCCCTGAACGGTGAACGGTTTGACGCAATAGTTGTTGACGCCGAACTGCACGGCCCGCTGCACGAGCTCGCGGTCGGCCCGGCCGGTCAGCATGACGAAGGCCGTTTGCCGGATCGGCGGGTGCGAGCGCACGGCGCGCAGCAGGGCCAGGCCATCCATCTTGGGCATGTTGAAGTCCGAGATGACCAGGTTGGCCGGCTTGGCCAGGAGGTTCTTCAGAGCCTCCTCGCCATCGGGCGCCTCACGGATGTCCTTGAACCCGATCTGCTGCAACGCATTGCGGATCAAGGCCCGCATTGTCAGCTGGTCATCGACGACGAGAACGGAAATGGTGCTTGCTTGGGGCATGGGTTCATCGCCTCGCGGAGGCCAGATCGAGAATGGATTGGCCCATGGAGGACAGGGAAACCTGTTTCTCCACGGCGCCGATTTCAAAGGCCGCGCGGGGCATGCCGTAAACGACACAGCTCTGCTCGTCCTGTCCGAGGGTCTTGCCGCCAGCCTTGCGCAGGGCCAGGAGGCCCTGGGCGCCGTCGCGGCCCATGCCGGTCAGGATCACGCCGACCGACTTGGCGCCCACCGCCTGGGCGACCGAGCTGAACAGCACGTCCACCGAGGGCCGGTGACCGCTGACCGGGTCGCCCGCCACGAGACGGCACCGCAGCCCGCCAGACCGCACGACCTCCAGATGGGTCGCACCGCCGGGCGCGATATAGATCTTGCCGGGCTCCAGCAGGGCGCCGTCCGTGGCTTCCTGCACCTTGGCGCCGCTGGCGCGGTCGAGCCGCGCGGCGAAGCTGGCGGTAAAGGTCGCCGGCATGTGCTGGGTGATGACCGTAGGCGGACAGGTGTCCGGGAACATCGTCAGGATCGCCAGCAGCGCCTCGACGCCGCCGGTCGAGGAGCCGATGGCCACGATGTCGCCCGAGGGCATGTAGCTCTTGGTCCGCGTCGCGGCGGGCGCGGCGTCGGCCTTGGTCCGCACCGAGGCGCGGGCCGCGATCTTCACCTTGACCACGATCTCGTTGAGCGCGTCCTGGGTGCCCAGAGCGTCGGCCGGCTTGGCCACGCAGTCGATGGCGCCCAGTTCCAGGGCTCGCAGCGTCATCTCGGCGCCAGCCTGGGTCAGGGTCGAGACCATCACCACCGGCATCGGCCGCAGGCGCATGATCTTCTCGAGGAACTCGATGCCGTTCATATTCGGCATCTCGATGTCGAGGGTCACGACGTCGGGATTGAGGGCCTTGATCATGCCCCGGGCCTCGAAGGGGTCACCGGCGGCGCCGCAGACCTCGATCTCAGGGTCGCGATTGAGGGCGGCCGTGATCAGGCTCCGCATGGTGGCGGAGTCGTCCACGACAAGAACGCGAATCTTGGACATCAGCGACCTCCTACCTTGCGATAGGCTGTAAGGCCCGCGCTTTCAAAGGCAGTGATCGAGGTCCCTACCCGTTCTGAGTGACCGACATAGAGGCGTCCGCCGGGCGCGACCAGGGGCGCGAAACGGTTCCAGACGCGCTCCTGGGTGGGCTCGTCGAAATAGATCACGACGTTGCGGCAGAAGATGGCGTCGAACGGCCCCTTCATCGGCCAGCTGGGCCCGTTGAGGTTCAGCTCGCGGAAAGCCACCAGGCTGCGGGCGGCCTCGCAGACGCGCCAGGCGCGGCGATCGCTGGGATCGCGCTCGAAATACTGGTTGCGGGCGTGAGCCGGAATGCCTTCCAGCAGGCTCTCGTCATAGACGGCCGCGCGACCGGTCGCGAGCACGTTGGTGTCGATGTCGGTGCCCAGGATCCGGATGTCCAGGTCGGCGGCGTTGGGCCAGACCGACAGGACCGTGAAGGCCATCGAATAGGGCTCCTGGCCCGACGAGCTGGCCGCCGACCACAGGCGCAGACGGCCGCCGGCGCGGACCTTGTCGGCCATCGGCTCAAGAACGTTGGCGCGCAGGTCATCGAAATGGTGCGGCTCGCGGAAGAAGCGGGTGACGTTGGTCGTCAGGGCCCGCAGCATTTCCTGCTGCTCGTCGACGCTGCTCTCCAGCGCCACGAAGGCGCAGTATTCGGTGAAGGTCTTCATGCCCAGGGCGCGAAGGCGCTTGGCCAGACGCGAATAGACCAGGGTCGCCTTCGTCTCGGGAAGGCTGATGCCAGCCTGCGCATAGAGCAAGGCGGCGATCTTCTTGAAGTCCTGGTTCGTGAACGCGAACTCGCCATCCACGATGGCTTCGCGACGTTCTGTCATTGCAGCTGAGGTCATCAGGCGGCCAGGGCCTCGCGTTCGGGGAGGATACGGTCGAGCGAGATCTCGCTGATCATGCGCTCTTCAATCGAAATAATGCCGCGGACGAAACTGCGAACGGTGTCGCAGGCCACGTCCGGAGTGGCTTGAACCATGTCGTCATTGATCGACAGGATGTCCGACACGGCATCGACCAGCAGGCCGACGGTGCGGTCGCCCGCCTGGACGACGATGAACACGCTGCGGACCGTGGGCTCGACCATCGGCATGCCCAGCCGCGCGGCGAGGTCCATGATCGGCAGGACGGCGCCGCGCAGATTGATCACGCCGCGCATATAGCCCGGCGTCTGGGGCAGAGCGGTGGCGGGGCTCCAGCCCCGGATCTCGCGCACGGCCATGATGTTCACACAGTATTCCTGATCGCCGACCCGGAAGGAGATCAGCTCCCGCCGTTCCGTACTCGCGACGGTAGTTGGGTCAGTCATGACTTACTCCGCTGCAATTAAGGTGGGTTCAACGGGGCGGGGCGTTTCACGGCGGCGAAGATTGATCACCGCATCGACGTCCAGGATGAGGGCCACGCGGCCGTCGCCCAGGATCGTCGCGGCGGCGACGCCCTCGACCTGCTGGTAGTTCTGCTCCAGGGACTTGATGACAACCTGACGCTGGCCGTGGATCGCATCGGCGACCAGGGCGGCGCGCGAGCCGTCCTCGCCCTCGACCAGCAGCACCACGCCTTCGGTCGGCGACGGCGAGGTGGTGCGATAGCCTAGGGTCAGGCCGACATCGATCAGCGGCACGAAGCTGTCGCGAACCGCCAGCACCGAGCCGACGGGGCCCAGGGGACGAACCTCTTCGGCCTTCGGCCGCAGGCTTTCGACGATGGCGGCCAGCGGCACGACCAGGGTCTCGCCGGCCACGTCGACCACCATGCCGTCCAGGACAGCCAGGGTCAGCGGCAGGCTGAGCGTGAAGGTCGAACCCAGACCGGGACGCGAGGCGATCGAGATCCGGCCGCCCAGGGCCTGGACGCTCCGGCGCACCACGTCCATGCCGACGCCGCGGCCCGACACGTCCGAGATCTTCTCGGCGGTTGAGAAGCCCGGCAGGAAGATCAGATTGTCGATCTCCTCATCGGTCAGCTGCAGGTCGGGCGCGATCAGGCCCTTCTTGACGGCGATCGAGAAGACCCGTTCGCGATTGATGCCCTTGCCGTCATCCTGGACCTCGATGACGATCCGACCGCTGCGGTGCAGGGCGGCCAGACGCACGACGCCTTCGGGATTCTTGCCAGCGGCGCGACGTTCTTCCGGGCTCTCCAGGCCGTGGTCGATGGCGTTGCGCAGCATGTGGGTGATCGGGTCGGCCAGCCGTTCGATGACCGTCTTGTCGACCTCGGTGTTTTCGCCGTCCATTACCAGGCGGGCCTGCTTGCCCGTCATGTTGGCGACTTCGCGAACCAGGCGCGGCATGCGCTGGAACACCGACTTCACCGGCTGGGCGCGGATGGCCATCACGCTGTCCTGGATCTGGCGGGTGAGCTGCTCCAGCTCATCCAGACCCATGGCCAGGCTGGAGGACGGCGCGATGCCGTACTCGCCCACGCGCTGGGCCAGCATCGCCTGATTGATCACCAGCTCGCCGACCAGATCGATCAGGCTGTCGATGCGCTCGGGATCAACGCGGATGACCGACTGGCCAGGACCGGGGACGTCGACCTGGGTGGCCTTGGTCGGGGCGGCGGCGGGCGTCGCGGCGCGCGCGGCGACCGGGGCGGGCGCGGCGGCCGCAACGGGCGGCGGCGGCGCTTCGACGACGGCGGGCTCGACTTCGGCGACAGGCTCCGCGACAGCTTCGGCGACCGGCTCGGCGGCCGGCGGCTCTATGGTGCTCAGAAGATTGGCGAGGGCGGCCTCCACGGGCGCCTCACCGCGAACGATCTCAAGATCGCAGTCGCCGTCGACGAATTCGAAGACCTCGCGGATGGCGTCTTCGCCATCCTCGGTCTCGACGCGCACGCTCCAGGTGACGTAGGCGGCCTCGGCGTCGAGGAATTCCAGGGTCGGCAGGGCGCTGTCGTCCATGGTCGCGACGATCGGACCAAGGCGGCTCAGCTCGCGCAGCAGCAGCGCGGTTTCATTGGCCTTGCGATAGAGGTCCGACTTCGGACGGATCGACACCGTCCAGACATTGTCCGGGATCAGCTCGGCGTCGGCCGCCTGCGCGTCGATGGAGATCGTCATCGGCTGGAAGTCGAAGCCGAGATCATCATCGTCGAGATCGTCGGACACGACGACGGGCGCGGGGGCCTCAACGGTCTCGACCACCGGAGAGGTGGCGACCGGGGCGGCCGAAGGATCGGTCCAGGCCTTCAGTTCAGCGGCCATGGCGGCTGAAGCGGCCATGTCGACATCACCCATGCCTCGCGCGGCGCTGACATGGTCGGCCAGCACATCGGATGCGCGCAGCATGACGGCGGCCAGGTCGACGGTGTTGGGCACCTCGCCAGAGCGCACCGCGTCCAGCAGGGTCTCGAACACGTGGGCGAAGCGGACCAGCGGCTCAAGGCCGAAGGCGCCCGCGCCGCCCTTGATCGAATGCACGGCCCGGAAGACGGCATTGACGGTTTCAATGTCGCCGACGCCCTCCTGCATGGCCAGGAGCCCGCCTTCGAGGTCGGCGAGCAGTTCCTCGCATTCCTGAAAGAAGGTGACCTTGATGGCCTCTAGCTCGTCCATTCCCGCAATTCCTTAGTGTTCTAGACGTCGAATTCGGTGAAGGATCAGGCCGCGACGCGGCGAATGGCTTCGACCAGCTTTTCGGGGTTGAACGGCTTGACGATCCAGCCTGTCGCGCCGGCTTCGCGAGCCCGCTGCTTCTTGCTCGGATCGCTTTCCGTGGTCAGCACCAGGATCGGGATCGCGCGATAGTCGTCATCGACGCGAACCGCCTCGATGAAGCCAAAGCCATCCAGCTTGGGCATGTTGATGTCGGTGATGATGACGTCCGGACGATGGGCGGAAAGAACTTCCAGCCCATGTTCGCCGTCGACGGCCTCGACCACATTAAAGCCCGCGCCGACCAGGGCCATGCGCAGCATGTCCCTCATCGTGCGGGAATCGTCGACCGTGAGAATCGTGCGCGTCACGATTGGACTCCATGGATGTCCGCCGAAAGGAGCGCCCCATCGGCGCCGAAAAGACGGGTGGTTTCTACAAAGGCCTCCGAAGGCCCCGTAATCGAAAAGGGTTTGCCGTCTTCGGCCCAGGCCTTGCGGGCCGCGAGCAGAATCTGGAGACACAGGCCGCCAAGGCGACGAACCTGGCCGGCCTCGACCTCGAGCGCCTCGCCCCGGTGCGCCAGGAAGGCGGACTTCAGCGGGCTGGCCGCCTTGAGATCGAGTGTTTCAGGCAGCGCGAGTGCGGCCATCAGAATTCCTCCCATCCGTTGGTCGCCGGAGCGGCCGCGGTAGCTGCGCCGCCACGACCGGGCCGGGCGAAAGCGCCCAGACGGGCCCTTTGCTCGGCGACCGGGTTGCGGGCCGGTGCGTGTTGAGCCGGATCGGCGGCGGCCGGACGACCGTAAGCGGCCTGGCCTTCACCCACCCGAAAACGGGCCATCAGTCGGACCAGCTCGGCGGTCTCGCCCTTCAGCGAGTGCGTCGCGGCGGTCGATTCCTCGACCATGGCGGCGTTCTGCTGAGTGACCTGATCCATCTGGTTCACGGCCGTGTTCACTTCATTCAGCCCCGTGGCCTGTTCGGCGGCGGAGGCCGCGATCTCGGTCACCAGAGCGTCGATCTCGCCAACCTTGACGACGATGCGTTGCAGCGCCTCGCCGGTTTGCCCGACCAGGTTCACGCCCTGGCTGACCTGCTGGGTCGAGGACGAGATCAGGGTCTTGATCTCCTTGGCGGCTTCAGCCGAACGCTGGGCCAGCGCGCGGACTTCCTGGGCGACGACGGCGAAGCCGCGACCCGCTTCACCAGCGCGGGCGGCCTCGACACCGGCGTTCAAGGCCAGAAGGTTGGTCTGGAACGCAATCTCGTCGATCACGCCGATGATCTGGCTGATCTGCTTGGACGAGTTTTCGATCTCGCCCATCGCCGACACTGCTTGATGAACGACCTGACCGGAATGCGTCGCTTCGCCACGGGTGGTTGAAACCACGTCCGAGGCCTGACGGGCGCCGCTGGCGGTGCGGCGCACCGTGGCGGTCAGCTCGTCCAGGGCGGCGGCGGTTTCTTCCAGCGAGGCGGCCTGTTGCTCGGTGCGGCGCGACAGGTCGTCCGAAGCATGGGCGATCTCGTCGGCGCCGGTGCGCAGGCCGTCGGTCGAGGCGGCGATAACCTTCATCGTCTCCTGCAGCGAGGCCATCGCGCCGTTGAAGTCGTCCTTGAGCTTGGCGTATTCACCCGGGAAGTCGGCGCTGACGCGGAACGTCAGATCGCCCGAGGCCAGCTGTTCGAGGCCTTCAGCCAGGCTGGTGACCACCAGGGCGCTCTCGCGAGCGGCGGAGGCGGCGGCGGCTTCCTTCGAGCGGCGTTCGTCGGCGTTCAAGGCCGCGGTCTTTTCCTGCTCGGCCCGCATCTGCTCAAGATGCAGTTGATTGTCGCGGAAAATCTTCAGGGAGCGGACGATCGCGCCCAACTCATCCAGGCGAGTCATCTTCTCAAGATCGATGCTGTTGTCGCCCTTCGACAGGCGCTCGGTGGCGCCGGCGATGTCGGCGATCGACTTGCGGACGTTCATGACCGTCAGGAACGCCAGAGCGCCGACGGCGCCCAGAGTGATCAGGGACAGGACGATGGTGGCGCTCATCGCCGCGGTCGCCTCGGCCTTGTGCTTGTCCGCCGTGGCGGTGGCGCGGGCGCCGGCGTCATCGACGACCTTCTGCAGTTGCGCGGCCATCTTGACGTACTGGTCTTCGAAGCTGCCGGCGAAGCTCATCGCCATGCCCGTATCGACGTCGATCATGCCACTGACCGTATCGACGGCGCTGCGGCATTCGGCCAGAGCCTTGACGAGAGAGTCGATCTTCGGACGTTCCGAGGCGGGTAGGCGGCCCGAGAGCGCCTTCAGGTCCTTGCCCAAGGTGTCGAACTCGGCGAGCAGTTCGGTGATGCGCGGCCCGGCCGATGGAGCCATCGGATCGGCCTTCGACGCCAGGATCTGATAGAGCGTCCCGTGCGCGTTGCTGATCCGGCGCGAAAGAGACTGAATATCGCTGTTGATGCGCATGTCCTGTTCGACGACCTGTCGCAGCGCTGCGGTCTGGCTGCGCTGCACGACGACGGCGCCGCCAGCCATCAGGGCCAGCATCAACAGAGCGAAAGCCGGCGCGAAGCCGATCTTTATGATCAATGGTAGGTCGACTAGTCGAAAGCGCTTCATCTGTAGGTCCCCTTCGTGCGGCGATTCCGTGCCCACGGATCACCAGCAAGCCAGAGGGATCATCACTATAGATTCCTAACAGACTCTGACTTTGGTTAAGAGAAACGGACGACCAGGGGGTCAAGCGTGGCCTTGAGAGACGATTGGTCGCAGGTGCGGCTACAAAGACGGCGCTTGACGAGAAGCGGCGCGTCAAGATCGGAGTAAGGTTACCACAAAGTAAATTTTGAATATTCTTGGATGACTCAGGATATTTTAACTCGCAGCTGGGAAAAAAGGCATGCGTCCGGTTGGCGCATCGTCCACAGGACGTGAATTCATTACTAGGAGCAGCGGGATGAAATATCCGATCGCTTTTGCCGCAGGAATCGCTGGCAGCTTGTTCATCGCTCAAGCCGCGTCAGCGGCCGGCGGTTTCGAAGACCAAATGGGCCGTTGCTTGCAACAGTTCGCCAATACGCGCGACGCCGCTCAGGTGATGCTTGAATGCACCGCCGACGCCGGCAAGCTCTCGGCCTGCAAGGTCGTTGAGAACAGCGTGGCCGGCAAGGGCTTCGACAAGGCCGCCATGTGCATCGCTGAAAAGCTGCCGATGGGCGCCAAGACCGGCACCGTGAAAGTTCCGTTCCGCTTCCCGGGCGGCGCGTAAGCTTCAAGCTCCGTCTTCGGGGCTCAAAAACGCCTTCGCCGACCAGACCGAAGCGCTCCGATGGATCGCTTCGTGTCTGGTTCGCGGGGGCGTTTTGCCGTGCGCGACAGCCGGCATGAAAAGGCGGACGCCCGTCAGGACGCCCGCCGTTGTCGACCTGCCTCAGCGCGCTGTCGCGCGCCGCGGCTCTCCTCAGAACTCTTCCCACTCCTCTCGGACCGCCGTGGCGGCCGAGCCCCGCGCGGCAAGACGCGAGCCGGACCCCGGCCGGTTGGCCGGCGACGGAGAGGCGGCGTGCCTGGCGGCGGGACGGTCGGCGGGGCGGGCGGGCGCGGCTGACCGCGATCCGCTGACGCGGAAGACCGAGATCAGATTGACCAGTTCGGCCGTCTGATCCTTGAGCGAGTGTGTCGCCGCCGTCGTCTGTTCGACCATGGCGGCGTTCTGCTGAGTCACCTGATCCATCTGATTGACCGCGGTGTTGACCTCGTGCAGGCCGGTGGCCTGTTCCTGGGCCGAGGCCGAGATCTGGACGATCAGGGTGTCAATCTCGGCGACCTTGGCGACAATCCCGCGCAGGGCGTCGCCGGTTTGTCCGACCAGGTTCACGCCCTGGCTGACCTGCTGGGTCGAGGACGAGATCAGGGTCTTGATCTCCTTGGCCGCGTCGGCGGAGCGCTGGGCCAGGGCTCGCACTTCCTGCGCCACGACCGCGAAGCCCCGACCAGCGTCGCCCGCGCGCGCAGCTTCGACGCCGGCGTTCAGCGCCAGAAGATTGGTCTGGAAGGCGATCTCGTCGATGACACCGATGATATTGCCGATTTCGCGCGAAGAGCCTTCGATCTCGCCCATGGCGGCCACGGCCTGATCGACCACGATGCCCGAGCGTTCAGCCTCGGTCTTGGCGCCGGCCACGACCTCGGAGGCCTGTTTGGCGTCCGCCGCCGAGCGGCGCACGGTCGAGGTGATCTGATCCAGGGCGGCGGCCGTCTGTTCCAGGCTGGCGGCCTGCTGCTCGGTGCGGCGCGACATGTCGTCGGAGGCGACGCCGATTTCATCCGAACCCGCACGGATATTGCCGGTCACGCCCGAAATGCGATTCATGGCCTGTTCGAGGGTGCTGACAGCGCTGTTGAAATCGTCCTTCAGCTTCTGGAACTCGGGCTTCACGTCGTCGTCCAACCGGCTGACCAGATCTCCCTTGGCCAGATGGGCCAGCGCTTCGGCCAGGCTTTCAACCAGCCTGGTCTGGCATTGCTCGTTCTCGATACGCGCGGCCTCGAGTTGCTGGCGCTCGGCTTCGATAGTTTCGAGATAGATCGAGATGGCGAAATCCATGTCGAGCATCACCGCCTTCATCAAGGCGCTAACCGCTTCACCGGCCTGGGCGGGGTCGCCCTTGGCCATGAAGCCCTTGGGCCAGAGCGAGTCGACGGTGGCGCGCAGCAGCCGGTCCATGACCATGGCATAGCCGCCGATATACCAGCGCGGCTCCAGGCCAATGCGCGCGTGAACCTGCCCGATGGTCCGGACCGTATTGACATAGGTGTCGCTGAACTCGGCCTGGGCGATCACATCCCAGTGCGCCGCCTGGCGACTGCTGGCGGCGTCCATGTGCCGCTCGTCCCTGAAGAACTTGCTGGTCTCCGGCGTCGTCTTGACCTTGCCGTAAAAGGCGGAAAGCGCGGGGCCGATTTCCTTGCGAATGAGCGGTCGCAGATCGCGCAGCGCCTGCCGGGCGCGATCGTCCAGCCCCATGAACGCCACGCGGTCGGCTACATCATGATCCTGGCTCATTGGCGTTGGTCCGTCCGGGGTTAAGTTACCTGGCGGAACCCTCTGCCTTCATGCTTAATGCGGCATTAAATATTCACGCGTGCGGCGCGTCATCTCGCCGCATTCGCCAAAAGGTCGCAGTTCGCCGAACGCGGCTATCCGCCCTGTTTCATGGTCTCGCGGGCGATCACGACCTGCTGGATCTGGCTGGTGCCTTCGTAAATCCGGAAAATCCGCACGTCGCGATACAGACGCTCGATGCCGTAGTCGGCGACATAGCCGGCGCCGCCAAAGATCTGCACCGCCCGGTCGGCGACCCGGCCAACCATCTCCGAGGCGAACAGCTTGCTGGCCGCCGCTTCCAGGGTCACGCCCTGCCCCGCGTCGCGCTTGCGGGCGGTCTCCATGACCAGGGCCCTGGCGGCCAGGGCCTCGGTCTTGCTGTCGGCGATCATGGC
Source organism: uncultured Caulobacter sp. (assembly GCA_964427205.1). Classification (GTDB taxonomy): domain Bacteria; phylum Pseudomonadota; class Alphaproteobacteria; order Caulobacterales; family Caulobacteraceae; genus Caulobacter. The sequence goes on from CAYRTE010000010.1 coordinate 75,255, forward strand.
CTGGACCAGCTGGAAATTCGAGATCGCCTGGCCGAACTGCTTGCGCTCGCCGGCATAGGCCACGCAGTCCTTGATCAGCCGCTCGGCAACGCCCACGCAGACGGCGGCGATGTGCAGGCGGCCGCGATCCAGCACCTGCATGGCGACCTTGAAGCCCTCGCCCTCCTCGCCCAGCCTGTTCCAGGCCGGCACGCGGACATTGTCGAAGGTGACGTCGTGGATATGGGCGCCCTGCTGGCCCATCTTCTTTTCCGGCTTGCCGATGACAAGGCCCGGCAGGCCGCCAGGAACCAGAAAGGCCGAGACGCCCGACCCGCCCTTGGAGTCGGGATTGGTCCGCGCCATCACCGTGAACAGCGAGGCCTTGCCGGCATTTGTGATGTAGCGCTTGGAGCCGTTGAGCACATAGTCGTCGCCATCGCGAACGGCCAAGGTGCGCACCGAGGCGCTGTCGGAACCAGCCTCCGGCTCGGTCAGGGCGAAGCTGGTGATGATCTCGCCCGAGGCGACGCCCGGCAGCCACTTGGCCTTCTGTTCGTCCGTGCCGAACATCACCAGCCCCTGGCTGCCGATGCCGACATTGGTGCCAAACACCGAACGGAAGGCCGGAGAGGTTCGGCCCAGCTCGACGCCGACCAGGCACTCTTCTTCCATGTTCAGGCCCAGCCCGCCGAATTCCTCGGGGATCGACAGGCCAAACAGGCCCAGGCTCTTCATCTCGTCGATGACGTCCTGGGGAACCGCGTCGTCCTCGGCCACCTTGGCCTCGATGGGTCGCAGGCGCTCGGCGACGAAGCGGGCGACCATGTCGATCAGCTGGTCGCGGGTTTCGAGATCAAGGGCCATGGCGTTTCTTCCTGCGTCAAACACTTGTTTTGACGCGGACTGTAGCCGCCAAGCTCAGGAATGGAAGGGCCGGCGCGCGAAACGCCGGCCCAAAATCGCCTTGCCGCTACGTCCGCTCGGCGCGCGCCAACAGGCTGTTGCGCATGCCGAACGCCACATAGACCACCACGCCGATGCAGTGGGCGTAGAGGAAGTAGAGCTGGGTCTTGGTCGGCAGGCTGGAGAACAGGTACAAGCAGCCCAGGATCGCGCCCGAGGCCACGACCGGCCAGATGGGGGTCGAGAACACCCGCTGACGGCCCGGATCCCGCACCCGCAGGATGATCACCGAGAGACCCACGGCGATGAAGGCCGCCAGGGTGCCGGCATTGGCCAGCTCGGCGATGTCCTTCAGCGACAGCCAGCCCGAGATCAGGGCCGACAGGGCCCCCGTCAGCAGGGTCATCAGCACGGGGGTGCCGGTCCTGGCGTTGACCCTGGCCAGGCTCTTGGGCAGCAGGCCGTCGCGGGCCATCACGAAGAAGATCCGGCTCTGGCCATACATGAAGGCCAGGATCACGGTCGGCAGGGCGACCACGGCGGCCAGGGCCACCAGCTGGGCGATCCTGGGATGCTGCAGGCTCTCAAGGATGAAGACCAGCGGCGCTTCGCTCTTCGAGAACACCTCGGTGCGCGAGGCGCCGATCGAGACGGCGGCGACCACCATGTAGATCACGGTGCAGACGGCCATCGAACCGACGATGCCGATGGTCAGGTCGCGCTTGGGGTTCTTGGTCTCTTCGGCGGCGGTCGAGACCGCGTCAAAGCCGTAGAAGGCGAAGAAGATGAGGCTGGCGGCGGCCATGACCCCCACCTTGATCCCGGCGGCGTCCGGCGTGGCGGCGAAACCCTGGGGCATGAACGGCGTGAAGTGGCTGGCGTCGAAGGCCGGGATGCACAGCACGACAAACACGGCCAGGGCGATGATCTTGATGGCCACCAGCACCATGTTGACCGTGGCGCTTTCCTTGGTGCCAAGGGCCAGCAGGCCGGCGACGGCGAAGGAGATGATCACGGCGGGCAGATTGACCAGACCGCCCATGTGCGGGCCGGCCAGCAGGGCCTCGGGCGTGCCGATCATCCGGAACAGGCCGGTGGCGTGCGCCGACCAGCCGACGGCCACGGCCGCGCAGACCAGGGTGTATTCAAGGATCAGGCTCCAGCCCACGAACCAGGCCACCGGCTCGCCCATGGCGACATAGCTGTAGGTATAGGCGCTGCCCGAGGCGGGGATCATGGTCGACAGTTCGGCGTAGCAGAGCGCGGCGCAGGCGCAGACCGCGCCGGCGATCAGGAACGACAGGATCACGCCGGGACCGGCCAGGCCGGCGCCGATGCCGGTCAGGGTGTAGATGCCGGTGCCGACAATGGCGCCGACGCCCAGGGCCACCAGGTGCGGCCAGCTCAGGGTCTTCTTCAATTGATGGCCATCATGGCCCGCCGCGATGGCGTCGATCGACTTGCGCCGCGTCCAGAAACTCAAGGTTATTCCCTCCGACTTGGTCTTCCGCCGCGACCATGGGCTGGGCGGCGTGTTTCGCCAAGACGTGCGCGATCGGCCGGGGCATTTCCTGCCGAACTTCGTCGTCGGGATCGACCCGACGGTCCGACATCGGGGCGTTCAGGCCTGAATTGTCCGCAATTTCGCCCCGAGGCGCGATGGAGGCGAAGCGGTGGGTCTAGAAGAACGCCCGCGTCAGCCCATAGGACAGGCCCGCCACCGCCAGGGTGGAGAGGCCCAGGGCCGCGGCCAGCTTCGGCTTGACCTGCAACAGGGCGGCCGGTCCCAGCTTGGCCGAGATGGCGCCGACGCCAGCCAGCAGCAGAAAGCTCGAGGTCGTCGCCAGAACGGTGACCAGCGCCTCGGGCAACAGGCCAAGACCGCGCAGGGCGGCCAGGGCGGCGAAGCCCAGGACGAACAGCGGAGGCCCCTTGAAGCCGGTCTTGCCGCAACCATCCTGGGTGCGGCTCAGCAGCACGCCGATCAGCACCACCGCCGGGCCAAGCCAGACGATGCGGGCCAGCTTGGCCAGGGCCGCGGCGCTGGCGGCGTCCGGCGAAACCGACGAGCCCGCGCCGGCCACCTGGGCGACGTCATGGATCGAGAGGCCGAAGAACACGCCGGCCTGATGCGCCGTGAAGCCCAGGGCGTGGGCGATCGGTGGATAAGCCAGCATGGCCGCGGTCGACAGCAGGTTGACCCCGATGATCACCAGGGCCGTCGTGCGCTGGTTGGCCGGACTGGCCGGCGCGGCCTGCGCGGCGGCCAGAGCGGCCGAGGCGCCGCAGATCGAACAGGCGGCCGCGGCGATCAGGGCCTCGGCCAGGGGCAGACCCAGGGCCATGCCGACCCCGGCGCCGACGGTGAGACCGCCCAGCACGACCGCGCCGCTGGCCAGGATCGCCGGCCCGCCCAGCAGGGCGAACTCGCTCCAGGTGATTTGCGCGCCCATCAGGGCGACGCCCAGGCGCAGGCCGGGCTTGGCCCAGATATCGAGACCGGCCGCCAGCCTGGCGCCCAGGCCCAGGGCGCCCAGGCCCATGCCGAGCACGACCGCCAGCAAGGGAGCCGGCGCATGCAGCAGGTGGGCTAGCGGTCTGGCCAACAGGGCGATCGCCAGGCCGGCGATCAGGCCCGGCCACAGCTTGCTCGCCTTGAAACGAACGGCGCCAAATCTGGCGACGACGGCGTTCATCCCTGGACGGTGGCCGCGTCGAGGCCGCGCCCCTTGTCGGCGAGGGCGCGGCGACGGCCCAGGCGCTCGTTGAGGCGACGAACCATGTTGCTGCCGGTGTGCTCGAAGGCGAAGGGCAGCAGGCCATGGATCAGACAGGCCAGGCCCGCGCCGACCAGGGTGAAGCCAAAGCTCCAGGCCATGCCCATGTGCTGGCCATAGGTCTCGCCAACAGCTTCCGGATGGCGCGTGAACGGCTTCAGCATCAGAATCCCCGATTTGTCGTCAGGTCTCCAAGAATGGCGCTGAACCGGAGAATGACATTACTGGATGCGCCGCGCCTTTCGCCGTATGGAGAATTTCATTCTCGAATGAGCCGGAAACGAAGATGATTGATCTCGATCACATCGATCGCAGGCTACTGGCGATCCTGCAGGAAGACTCCACCGTCCCGATCGCCGAACTGGCCGAGCGCGTGGGTTTGACCCAGACGCCGTGCTGGAAGCGGATCAAGCGGCTTCAGGACGCCGGGGTGATCACCGCCCGCGTCGCCCTGCTGGATCGAGACGCGCTGGACCTATCGCTGACGGTATTCGTGGCGGTGAAGACCGGCCGCCATGACGAGGCCTGGCTGACCGCCTTCGCCGCCGGCGCGCGCGCTCTGCCCGAAGTGGTCGAGTTCTACCGGATGAGCGGTGAAGTCGATTACCTGCTCAAGGTCGTGGTCCGCGACATCGCCGCCTATGACCGTTTCTACAAGCGCCTGATCGCCACCGCTCCGCTCACCGACGTGTCGTCCAGCTTCGCCATGGAGCAGATCAAGTTCACCACGGCCCTGCCCATAACCACCGCGTGACGGGCGTCTTGATACCGTCACCGATCGCGCTCCAATAGCGGGCGAAATCGGAGAGCGACCATGGACGCCACACGCAGAGAAGCCTTTGGCCTGTTGATCGGCGGCGCGGCCCTTGCGCCGGGCCTGGCCGCCGCTGAAAACGCCGCCGTCCCGCCACCGGCCATCCGCGCCCATCTGGGCGTCACCGAAAATCCGTTCGGTCCGAGCCCCGCCGCGCGTCAGGCCGCCGTAAAGGCTCTGGAAGAAACGCCCTACTACGCCTGGTCGCTGGAGCCGCCGCTGGTCGAGTTGATCGCCAGGCATGACCAGGTGCGGCCCGAGCAGGTGGGCCTGTGCAACGGCTCGCTGGAGGCGTTGTCGCTGCTGTCGACCGCCTTCGCCAAGGTCGGCCCGATCGTCGCGCCGCAGCCGACCTACGCCACGCCCCTGCTCTATGCCGAGCGCCAGGGCGCCAGGCTGGACTGGGTTCCGCTGGCCGCCGACAATCAGATCGATCTTCCCGCCCTGGCCGCCCGCGCCAGGGCCGTGGGCGCGGGGGCGGTCTATATCTGCAATCCCAACAATCCCACGGGCCTGCTGCTGGACGCCGAGCTCTTGCGCGCCTTCTGCATCGAAATGGCGAAGACCTGCCCGGTGATCGTCGACGAGGCCTATATCGAGATCAGCCCCGATCCCGTCCGCAACTCGATGATGGACCTGGCCCGGGCCGGCCACGACGTGGTCGTCGCCCGCACCTTTTCCAAGGTCTATGGCATGGCCGGCCTGCGTGTGGGCTTCGTCGTCGCCCGGCCTGATCGGGTCAAGACCCTCAAGGGGATGATCCCGACGCACAAGGGCCGCCCGGGTCTGGCCGCCGCGGCGGCCTGCTATGGCGACCCGGCCTATCTGGCCGGCGCAAAGACCTATCTCGAAGGTTGCCGGGCCAAGATCTACGCGATCTGCAAGGCCAATGGCCTGGGCTACATGCCCTCCTTTGGCACCTATGTGTTCGTCGACACCGGCAAGCCGAACCTGGCGTTCCAGAAGACCCTGGCCGCGATGGGCGTCGAGGTTCGGGTCTTTGACAGCCCGGCTCATCCGACCTGGATCCGGGTCGGCACGGCCAGTCCGGCGGAGCTCGATATCTTCGCCGACGTGCTGCCAAGGGCGCTGAAGGCCTAGGCTCCAGACTCAGTGAGCCCCCATTTCAGGGGGGCGGCGGATCGGCGCGGACGCGATACGATGATATGGCGACGACTGTGACTCCCGTCACATACGGCGTCGCGCTCGAGGCCCAGGCTGCGAACCGGCGACGGCGCGCCCAGATCCAGCGCGCCTTTCCCGTGATGAGAATGCGGTGGGGACCGATGACTGGTGTAGTTTCTCGTCCGCGGGCGGATCTCGCGCACGCGGCGGACCTGATGCCTCGCGTCGCGTGGGATCCGGCCAAGCGCATGTTCGACGTCATCGCGACCCTGGCCATGCTGGTGTTCTTCGCGCCGTCGCTGTTGCTGGTGGCCCTGCTGATCCGCCTGGAGTCACCCGGTCCGGTGCTGTTTCGGCAGACCCGCGGCGGCCTGGGCGGTCGCCTGTTCACGATCTACAAGTTCCGCTCCATGCGCTGCGAGGAGGACGGCGAGACCGTCGTGCAAGCCACGCGCGCCGATGACCGGATCACCCGCGTAGGGCGCTTTATTCGCAAGACCAGCATCGACGAGTTGCCCCAGCTCCTGAACGTCCTCAAGGGCGACATGTCACTGGTCGGGCCCCGCCCCCATGCCCGGGCCCATGACGAGCACTATGGCGGGCTGATCCCCGGCTATGCCTTGCGCTACCGGACGCGGCCGGGTCTGACGGGTCTGGCCCAGATCCAGGGACTGCGCGGCGGCACCGACACGATCGAGTCGATGGCCCAGCGCGTCAGGGCCGACATCACCTATATCGAGACATGGTCCCTGGCGGGCGACCTGCGGATCCTGCTGCTGACCGCGCCGCACCTGCTGATGGCCGAAAACGCCTACTAGAGCATTTTCGAGCGAAGTGGCTTCCGGTTCGCGTGAAGACAATGCGTTAAAACAAAGAACTAGAGCTCCGGACTGACGCAGTCAGGACGGAAAATACTCTAGGCTCAGTCGGGCCAGAGATCCTGGATGTCGCCCTTGCGGTTCAGCATGTGGGTGGCCCGCTTGATCACCGCCAGCAGGCGCTCCTTCCGACCATCGCTGTCATAGGTCAGGGTCGAGCGGGCCAGGCCTTCCAGCATGAAGCGGGCGAGGTCGCGGCTGGCCTGGAAGCGCGGACCGGCGCCGGCGTGCAGGATCTTCAGGAAATGGTCGCCGGCCTGGGCGCGGTCGAACTCGGCCTGGGCCGGGGCCAGCAGGGCCTGGATGGCCGGATCGGTGCGACCGGCCGCTTCCAGCTCGGCGAAAGCCATGAAGGGCACGCTGTGCAGCAGGTCCCAGTAGCTGTCGATGGCGTGCTCGGTGACATCGGCGCCCGGCGGCAGGGTGTCGGCGGCGGCCCGGAACAGGGCCGAGCGCTCGGCCTGGACATGGGCCACGGCGGCCTCGACCAGGGCCTCGCGGGTGGGGAAATGATACAGCATCGCCCCCCGGGTCAGGCCCGCCGCATCGGCGATCACCGGATTGGTGGCGGCGTGATAGCCGATCTGGGCGATCAGCTTCATCGCGCAATCGAGAATCCGCGCCCGCGTCTTCAACGATTTCGGGGTGTCCTTGGCGAGGCGGGCGGCATCCATGGTCCTGATCTAGTGCGGGCCATGCTGCACCGCAACAGTCGTTCGCCGCCTTGCGACGCGAGGCGCGGCATGGCGGCGCCCGCCGCCCCCTCCGCCTGTCGTCAGACGGGTGCTGGCGCCCGTTTTCGAGGCTTACCTAGCGTCAAGCCAAAGGTTAGCGAAGGCTGAAGGTGCCGGCCGGGTTTCATCAAAGCGACATGCAATCAGCTTAATCGCCGGAGAACTCGCCGAGGGTCGCGACCAATCCGGGGGCGGATCGACCAGGCGCAGCAACCGGGGGCCCGAATGAGCGCCGAATCCGCCGTCCGCCACTATCGCAGCATTTTCATCAGCGACCTGCACCTGGGCACGCGCGGCTGCCAGGCCGAGCTGCTGCTGGACTTCATTCGCCATGTCGAATGCGACAAGCTGTATCTGGTGGGCGACATCATCGACGGCTGGAAGCTGCGCGGCGGCTGGCACTGGCCCCAGAGCCACAATGACGTGGTCCAGAAGATCCTGCGTCTGGCCCGCAAGGGCACCGAGGTCATCTACATCCCCGGCAATCACGACGACGGCGTGCGCGATTTCTGCGGCACCCATTTCGGAGGCGTGGTGGTGGTCCGCGACGTGATCCACGAAGCCGCCGACGGCAAGCGCTATCTGGTCGTTCACGGGGACGAATTCGACGGCGTTGTGCAGCACGCCAGGTGGCTCGCCTTCCTCGGCGATTGGTCCTATAGAACCATCCTGATGCTGAACACCTTGCTCAATCGCGCCCGGCGACGCATGGGTTTCGGCTACTGGAGTTTCTCGGCCTATCTGAAGGTCAAGGTGAAGAACGCGTTGCATTTCATCGAGAACTTCGAGGCCGCCGTGGCCGACGAGGCCCGCCGCCGGGGGGTCGACGGCGTGATCTGCGGACACATTCACAAGGCCGAGATGCGCGACATAGACGGAATCACCTATGTCAACGATGGTGACTGGGTGGAAAGCTGCACCGCCCTCGTCGAACATGCCGACGGTCAACTCGAAATCCTCGAATGGGCCAAGCTGCGCTCGTGGTCGGTGATCGACCGCAAGCTCGCCGCGCCCGTTAAAGAGCCCCTGCCGGAGCCTGCCGCCGCCTGATGCGGATCCTTCTCGCCACAGACGCCTGGGAACCTCAAGTCAATGGCGTGGTTCGCACCCTGACCCGGGTGGTCGAAGAACTGCGCGCCATGGGCCACGAGGTCGACGTCGTCAGCCCCGACCAGTTCCCGACCTTCCCGCTGCCGACCTATCCGGAAATCAAGCTGGCGATCGGCGCCTATGAGCCCGTTCAGGACCGCTTCAAGTCGTTCGAGCCCGAGGCGATCCATATCGCCACCGAGGGTCCGATCGGCCTGGCCGCCCGCCGCATCTGCCTGGAGTGGAAGCTACCGTTCACGACCAGCTATCACACCAAGTTTCCGGAATATGTCTCGGCCCGCCTGCCTTTGCCGCTGGCCGCCGGCTACACCTATATGCGCTGGTTCCATAAGCCGTCTGGCCGCCTGATGGTGGCCACGCCCACCATGCGCGACGAGCTGGCCAAGCACGGTTTCCGCAACCTCTCGCCCTGGTCGCGGGGCGTCGACACCGACATCTTCAAGCCCCGCGCGCCCGGCGAGCCGGACCTGTTCGCGGGCCTGCCGCGCCCGATCTTCCTCAATGTCGGCCGCGTGGCCGTCGAGAAGAACATCGAGGCCTTCGCCTGCCTGGACCTGCCCGGCACCAAGGTGGTGATCGGCGACGGCCCGCAGCGCGAGGAGCTGACCGAGAAATATCCCGAGGTGAAGTTCCTGGGCGCCAAGTTCGGCGAGGAGCTGGGCCGCTATTTCGGCTGCGCCGACGTGTTCTGCTTCCCCTCCCTGACCGACACCTTCGGCCTGGTGATCCTGGAGGCCATGGCCGCCGGCGTGCCCGTCGCCGCCTTCTCGGCCCCCGGCCCCATCGACATCATCCCCGGTTCCAACGCCGGCTGCCTGGCGCCGGGCCAGACCGACGGGCTGAAGGAAGCCTGCCTGGCGTGCCTGGACCTGGACAAGACCGTGGTCCGCAAGTTCGCCGAGGGCTTCTCGTGGCGCGCCTGCGCCGAGGAGTTCTTCCGCAACCTGCAGCCCTATCCCGAGCCGGAAAAGACCCGCTTCTGGCGGCGGCTGCGGCGGCTGGCGCGGCTGCGCGGACGGACGGCGGCCTAAGGAAAATCATGCCCGTCCTGGCTCGGGCTTCGGTCTGGCGGGCCCCCTCGCCTAGCGATTTCCAAGGCCGCCGAACCGGACCACCGCCTCGGTGCGGTTGCGAGCGCCGGCCTCGCCCAGAATACCCTGAACGTGCAGCTTCACGGTGGCCAGGGAGATCCCGAGCGCCTGCGCGATCTGCTTGTTGGTCTTTCCGCTCTGCAGGTGGGCCAGCACCTCGCGCTGGCGCTTTGAAAGGCGCTCGACCGAGGGACGTTCGGCGATGGCCGGCTCGGTTCTCTTGATCCATGGAAAATATTCGCCGCCCGCGACGACCAGACGCAGAATCGCCAGGCGCATCTCCAGGCTGTCGTCCTCGGCGATCAGGCCGCTGAAGCGCCGACCATAGGCCAGCCGCGCGAGGGCAAGATCGCATCGCGGCCCGAACAGCACCCGCCGGTGAGCCTTGACGTGAGCGACATCCGCGAAAACCTCCAGCGGATCGGCCTCGGCGCCGAGGTCCACGACCAGCAGATCCAGGCACTGGCTCCGCGAGAGCCCGGCTCCGGACGCCACGCTGGTCGTCTCGGCATCGAGCGCCTTCGATACCATCTCCTGCAGCATCGCCAGCCGCTGGGGTTCGGGGCTCACGACCGCGACCCTCATGTCCTTAGACCTGTCCTGAAACATATCACGCTGGCCGACGCCAATAACCACACATCAGTTATGGATTTTATCAGGCGGCGTCACCTAGCCCTCTGGCTAGGATCGACGGAATTCTGAGGCCGCGCCTTGTCCCACCTCAATTTCCGACCCGCCGCCTAGCCAAAGGGATGAGCCGCGCCCGTCAGCGTCATGTCAGGATTTCGTCGAACGACGATTCGAGGAACTGATGTCAACCAAAACGCCCCGGTCGAAGGGCAAGGCTCATTCCAATCCTGTTCAGGACGCGCTGATACAGGGGGGTGAGTGCATCACTCTGGAAATCAACGCCTTACGGCTGATCACCGGTCTGGCGGGGCTTGACGCGCAACCGCCCCCTCTGGGCCAGGACATCGTGTCGTTTCTGCGCCACCAGGTCGGACTGACGGCTTGCGAAGCCGAGACACTCACCGCCGGGGTCTTGGCCGGACAGGCCAGTCGGGCCCGCGTCGAACCAGACGGCGGCGCCCGCGGCGCTGTCGTGTCGGCGCTGCCGCGGATGGACGCGACCGGGTGTTCCGGGGCCGTGATGGTGATCGCCAGGGCCGACGAGGCTCCCACGCCGAACACCGACGCCGAAGAGCGCCTGAACGCCATCCTGGACAACGCCGCCGACGCCATCCTGGTGATCAGCACCGACGGCGTCATCGAAAACGCCAACCGGGCCGCCACCACCTTGACCGAATGGCCGGTCGAGTTGCTGATCGGGCAACCCCTGACCGTGCTGATGGGCGCGGCCGACGGGCAAGGTCATCAGGCCCGGCTGGCGCGCTATCTGAGGACCGGCCAGAGCGGCATCCTCAATGTCGGCCCCCGGCCGCTGAACCTGATGACGCGCGGGGGCGTGTCGACGCCGATCGAACTGTCGGTCGGCGAGGCGATGATCGGCGGCGCGGTGAAGTTCATCGGCATCTGCCGCGACATCCGCGACCGACTCCAGGTCGAGGCGGCGTTGACGATGGCCAACGACCGACTGCAGGGACAGGTTCACGAGCTCCGCGCGCTGGGACGAGATCTGGCCGAGCGCAAGCAGGCCCAGCAGAAGCTGACACGAGAGGCCCAGAGCGCCCTGCGGATCGCCGAACACGCCAATCAGGCCAAGTCACGGTTCATGGCGACCATGAGCCACGAGCTCAGGACGCCGCTCAACGGCGTGCTGGCCGTGGCCGACGCCCTGTCCAAACGCCCCTTGCCGCCGCAGGACCTGGAACTGGTCAAGTTGATCAAGTCGTCCGGCGAGGGGTTGCTGTCGATCCTGAACGAGGTTCTCGACCTGGCGCGGGTCGAGGCTGGCGCCCTCGTGCTGGACCTGGCGCCGATCTCGCCCCTTGAGACGGTGACGGCGGTCGCCGACATCTGGCGTTTCGCGGCGGAGGCCAAGGGCCTGCAACTGACCACGGAAATCACCAATCTTCCCGACCTCGTGGTCGGCGACGCCAAGCGGTTGCGTCAGGTCCTGTCCAATCTGATCAGCAACGCGATCAAGTTCACCACTCGCGGCGCCGTTCACCTCGCGGCGATCGGCGGTCCCGAGCCGGGCCGACTGGTCTTTTCGGTGGTCGACAGCGGTCCGGGGATCAAGCCGCACCAGCGCGAGCGGCTTTTCGAACCCTTCGTCCAGGCGGACGCCACCACGACGCGACGCCATGGCGGAACAGGCCTGGGCCTGGCGATCTGCCGCGAGCTGATCACCCTGATGGGCGGCCGAATATGGGCCGAGGCCGCGCCGGGGGGCGGCGCGATCCTGCAGGTCGAGGTCACCCTGCCCATCGCCTCGGCCGTCGCTCCAACCGATCCGGACGCGCGCCACAACGATCCGCTGCTCGCCGCCAACTTCGATCCCCTGATCCTGGTGGCGGAGGACCACCCCCTCAACCGGCGTGTGATCGCCATCCTGCTGGACGAAGCGGGGCTGCGCTACGAGTTCGCGGAGGATGGCGAGGCGGCGGTGAAGGCGGTGGCCTGCGGGCGATTCGATCTGGTCCTGATGGACGTCCACATGCCTCGTCTCGACGGGCTCGCGGCGACCCGGCGCATTCGAGCGCTCGGCGGCGAGCGGGGCGCTGTTCCCATTGTGGCGGTCACGGCCAATGCCTCGAGCGAGGAAATCGCCGAGTGCCTGTCCGCGGGCATGAACGACTTCGTGGGCAAGCCGATCAGCGCCGAGGCGCTTTTCACCACCATTCTTCGCCGGGCGCGCGTCTAGGGAGCAACCCTCCAGGCGGACCGGCCGCTTGGGGCGCCTACTCCCCGTCGCCCTTGCGCCGCAGGCACGGCTTGAGGATCACCTTGTCGATGCGCGACCCGTCCATGTCGACGATCTCGACGTCGAAGCCGCCCAGCTCGACGATCTCGCCCTCGCGGGGGATGCGGCCCAGGCGGTCTAGGATCAGGCCGGCCACGGTGTGATAGCCGCCCTCGGCCTCGAAAGATTCGCCCAGGGCGTCGTTGAGCTCCTGGATGTCGAGGCGGGCGTCGACCAGCCAGGTGCCGTCCTCGCGGCGCAGGATGCGGGTCTCGGTGTCGTCATGGCTCTCGGGGAAGTCGCCGGCGATCATTTCCAGCAGGTCGATGGGGGTGATCACCCCCTGGACCGAACCGAACTCGTCGACCACCAGGGCCATGTGCAGCGGGGTCTGCTTGAACAGGGCCATGGCGCGCAGGAGCGACATGGTCTCGGGAATGGCGATGGGCTGCTGCACATGGGCCAGGACGTCGATCGGACCGCCCGCCAGGGCCGCGTCCAGCAGGTCCTTTTTCAGGACCACGCCGATATCGCCGTCCAGGTCGTCATCGGTGGCGACCACGATGCGCGAATAGCGGCAGCTGCGGATCTCGGCCAGGATCTCTTCGGGCGTATCGGCCAGGGATATCCAGAACAGGTCGCGGCGCGGGGTCATGGCGACGCGCACGGGGCGGTCGCCCAGACGCAGCACTTCCTGGATCATCGAGCGCTCTTCCGGCTCGATCAGGCCCGCATCGGCGCCTTCGGCCAGGACGGTCTCGACCTCCTCGGCGGTCATGTCATTGGTGCGCTCGTCGCGCACGCCCATCAGCTTGAGGATGGCGGCGGTCGAGAGGGTCAACACGGTGACGAACGGGCGCAGCACCGTGGCCACGATCGCCAGGAAAGGCGCCATGCGGCGGGCGATGGCGTCGGGGAACAGCAGGGCCAGACGCTTGGGCACCAGCTCACCGAGAATGACCGACACATAGGTCAGGCCGATGACCACCACGATGGTGGCGATAGCCTCCGAATGGGGCCCGATCACCGGCATGGGTTCGAGCCACAGGTCCAGGGCCCCGGCGATGGTGGCCTGGCCATAGGCGCCGGCCAGGATGCCGATCAGGGTGATGCCAACCTGCACGGCCGACAGGAACCGGGTCGGATGCTCGGCCATGGCGAGGGCCAGCTTGGCGCCCTTGTCGCCGCGATCGGCGAAGGTCTGGAGCCGGGCCCGCCGGGCGGAAACCACCGCCAGTTCAGACATGGAGAAAACCCCGTTCAACAGAACGAGGAGGAACACGACGGCGAGCGCGAGGAGGATCATGGCCCTATGGGGTCAATGGCACGGCGCCGGACGGCGACCGCGACCCTGACTTCCTTGACGCGGCGAGGGCGAACCGTGAGCCCACTATACAAAAGAAATCGCCGCGGCCCATAGGGCGACGACGAGGTTCCTTGATCCTGGACGGATTTGACGCCTTATCGGCCGCCGTCAGAGCAAACGGCTGCGGATGATCTGCGACAGCAGGTCGATCATCGACACCGCCACCACGATCACCAGCACGATGCAGCCGGTCTGGTCGTACTGAAAGCCGTTGACCGATTCGAGCAGCACCTGGCCGATGCCACCCGCGCCGATCAGGCCCAGCACGGTGGCCGAGCGGCTGGACGACTCGAAGCGGTACAGGGCGTAGCTGGTCCACAGCGGGGCCACCTGGGGGATCACGCCCCAGACGATTTCCTGCAGCGGTACGGCGCCGGTGGCGCGCACGCCCTCGACCGGGCCCTTGTCGATCGACTCGACCGCCTCGGCGAACAGCTTGGCCAGCACGCCGCCGGTGTTGAACATCAGGGCCATGACCCCGGCGAAGGGGCCAAGGCCCACGGCGGTGATGAAGATCAGGGCGACGACGAGGTCGGGCAGCGAGCGGATCAGGTCCAGCAGGCGACGGACAGGCTGCTGGATCCACACCGGCGTGATGTTCTTGGCGCCCAGCAGGCCCAGCGGGATGGCGACGATGATGGCCAGGGCCGTGCCCCACAGCGCCATCTGGATGGTCTGCCACATCTTGCCGACATAGGTCGGCCAGTCCATTTCCATGAACAGCTTTGGGTCGCCGAACGGCGCGAAGAAGCCGGTGGCGAACTCGCGCATGCGGCCCGCTTCGGTGAACAGCTGCGGGAACTTGTCGATCTCGGCGGGCCTGAAGCTGACGATCAGCAGGCCGATCACCCCACCCCACAGCAGGATGTCGAAGGCCAGGGCCGAGGCCGACTTCCTCGGCGGCTGGGGGATGGTGTCGCTGCTCATGGACAGGCTCAGTTGGCCGGCGCGGGCAGGCCGGCCTTGCCCTCGGCGGCGAGACGCTCGGCCTTGATGTCGTCGAGGTTTTTCTGGGCGGCGGCGATCTTGGCGGCGTCGCCGGTTTCCTTGGCCAGGCCAAACTGCTCCAGGGCTTCCATTTCGCGCACCACCAGCAGGTGGGTGTCGTCAGCGGCCAGGAAGCCGCCCATCGACAGCTTGGCCAGATTGGCGCGCTGCTGGGCCGCTTCCGGCGTGTCGCCCTGGCCATAGGTCAGGAAGAACTGGCGAACCTTTTCCTTGGTCACCGGATCCAGCTTCTTGCGCCAGACGATCGGATCTTCCGGCAGGGTCGGCGATTCCCAGATCACCTTGACCTTGTTGGATTGAGCGCCGCCGCGATTGTCGTTCAGGCGCAGGGCCGTGGTGTTGTTGGTCGCCGCATCCAGCTTCTTGTTGGCCACTGCGAACAGGTTGGCGTCATGGCTGGCGCTGAGCACGGTCTTGAAGCAGGCGTCGGGCTTCTTGCCGGCCGGGATGAACACATAGGTCATCGGCGCCAGGGTGCCGGAGGTCGACTTCTTGTCGCCAATGCCGAAGTTCAGCGTCTTGTCGCACTTGAGCAGGTCGGCCAGGGTCAGCTTGCTGTCGGCCGGCACGATGATCACCGACTTGTAGCCATCGGTGCCCGACGGATCGAAGGTGCGGGCGAAGACCTCGCCGCCCGAGCGGCGCACCGCCTCCAGGCCCGACTGGTTGGAGAACCAGCCCACATCGGTCTGGTCGGCGCCCATGGCCACGATCAGCGACGAATAGTTGGACGAGAAGAACGGCTTCACCTTCAGGCCGGTCTGCTTTTCCATGTCGGCCAGGATGGGCTTCCAGTAGCTCTCCATGTTCTGGGCCGACTCCGTCGACAGGATCGAGAACACGATGGTGTCCTTGGGTCCCTCGGCGGCGGGCTTGGGTGAGCAGGCCGACAGGGCCATGGCGGCTGCGGCGGCGATGAACAGGCTGCGGCGGATCATTGCGGAGCTCCTTCCCAGAATACGTCCTCGAATTCCGGGCCGTAGATGTCGATGAGTTGTTCGCGTTTCAGGCCGTCGGCCGGGCCGTCATAGACCTTCTTGCCGGCCTTCAGGGCCACGACCCGGTCGCAATAGCGCAGGGCGTAGTCCACCTGGTGCAGGGTGACGACCACGGTCAGGCCGTCGGATTTGTTGAGGTCGCGCAGGATCTCCATGACCTTGCGGGCCGAGACGGGGTCGAGCGACGCCACAGGCTCGTCGGCCAGGATGATCTTGGCCTTCTGGACCAGGGCCCGGGCGATGGCGCCGCGCTGCTGCTGGCCGCCCGACAGGGTGTTGGCGCGCTGGGCGGCGTAGTCGGACACGCCCACCCGGTGCAGGGCGGCCATGGTCGCGGTCTTGGTCTCGTCGGGCCAGGCGCCGAACACGCCGCGCCAGAACGGGATGCGGCCCAGCGAACCCAAGGCCACATTGCTGAACAGCGACAGCCGGCCGACCAGGTTGAATTGCTGGGCGATGAAGCCGATGCGCACCCGGGCCTTGCGGACCTGGTCGCTGACCTTGCCCCTGGCCTGGACGGGACCGCTGAAGGCCGTGATCAGCCCCTCCCCCTCATCAATGGTCTGAAGACCATCGATCGAGCGCAGAAGCGTGGATTTGCCCGAGCCCGAAGGGCCGATGAGCGCGATCATCTCGCCACGACGAACGTCGAGCGAAACGGCGTCCAGCGCCCGCCGGGACCCGAAGGTCTTGGAGGCGGCGCGGATCGAGAGAACTGGGTCCGACGTCATGGTCGGGGCGAATCCTTAACGGGGTTTCGGGCCTAGGGGAATGCGTTCGCCGCTTTGGCCGCCATTCGCAATTTATTTGTGACGCCCCGTGGATCAATTCGCCCCAGGACCGCGTTCAAAAAGGAACTTTACATTGGGGATCTATGCCCCTATTTCGCACTCCTCCGGCGGACCCGAAGTCCTCATAAGCGCTGCTAACGCCGGCCTAGGTTTCACTTCTTGCAGGGGGCTACGTGCATTGCACACGTACCATGAACCCCTGGACCTGGTCCGTGAGCGGTCACCGGAACGTCCCGTCGCACTCGTGCGACCGGACGCGGTGTCGGTAGCGGCGCGCTGGTTCCAGGCAGAATTTAAAGGCGACGTCTTTTACGCGGTGAAGGCCAACCCTTCGCCGTGGGTGATCCGCGAGCTGGTTGACGCCGGCGTGCGGTCGTTCGACGTCGCGTCGCTCAACGAGATCGAGCTGGTGGGCGAGCACGCCCCGGGCTCGCGCATGGCCTTCATGCATCCGGTCAAGAGCCGGGTGGCGATCTCGGCCGCCTATTTCGATCACGGCGTGCGGACCTTCTCGTTCGACACCCACGAAGAGCTGGCCAAGATCCAGGACGCCACCGGCAACGCCAAGGACCTCAACCTGATCGTCCGCATGGGCGTGCAGGCCGAGGGCGCGGCCTACAGCCTGTCGGGCAAGTTCGGCGTCGAGCCGCACGCGGCCCCGGCCCTGCTACTGGCCGCCCGCCGCGCCACCCAGGACCTGATGGGCGTCAGCTTCCACGTCGGCAGCCAATGCATGCGGCCCACCGCCTATCAGGCGGCGATGGCCCAGGCCTCGCGCGCCCTGGTCCGCGCTGGCGTGCTGGCCGATGTCGTCGACGTCGGCGGCGGCTTCCCGTCGATCTATCCCGGCATGGTTCCGCCGGACATGTCCGAATATCTAGCCGCCATCGACCGCGGCTTCGCCGAGATGATGGTCCACGAGTCGACCCAGCTGTGGTGCGAACCCGGCCGGGCCCTGGTGGCCGAAGCCTCGTCGCTGCTGGTCAAGGTCGAGCTGAAGAAGGGCGACGCGCTCTATCTCAACGACGGGTCCTATGGCTCGCTGTTCGACGCGGCGCACATGAAGTGGCCCTTCCCAGTCAAGCTGCTGCGCAAGAACGGTGAAGTCGTGGAAGAAGGCCTCAAGCCCTTCCGCTTCTATGGCCCCACCTGCGACAGCGTCGACCACATGCCCGGCCCGTTCTACTTGCCGGAAAGCGTGGACGAGGGCGACTATATCGAGATCGGCATGCTGGGCGCCTATGGCGTGGCCATGTCGACCCGCTTCAACGGCTTTGGCGAGAACGAGACCGTCGAGGTCCAGGACGCGCCGATGGCCTCGATGTACGGCCTGGCCAAGCGCTCGATCCCGACCCACAAGCCTGAGTCGGAAGAGCGCAAGGTCGTCCGCTTCTCACGCCCCAAGGGCGCGGCCGGCAAGAAGCGCCGCAGGCGCTAGGCGTGAAGTTCGTTCCAGGGCTGACCACGTTCCGGGCCGACAGGGCCTGGGGCGCGCTGGATATCGGCGCGGTCGACAGCGCCACCGTCCGCCTGCACTGGACCGACCAGCCCTATCGCTGGCACGTCAATGACGGCCCGGAAGTCTTCATCGTTCTGTCGGGATCGGTGGATATGCACTGGCGGAACGACGGCGTGGAAAACGTCGAAAGACTGAACGCTGGCGATGCTTGCTACGCGGAGATCGGCGATGAACATGTCGCCCATCCGATCGGAGAAGCCCGCATTCTGGTGGTCGAACGCCAGGGCAGCATCTGATAAACTCTTCGCGGGACAGGGTGCCTGTCCCGCTCCCGCCGTCCGGTCGCTCCGTCCCGGCCGCGGGGTTTCCACGACGGGCGCTCAAACCAAAGGGAAACCCGCGAGATGAACGCACCCGTTCCGAATTCCAAGGCCGAGCTCCTCCAGAACGTGGTCGAGCATATCGACATCACGTCCTTCGACGCCCGCCCGATCATCGACGCCATGCGCAAGATGTCGTTCAGCAGCCGCGACACCGCTCGCGCCGCCGACATCTTCAACATGGCCCTGGAAGACAAGTCCTGCTCGCCGTGGCTGATCCTGGCCGGCTCCACCTCGGCCGGCGGCTGCATGCACGTCTATCGCGACATGGTGCAGAACGGCATGATCGACGCCGTGGTCGCCACCGGCGCCTCGATCGTCGACATGGATTTCTTCGAGGCCCTGGGCTTCAAGCACTATCAGGCCGCCGGCCCGGTCGACGACAACGTGCTGCGCGAGAACTATATCGACCGCATCTACGACACCTATATCGACGAGGAAGAGCTCCAGAACTGCGATCACACGATCCTGGAGATCTGCAACCGCCTGGAGCCGCGCGCCTATTCCAGCCGCGAGTTCATCTGGGAAATGGGCAAGTGGCTCAGCGAAGGCAACGCCAAGAAGCCCGGCTCGCTGATCCAGACGGCCTATGAGCAGGGCGTGCCGATCTTCTGCCCGGCCTTCGTCGACAGCTCGGCCGGCTTTGGTCTGGTCAAGCACCAGAAGGAGCGCATCGCCGCCAAGCAGCCCTATCTGATGATCGACGCGGTCGCCGACTTCCGCGAACTGACCGACATCAAGATCGCCGCTGGCACGACGGGCCTGTTCATGGTGGGCGGCGGCGTTCCCAAGAACTTCGCCCAGGACACCGTGGTCTGCGCCGAGATCCTCGGCGTCGAGGCCGACATGCACAAGTACGCCATCCAGATCACCGTGGCCGACGTGCGCGACGGCGCCTGCAGCAGCTCGACCCTGAAAGAGGCCGCCAGCTGGGGCAAGGTCAACACCACCCACGAGCAGATGGTGTTCGCCGAAGCCACCACCGTGGTGCCGTTGATCGCTTCGGACGCCTATCACCGCGAGGCCTGGAAGGGCCGCGAGCGTCCGCGCTGGAACAAGCTGTTCGGCAAGTAGACTAGATCAGGGTCCCCGGAAGCGATTTCGGGGACCTTTTTACGGAACGCCGCTCTCGCGCTTGCGGGGCGCGCCCGTCGCCTCTACCTCTTGGCCATGGCCAATCACGCCGCTTGCGATCACGATCACCACCACCACGGCGTCGCCGGCTCCGCCCTCGCGGCCGAGTTGGCCGCCGCCGAGGCTCGCTGCGTCGCGGCCGAGCAGCGCCTGACCGCGCCCCGCCGCCGGGTGCTGGAGCTGCTGCTGGAAGCCGGCCAGCCCGTAAAGGCCTATGACCTGATCTCGACCTATGCCGTCGATGGACCCCAGGCCAAGCCGCCGACCATCTATCGGGCGCTGGATTTCCTGGAAAAGCAGGGCTTCGCCCACCGCATCGAGAGCCTCAACGCCTATGTCGCCTGCCGCAAGGAGGCCGACGGCCACGCCGCCGCCTTCCTGATCTGCGACTGCTGCGGCGCGACCCGCGAGATCGAGCCCCGGGCCAGCGCCGAGATCATCGCCGCCGGGGCCGCCGCGGGCTACACCCTGACCGGGGTCACCATCGAAGCGCACGGGCTGTGCGCGGACTGTAAGGCCTGACGGAACCCCGCCCGGTTCCTCCTGTTGTCTTCTTACACACAAGGAGATGCAGCATGGCCCACCATCCCAATACCGAAGGCCGCGAGAAGAACGCCGCCGAACCGCTGGGCGAGGCCACCGCCCTGGGCGGCAAGGACAAGGTCCAGAAGACCGGCGAACGCTCGCGCGAGGCGGCCGGACCCGATGGCCCCGACGCGACCGAGGTCGGCGACACGTTCAAGCGCAAGCCCTAGCGAGATTGCGGAGACGGGCCGAACCCCGCTAGGTTCGAACGACCGTTCAACCCGCCGAGACCTCGCCATGACGACCGCTGAGACCCTGCCCGGCGTCGAGATCTGGCGCGGAGGCGTCAACACCTGGGACTGCGACGAGATGGGGCACATGAATGTGCGCCACTATATCGTCCGCGCCATGGAGGGGCTGGCGGGGCTGGCGGCCGAGCTGGGCCTGCCCCACGCCTTCACGCCCTACGCCAACGCCACCCTGCTGGTGAAGGAACACCACGTCCGCTTCCTGCGCGAGGCCCATGCCGGCGCGACCCTGCACATGCTGGGCGGGGTGATCGAGATCAGCGACACCGAGGCGCGGCTGCTGCAACTGCTGGTGCATTCGGCCACCGGCGAGCTGGCCGCCACCTTTCAGACCACCGTCGTGCACGCCACCCCCCGCGAGGGCGAGGTCTTCCCCTGGCCGAAGATCACGCGAGAGCGCGCCGCGGCGCTGATGGTCGAGGTCCCTGAAAAGGCCCGCGCCCGCAGCATCGACCTGTCGCCGTTCACGGCCACCGCCAGCCTGGAGCGCGCTGAAGCGCTCGGTCTGCAACGGATCGGTCTGGGCGCCCTGTCGCCGACCGAATGCGATGTCTTTGGCCGCATGCGCGCCGAGCAGTTCATCGGCCGGGTGTCGGACGGCATAGGCAGCTTCATCGGCCCGTTCCGCGACGTGATCGTCGAGCATGCCGACCACAAGCCGACGCGGTTTGGCGGGGCGGTGCTGGAATATCGCTTGGCCTATCTGCGCTGGCCCCAGGCCGGCGACCGGGTGGAGCTGCGCTCGGGCCTGATCGGCGCCGACCCGCGCACCATGCGCATGGCCCACTGGATGATCGACCCCGCCACCGGCCTGGCCTGGGGCACGTCCGAAGCGGTGGCCATCACCTTCGATCTCGACGCCCGCAAGGCGGTGCCCATCACGCCGGCGGCCCAGGCGGGACTGAAGGCGTTCGGCGTGGAGGGGCTGGGGCTCTAGACCAGCAGGGTCGGCTGGACCGTCCGGCGCTGAATCTCGGCGACCTTCGCCAGCAGGTCGGCCGCGCCTTTGGGCGCCAGCCTGGCCAGATCGAACGGCCCCTTGCGGCCGAGCACATCGAGGATCGCCGCGTCGGCCGGCGTCAGGCCGCAGGCGCACATGTCCCACTCGCGAAACAGCCGTGTCTCGACCGCTTCGCTGGAGATTATGGCGATCTGGTCGTGGCGCGGATCTGGGGCGATCCGGCTGTAAGCGGCGCGAACGGCCGCCTCGGGGCCTTCCAACGCCTGCAGAAAGTGGCCCTGGATCGTGAGCAGCAGGCCGCTTAGCTGGAAGTTTCGGTTATTCCGGATCGACACCTGGATGATGGCGCGGACATGGGTGTCGAGATCGGCGACAACGCTCGACGTCTGGCGGCTGTGGTAGATCAGCCGAAACAGCTTGTGCGCGGGTCTGGCCATGGCGCCCTCCAGGGATGGTGGAGGCACACCGCGCCGAAGGGGTGAACAAAGCCGTCGAGACCGGCGCTATCCCGACGCCCGCGTCCAAATGACCTAGCGACCGGCGGCCATCGCGAAGATCGCGTCGCGCGCCAGGTCCGGGCGCTCCATCGGCAGGAAGTGGCTGGTTCCGGCCACCGTCTCGATCGTCACGTCGCGGCCGCGCCGGGCGAAGCTGGCGTCGGCCCGGCAGGTCGAGCCGCGCTCGGCCTTCAGGATCCGCACCGGACCGGCGACCTTGCGGATCGCTCGCCAGGGATCATGGCCCTGGGCCGAATAGTTCGAGGCCTCCCACGCCGGGGCGCAGGCCAGTTCCACCTTGCCGTCGTCGCGGTCGACGAAGCCGCCATCGACATAGTCGGCCAGCATGGTCTCGGGCCAGGTCTTGAAGGCTCCGCGACCCGTATAGGCGGCGACCACCGCCTCGCGGTCGTCGAAGACGGCGCGGCGGCGCGAGGCGGCCTGGGCGATCGGCATCTTCTTCCACAGCGCGCCGGAGGTCCACGGGACCTGGGCGTACAGCGCCACCAGGCGCGGCATGATCACCGGATCCAGCAGCACCAGGCCCTTGACCGCGCCCGGCAAAGCCGCGGCGGCCAGCAGGCTGACCGTGCCGCCCATCGAGTGTCCGGCCAGCACCACCGGCGGACCGTCCAGCACCTTGAGCAGGGCGACCAGATCGTCGCGCAGGTCGAGCCAGGAGCGACGGCCCTCGCCTTTCGCGACCAGGGTCGTGGCGCCATGGCCGCGCTGGTCGATGGCCAGCACGCGCAGACCGGCCGCCAGCGGGGCCAGCAGACTGTTATAGGTCTGGGCGTTGAAGCCGTTGGCGTGGACGAAGACCACGTCGATGGCCCGGTCCTGCGGGCCAAACTCCAGCGCCGCCATCTCGCCGGGGCCGGCGGGGCTGTTGATGGCGATCATGCGCCTTCGGGGTTGTCGAAACACGGCCGCATCCATCGGCGAGGTCCTTCTGCGGCTCTCGATCAGGATAGGGCCCCGCGGCGGCCGCGTCCAATCCCGCCGATGGATGACACCAGGCCTCAGGCCTGGGTCAGCTGCCACTCGCCGCGATTGTCCTGGCAGGCGCTGTAGCGTTCGGTGGTCGGACGCTGGCCCGAGGTCGAGATCGAGGCGCTGATCACCCGGCACGAGGCGGCGACGGTCTGCAGCGGACGCACCAGGCCCGGGGCGACATAGCCAACCGCGTAGCCGCTCTGGCCCACCAGCACCCAGCCGCCATTGGGCGCCGAGCCCAGGGCGT
Organism: uncultured Caulobacter sp.; assembly: GCA_964427205.1. Taxonomy (GTDB): domain Bacteria; phylum Pseudomonadota; class Alphaproteobacteria; order Caulobacterales; family Caulobacteraceae; genus Caulobacter. Next base: position 98,205 of record CAYRTE010000010.1, read on the forward strand.
CGAAGGCCTGACCGGCGGCCAGCTTGCCGACGATCTTGCCCTTGGTCGAGGGCGCCGAGCGCATGTTGACCGTGCTGCGGGCCGCGTACTGGCCGCCCAGGGCGTCATAGCTGGGCAGGCTCTGCACGCCCGAGGCGAAGCGCAGGTTGCGGCTGTCGACGGGCGGACCATAGCTGGACGAGACCACGTCGATGCGGCCCGAGGCGCCGGTGCGTGAATTGCGCCAGGTCTGCGGCTGGCCGGTTTCCAGAGCCTTCTTCGTGGCCTGCTGGGCCAGGGCCGTGTCGGTCGACTGCATGCGGCAGCCGATGTAGGAGCCCGCCGCCGCGCCGGCGGCCGCGCCGACCAGGGCGCCGAGGGTCTTTTCGTTCTTTGAGACCTTGCTGCCCAGGAATGCGCCGGCGGCGGCGCCGATCAGGGCCCCGCCCTCCTGTTTCTTGCCCGAACCTTCGCACGAGAACAGGCTGCTCAGCCCCTTGGACTGGGCCAGGACCGGGGCGGGAACGGCGAGGCTGGCGCCGACCATGGCGGCGATGGCGAGCAGGGCTGGGGTGGTCTTCATCGGGTCTTCCCTCTGTCTTGGCCGGCAGTCGTGCGGCCGCATTCCGCAAAGTCAGTGTTGGCGCCGCGTCCCGTCCGCGAGATAGTCCCTTATCAACGATAAGGGAGGACGTCATGCACGCCCACGATCACGCAGACTATACGTGTTTCAAGGTCGAGATCGAGGCTGGCGTCGCGCACATCCAGCTGAAGCGCCCCGACGCCATGAACACCATGACACGGGCGTTCTGGAATGAGCTTCCCGCAATTGTGAAACATATTGACGACAACGCCCTGGCGCGCTGCATCGTCATCACCTCGACCGGCAAGCACTTCTCGGCCGGCATGGAGCTTTCGGTGTTCACCGATGGCGAGGGCGTCACCGAAGAGCGCGGCGGCGACCGCCACGTGGCCGGCGAGAGCTTCCGCCATCACGTCCACCATCTGCAGGACACCTTCAGCTGCCTGGACAAGGCCCGCATGCCGGTGATCGTCGCCATCCAGGGCGGCTGCATCGGCGGGGCGGTCGATTTCGTCAGCGCCTGCGATATCCGCTACGCCACGGTCGACGCCTTCTTCTGCATCCAGGAAATCAATATCGGCATGACCGCCGATGTCGGCACCTTCCCACGCCTGTGCAAGCTGATCCCCGAGGGCTGGGTGCGCGAGCTGGCCTATACCGGTCGCCGACTGCCGGCGGCCCGGGCGCGTGACATCGGCTTGGTCAACGAGACCTTCGACACCCACGAGATGGCCGTCGCCCACGCCATGGCCACCGCCCGCGAGATCGCCGAGAAGTCGCCCCTGGCCGTGGCCGGCAGCAAGGTGATGATCAACTACGCCCGCGACCACACCATCGCCGACGGCCTGGACTATATCGCCACCTGGCAGACGGGCATGTTCGCCGGCTCGCACATGGCCGAGGCGTTCAAGGCGAAGATGGAAAAGCGCCCGGCCGACTTCCCCGACCTGCTGCCGCTCAAGAAGAAGATGTAGGCGGCAGTTCCGCGCCCTTCAGGTCGCAGTCGTCGAGGCGGGCTCTGGTCAGGTCCGCCTCGATGAACCGGGCGCGCTGCGCGCTGGCCCCGGTGAGGTTGGCGCCGCGCAGCACCGCGCGGCTCAGATCGGTGCGGATGAACCGGTCCTCGGCGATCTTCAGCGGACCCAGCTTGGCGCCCGTCAGGTCGGCCTTCGACAGCTGGGCGCCCACCAGGCGCGCGCCGCGCAGGTCGGCGTTCTTGAACTTCACGCCGCGCAGGTCCGCGCCCATCAGATTGGCGCCCTGCAACTGGACGCCCTCCAGGTCCATGCCGAAAAATACCGCCCCCGGCGCCGACAGGCCGGTAAGCCGACGGTTCTTCAGGCGCTTCAGCGGTCGGAAATCAACCTCCTCGGCCCTGGCGACAACCCCCTCGCGCCCCTCGCTCTTGACGAAGGCCTCATGGGCCTCGAGCACCTCGGTCAGCGGCAGGTCGTCGACATAGATGATGGGCGGCGGGGCGCGCAGCACCTGCGCCATGTCGGCATCTTCCAGATTGGCCCCGGACAGATCGGTCCCCACCAGCACCGCCCGGCGCAGCGAGACCTTGGCCATGTCGGCATTGTGCAGATTGGCGCCCGACAGGTCGGCGCCGTCCATGCAGGCATTGGTCAGCTTGGCGCCCTGCAGGCTGACGCCGGTCATGTCGGCGTCACTGAAATCGGCGGCCTGGGCGAAGGCGCCCGACATCTGAGCGCCCGCCAGCTTAGCCCCGTTCAAGAGGGCGTAGTCCAGCTCGCCCGGGCGTGTGGAATGGGTCAGGATCCGCAGGCCCTTGGTGTCGTCCTGCACGGCGGTGACGCCCTCGCGCAGGTCGCACGCCGAAAGGTCGGCGCCCGAGAGATTGGCCCCGCGCAGGCAGGAGCCGCGCATGTCGGCCCGGATCAGCGTGGCGTCGCGCAGATCGGCGTCGCGCAGATCTGCCCCGTAGAGCGTGGCGTTGGTCAGCTTGATGCGCGCCATCATGGCGCCGCCCAACAGCGCGCCGGTCAGGTCGGCCTCCGAGAGATCAAGGCCCTCGAAATTGTAATTGTTGAGATTCACGTACGAGAAATTGGCGCGCCGCCCGCCCGGCAGGCCTTTCAGGAACCGCCCATGGGCTTCCACCACCTCCTTGACGGCGGAGGCGTGCAGCGAGCGGATCAGACTGGGTCTGGCGACGGCGGACATGCGGGATGGGGCGTCTCTCAGGAGCGACGAAAACTCGCATGTCAGCTTTAAGGAAAGGTTCATCCCTGCCTGGAAACGCCACGCGACGCCGCCAGCCAGGCACGCGTCAACAGACCGCAAGCTCTGCTGCAATCCAGGCTTAACCTTGATCGCCTAGGCCGGTATCGTCGGTGTTGACGCTTTGAAGGACTTTCACGCATGACCCAGGCGTCAGTCGTTCCCCCGGGATCCGCGGCGTCGGATCTCGCGCGCGAGGAGCTGATCGGCGATCTCGCCACCTTCTTCCGGGTGTCGCTGGACCTGCTGATCATCCGGGATCTGCAAGGCCGTGTCCTGAAGGCCAGCGAGTCCTGGCGCACCGCCCTGGGCCACGCGCCGGAAGAGATGGAAGGTCAGCCGCTGCTGCGACTGGTCCATCCCGAGGATCTGCCCGGCACCCAGGGCAGCGTGCGGGAGGTGGAGCAGCGTCAGAACGGCGATCCGGTGCTGGGCTTCATCAACCGCTATCGCCACCGGGACGGCCACTATCGCACCCTGGAATGGCGGGCCCACCGGTTCGGCGACCGCATCTATGGCGTGGCGCGCGACGTCACCGACCGGGTCGCGGCCGAGCGCGAACTGATCGAGGCCAAGGCGGCGGCCGAGGCGGCCAGTCGCGCCAAGTCCGAGTTCCTGGCCAATATGAGCCACGAGATCCGCACGCCGCTCAACGGGGTGATCGGCATCATCGACGCCCTGTCGCGCACGCCGCTCAGCGCCGAGCAGGCCGAGATGGTCGCCCTGGTGCGCGACTCGGGCGTGACGCTGGAGCGCTTAGTGTCGGACTTTCTGGATGTCTCCAAGATCGAAGCCGGCCAGTTGCAGCTGGAAGCCCGGCCGTTCGACCTGGAAAAGACCCTGCGCCCCTCCATCGAGGCCATGCGCTATCGCGCCGAGGACAAGGGACTGACCTTCACGGTCGAGTGCGAGGCTCATGCCCGCGGCCGGTTCCTGGGCGACGGCACGCGTATCGGCCAGATCGTCGGCAACCTGCTGTCCAACGCCGTCAAGTTCACCGAGACGGGCGGCGTCACACTGCGCATCGGCATGGTCGAGACGCCCGGCGCCGCCCTCTTGATCCTGACGGTTGAGGATACGGGCATTGGCTTTGACGCCGACCACGCCACACGGCTGTTCAACCGCTTCAGCCAGGCCGATGAGACCATCAGCCGGCGGTTTGGCGGCACCGGGCTTGGGCTGTCGATCTGCCGCTCTCTGGCCCAGATGATGGGCGGCGAAATTTCCGCCGCGTCCGAACCCGGGGTCGGCAGCCGTTTCGTTGTCTCGCTGCCCCTGCGCCGCGAAGAGACCCTGGCCGAGTACGACGCGCGCGACAGCCACGCCGCGCCCGCGCCCGGCGGCCTGAACGACCGGCCCCTGCGGGTGCTGCTGGCCGAGGATCACCCCACCAACCAGCGCGTGGTCCAGCTCATCCTCGCCAGCCAGGGCGCCGAGCTTGTCACCGTGGCCGACGGAGTGGAGGCCGTGGCCGCCTTCGCCGACGGCCCGTTCGATGTGGTCTTGATGGACATGCAGATGCCGCGCATGGACGGCCTGACCGCCACTCGCGCCATCCGCGCCCTGGAGGCCGCGAAAGGCATGACCCCGACGCCGATCATCATGCTCAGCGCCAACGCCATGGCCGAACATCAGGACGAGGCCCTGGCCGCCGGCGCCGACCTGCACGTGGCCAAGCCGATTACCGCCGCCAATCTTCTGACCGGGATTCAGGCGGCGGTGGGGGCGGCCTGAAGCCTAAAGCCAGCGCTTGCGCTTGAACCACAGCAGCGGTCCGATGCCGGCCGCCAGCATCAGGCCCAGGGCCAGGGGATAGCCCTGCATCCACCTCAGCTCGGGCATGTGCTCGAAGTTCATGCCATAGACCCCGGCGATCAGGGTGGGCGGCAGGAACACCGCCGAGAACACCGAGAAGATCTTGAAGATCGCGTTCTGCTCGATGTTGATCAGGCCCAGGGCCGCATCCAGCAGGAAGGTGATGTTGCTGGACACATAGCTGGAATGGTCGGTGATCGACTGCACGTCGCGCTGCAGCGATTTGAGATGGTCGCGCAGTTCGCGGTCGCCCTCGAACTGGTCGGCCAGGGAGGCGAAGCTGAGCAGCCGGGCCAGGCTGACCAGGCTGTCGCGGGCCTTGGAATTGATGTTCTGGGCCCGCCCCAGGCGGTTGAGGATCTGCTCGAATGCGTCGCCGCGCGGACGGCTGAAGATGGCGCGGGACTGGGTCTCGACCTCGCTGGCCGTGCGCTCGATGATGTCGGCGGTGCGGTCGATGATGGCGTCCAGCAGGCCCAGGAAGGTCTGCGGACCGCCGGGACACAGGCTGGGCTGGCGCTCGGCCTGGGCGGCGAACACCGAGAAGGCGCGCGGCTCGACGTATCGAATGGTGATCAGGCGCTGGCCGACCAGCACGAAGGTCACCGGGGCGGCGGTGGGCAGGTCGCCATCGGCATTGACCAGGATGGTGGCGGTCATGAAGGTGCCGCCGTCTTCCTGATACAGGCGCGAAGAGGCCTCGATCTCGGCCATCTCCTCGCGGGTGGGCAGCAGGACGCCGATGGCCTGCTCGACGGCCACCTCCTCGGCGCGCGAGGGATCGACCAGTTCGATCCACACCGCGTCGTCGGGCAGACGCCAGTCGCGGCCCGCATCGCCGGTCTCGAAGCCCGGCGCGCCATGGCGCAGAATTCTCAGCATGGATCGGCGAGCCTCTTCACGCGCCGGGAATGACCCAGCGCATGGCTCACGTCAATCTCGGCGCGGATCAGCGAGCCAGGGCTTAGCGGGGTGCGGCCGGCTTGTCGTCTTCGGACGGACCGCCCGAAGCGGCGGCGATCAGGGCGGCGATCCGGTCGGTCGAGTCGGCGGCCTGGCTGATGATGTCCAGCGGCGAGGCGCGAACCGAGGCGGCCACCTGATTGGCGGCGGACTTGGCCAGCGAGACGGCCGCGTTCTGGGCCAAGGCCAGCTTGCTGGTCGCGGCGGCGATCGTGGTCGCCTGGGCGTTCTGATAGATGAAGCCGTGGGTCGGATAGACCGTGGTGCCCAGGTCGCGGATCGGATCGTACCAGACCTTGACCTGGGTCCAGTCGCCAGCCGGCGAAACGTCGACCACGGTGACGTCCTGTTCGACCTGACCGCGGGTTCCGTTCATCACCGACCAGTTGGCGTGGGTGACCTGGATGACGCGGTCGGTCAGCACCTGGCTGACAAAGGCGACATGGCCAAGGCTCATGCGGCCGGTGGGCTTGAAGGAGAGAACCGAGCCGATCTTCGGCGTGGCGCCGGTATCGTACTTGCCCGCGGCCTGGCCCCACCACGTGCGGGCGTCGCCGAAAATTTGAATGCCCGACATCAGACGTGCGAACGGAACACACTGCCAGTACCCGTCAGCCACCGCGCCGGAAACCGGCATCAGGCTGATCATGGCGGCGGCTGCGATGGAACCCCACAGGGTCCTCGTCCGTTTCGTCATGCTGTGGGTACTCCCCCGTGTCACTGGGCCAAGCAGTAACCTTGTCAGGGACATGTGAAAAGAGTGTTTCTCAGGCGCCGACCGCGACGACTCGTCGCTGGGCTCGGCGATGCGCCCAAGATTTCATGTGCTCGCGGGCCGGCTTTTCGATCAGATGATACGACGCGGCCGAGAGCGGGACCAGCGCGGCGACAATCGCGATCCAGATCAGCAGCGGCAATTGATCGCCCTCGATACCCAGCACTTTCGTGGCTGCATTCACCGAGATGATCTTCCACGGGATGCAGATCATGTAGGTCGAATAGCTGATCTCACCCAGATAGACAAAGATGCTTTGCGTGGCGAAGCTCGAGCCGGCGGCCGCCAGGCAGGCAAGCGACAAAATCAGGCCGCCAAGCGCCGCGACGATGACCATATCCGGGGCGCCAAACTGAACGGCGCCCAGAACCAGGGCGCCCGTGAGCAGCAGCCCGGGAAGGGCCAGACGGCCCGGAATCGCGCCCGAGCGCCACAGGGCGTGCAGGGCGCAGCCATAGGCAAAGCACGGCACGATGCGCAGGGCGCCCCACTTGATGGTGGCGGCGGTCAGCGGGAAGCCGGCCAGGGCCTCGAAGGCGGGATAGAGCACGGCGATCAGCAGCAGGGCCAGGCCCACGGCCAGGAACGGTTTGGCGCGCAGGGACCAGGCGGCGAAGGCGAAGGCCGGGAAGGTCAGATAGGCGAACCACTCGGCCGAGATCGACCAGGAGGCGTGGTTCCAGCCCGACACCGGCGCGAAACCCCAGGCGTGGACCAGCAGCAGATTGGCCGGCAGGGCTTCCCACGAGACGATATTGTTGCCCACGGTGATGCCGGCCAGACCCGCGACGGCGGCCATCAGGCCCACCCCCAGCAGGGTGGCCAGATGCAGCGGATACACCCGCGCCAGCCGGTTCCACAGGAAGTCGCCATAGCGGAAACGGCCCTGACCAAAGCCCTGCAGATAAACGTGGCACAGGATGAAGCCCGACAGGGTGAAGAAGGCCTCGACGCCCAGATAGCCCTTGGTCGCCACCGCCGGCGTAAAGCCGACCGCCAGGTTGGGCCAATAGTGGAACAGCACCACCCAGAAGGCGGCGACAAACCGAAGCGCGGTCAGGGGCTTGATATTGGCGGCGTCGGGCATATTTCAGGTCCAGTTTGGCGAAGCCTGGGGGCTTCCGTCACGTTCCCTTGCATGGACGGGGCCCACGGAGGGGTGGGTCGAGACGCTTTTCCAGACAGAAGCATTAGAACAGGACGATGAACGAACTCCTTAATCTCGCCACGGACCCAGCCGCCTGGGCCGCCCTGGTCACCTTGATCGTCATGGAAGTCGTGCTCGGCATCGACAACCTGGTGTTCATCTCGATTCTCTCGAACAAGCTGCCGCCAGAGCATCGTCAACGGGTTCGCCGCATCGGCATCTCGCTGGCGCTGATCATGCGTCTGGTCCTGCTGTCGACCATCGCCTTCATCGTCGGCCTGGTGCATCCGGTGTTCGACCTGGGCATCGTCGGACCGGCCGGCGCGCACGGCGAACCGACCTTCGAGACGGCCTTCTCGTGGCGCGACCTGATCCTGCTGGCCGGCGGCCTGTTCCTGATCTGGAAGGCCACCAAGGAAATCCACCACACGGTGGATCCCGCGCAGCAGAGCCATGACGTCCTCGACAAGACCGGGGCGGCGATCTCAAACGTGGGCTCGGCGATCTTCCAGATCATCCTGCTGGACCTGGTGTTCTCGATCGACTCGATCCTGACCGCCGTGGGCATGACCGAGCACCTGCCGATCATGGTCGTCGCCGTGCTGGTGGCCGTGACGGTGATGCTGCTGGCCGCCGATCCGCTGGCCAACTTCATCAACAACAACCCGACCGTGGTGATGCTGGCCCTGGGCTTCCTGCTGATGATCGGCACCGTGCTGATCGCCGAGGCCTTCGGCATGCACGTGCCCAAGGGCTACATCTATACGGCCATGGCCTTCTCGGGTGTCGTCGAGGGGCTGAACATGATGTCGCGGCGAGCGGCCGAGAAAAAAAGGGCGGCGGGCGGAGACCACTAGCCTCCCTCTTCGCCAGATCCGCCAGCGCCCCGGTCCGAAAGGTCCGGGGCGTTTTGGTTTCAGAGGAAGCTGTAGGGGTCGATGTCGATCACGACCCTCACCGAATTGGGGACCTTGGCCCGCGCGCGCCAGGCCGACATGAAGCCCTGCAGGTCCACCGTGCGGTCGGCCCGCACCAGGAACCGCTTGCGGCGCCGTCCGCGCACCAGGGCCAGCGGCGCGTCGGCGGGGCCGAACACCTCCACGCCCTCGGCATTGGGGATCACCGCCGCCAGGGCCTCGACATAGGCGTCCAGGGCCGCGCCATCGGGACCCGAGGCGATCACCGCCGCCAGACGGCCGAACGGCGGCAGGCCGGCCTCCTCGCGCATCCGCAGCTCGGCCTCGACAAAGGCGTCGCGATCCTGGGCCTTCAGGGCCAGCAGCACCGCGTGGTCGGGGGTGTAGGTCTGCAGCATGGCCCGGCCCGGCTTTTCGTGCCGCCCGGCCCGGCCCGCCGCCTGGGCCAGCAGCTGGAAGGTCCGCTCGCCGGCCCGCAGGTCGCCGCCGCGCAAGGACAGGTCGGCGTCGACCACGCCCACCAGGGTCAGGTTGGGGAAGTTGTGGCCCTTGGCGGCGGCCTGGGTCGCCACCAGAATGTCGATCTCGCCGGCCGCCATGGTCTCGACCAACGCCCGCGCCCCGGCCGCGTCCATCACCGTGTCGGACGAGAACACCGCGATCCGCGCGGTCGGAAACAGGAAGCGCGCCTCCTCCTCGACCCGCTCCACGCCGGGGCCAATGGAGACCAGGCTGTCCTTGGCGCCGCACGCCGGACAGGCCTCGGGCTTCTTCATCGAATAGCCGGTCAGGTGGCAAACCAGACGGCCGGTATAGCGATGCTCGACCAGCCAGCTGTCGGTGTCGGGCGACTTCATCTTCTCGCCGCACGACTTGCACAGCACCAGCGGCGCATAGCCCCGGCGGTTGAGGAACAGCATCGACTGCTCGCCCCGCGCCAGGGTCACGGTCATGGCCTTGATCAGCGGCGGCGACAGCCAGCGCCCCGGCTCGGGCGGGGTCTCGCGCATGTCGATCAGGCTGATGTCGGGCAGTTGCGCCGCCCCATGCCGGGCGCTCAGCCGCAGCCAGCGGTAGCGACCGCTCTGGGCGTTGAACAGGCTCTCCAGCGACGGCGTGGCCGAGGCCAGCACCACCAGCGCCCCCTCGATCTTGGCGCGGGCCACGGCCAGGTCGCGGGCCTGATAGATGAAGCCCTCTTCTTGCTTGAACGAGCTGTCGTGCTCTTCGTCGACCACGATCAGCCGCAGCTTGCGGAACGGCAGGAACAGGGCCGAGCGGGCGCCGACCACGATCCGCGCCTGACCGCTGGCCACGCCTTCCCAGACGCGGCGGCGCTTGGGCGGGGCGACGCCGGAATGCCACTCGGCCGCGGCCGCGCCAAACCGCGCCTCGAAGCGGCTCATCACCGCCTGGGTCAGAGCGATCTCGGGCAGCAGGATCAGCACCTGGGTGTCGGGATCCTCGGCGAGGGCGGCGGCGACCGCCTCCAGATAGACCTCGGTCTTGCCCGAGCCGGTGACGCCGTCCAGCAGCGCCGCCTGGAAGCCGCCCTGCCCCAGCATCTCGCCCAGCACATCCGCGCAGGCCTGCTGGCTGGCGTTCAGCGTCTGGGGCGGCAGGGTCAGATCGGGGGCGGGGAAGCTCTTGTCGGCCTCGATGAACTGAAGGGCCAACGCGCCTTCATCGACGAGCCCTTTCACGACACCGGCCGAGACTCCCGCCAGATTGGCCAGGGCCGCGCCCGACATCGGTCCGCCCTGGGCCGCCGCCAGCACCTTGAGGCGAGCGGGCGTCATGCGGACAGGCTGGGAGCCGGTCAGGACCAGCACCTTGTCGGGTTTGGGCGGCGGATGGCGAAGGCCCCGCAGCGCCATGGCCAGGGGCCAACCCGGAACATCGACCGAATAGCGCGCCGCCCAGTCGATGAAGGTCAGCACGCCGGGCGGCAGGGACGGATCGTCCAGCTTCTCCAGAACCGGCTTCAGAGGCCGGTTGCCGCCAGTCCCGTCGCGCAGGGCCGTGACCACGCCGCGAATCACGCGGGGCCCCAGGGGCACGGTCACATGGTCGCCCACCGCCAGGCCCAGCCCCTCGGGCTCGGCATAGTCGAAGGCCTCCGGCAGCGGCATGGGCAGAAGGACGGAAGCGATGCGCGGCATGGGAAAGAGCTTCTGCCGCGAAAGTCTCTCCGGGTCGAGATCAAGCATCATCGCGCGCCGCAAGCCGGCGTTAACCGATATGGGGTTTGATGGTTCGCCTCTGAGTGGATTTGCCGTGGGGCGGAGAAGACCGACGATGAGCGACGCGACCCAAGCCTTGATGAAGCCCGTCGATCCCGAGGTCGTCCGCGCCTTCCTGCGCGATGAGCCCGACTTCCTGCGCGACGACACCGGCCTGCTGGGCGAGCTGGGCCTGCGGGTCGATGGCGGCAATGTCATCGATTTTGGCCCCGCCGCCCTGGCCCGGGCCTCGGCCGCCCATCGTCGCGAGGCCGTGGTCCGCCAGGAGATCGAAGCCACCGCCCGCGCCAATTTCTCGGCCCAGGCCCAGACCCACGCCGCGGTCATCGACCTGCTGGACGCTCGCAACCATTCCGACCTGGCGCGCCGCGTCGACGAGATGGCCAATCTGCGCTTTTCCCTGACCACCGGCGTCATCGCTCTGGAAGGTCCGGGCCGGGTTCCGGCCGGCTGGCACGCCCTGATCGAGGGCCAGATCGACATGCTGATGGGCGACCACGCCGTGGCGCGCATGGGCTTCTACGCCCCGGCTCTCGGCCTGTTCGGCGACAAGCTGGACCACATCCGCAGCATGGCCATGGTCCGCATGGCCCTGTGGGAGCCTTCGCGTCAGGGCATACTGGCGTTCGGTTCGTCCGATCCCGAGGCCTTCACCCCCGACATGGGCTCCGAGCTGGTGGCTTTCCTGGCCCGGGTAGTCGAGCGCACCGCCGAGCGCTGGCCCGTTCTGTGAGCTCACGCGTGACGAGCGGCCGCCAGGCCCTCGTCGCCTGGCATGACTATCTGGAGCACGAGCGCCGCGCTTCGCCGCGCACCGTGCGGGCCTATGGCGACAACGTCCTGGCCTATCTGAACTTCCTGGAGCGTCATCGCGGCGAGACGGTGACGCTGGCCGCCCTGGGCGCGATCACGGCGGCCGAGCTGCGCGCCTATCTGGCCTTCCGCCGAACCGGCGAGGTCGCCCTGGCGCCGCGTTCCCTGTCGCAGAGCCTGTCGTCGATCCGCGCCTTCCACCGGTTCCTCGACCAGCGCCTGGACACGCCCAATCCCCATATCGAACTGGTGCGCGGCCCGCGCCTGAAGGTCGGCCTGCCGCGCCCCGTCACCGAAGACCAGGCCCATGGCCTGATCAACGAGATCGGCGCCGATCCCGACCGCGACGACTGGGAAGTGGCCCGCGACGAAGCCGTTCTGACCCTGCTGTGGGGTTGCGGTCTGCGGATCTCCGAGGGCCTGTCACTGCTGCGTCGCGACGCGCCCCTGGGCGAGACCCTGCGGATCACCGGCAAGGGCGGCAAGACCCGGATCGTCCCGGTGCTGGACGCGGTGCGCGAGGCGATCGACGCCTATGCCGCCGCCCTGCCCTTTGTGCTGTCGCCCGACGAGCCGCTGTTTCGCGCCCGGCGCGGCGGGCCACTGTCGCCTCGCCATGTCCAGGCCAGCGTTCAGGCTCTAAGGGGCCGGCTTGGCCTGTCGGACCGGGTGACGCCCCACGCCCTGCGCCACGCCTTCGCCACCCACCTGCTGGGGGCCGGCGCCGACCTGAGGTCGATCCAGGACCTGCTGGGCCACGCCTCGCTGTCGACCACCCAGCGCTATACCGAGGTCGACGCCGCCGGCCTGATGGCCGCCTATGCTAGGGCTCATCCTCATTATGAGTAGGGATGTGGGACATCTTGTCGCGATTAGCCCAGTCAATTCTGGGAATTAACCGCGTTTTTACTGCGCGCGGGCCTTCTGGATCCAAGAACCGACGCCTGTCCTTTGACCGGCGGGCGTTGCGGACATGGGGCCAGCGATGAAATTCGACGATCTGAAGATTTCGACCAAGGTGGCGCTGCCAGCGATAATCCTTACCGTGGTGGCCCTGGCCATCGTCGGCATGGGCGCCTGGCAGGCAAAAAAGGCCGAAGCGGCCACCAAGGTGCTGGTCGAACAGCGCGCGCCCGCCGAACTGGCCGCGGCGCGTTTCAATCGCCGGGTGACGGCGATCGGCTACGCCGCCTATCGCACGGTCTCGAACGCCGGCTCCTCCCCCGAGGCTCAAGCGGCCAGCGCGGAGATCGATGAGGCCTATAAGGACGGCAAGAAATTTCTCACGGAAGTGAAGGCGACCGATCCGACCTCGACCAAGATCGTCGCCGGCTTCAGCGAGCGCCTGGACAAGATCTATTCCAGCGCCCGTCAGGGCGCGGACCTGGGCCTGCAGGACGCCAATGAGGCGGCCGTCATGGTCATGGCGGTGATCGACCCGGACATCGCCAGCCTCACGACGGACGTCAACAAGTTCGTCAACGTCCACTCCGAACAGACCGAGGTCATGGTCGACAAGGCCGAAAAGGATGCGACCACCGGCACCATCGTCAGCGTCCTGTTTGGCGTGATCTCGGCCGGTCTCGCCCTGCTGTTCGCCATCTGGATCGGTCGCTCGAAGATCTCGGCCCCCCTGAACAGCCTGTCCAAGACCATGGAAACCCTGGCCCTGGGTTCGGTTGACGTCGACGTGGTCGGCGCCCAACGCAAGGACGAGGTCGGCGCCATGGCCCGCTCGGTCCAGGTGTTCAAGGACAACGCCCTGGCCCTGCGCACCGCCGAAGCCGCCCAGCTGCGCGCCACCGCCGAGACCGAAGCCGAACGCCGCCGCAACCAGGAAGCCGCCGACGCCGCCGCCCGCGAGCAGGCCTTCGTGATGGAAAACCTCGCCACGGGCCTGAACAAGCTGGCCGAAGGCGACCTGACCTATCGCGTCGATCAGGAGTTCCCGGAAGCCTACAAGCGCCTGCAGTCCGACTTCAACGAGTCGATCTCGCAGATGGAAGAGGCGATGCGCACCATCGTCCACGCCGCCAGCAGCATCGGCGCCGGCGCCGACGAGATCGCCTCGGCCTCCGACGACCTGTCGCGCCGCAGCGAGCAACAGGCCGCCAGCCTGGAAGAAACCGCCGCCGCCCTGGACGAGATCACCGCCACGGTGAAGCGCTCGTCGGCCGGCGCCGTCGAAGCCTCGCGGGTTGTCGGCTCCACCCGTAGCGACGCCGAACGCTCCAGCGTCGTGGTGCGCGGCGCCGTCGACGCCATGAACCAGATCGAGAAGTCCTCGCAGTCGATCAGCCAGATCATCGGCGTCATCGACGAGATCGCCTTCCAGACCAACCTGCTGGCCCTGAACGCCGGCGTCGAGGCGGCTCGCGCCGGTGAAGCCGGCCGTGGCTTCGCGGTCGTCGCCCAGGAAGTGCGGGCCCTGGCCCAACGCTCCGCCGACGCGGCCAAGGAAATCAAGACCCTGATCTCGACCTCGACCCAGCAAGTGGGCCAGGGCGTGGCCATGGTCGGCCAGACGGGCGAGGCCCTGCAGGCCATCGTCAGCAAGGTCAGCGAGATCGACGCCCTGGTCAGCGAGATCGCCGCTGGCGGCGCCGAGCAGGCCACCGGCCTCAACGAGGTCAACGCCGCCGTCAACCAGATGGACCAGACCGTCCAGCAGAACGCGGCGATGGTCGAGCAATCGACCGCCGCCAGCCACTCGCTGAAGGGCGAGGCCAGCAACCTGATGCAGATGATCTCGCGCTTCCAGGTCAGCGGCTCCAGCGCCTCGGCGTCGCGCGCCCCGGCCGCCCGCCGTCCCGCCCCGCCGGTTACCCGTCCCACCCTGCAGCCGGCCTCGTCGGCCAGCCGTCCGGGCGCCAATCCGGTCCGCGCCGCCCAGGCCAAGGTCGCTGCCTTCGCCGGTTCGGCCAAGCCGGCCGCCGAGGAGTGGGAAGAGTTTTAGTAGCGTAGCGTAAGGCGCCCCAGACCCCCCTCTTGGGGCGTTCCTCCCCTGAAGAACTCGAGGCCCCGCCGGGATACTGGCGGGGCCTTTTTTCTGACCCCGAGGCAAGGCCGGCGGGCGAGCGTTGAGATTACCGCGATTTCATCTCGATCGCCGTCGCGACGACTGGCGTCACTACACGTGTAGCGCTACACATGTAGCGACGACAACGTCGTGGAGGTCGCCATGATCGAATCCCTGCCCCGACGCGAACGCGAGGTCTTCGAGACCCTCTGCCGGATGGAGGCCAGCACGGCCGCCGGCGTGCGCGGCGCGCTGTCCGACCCGCTCAGCGATTCGGCTGTCCGCACGATGCTCTCGCGCCTGGAGGCCAAGGGCCTGGTCGAGCGGTCCAGCGGACCCGGCGGCTTCGTGTTCAGCCCTGTCCAGCAGACCGAAGCGGTCGCGGCCAGCGCCCTGCGGCGCATGATCGACACCTTCTTCGCCGGCTCGGCCGCCAGCGCCGCCACCGCCCTGCTGGGCCT
>CAYRTE010000011.1:0-97304 GCA_964427205.1 uncultured Caulobacter sp.
CTGCACCCAGACCCGCAAACCAGATTGCCTTTGGCGCGCTGATAGGATTTCTAACGGCGATGGCCCGTTCCCTGCTCCCGCTCAACGCCCTCCGCGCCTTCGAGGCCGCCGCGCGTCACCTGAACTTCTCGCGCGCCGCCGACGAACTGGCCGTGACGCCGGGCGCCGTCAGCCAGCAGATCCGCCTGCTCGAGGACATCGTCGGCGGACCCCTGTTCGTGCGCGAGGCGCGCGGCCTACAACTGACCGACCTGGGCCGATCCTCGGTGCCCCTGCTGCGCGAAGGGTTCGAACGGCTGATGGACGCCTCGGCCCTGCTGCGCGAACCGCCGCGCCGCCGTCAGGTGTCGATCAGCGTCGCCCCCGGCTTCGCCTCCAAATGGCTGATGCCGCGCATGGACGACTTCCACACCGCCCATCCCGAGATCGAACTGTGGATCTCGGCCGACATGGAGCCGGCCGACCTGACCGAGGGCAAGGTCGATCTCGCCGTCCGCTATGGTCCCGGCGACTATCCCGGCCTGACCGTGGACCGACTGATGACCGAGACGGTCCTGCCCGTCTGCGCCCCGTCGCTGATGGACGGCGAACACCCGATCCGCAAACCCGCCGACCTGGTGCGCCACATCCTGCTGCACGACATGTCCAACGACGGCGACCCCAGCCGCCCCGACTGGGCCATGTGGCTGAAGGCGCGCGGCGTGCGCCACCCCGACCCGCGCCGCGGTTCGCGCTTCAACCAGTCCAGCCTGCTGATCGAGGCCGCCGTCTCCGGCCGCGGCGTCGCCCTGGCCAAACGCACCCTGGCCCAGGCGGACCTAGCCTCGGGCCGTCTGGTCGCCCCCTTCCCGGACGGCTCGGAAGCGGTCGGCTTCGCCTATTCCGTCGTCCAGCCCCGCGACCGACCACCCTCGCCCAGCGCCACCGCCTTCGTCGCCTGGCTGAAACGGCAGGCGGTCGATCACGACAATACGATGGGGCAGCTTTAGGTCGCCGCAAACCTTGACTCCGGCGGCGGCCGGACCGACACGACCGCCCCATGATCACCCGCTATTCCCGCCCCGCCGCCGCCGCCATCTGGTCGCAAGAGACCAAGTACAAGATCTGGTTCGAGATCGAGGCCCACGCGGCGACCAAGATGGCCGAACTGGGCGTCATCCCCCAGGACGCGGCGGACGCCATCTGGGCCAAGGGCAAGGACGCGACCTTCGACGCCGACCGCATCGACGAGATCGAGCGCACCACCAAACACGACGTCATCGCCTTCCTGACCCATGTGGCCGAGATCGTCGGCGACGAGGCCCGCTTCCTGCACCAGGGCATGACCTCGTCGGACGTGCTGGACACCTGTTTCGCGGTCCAGCTGGCCCGCTCGTCGGACCTGCTGATCGACGGCGTGGACCGGGTTCTGGCGGCGCTGGAGACCCGCGCCAAGGAGCATAAATACACCCCGACCGTCGGCCGCAGCCACGGCATCCACGCCGAGCCCGTGACCTTCGGCCTGAAGCTGGCCGGCTATCACGCCGAGTTCCAGCGCGCCAAACGCCGCCTGATCACGGCCAAGGAAGAGATCGCCACCTGCGCCATCTCCGGCGCCGTCGGCACCTTCGCCAATGTCGATCCGGCCGTCGAACAGTACGTCGCCGACAAGATGGGGCTTCAGGTCGAGCCGGTCTCCACCCAGGTCATCCCGCGCGACCGCCACGCCGCCTTCTTCGCGGCCCTGGGCGTCGTCGCCAGCTCGGTCGAACGCCTCGCCATCGAGATCCGCCACCTGCAGCGCACCGAGGTGCTGGAAGCGGAAGAATTCTTCGACAAGGGCCAGAAGGGCTCGTCGGCCATGCCGCACAAGCGCAACCCGATCCTGACCGAGAACCTGACCGGTCTGGCCCGCCTGATCCGCTCGGCCGTGACCCCGGCGCTGGAAAACGTCGCCCTCTGGCACGAGCGCGACATCAGCCACTCGTCGGTCGAGCGCGGCATCGGCCCCGACGCCACCGTCCACCTCGACTTCGCCCTGCGCCGCATGGCCAGCGTCATCGAGCGCTTCAACATCTATCCCGAGAACATGGCCAGGAACCTCGACAAGCTGGGGGGCCTGGTGTTCTCGCAGCGGGTCATGCTGGCCCTGACGCAGGAAGGCGTGAGCCGCGAAGACGCCTATGCCGCCGTGCAGGGCAATTCGATGAAGGTGTGGCGCGGCGAGGGCAAGTTCATCGACTTCCTCAAGGCCGACCCCGTGGTCTCCAAGGCGCTGTCGGACAAGGTGCTCGAGGAACTGTTCGACTACGGCTACCACACCAAGAACGTCGACGTGATCTTCCGGCGCGTGTTCGGTGAACAGGGCTGAGCATGAGCGACGCGCCGGTCCTTCGCCTCAATCCGGCGCTGGATCCGGCGGCCTTCGCGCCGACCTATGCGCGCGAGGGTCTGGTGCGTATCCCCGATGTGTTCGAGCCGGCGGTCGTTGATCGCCTGGCCGGCATTCTGGAACAGACAATCGACTGGGACGTGATCTGCTCGAACGAGTCGGGCGGCGCCGAGATCCTCAGCCGCGCCCGCCGCGCGGAGCTTGGCGCCGACGCCGTGGCCGCCCGCCTCCACGCCGCCACGCTGCGGGCCCGCACGGGGTTCGCCTACATCTATCTGGGCTATCCGATGATCGACGCCTTCGTCGAAGGCCGCGACCCTGGACATCCGATCCACGCCCTGACGGCCTTCCTCAACAGCCCCGAATTCATCGCCTTCGGCGCCGCCGTCACCGGCGAGACGACCATCACCAAGGTCGACGCCCAGGCGACGCTCTATCGGCCCGCTGACTTCCTGACCCTGCATGACGACACCGGGGTGGGCGAGCGGCTGGCGGCCTACACCCTGGGCCTGACCCGCCAGTGGCGACCCGACTGGGGCGGCCAGCTGTTGTTTCACGATGACGCCGGCGACGTGGAACGCGGCTTCGCGCCGGCCTTCAATGTGCTGACCCTGTTCAAGGTGCCCCGCAGGCACTCGGTCGCGCCGGTGGCCCCCTATGCCGGCGCGCCGCGCCTGACCGTCACCGGCTGGCTGCGGAACGACCCGCCCAATGGCCGCTGAGCGCAAGAGAAGCTTCCCGCCGGTCGTCGACGAGAATACCCGCGTCCTGATCCTCGGCAGCCTGCCGGGCGAGGCCTCGCTGGCCGCGACGCAGTATTACGCCCACCCCCGCAACGCCTTCTGGCGGCTCCTGGAGACGGTGCTCGACACGCCGCTGGTCGCCCTGACTTACGACCGCCGTCTGGCGACCCTGCGCTCCCGGGGCGTGGGCCTGTGGGATGTCATCGCCGAGGCAGAGCGACGCGGCAGCCTCGATGCGGCGATCCTCGATCCCAGCGCCAACGATCTATTGGCTCTGGTCGGGACCCTGCCCATCCTGAGCGCCGTCGCCTTCAACGGCGGAACCTCGGCCAGACTGGGCATGCGCTTGCTGGCGTCGATGGAGGGTCGGCCTGAGCTGATCGCCCTGCCCTCTTCCAGTCCAGCCCACGCAGCGCGTAGCTTCGCGCAGAAGGCGGAGGCCTGGAGCGTGCTGAAAGACTGGCTGGTCTAGTCTGGCGTCCTGCCGGGAGCGGTCAACTCCAAGGCTTAGTGGATTGTGAAGACGGTCATCGCGAGTGCCTGGCCAAGTGAGTCATTTCAAGCAGATCTGGCCGTTGCGGCGGCACGGCGCGGTGCGCGGCGGACACGGGGCGGCTTTCGTTTGTCGGCGGCGCGTTTGCAGGTCAGGCTGCGACCATGACCTATGCGCGCGCCGTGGCCGGAACGACCTATGCCTTCGACGGTCTGGCCGATGTGATGGCCAAGGCCTCGCCCCCGCGCTCGGGCGACATGCTGGCCGGCGTGGCGGCCACCAGCGCCCAGCAGAATGTCGCGGCCAGGATGGTGCTGGCCGACACGCCGCTGAAGACCTTCCTGACCGAGGCCCTGATCCCCTACGAGATCGACGAGGTCACCCGCCTGATCCTCGACAGCCACGACGCGGCCGCCTTCGCGCCGGTCGCCAGCCTGACGGTCGGCGCGTTTCGCGACTGGCTGCTGTCGGACGCCGCAACACCCGCCGTTCTGGCCGCGCTCGCGCCGGGCCTGACACCGGAGATGGTCGCCGCGGTCAGCAAGATCATGCGCAACCAGGACCTGATCCTGGCGGCCACCAAGTGCCGGGTGACGACGAAGTTTCGCAACACCATCGGCCTGCCCGGAACCATGGCCGTGCGGCTGCAGCCCAACCACCCGACAGACGATCCTGCCGGGATCACCGCCTCGATCCTCGACGGCCTGCTCTATGGCTGCGGAGACGCGGTGATCGGCATCAATCCGGCCAGCGACAACCTCTCGGTGCTGGGCGACCTCAGCCGGCTGATGGACGACCTGATCCAGCGCTTCGAGATCCCGACCCAGTCCTGCGTGCTGACCCACGTGACCAGCGCCATCGCCCTGATAGAGCGCGGCGCGCCGGTGGACCTGGTCTTCCAGTCGATCGCGGGCACGCAGGCCGCCAACGCCAGCTTCGGCGTCACCCTGGCCCTGCTGCGGGAAGGCCTGGACGCAGGCCGCTCGTTGAAGCGGGGGACGGTCGGGGACAACGTCATGTATTTCGAGACCGGTCAGGGCTCGGCCCTGTCGGCCGGCGCGCATCACGGCGTCGACCAGCAGACGCTTGAGGCCAGGGCCTACGGCGTGGCCCGGGCGTTCGAGCCGCTGCTGGTCAACAGCGTGGTCGGGTTCATCGGGCCGGAATACCTCTATGACGGCAAGCAGATCATCCGGGCGGGTCTCGAGGACCACTTCTGCGGCAAGCTGCTCGGCGCGCCCCTGGGCGTGGACGTCTGCTACACCAACCATGCCGAAGCCGACCAGGACGACATGGACAGCCTGCTGACCCTGCTGGCCGCGGCGGGCGTCACCTTCATCATGGGCGTGCCGGGCGCTGACGACGTGATGCTGAACTACCAGTCGACCTCGTTCCACGACGCTCTCTATGTCCGCGAATTGCTGGGCCGCGGGCGCGCGCCGGAGTTCGAGGCCTGGCTGCGGCGCCTGAAGATCACGGGGGTCGACGACCGTCTGGCGCCCTCCAGCGCCGGTCACCCGCTGCTGACGGCGGACGCATGAGCGCGCCGGTTCCGCCCGATCCGTGGACGGCTCTGCGCCGCCACACCCCCGCCCGCATCGCCCTGGGCCGCACCGGCGCCAGTCTGCCGACCCACGAGGTGCTGGCCTTCTCCCTGGCCCACGCCCAGGCCCGCGACGCGGTGCATACGCCCTTCGATATCCAGGCGGTGACCGACGCCGTCGCCGGCCTCGGCCTTGCGGTCCTGCCTGTCGAAAGCGCCGCGCCGGACCGCGCCACCTATCTGCGGCGGCCCGACCTGGGCCGACAATTGTCAGAGGCCAGCCGCGCCGCGCTGGAGCGCGCGCCGCGCAGGCCGGCCGATCTGGCCATCGTTGTCGCCGACGGCCTGTCCAGCACCGCCGTCCACGCGCACGCCGCGCCGCTGATCGCCGCCCTGCTGCCCCTGATCCGCGCCGAGGGCTGGAGCCTGTCGCCGGTCGTCGTCGCCCATCAGGCCCGCGTGGCGCTGGGCGACGCGGTCGGCGAACGGCTGGGCGCGCGTCTGGTCCTTCTGCTGGTCGGCGAACGGCCCGGCCTGTCCTCGCCAGACAGTCTGGGCGCCTATCTGACCTTCGCGCCCCGGGTGGGCCTGACCGACGCCGCGCGCAACTGCGTCTCCAATATCCGCACTGAAGGACTCAGCTACGATCAGGCCGCCTTCAAGCTGGTCTGGCTGGCGCGCGAGGCGCTGCGCCTGGGACAGACGGGCGTGGCCCTGAAGGACGAGAGCGACACCGCCACCCTGCCCGTCGCCCGCGATTTGACCGACCGCCGTTCTCTCTGACCAAATAGTGCGCGACCGGACGACGACGCCGGGGCGATCGGCGCCGCGGACTCGCCGCTGACCCGCCAGGCGCGCAGGCTCTGGTTACGGGGATAGTCCGGGACAGGGGAACCATGATGAGCGAGCCATCAGCCGGCGGCGGAGTCAGCTACGAAAAGGTCGATGCGGCCTATTTCGATAAGCGGGGCCTCAAGCGCTATGCGGGCGTCTTCTCGCTGTGGGCGCTGGGCGTCGGGGCGGTGATCTCGGGCCAGTTCTCGGGCTGGAACTTGGGCATGGGCGTCGGCGGCTGGGGCGGCATGCTGGTGGCCACCCTGATCATCACCGTCATGTATCTGGGCCTGACCTTCTCGATCGCCGAAATGGCCGCGGCCCAGCCGCACACGGGCGGGGCCTATTCCTTCGCGCGTTCGGCCATGGGGCCGTGGGGCGGCTTCATCACCGGCCTGTGCGAAAACGTCGAATATGTGCTGACCGCCGCCGTCGTCTGTTTCTTCATCGGCAGCTATCTGGGCGGCATCTTCGAGACGCCGGCCTGGGTGCAGCCACTCTACTGGGTGGGGGCCTATGTCGTCTTTGTCGGCCTCAACGCCGGCGGCGTGGCGATGTCGTTCCGCTTCACGGTGTTTGTCACCCTGCTGGCCCTGGCCTGCCTGGTGGTGTTCTGGATCAGCGCCCTGCCCCATGCCGACTTCATGCGATACGCCCTCAATGTCGGCCCGGGCGGGACCGAGCTGCCCGAGGGCCACGGACCGTTCCTGCCGGCGGGGATCGGCGGGGCCCTGGCCCAACTGCCCTTCGCGGTCTGGCTGTTCCTGGCCATCGAGCAACTGCCCCTGGCGGCCGAGGAATCCCACACCCCGCAGCGCGACCTGCCCAAGGGCATCATCCTGGGCATGCTGACCCTGATCGTCTCGGCCCTGCTGGTGCTGTGGCTGAATTCGTCGATTCCAGCGGGGACCTTCGCCCTGTCCAAGTCGGGCGAGCCAATCCTCGACGGCTTCCGGGCGATCTATGGCGGAGCCCTGGCCAAGGTCCTGGCGGCCGTGGCCGTGGCCGGCCTGATCGCCAGCTTCCACGCCATCATCTTCGCCTATGGCCGGCAGATCTATTCGCTGTCGCGGGCCGGCTACTTCCCGCGCGCCCTGTCGCTGACCCACGGCGAGCGCAAGACGCCCGAGATCGCTCTGATCGCCGGTTCGCTGGCCGGCCTGCTGGTCATGCTGGCGGTGTGGTTCAGCCTGGGCGCCGAAAAGGGCGCGGCGGCGATCGGCGGCACGCTGCTGAACATGGCGGTGTTCGGCGCCATGCTGTCCTACGTCGCCCAGGGCGCGTCGTTCATCCTGCTGCGCCGCAAGTTCCCCGACATGGAGCGCCCCTACAAGAGCCGCTTTGGCATGACCGGCGCGGCCCTGACGGTGATCATCTCGCTGGTCACGATCGTCTACCAGCTGAAGGACCCGATCTACCGGACCGGCGTCATTGGCGTCGCGATCTGGTTCGCGGTCGGCATCGCCTATTTCGCCGCGATAGGTCGCAAGAAGCTGGTCCTGTCGCCCGAGGAAGCCTTCGCCCTCAATGGCGGCAAGAGCGCCTACGAGACGCACTAGAGCAACCGGCGGGGCCCGACGATGACCCCGCCGCCGTCGCCTAGACGAAGTTGGCCAGGCTGATCTGGTCCAGCGTGGTTCCAGCCAGGACGACCGCGATATCGGCGCCGTCCGAGCGGTCACCATCGGTTTCGGCGAAGACGATGACATCCGCGCCGACCTGGGCCGCGACATAGACCGCGCCTGGGCCCGAGATGTGCTGGTTGGCGATGGCCAGGGCCTGGGCATAGCTGTCGGCCGTGAACTCCGAATAGGACAGTGGCAGGATCGCCTGGATCCTGACCTCGACGAAGTTCAGCTGGTCGCCGCTCTCCCAGTCCAGGATCACGTCATCCTGGCCGGCGGCCGGCCCGGTCCTGGTGGCGAATTCGAACCGGTCGTGACCGTCGCCGCCTGAGAGGAAGTCCTTGCCCGGGGCCGCCGAAACGATGACGTCGTCGCCGCCCTCGCCATCAACGACCGCGAGACCCGAATACTGGATGATGATCAAATCATCGCCGTCGCCACCCAGAACCCGGTCCTGACCGCCGCCGGTATAGATGATGTCATCGCCCCCGCCGCCGAGCAGGGTGTCGTCGCCCGCGCCGCCGAACAATTCGTCCTTGCCCAGGTCGCCGGCCAGAAAGTCATTGCCGGCGCCCCCGCTCACCAGGTCTTCGCCCTGGCCGCCCCGCAGGGTGTCGGCTCCGCCGCCGCCGAAGATCTCATCATCACCCAGATTGCCATTGGCGAACGAGCCGCGGGTCTCGGTTCCCAGAGACGCGAAGATGACGTCGTCGTCCTTGCCACCATGGATCGTGTTGGATCCACCGCCGCCATAGATCACGTCATGGCCGCTGTTGCCTTGCAGGACGTCGTCGCCCTGGGCGCCGTCCAGGTTGTCGTCGCCAGCGCCGCCATAGAGGGCGTCACCGGCGGCAGATCCCCCCAGAATTTCGTTTCCGGCCCCGCCGATCAGCAGCTTGGAGCCGTCGGCGAAGATGGCGCCGCCGTTCTGGGTCAGGTCGGCAAGGCCGGTTCCGAAAGCAACCGTGCGGTCGCCGACCGTCACCTCGATCCGGGCCGGCAGGGTCAGGTCGAGCGGGCTGTAACGCACGGTCACGGCGTTGGCCGGGCCGTGGGCGAAGGTCAGTCTGTCAGAAGGCGCGATCGCCAGAGCGTCGGCCGCTCCAATGGTTTCAAAGCTATAGGTGGTCACGGAATAGTCTCGCTGAAGAACGTCCCTCTAGGCCCCAGCTGGGCCATAACGGCGTTCGTCGACGGACTTGCGTTGTAACGCAACTAAATAAAATGCAATGTTTTCCGGCCGCGCCTTGGTCCGCGACGCGAGCACCCCAAAAAGCGACCGCCCAAGCAAAAGGGCCGCCCCGAAGGACGGCCCCTGTTCGCCTGGCTTGGCCGGTCTGGCTTAAGCGCCGGTCTTGATCTGCTCGCGGGCCTGGGCCAGCAGTTCGTCCATCTTCATGCGCACTTCGCCCTCGGACACCGAGACGCCCGCGCCCTTGAGATCGCCCGCGACCTTGCGCAGCACGTCTTCGTCGCCGGGCTGTTCGAAGTCCGACTTCACGACGGCGCGCGCATATTCCTCGGCCGTGGCAAGGCCCATCAGGCCGGCGGCCCATTCGCCCAGCAGGCGGTTGCGGCGCGCGGTCGCCTTGAACTCAAGGTCCTGGTCCAGAACGAACTTGCGTTCGAAACCCTGTTCGCGATCGTCGAAGGTGGTCATGAAGGCCCCAAATGCGTCTAACGCGGCTGTCTATCCCGTGATGGGCCAACTCGCAATCGGCGGATACGCCGCAGCCTTCGCTTTAGGCTCCCGGACCTGAACGGAAGCTGACCCCACGTTTGCGCGCCCGCCCTCATTCAGATAAGTTCCGACTGACATTTTCAGTGAGCGGCCTTGAGTCGAACGCCGCGCGCAGCTATCCGGCCGCGCGCGCTTTTCGTTTCTTCGGGCATCCCCGGATCAGGGCGCGCGCTTCGCATCCATGAAGGGCCTCGACGAGAGCCATGACGACCCGCCGCAAGAAGATCTACGAAGGCAAGGCCAAGATCCTGTACGAGGGCCCCGAGCCCGGCACCCTGATCCAGTACTTCAAGGACGACGCCACCGCCTTCAACGGCGAGAAAAAGGCCCAGCTGGAAGGCAAGGGCGTAATCAACAACCGGATCAGCGAGTACGTCATGACTCGCCTGAACGGCATCGGCGTGCAGAACCACTTCATCCGCCGCCTGAACCTGCGCGAGCAACTGATCAAGGAAGTCGAGATCATCCCGCTCGAGGTGGTGGTGCGCAACATCGCCGCCGGCTCGATCGCCACCCGCCTGGGCCTGCCCGAGGGCCAGGCCCTGCCGCGATCGATCATCGAGTTCTACTACAAGGACGACAAGCTCAACGACCCGATGGTGTCGGAAGAGCACATCACGGCGTTCAACTGGGCCGCCACCCAGGAGATCGACGACATGATGGCCATGGCCCTGCGGGTGAACGACTATCTGTCGGGCCTGTTCAGCGGCGTCGGCATCACGCTGGTGGACTTCAAGATCGAGTTTGGCCGCATCTACGAAGGCGATTTCAGCCGGGTGATCCTGGCGGACGAAATCAGCCCCGATAGTTGCCGCCTGTGGGACAGCCAGACCAACGAGAAGCTGGACAAGGACCGCTTCCGCCGCGATCTGGGCAATGTCATCGAGAGCTATACCGAGGTGGCCCGCCGCCTGGGAATCATGAAGGAAATGCCCACCGTCATTCAAGGCGGCATGCATTAGGTTTCAGGTCCTCCCCCTGAAGGGGGAGGTGTCGCCGAAGGCGACGGAGGGGGAAGACCCTGGGCTGTGGACGGTACGCCCTCCACCGCTTCGCGGCTCCCCTCCCTCGTGAGGAGAAGAAGTTGAAAGCCAAGGTCCAAGTGTTCCTCAAGCCCGGCGTCCTCGACGTTCAGGGCAAGGCGGTCGAGAACGCCCTGCACGGCCTGGGCTGGGCTGACGTTCAGAACGTCCGCGTGGGCCGCACCATCGAGTTCGACGTGGCCGACGGCGACGCCGAAAAGGCGAAGGCCGAGGTCAAGTCGATGTGCGACAAGCTGCTCGCCAACACCGTGATCGAAAGCTACGCGATCTCGCTCGACTAGGCGCTCGGCGCCTCAGGCGCTGAAGCTGACCCTCAGGGTCATCAGGCTGGTTTCCCGGATCGGTTCCAGATCGAGGCCGGGATCCACCAGCATCTGGGTGCTGAGTCCCAGCAACAGGGCGCCGACCATCAGGGCGGCCGCATCGGCGTTTAGCCCCTTGCGGATCACGCCCTCGGCCTGCCCCCGCAGGAACATGGCCTCAAGACGGGTCTCCACCTCCTTGTGGACGGCCGCGAACGGTCCGCGCAGGTCCGAGACCTCGGCCACCGCCCCGGCCATCAGCACGAAATAGGCGCGCATCTCGCCGTCCTCCGCCAGATTGCGCAGGTAGATGTCCACGAACCCAAGGATCGCTTCCAGGCCGTTGGCGCAGTCCAGCTGACGGTCGGCCAGCAGATCTTGCAGCCGGACCTGAAGCCTGACGATCAGCGCCTCGATCAGCCCTTGCTTGGATCCGAACTTCTGGGTCGCCAGCCCGCGGCTGTAACCCGCGCGCGCGCCGATGTTCTCGAAGGTGGCCGCGGCCATGCCCCGCTCGACGATCAGCTCGGCCGCCGCGCGCAGCAGCTCGCTTTCCGACTGCTGGCGCCGGTCGGACTGGCTGCGGCGGACAGATGGAACCTTAAGGGTGGATGTCATCTTGCGGAGGCTACTTATTTGTTGGACAGCTAGCAAATAACAAAGGCGGCCGCAGAGCCGCTCCCGGAGGTTCCAGGAGTTCGCGCATGACCATCCCCGTTGATATCGCAAACACCATCGTCGACCCAAAGGCCTATGCCGACGGCGACCGCATTGATCAGGCCTTCGCGCGGCTGCGTCGCGAGAGCCCGCTGGAGGTGGCCCAGCCCGATGGCTTCGACCCCTTCTGGGTGGTCACACGCCACGCCGACATTCTGGAGGTCGAGCGCCAGAACGAGCTGTTCCATAACGGCGACCGCGCCACGATCGTCACCACCATCGAGGCCGACCAGAAGGTGCGCGCCATGATGGGCGGCTCTCCGCATCTGGTCCGCTCGCTGGTCCAGATGGATAACCCCGACCACTTCGCCTATCGCCGCGTGACCCAGGGCTCGCTGCTGCCGCAGAACCTGCGGTCGCTGGAAGCGCGGATCCGCGAGATCGCCCGCAGCTTCATCGACCGCATGGCTGCGCAGGGCGACCGCTGCGACTTCGCCCGCGACGTGGCCTTCCTCTATCCGCTGCACGTGATCATGGAGGTCCTGGGCGTGCCCGAGGCTGACGAGCCGCGCATGCTGAAGCTGACGCAGGAGCTGTTCGGCAGCGCCGACCCCGATCTGAACCGCGACGGCAAGGTCGCGACCGACGTCAATGAGGGCATCGACAGCCTGCAGTCGGTGATCATGGACTTCATGATGTATTTCAACGCCATGACCGAAGATCGCCGGGCCAATCCGCGCGAGGACCTGGCCAGCATCATCGCCAACGGCAAGGTCAACGGCGAGCCGATGGGTCACCTGGAAGCGATGAGCTACTACATCATCGCCGCCACGGCGGGACATGACACCACCTCCTCGACCACCGCCGGCGCGATGTGGGCCCTGGCCGAGAACCCCGACCAGTTCGCCCGCGTCAAGAATGATCCCAGTTTGATCCCAGGCCTGGTCGAGGAGTCGATCCGCTGGGTGACGCCCGTGAAGCATTTCATGCGCACCGCCACCGCCGACGCCGAACTGGCCGGCCGTAAGATCGCCAAGGGCGACTGGCTGATGCTGTCCTACCCTTCAGGCAATCGCGACGAGACGGTGTTCGAGGACCCGTTCAGCTTCCGCATCGACCGCTCGCCCAACAAGCACGTGGCCTTCGGCTACGGCGCCCACGTGTGCCTGGGCCAGCACCTGGCGCGGATGGAGATGCGGGTGCTGTGGGAAGAGCTGCTGGCCCGCGTCGAAAGCGTCGAGCTGGACGGCCAGCCCACCCGGATGACCGCCAATTTCGTGTGCGGCCCCAAGGCGGTGCCGATCCGCTTCAAGATGCACTGAGGCGATCATGAGTGAGCCCTTCAAGGTCTGGCAGTGCCGAACCTGCGGCTACATCTATGACGAGGCCGAGGGCGATCCGGGCGAAGGCCTGGCGCCCGGAACCCGATGGGCGGACCTCCCCGCCCACTGGATCTGCCCCCTGTGCGGAACGCCCAAGTCGGACTTCGACATGATCGAGCTCTGAAGCGCAGACAGCGATTTCTTCACCCCGCCCCTTCCCTCGCGAGCTTGGCCGCACAATGTTCGGTGTCGCTCGCGGGAGAAGGTGATGGGATCGTAGTTCGAACTGGTGCAGGTCAATATCGGTCGCCTGCGCGCGCCGATCGATCATCCGATGATCAAGGATTTCGCCGACAATCTCGACGCCGTGAACGCCATCGCCGAGGCCTCGCCCGGCTTCGTCTGGCGGCTGACGGGCGAGGGCAACAACGCCACCGACCTGGCGCCCTACGAAGACCCATTGATCGCCATCAACATGTCGGTTTGGACCGACATCCCGTCGCTGGGCGCCTTCGTCTATCGCGGCGATCACGTGCAGATCATGCGCCGCCGCCGCGAGTGGTTCGAGCACATGGACGTCTTCATGACGCTGTGGTGGGTGCCGGCCGGTCACCGCCCCACCATCGACGAGGCCAAGGAAAGGCTGGCCCTGCTGGAAGCGCTCGGCCCGACGGCCCGGGCCTTCACCTTCAAGACGCCCTTTCCAGCGCCGGACGCCCTCCCGGTCGCCCCGGTTCTGGACGAATGCGGAGCCTAACAGGCCGCGCCTCAGCGCCCTGATCCAGCGACGACAGGGACTCGACTCACACACGCTGGGCGAGCACATTACACCGAACAATGTTCGCTGGAGGGGACTCGCGTGACCATTCTCGACATTCAGAAAGCTCTGGCCGCAAAGGGGTTCGACCCCGGCGCCCTGGACGGAGCCTGGGGTCGCCGCACGGCGGCGGCGGTGCGCGCCTTCCAGACCAGCAAGGGCCTGCTTGCCGACGGCGTGGTCGGTCCCAAGACCGTCAAGGCCCTGCTACCCGACGCCAAATCGGCGAAGGACAGCCTGGACGACGTTACCATCGTCTGGTTCCAGGAAGCCCGCCGATTGATGGGTCTGCGCGAAGACACCGGCTCCGGCTCGAACGCCACACTGCTCGATTGGGCCGACAGGCTGGGCATTGACTACGATTCCGACGACATCCCCTGGTGCGGTCTGTTCGTGGCCCACTGCGTCGGCGCCACCCTGACCACCGAACCCCTGCCGAACAACCCGCTGGGCGCTCGCAACTGGATGAAGTTCGGCGGTCCCTGCACGCCACGCCCCGGCGCGGTGATGGTGTTCTGGCGCGGAAGCAAGGAAGGGTGGCAGGGGCATGTGGCCCTTTATGTGGGTGAGGACTCCAAGGCCTATCACGTGCTGGGCGGCAACCAGGCCGACAGCGTCTGTATCACGCGCATCGCCAGGGACCGCCTTCTGGGCGCCCGCTGGCCCGCGACCGTGCCGCTGAGCAAGGCTGGTCCGCGTAAGGTGTCGGCGGCCGGCGTCCTGTCGAAAAACGAAGCCTGACCCCCGTCCGGTCTTGCGACCTTTCCGGCGAAGGATGCGCTGACAGCCGGCGCGAACGGTGCTACACGCCCGCGCCATGAAAGCCGCCGTCATCGTCTTCCCGGGTTCCAACTGCGACCGCGACTGCAAGGTCGCCATCGAGCGCTCCGTCGGAGCCCGCGTCGAGATGGTCTGGCACCAGGAGACGTCCCTGCCCGACGACCTGGACCTGGTCGTCCTGCCCGGCGGCTTCTCGTATGGTGACTATTTGCGCTGCGGCGCGATGGCGGCCCAGAGCCCGGTCATGAAGGCGGTCGTCAAGGCGGCCGACGACGGCATGGCCGTGATCGGCATCTGCAACGGCTTCCAGGTGCTGTGCGAAGCGGGCCTGCTGCCCGGCGCCCTGCTGCGCAACGAAAAGCTGAAATACATCTGCAAGCCGGTGGCCCTGGACATCGTCAACAGCCAGACCCGCTTCACCGCCGAGTTCGGCGAGCAACGCGAGGCAGTGATGACCGTCGGCAACGGCGAGGGCAACTTCTTCGCCGACGAAGAGACGCTGGACCGCCTCGAGGGCGAGGGCCAGGTGGTGTTCCGGTACAAGGACAATCCCAACGGATCGGCCCGCGACATCGCCGGCATCATCAATCCCAAAGGCAACGTTCTGGGTCTCATGCCCCACCCCGACCGCGCCTTCGACGCGGATCTCGGTTCGGAAGACGGCGCGATCCTGTTCCGAAGCGTGTTCGCCAGCGCCTGACACCGACCGTGATCGCATCTTGGCGATCGCTGGAAACAGGTGTCATCCTGCCCGCGCCTTTAGGGTTCGGGGGATATCTGATGAAAACTGTTTTGACGCTGGTCGCGGCGAGCCTGCTGTTGGCCGGTCCGGCCTTCTCGCGTCAGCAGGCGCCGGCCCCCGGCCTGGCCAGCGAAACCCCCGCCGTCTTCAAGCCCAATCTCGACCGCCTGAACTACGAGCGGCGCGAGGTGATGATCCCCATGCGGGACGGCGTGAAGCTGCACACCGTCATCCTGGTGCCCAAGGGCGCCAGCCATGCCGCGATCCTGCTGACCCGAACGCCCTATGACGCCTCGGCGATGACCGCGATCACCCCCGGCGTCAGCATGGCCAACGCCATCGACGGCTATGACCACCCGGTCGATGTCGTGATCGAGGGCGGCTATATCCGCGTGGTCCAGGACGTGCGCGGCAAGTACGGTTCCGAGGGCGACTATGTGATGAACCGGCCCCTGAAGGGCCCGCTCAACCCCACCGAGGTCGACCACGCAACCGACACCTGGGACACCATCGACTGGCTGGTCAAGAACACCCCCGAGACCAACGGCAAGGTCGGGATCCTGGGCATTTCCTATGACGGCTTCACCACCCTGCAGGCCCTGTTCAATCCGCACCCCGCCCTGAAGGTGGCCGTGCCGATGAACCCGATGGTCGACGGCTGGATGGGCGACGACTGGTTCCACCGCGGGGCCTTCCGCCAGCAGGGCATGCCCTACATGTACGAGCAGGTCGGCACGCGGAAGAACGAGGAGCGCTGGATCTCCGGCGTCCATGACGACTACGACCTCTACATGCGGGCCGGATCGGTCGGCGAACTGGGCCGCCAGATGGGTCTGGAGCAGATCGGCTTCTGGAACAAACTCCTGGCCCATCCGGCCTATGACGCCTTCTGGAGCGGGCAGGCCGTCGACAAACTTCTGGCCAGGGAGCCGCTGAAGGTGCCGGTCATGCTGGTCCACGGCCTCTGGGACCAGGAAGACATCTACGGCGCGCCGGCGGTCTACAAGGCCATCGAGCCCAAGGACGTCGCCAACGAAAAGGTGTTCCTGGTGATGGGCCCCTGGAACCATGGCCAGCAGATCGAGGAAGCCTCGAGCCTGGGCGCCATCAGGTTCAACGCCGACACCGGTCTGCAATTTCGCCAGGAGGTGCTGGCGCCCTTCCTGGCCCACTATCTGAAGGACGACGCCCCGCCGATGGACGTGGCGCCCGTCACCGCCTTCGAGACCGGGACCAACCGCTGGCGCAAGCTGGACGCCTGGCCCTCGGGCTGCGCCAGGGGCTGCGCGACCACCGCCACGCCGCTCTATCTGCAGGCCGGCGGCAAGGCGGGCTTCGCCGCGCCCAAGAGCGGCGAGGCCGCCAGTGACAGCTATGTCTCCGATCCCGCCAAGCCCGTGCCCTACCGGGCCCGTCCCAGCCAGCCGACCGGCTATGTGCCGCCCCTGACCTGGACCCAGTGGCTGGTCGACGACCAGCGAGAGGCCTCGGGTCGCACCGACGTCCTGACCTATACGACCGACGTCCTGACGGCGCCGGTGAAGATCAGCGGCGAACCGATGGTCAATCTGGTGGCCGCGACCACCGGCACGGACGGCGACTTCGTGGTCAAGCTGATCGACGTCTATCCTGATGAGGTCGCGGCAACGCCCGAGATGGGCGGCTATCAGTTGCCGGTGTCGATGGACATCCTGCGCGGCCGCTACCGCGAGGGTTTCGAGACGGCCAGGCCGATCAAGGCCAATGCGCCGCTGACCTATCGCTTCGCCCTGCCCAACACCAACCACGTGTTCCTGCCGGGCCACCGGATCATGGTGCAGGTCCAGTCCAGCTGGTTCCCGCTGTATGACCGCAACCCCCAGACCTTCACGCCCAACATCTTCCTGGCTAAGCCGTCCGACTATGTGAAGGCGACGCAGACGGTGTTCCACGCGGCGGACAAGGCCAGCTTCGTCGAGTTGCCCCTGGTGACGGCCAAATAGGCCGACGACGGCAAGGTGAGCGCAGGTTTGTTATATTATAGCATCCGGCGCGACCCGCCCCTAGGATGCCGCAATCCAAGGGAGCTTCTCATGAGTCTTGCTTCATCCCTGCGCGCCGGCCTGCTGGCCGCCGTAGCCCTGACCGTCTTCACCACGACCGCACAGGCCCAGACGCCGGCCCAGACCGCCGCCCAAGCCGCCGCGATGACGCCCGACATTGACGGCAAGTATGTCGCGCCAAAGGTCGGCTACGATTACGACAAGCGCGTGGTCATGGTCCCCATGCGCGACGGGACCCGGCTCTACACCGTCATCGTGGTTCCCAAGGGCGGCAAGAGCCTGCCGATCATGCTGACCCGCACGCCCTACAACGCCGCCAAGCGCGCGGCCCGGACCGACAGCCCGCACATGCTGGCGGCCATGCCCCAGGGCGACGAGCCCTTCGTGGCCGACGGCGGCTATATCCGCGTGTTCCAGGACATCCGCGGCAAGTATGGCTCGGAAGGCGACTATGTGATGACCCGGCCGCTGAAGGGGCCGTTGAACGCCTCCGAGGTCGACCACTCGACCGACGCCTGGGACACCATCGACTGGCTGGTGAAGAACGTGCCCGAGACCAACGGCAAGGTCGGCATGCTGGGCAGTTCGTATGAGGGCTTCACCGTGGTG
The DNA here is from genome assembly GCA_964427205.1 of uncultured Caulobacter sp. GTDB lineage: Bacteria > Pseudomonadota > Alphaproteobacteria > Caulobacterales > Caulobacteraceae > Caulobacter. The sequence goes on from CAYRTE010000011.1 coordinate 17,665, forward strand.
ATGGCCCTGGTCAATCCGCACCCGGCCCTGAAGGTGGCCGCGCCGATGAGCCCGATGGTCGACGGCTGGATGGGCGACGACTGGTTCCACCACGGCGCCTTCCGTCAGCCCAACCTCGACTATTTCACCGGCCAGACCACGGTTCGTGGCTCGGGCGACGGCGTCCAGCGCGGCGCCTATGACGACTACGAGACCTTCCGCCGCGCCGGCTCGGTCGGCGCCTACGCCAAGGAACACGGGCTGGACCAGCTGCCCTGGTGGAAGAAGACGGTCGAGAACGCCGCCTATACGCCGTTCTGGAGCGAGCAGGCCCTCGACAAGACCATGGCCGAGCAACCCCTCAAGGTGCCGACCATGTGGATTCAGGGGATCTTCGACCAGGAAGACATGTGGGGCGGCGTCCACGCCTACGCCGCCACCGAACCCAAGGACACCGCCAACGACAAGAGCTATCTGGTGCTGGGCCCGTGGCGGCACAGCCAGGTCAATTACGACGGCTACAACCTGGGTCCGTTCAAGTGGGAGGGCGACACCGCCCTGCAGTTCCGCCGCGACGTGCTCAAGCCCTTCTTCGACCAGCACCTGAAGGACGGCGCGCCCAAGGCCGACACCCCGCCGGTGTTGATCTATGACACCGGCGCCAACCACTGGGACCGCCTCAAGACCTGGCCTCTGGCCTGCGAGAGCAACTGCCAGGCCAAGTCCAAGCCGCTCTATCTGGCGGCGGGCGGCGGCCTGTCGTTCACCGCCCCGGCGGCCGCCAAGGGCGCGGCGGCCTTTGACGAATATGTCTCCGATCCGGCCAAGCCGGTGCCCTACCTGCCGCGTCCGGTGCGCTTCGCGGACGGCGACCGGTGGAAGTCATGGCTGGTCACCGACCAGCGCGCCTTCGCCGATCGCACCGACGTGCTGACCTATGTGACTGAACCGCTGGACAAGCCGCTGAGCATCGCCGGCGTGCCCAAGGTCAATCTGATGGCCTCGACCAGCGGCACCGACAGCGACTGGGTCGTCAAGCTGATCGACGTCTATCCCGACGAGGTTCCCAGCCAGCCCGAACTGGGCGGCTACCAGCTGGCCGTGGGCATGGACATCTTCCGGGGCCGCTATCGCGAAAGCTTCAGCGATCCCAAGGCGATCAAGCCCAACACGCCGCTGAAGTACCAGTTCATCCTGCCGACCGCGAACCACACCTTCCAGCCGGGCCACCGGATCATGGTGCAGGTGCAGTCCAGCTGGTTCCCGCTCTATGACCGCAACCCGCAGACCTTCGTGCCCAACATCTTCCTGGCCCAGCCGGCCGACTATGTGAAGGCGACCCAGCGGGTGTTCCACGCTGGCGATACGGCCAGCTTCATCGAGCTGCCGATCGTCGAGAAGTAACAGGCAAAAGGGCCGGCGAACGATCGCCGGCCCTCCCCCTGGATAAGCTTTGGTCTTGCGTCAGCGGTCGGTTCGCTGATGGTCGTCACGTCTGCGAAGGTTGCGAAACGGCATTTACACGCGCTTAGGTGTGTGTACCAATCTGCTCAGCTCAACCCGAAGCCCAAGGTTTGATCGATGCTGGCTTTTGCTCCCCTGCTGGCCGCCGCCGCGACGATGGCGTCCGCCTCCCCCGCCCCCGCGCCCGCCGATTTGCAACTGGTCTGCCGGGGTCTGCGCGAACAACGGTTCTTCGCTGAAGACTACACGCGCCCCGAGATCCGATCGGCGCTGCAGAACCGATGGCCCGTCTATCGTCGTCCCGCGACCATCGAGGTCCAGATCAACAGCCAACGCGGACGCATCCATCTGGGCGAGAGCATGATCCCGGCGGCGCACACCGGCGGTCGGGACGGCTGGTGGCGCATGAACGAGGTCAGCCAGCAGGGCGACATCATCGTGGGCGCCTATCAGTTGAACGGCCGCAACACCCAGCGCGTGACGATCAATCGGGCCAGTGGCCAGGTCGAGATCGAGGGCGCGGGACGGTATCGCGGTGTCTGCCAGCAGGGTCGCGCGCTGGATATCCGTCGTCCGCCCCAGTTCTAGGACGCGGCGCCTCCGGTCGCAGTCCGGCGTTCGCGTGCTGCCGATCCGCCCGCGAAAGGGCCCACGCGACCGCCGCGAGGGGCGACCGCCAAACGCCGACGACGAACCGGAGGCGGTCTAAACGTCCAGTCTGGTCGATATGCGGGCAAACCTCTGCCGGCGTACCTGGCTTTCCCAGCATGATCCTGCTCGCCCGTTTCGACCAGGCGGACCCAAGCTTCGCAGTCGCCTCTCTGGGCTTGCGAGCCCAGGCAAGCTCGCGCCGAGGGGGAGAACGCTGGAAAGGACCGCCTCTCCCGTCGCTTATCACCCCCAGAAGAAGCGACGATTTCAGGCCGCGCCGTCGCGCGAACACCGAAATCCGTCGACGATGACGATGGGACGGTCCGATGAGCACTCCAGAACCCACGAGCGGCGTACCTGTCTGGGCCCGCAAACGCCGCAAGCGCGGCAATCCGCTGGTAGGACTGGTGGTGGTTCCGCTGTTTCTGCTGGGCGCGCTGACGGCCGGTCTGGCGATCCAGGCCAAGTCGTTCACCGGGGCTGGAGCCCGGATGGACGGCTGGATCGCTATCGCCTGTGTTCAGGTCAAGGACGCCATGGGCGACCTCACCGGCAAGCCTGTGAAGGCCAAGGCGGAAAAAGCCGCCCACTGATCGCTCGCAAACGGGGCGTGAGACCGCTCTGTCTGGTGGCGGAATCTTCGAGGTCGCGCTAGAAGGCGCCCTCATGAGCACCCCCTCCAACGCCCCCGCCCAGACCCCGCCGAAGTCGATGGCCGAAATGGCCCGTGAATTCGGTCTCAACGCCGAGGAATACGGCGTCGTTCTCGACCGCCTGGGCCGCGAGCCCAACCTGGTCGAGCTGGGCGTGTTCTCGGTGATGTGGTCCGAGCACTGCTCGTACAAATCCTCGAAGAACCAGCTGAAGAAGTTCCCGATCACCGGCCCGCGCGTCATCTGCGGTCCGGGCGAGAACGCCGGTGTCATCGATATCGGCGACGGCGACGCGATCATCTTCAAGATGGAAAGCCACAACCACCCCTCCTACATCGAGCCCTATCAGGGCGCGGCGACGGGCGTGGGCGGAATCATGCGCGACGTCTTCACGATGGGCGCGCGGCCGATCGCCCTGCTGAACGCCCTGCGTTTCGGCGATCCTTCGCACCCCAAGACCAAGCGTCTGGTTGATGGCGTGGTCGCGGGCATCGCGGGCTATGGCAACTGCGTGGGCGTGCCCACCGTGGCCGGCGAGACCAATTTTCACAGCGGCTACAACGGCAACATCCTGGTCAACGCCATGTGCGTGGGCCACGCCGAAGCCGACAAGATCTTCTACTCCGCCGCGCCGGGCGCGGGCCTGGCCGTGGTCTATTTCGGCTCCAAGACCGGCCGCGACGGCATCCATGGCGCCACCATGTCCTCGGCAGAGTTCTCGGAAGACTCCGAGGAAAAGCGTCCCACCGTCCAGGTCGGCGACCCCTTCGCCGAAAAGCTGCTGATCGAGGCCACGCTGGAGCTGATGGCCACCGGCGCGGTCGCCGCCATCCAGGACATGGGCGCGGCGGGCCTGACCAGCTCTTCGGTCGAGATGGCTGGCAAGGGCGGCGTCGGCATCGAGCTGAACATGGACATGGTCCCGCAGCGCGAAACCGGCATGTCGGCCTACGAGATGATGCTGTCGGAAAGCCAGGAGCGCATGCTGGCGGTCCTGAAGCCCGGCCGCGAGCACGAAGGCCACGCCATCTTCGAAAAGTGGGGCCTGGACGCCGCCGTCATCGGCTACACCACCGACACAGGCCGCCTGGTGCTGAAGCATCACGGCGAGACGGTCTGCGACGTGCCGCTGGCCCCGCTGTTCGACGACGCGCCGCTGTATGACCGCCCCTGGGTGCAGCCGACCCTGCATCCGCGCCTCGACCCCGGCCAGATCCCCGCCCCCACCGACTGGAACGCGGCGGTGCTCAAGGTCGTCGGCTGCCCCGACATGGCCTCCAAGCGCTGGCTGTGGGAGCAGTACGACCGCCACGTGATGGCCGACACCCTGGAAGACAGCGCCACCGGCTGCGACGCCGGCATCGTGCGCATCCACGGGACGGGCAAGGCCATCGCCGTGACCAGCGACGTCACCCCGCGCTATGTCCAGAACGACCCCTATGAGGGCGGCAAGCAGGCCGTCGCCGAAGCCTGGCGCAACCTGACGGCCGCCGGTTCGCTGCCGATCGCCATCACCGACAATCTCAACTTCGGCAGCCCTGAAAAGCCCGAGACCATGGGCCAGATCGTCCGCGCCACCGACGGCATGGCCGAGGCTTGCCGGGCGCTAGACTTCCCGGTCGTGAGCGGCAACGTCAGCCTCTATAATGAGACCAACGGCGTCGCCATTCCGCCGACCCCGACGGTCGGCGCCGTGGGCCTGCTGGTGGACTACGACCTGCGCATGGGCTTCGGCAACGTAGCCGAGGGCGACACCCTGGTGCTGATCGGTGACAGCCACGGCGAACTGGGCGCCTCGATCTATCTGCGCGAAATTCTGGGCCGCGAGGACGGCGCCCCGCCGCCGGTCGACCTGGCCGCCGAGCGCAAGCACGGCGACTTCGTGCGCGGCCTGATCCCCACCGGCCTGGTCGCCGGCCTGCACGACCTGTCGGACGGCGGCCTGCTGATCGCGGCGGCCGATATTGCCCTGGCCAGCAAGGTCGGCATCACCCTGAGCGCCTCCAGCAGCCTGCACGCCCACCCCTATCTGTTTGGCGAGGATCAGGCCCGCTACCTGATCGCCACCCCGGACCCCGACGCGGTGCTGGCGGCGGCCAAGGACGCCGGCGTGCGCGCCAGCGTCGCGGGCGTGGCCGGCGGCGAGGCCTTCGCGTCCACGGACTTGTTCTCCATCCCCCTCGAAGCCCTGCGCGCGGCCCACGAGGCCTGGATGCCGGGCTTCATGGGCGTGGCGGCCTAAGGACATCAGAATGAAAATCTCGATCCTGGCGACCGCCGCCCTGACCCTGTCGCTGCTGACCGCCTGCGCGCCGGCTCCGACGCCGACGGCCGAGGTCTCCGAAGCGGCCTGCGTCGCGCGCGGCGGCGTGATCCAGCGGGGCGGCAAGCTGCAACTGCCCACCTGCGTCACGCCCTATGCCGACGCCGGCAAGAGCTGCACCGACAAGGCGCAGTGCCAGGGCGCCTGCATCCTTGAGGGCAATCTGGAGTCGCAGGTGGGCGTGACCGGCCAGTGCCAGAAGACCAGCGTCCAGTTTGGCTGCTACGCCAGGGTGGTGGACGGCAAAACGACCGGCGCCATCTGCGTCGACTAGCGTGTTGCGGCGGTGGCGGACCGCCTCGCCACGGCCACGTTTTGGCGGGACACTCCACCATGGACACAAGATTGACCCGCGCCCTGGCCGTAGCCGGCCTGACCCTCACCCTGGGGGCCTGCGCCACCGCCGCGCCTGATCGCTCGGGCTTCCTGAGCGGCTATGAGGGCCTTCAGGCGCGGGAAAAGAGCGGCCGGGCCAAGATCCGCCAGTTCCGCGATCCGGCGGCGTTGGACGCCGTGCGCCGCGTAGCCCTGACGCCGGCCGTGCTGTCCGAAGGCGCCGACAGCCGCTCGCCCCTGACCCCGGAAGAGCGCCACGCTGTGCTGCGCGAGGTCGATGCGCAACTGTGCTTCGAGCTGTCAGAGCGGTTCGAGATCGTCACCGCCGATCAGGCCGACGCCGATGTGCGCGCGGCCGTCACCTGGTTCGAACCCACCGGTCGGGTCGCATCGGCGGCGTCGGCGGCGTCGGGATTCTTCATTCCGGGCCCCATTGGCCTGCGCGCGCCCGGCACCCTGGGTGGGCTGGGCGTCGAGGCGGAAATGCGCGCGGCCAGCGACAGGCGACAGATCGCGGCCATCGCCTGGGCTCGTCGCGCCATGGCTGTCGGGACGGACAGTCCGTCGCTCTCGCGGCTTGGCGACGCCCTGCAGTTCGCCGAGCCCTTCGCCGATGTCGCCGCGGCGGTCATGACGCCGGACGGCCTGAAGTCGCGTAAGATCGACGGCAAGACCGACCCCTGCAAGGCTTATGGCAATCGCTTTCAGCCCGGCGGCATGATCGCCGGAGGCCTCACCAACCTCTATATTCCAGACTCCCGGGAGGCCGCGGCGCCCAAGACCCCGCCGCCGGGGAACTAGCGGTCCCGGACCGCGATCGCGGCCCGGGAACCGACCGGACTACGGCATCAGCACGGTGTCGATGACGTGGATCACGCCGTTGGACTGCGGCACGTCCGCGATGGTGATGTTGGAAACCCCGCCCTTGGCGTCGGTGATCGTCCAGCCGTGATGGCCCTTGGCGACGGTGATCGGCTCGCCCTGAACGGTGGTCAGCACCGCCTTGCCGCCGCCAGCCTGGGCTTTTGCCTCGATGTCGGCCGCCGTCAGCCGGCCCGCCACCACGTGATAGGTCAGGATGGTGGTCAGGGTGGCCTTGTTCTCGGGCCTGACCAGGGTTTCGACCGTACCGGCCGGCAACTTGGCGAAGGCGGTGTTGGTCGGGGCGAACACCGTGAACGGACCGGCGCTGGACAGCGTCTCGACCAGGCCGGCGGCTTTGACCGCGGCGACCAGCGTCGTGTGGTCCTTTGAATTGACCGCGTTCTCGATAATGTTCTTGGTCGGATACATGGCGGCGCCGCCGACCATTACAGTCTTCCCGTGCCCCGCGCCGTGGTGATCCATCTTGGCGAGGGCAGTACCGGCACACGAGATCGAAAGCACGCCAGCGACGGCGAGCATCATGGACTTCTTCATAGGTTTTTCTCCGGGGCGTTACTGGTCCGTTGCTGGGACAGACACAGCTACGACCCCGCGACGCACCCGGATGCGCGCGCGATAAAAATTTGCCGCGAACCTGGTTTCAAGGTTCTGGATCGAGCTTTGTTTGACGCGCGATGGCCGGCCAAGCCGGCGTCCACTTTCGGCTATCGCGCCAGCCTACATGTGGAGGGCCTGCTCCAGGGCGAAGGCCAGCGACACGGCGGCGCCGGAGGTGAGCAGGGTTCGCATCCGGGGTCGCCAGGCCGGGCCGTCATGGTCGGTCACGTCCCAGACCCATTGCAGCAGGAAGACCAGCAGGAAGCCCGACAGTTGCCAGGCCGGCTCGAAGCGAAGTTCGCCGAGCAGAAGGCCGAACCCGGCCAGTGGAAAGAGCAGCGATAGGCCCAGAACCGCCCAGCGCGGGCTGGGGTTCTCGATCTCCAGCCCGGTTCGCACGCCGCCAAAATACGACACCATGGCCGTCGAATAGGCGAGCAGCGAAATCAGGGCCGCGCCCTGCGACCCGGGCGGGCCGTAGCAGAACAGGCCCGAGGCCACGAAGAAGGGTATCAGGGTCGCGAGCCCGAACACCCAAACCGCCGGCGGCGCCGGTACGCGATCCGCCACTGGCTCGCTCATGAATCAACTCCTCCGGAAGGGCGCCCCCGCGACCTTCCTTACCCCGGGCGCGACTATACCCACCCGCGCCAAGAGGTCCACGGACGATATTTGCCGAATGGATTCAAGCCTGCCCGAGGAAACCCGCGCCGGGTTGATCAGCGCGTGTAGACCGAAAGACGATTCAGGGTCTCGCCATCCAACGCCCCCGAGGACGGCAGGCCTTGATCGCGCTGGTAGGCGGCGATCGCCATGCGCAGGGCGGGCGAAGCCACGCCGTCGCGTGGGCCTTGATAGTAGCCCAGCTGCGACAGGACGCGCTGAGCGGTCCCGAGACCAGCCGAGGCCGGTGAGGCGGCGGCGCTGGTCGCCACCGAAGCACTCAAGGTCTGGGCGCGAAAGCCCGTGGCCGAACGGTCGGCCGTGCGCTGGGCCTCGGCGGTCAGTTGCGGGCGCAGCGCTGTGGCGCGAGCCTTGGAGGTGGCGTCCCCGGCGCGGCCGGCGATCACATACCACTTATAGGCCTCGGCGGGGTTCTGACTGACACCCCAGCCGCCTTCATAGAGCTGGGCCAGGTTGAACTGGCTGTCGACCAGACCCTGGTCGGCCGCCTTGCGGAACCAGCTTGCGGCGGTGGTCGAGTTCTTGGCCCCGCCTTCACCCTTGAAATAGAACAGAGCCAGATTGTGCATGGCGCGAGGGTCGCCAGCGGCGGCTGCCCGTTCGGTCCAGCGGCGGGCCTCGACGAGATCCTTCTTCACGCCGCCCTCGCCCATCTCGTACATCTTGCCGAGATAGAATTGGGCGCGCGGCAGGCCGAGATTGGCGGCCTTGCGCATGATCTCGACGCCGGAGCGGTCCTTGGCCTCGATCTTGCGGACGCCTTCATCGAACAACGCCTGGGCGTTCTCCTGCGGCGGCGCGGGCGGCGGCGGGGTCGCGTCGGTCGCGGTCGGGGTGATCAGTTGCGGCGACAGCGCGACAGCGGCGCGTGGCGCGCCGGGCGTCGTGTCGGCTTCGGCGGTGCGGATCTCGACATCGGATTTGCGACCGGCGATGGCCTCGGCCACGCGTGGAGGCACCTGGCCCTGCCCGTGATCGGGCAACAGCAGGCCCGCCACGCCCGCGCCCATGGCGCCGGCCACGCCCATCACCATCGCGCCCGTCGCGACCATAGAGCCCATCCGGCGCTTGGGCGCCTTGGTCGACGCCTTGGATCCAAAGCCCGCGAACAGCGAGGTTCGGGCCGGCTTGTCCTTGGCCGGCTTGTCCTTGGTCTTCTTGTCCTTCTTGGCCTTGACGTCAGCGACGGCTGCGGCGCGAGCGGCGGCCCGGGCCTGCTCGATCACTTCGCGGGTCGACAGCGGACGCGACGGATCTGTCGGTTCGGGGGCCGGGAAGGTTCCAAAATCAGAGGCCGGAGCGAAGCTTTCAACGGCCTGTGAAGGCTCTTGGCCAACGAAGCCATCAGCGGCTTCATAGTCTTCATCGTCGAAGCTGGGCGGCTCGGGATCCGCCGCCGGGAAGGCGGCGACCTCGAACACGGGCTTTCGGGCGGCCTGGGGCGGAGGCGCGTTGAACACGTCCTCGTCCACAGCGGGCTCACCGCCGAACGAATAGCTGCTGGTCTCGAACGGCGAGACCGCAGGGGCGCGAACCATGGGGGCCGGTGCGGCGACGGCGGGCTGGGCCACGGCCTGCTCGACCAGCTTGCGCTGGGCGTCGCTCAGGCGTGTGTCGATCTTTTCGCGAGCCTCATCGAGCATGCGCGCGGTGCGCTCTTCGCTCTGACGGATGCGGTCGATCAGCTCCTGTGAGGAGCGCTCATGGCGTTGGTTCAGGCGGTCGGTGACGCGGGTCACCTGCTCGCCGACATCGTCGATCGCAAGGGCGTTGCGGCGTTCGGCGTTGCCGATGCGTTCGGCCAGCTTCTCGGTGATGCGGGCGATTTCCGTGCCCAGCTTTTCAAGGGCCTGGGCCTGGACGCTGTCGGCGCGGTTCAGCTTGTGCTCGACGGTCGCGGCGATACGAGCGACTTCACCGCCGACCTGTTCGATGGCCGCGGCATTGCGGCTCTCGGCGGCCTGGACGCGGCGGTTGAAAGCGTCGGCGACGCCCACCACTTCGCGGCCCATGCGCTCGATGGCCTGGGCCGAGCGTTGCTCGGCGGCCTGGACGTGCGCGGCCATCTCGCCGAGCTTCTTTTCCATGCGATCGAAACGGCCGTCGGCGCTGTCGCGCAGCTTGGTCGCCATTTCGAGGCGGGCGGCTTCCATGCGCTTGGTCAGGTCGCCTGCCAGTTGGTCGAGGCGTTCCTGAACCCCCGAAGCCGGATTGGCGCCTTCAACCGCTTGGAGACGGCCATCCAGGGCGGAGAAGGACGAGCCCAGCTCACGCAGCGCCTCGGCGGTGCGGGTCTCGGCGGCTTCCAGGCGTTGACCCAGACGCGCGACGACCTCCTCGACGACAGCGGACGGATCACTCGCCACGGCCGGCTGAGCGTCGAGGCGAGCTTCCAGAGCCGCGATGGCTTCCCGCGTGCGGGTTTCGCCTTCGTAGAGATGTCCGGCGACCTTGCCGAGCGCGCCTTCGAGGGCGCGCAGAGCTTCGGCCGAGCGCGGCCCGACCGCTTCGGCCTCCATGCGGCGCAGACGTTCGGCGGAACGGATCTGTTCGGTCTTGATCTCGTCGACCGCGCCCTCGAAGCGGGCGGCGACGGCGATCTGCTCGCGTTCGGACAGGGCCAGACGGCTGAGCGCGCCTCGGACGGATTGATCAATGCCGGAAATTGCGGCCGCCGAACGGCCTTCGGCGGCCTCGATGCGATGGGTCAGACGGTCCAGAGCGATCGCCACGCGGCCGACTTCATCGGCGGGGTGCTCGGCGATCTCCATGCGCGGCGGCGTGTCGCCATCCGTCGCGATGTGCAGATAGGGTTTTGGGGAACGATCCGAGGCGCCGCCAAGGGCGTCAGCGGCCGACGCATCCGCGCCCGAGCCTTCGCCCTCGATGATCATGCGGTTGAGCCACTCGCCCAACGTCATGCCGGAGCGACGCGCGAGATCCTTTGCGACCTCTCGTGCCTTGGGGTCTATCCCCTTTACGCTCCATGGCGCCGCGGCCGTCATACGAATCGTTCTCCCCGCACTTGGGGACCAACGCTAGTCACCGATTCCTGGGGTGTAAACGCGACCAAATAGCTAAATCTAGTAGGTTTGCGATTCACAAGTGGAAGAATCAGGACGCAGCTTTAACCATGTTTACCTTGGTTAAAAAGCAAGGGGGTTAACGCACGTTAACCATTTGCCAGGCCGATTGTCGCAGGGCATGGAGAGCCCATGGACCTGCCCTTCACTGTCGCTGCTCTTGTCGCGCTGCTGATCCTCGCCGTGTTCTGCGGATGGCGCGGAGCGCGCCCGGCCAATATATTAAAGGGCCCGCGCATGATGCCGTGGCGCCCTCTGATGATGGCGTGCGCGGTGGCGATGATGCTGCTTCTCGTCCACCTGCTGAACCTGCTGGGCATGCAGACAGGCAATCAGACGCGCTATTAGGTCGCGGACCGTTTTGGCCGCTTGGTCAGGCCGCTGACGCCGCCCGAAGACAGCAGACCGATGTCGGCGAGCAGAAAAGGGATCGCCCACTTGTGCGGCGCGGCAATATAGCGCGGCTGCCACACGGGGTCGTACTTGTCCTTGTAGCGTCGCACGCCCTGGAAATTGTAGATTTCTTCTCCGCGCTCATAGAGCAGACGGCCCACACGCGACATGATCGGCGCCAGCGGACGATCCTGCAGCCCCGCCAGCGGGGCCATGCCGAACTCAAACGCCAGATAGCCCTCGTCGCGGCCCCACTGCAGGAGCTCGACGAAGAGATAGTCCATGACGTTCTTGGGCGCGTCATCGGAATAGCGCATCAGGTCCATCGAAAAGGCGGACTTGTGCGCCGTGGTCCACAGCGTGGCGAACGCGACGATCTTGCCCTCGGACCGAACCAGCGCCACCGGGAACTCGGCCACATAGCGCGGGTCGAAACCGCCCATGGAAAAGCCCTTCTCGCCGCCAGCGTGATGGCCAAGCCAGGCGTCCGAGATCTGCTTCAGTTCCTCCATTGGCGCCTGCCCGGCGGGCAGCACCTCGAACGCCGCCCCCCCCTCACCGGCCTTGCGCCAATTTCGGCGCAGAACCTCGCGGCGGCGGCCGACCAGGGAAAAGGCCGCCAGAGGCACGGCGGCGCTCTCGCCAGTTTTCTGGATCGCAAGGCCCAGGTCGACGGTGTCGGGCAGGTCGCCGGGACCCAGGGCATAGAAGCCGGCCCTGGCCGCATGGGCGTCGGCCAGTTCACGGAAACGCCAGAAGAGCTCCATGCGCTCGTCGCGTCGCCCGACGGGCGGGCCCATGGCGATCCAGGAACGACGGCGCACACCGAACATCAGGAAGCTCTCGCCCGAGGCGGAGAACAGGAACCGTTTGTCACCCAGCAGAGCGAGGTTCGAACCGGGCTCGGCGTCCTCGGCCTTGGCCAGGATCGCCCGGACGCGGTCGAACTGCGGATCGGTATCGTCGACCACGGGTGGCGTGGCTGGCGTCGAAATCATCCGCCAGACACCGATGGCCAGAAGCACGATGGCCGCCGCCACAGACGAGCGAATGGCGCGGGCGGCGTCCTGGTCGCCCATCAGACGCATCCAGGATTTGTCGGCATATTCAGTATGGGTGAAAACCCACCAGCCGCAGAAGGCCGCGCCCCCCAAGGCGGCGGCGGCCGATAGCAGCCAGGCGGGCGTGATCTCCATCCGAAACAGCGCCGCCTTGCGGGGAAAGGCCTCGTGGAAGGGCAGGATCAGCAGGAAGCAGATCGTCAGGACCGACGTCTCCTCCCAGTTCAGGCCCTTGAACAGGGCCAGCAGGGCCGCCGCCGCCAGGATGATCACCGCCGCCCACCAGGCTCCGTCCAGGCGCGAGCGCAGGCCAAAGGCCAGCAAAAGCAGCACCAGTCCGAGGATCGACGAGACGAAGTGGCTGATCTCGATCAGCAGATCGGGCGCAAAGGCCAGCAGCAGGGCGAAACGGGTCGGCTCGGACGGCGTCGCGCCCGACGCCAGCAGCATCACCCCGGCCGAAACGGCGAGGATAGCGGCCAAGGTCGGCGCGATGGCCAGCGCCGCGGGGCGTAGTTCAGGCGCGGACATCAAGATCCCGGATCGGCGAATCCCCAGCGGGACCCCACGGTCTGGCTTTATACCCCCGAACAGGCGGTCAGGTCGCCCGCTCTAAGGATAAACGATCGTTTGAATCGACTTGCCCGGCGCGCGCTGTCGCGTAGTCTGGTCAGGAGCGGCGTGGCCAAAGCGCTGAAAGATGACGATCCCAAGGGAGAGACGACCATGGCCGACTTCGGTGGAACCGAAATCGACGCCTTCCGCGCCGAGACCCGCGCCTGGCTGGAAGCCAACTATCCGCCGTCGCTGCACGCGCCGATGGGCGAGGATGATGCGCCCTGGGGCGGTCGCAAGATGGTCTGGAAGAACCCCGACGCCAAGCTGTGGCTGGACCGCATGGCCGACCGCGGCTGGACCGCGCCGATGTGGCCCAAGGAATACGGTGGCGGCGGGCTGTCCAAGGCCGAGAACAAGGTGCTGGAGCAGGAGCTGCGCCGCATCAAGGCGCGCCCGGCCCTGATGAGCTTTGGCGTCTGGATGCTGGGTCCGGTGCTGCTGGAATACGCCACCGAGGAGCAGAAGAAGAAGTTCATCCCCGGAATCGTGCGCGGCGAAACCCGCTGGTGCCAAGGCTACTCCGAGCCGGGCGCTGGATCGGATCTCGCCGCCCTGCAGACCAAGTGCGAGGACAAGGGGGATCACTACCTGATCAACGGCCAGAAGGTGTGGACCAGCTACGCCGATCAGGCCGACTGGATCTTCTGCCTGGTGCGCACCGACACCACCAAGAAGCACGAGGGCATCTCGTTCGTGCTGTTCGACATGACCACGCCGGGCGTCGATCCGCGGCCGATAAAGCTGATCAGCGGCTCCTCGCCCTTCTGCGAGACCTTCTTCGACAATGTGAAGGTTCCCAAGGACCAACTGGTCGGCAAGCTGAACGGCGGCTGGGACATCGCCAAGCGCCTGCTGCAGTACGAACGCCAGAACATCTCCGCCAGCGGCTTCGGCGGCGGCGGCGGTCTGGACCTCGTGGACGTGGCCAAGAAGGAGATCGGCGTCGACGAGACGGGCCGTCTGGCCGACGGCGACCTGCGCGCCCGCATCGCCGCCCACCGCATGGACGCCCACGCCTTCGCCCTGACAGTGCGCCGGGCCGAACAGGAGTCCAAGACCGGCAAGGGCCCCAGCGCCGCCGTCTCGATCATCAAGTACGCCGCCGCCAAGATGAACCAGGAACGCTACGAGCTGATGGTCGAGGCCATGGGCCTGCAGGGCCTGGGCTGGGAAGGCGAAGGCTTCAGCAAGGACGAACTGAACGTCACACGCGGCATGCTGCGCTCGAAGGGCAACTCCATCGAGGGCGGCACCAGCGAGGTGAACCTCAATGTTGTCGCCAAGCGCGTGCTTGGCCTGCTGGACCACCAGTAACCGATGATCACCTTCTGGTACGAGTTCGCCTCGACCTACTCCTACCCGGCGGCCATGCGCATCGAGCGACTGGCCGCCGAGGCCGGAGTCGCGGTTGCTTGGCGCCCGTTCCTGGTTGGGCCGCTGTTCCATGAACAGCAGGGTTTGACCGACAGTCCATTCAACAGCTTCCCGGTCAAGGGCGCCTATATGTGGCGCGATCTGGAGCGGGTCTGTGATCTTGAGGGCCTGCCGCTGGTTCGGCCCAGCCAGTTCCCGCGCAACGGACTGCTGGCGGCGCGGATCGCTATTGTTGGACTGGAGGACGGCTGGACGCCAGCCTTCAGCCAGGCGGTCTATCAGGCCAATTTCGTGGACGATCAGGATATCAGCGATCCCGCCGTCCTCGCGCCGCTGATTGCGTCGGTGGGCGCGGGCCCCGAGCATGTGCTGGCCGCCGCCGCGAGCGATCCGGTCAAGGCCCGTCTCAAGGATCATGTCGCCGAAGCCCGCCGCCTGGGTGTCTTCGGCGCGCCAAGTTTCGTCACCGCCGACGGCGAGCTCTTCTGGGGCAACGACCGTCTTGAACAGGCCCTCGACTGGGCCGTCCATCATCAATCGAGGGAGCACGCCTGACATGGCCGTCCTGACCGAAGAACAGACCATGCTGCGCGACGCGGCCAAGGGCTGGACCACCGACAGCGCCCCGGTCGGCGCCTTGCGCAAGCTGCGCGACGGCAAGTCGGGCAAGAGCTTCGATCCCGCCGCCTGGGCGCAGATGGGCCAGATGGGCTGGGCTGGCGTGATCATTCCCGAAGAGCACAATGGCTCGGCCTTCGGCTATCTGGGCCTGGGCCTGGTGCTGGAAGAGACCGGTCGCAACCTGGTGGCCTCCCCCCTGCTCTCCACCGCCCTGATCGCGGCCTCGGCCCTGAACCTGGCCGGATCGGACGCGCAAAAGACCGCTTGGCTGGACAGGATCGCGCTCGGCGAGGCGGTCGCCACACTGGCCGTCGATGAAGGTTCCCACCACGCGCCCGCGCGGACAGCCCTGGCGGCGACCCGCTCTGGAGCCGGCTTCACGCTGAACGGTTCCAAGACCTTCGTGATCGATGGCGAAGCCGCTGACCTGCTGATCGTCGCGGCCCGCACCAGCGGCAAGCCCGGCGACACCAACGGTCTGACCCTGTTCCTCGTGCCCGGCGACGCGACCGGCGTGACCCGGACCCACCTGGCCCTCGCAGACTCGCGCGGCGCGGCCCAGATCAGCTTCAAGGACGTGTCGGTCGGCGCCGATGCCGTGTTGGGCGAAGTCGACAAGGGCTGGGCGGTGCTTGAGCCGACTTTGGACCGCGCCTATGCGGGCCTCGCCGCCGAAATGCTCGGCACGGCGAGCGCCGCCTTCGAGATCACTCTGGAATACCTCAAGACGCGCACCCAGTTTGGCCAGCTCATCGGCGCCTTTCAGGCGCTGCAACACCGAGCGGCCAAGCTGTTCACCGACCTGGAAACCACCCGCTCCTGCGTCGAGGCCGCGCTGGAAGCCATCGACGCTCAAACTGGCGATACCCGCGCCCTGGCCTCGCTCGCCAAGGCCAAGGCCTGCGAAGTGCTGCACCTGGCCTCCAACGAGATGGTCCAGATGCATGGCGGGATCGGCATGACCGACGCCCACGACTCCGGTCTCTACATGAAGCGCGCCCGCGTGGCCGAGGCGCTGTTTGGCGGCGCATCGTTCCATCGCGACCGCTACGCACGCCTGCAAGGCTTCTGATCTTCGCCGCCCATCCCCCTGAACAGGGGATGGGCGGCCCTAGGCTCCCAAAATACCGTGGCTGCGCATAGACCAGCGTGATCAGTTCCGCGCCCTCGTCGCCTAACCGGGGAGCTATCCGATGAATATCACCACCCAGCGAATCCTCGCGGCTTCGCGCTCGCCGGGGCCGCGGACATGAGGGGCCAGGCCCGCTTCACGCCGGACTCGATCCGATTTGGAGCGCCGGAACCGCCATCCGCGCCGCTGGGTCTTCCTTGCGATTTCGCGTTCGCAAGGAAGGCCCCATTTTCGCTCCGGGGTGCACGTCAATGCCCGCCCCGCTGCGCTGATCGACCTGGCGTCGACGCCCTTCGGCTAGCGTTTGCGGATGGGCATTGGCGCGTGGGCCAGACGCAGCAGATTGGCCGCGCCTGGCGCGCCAAACGGCGTGCCCGCGACGATCAACAGGCGCTCGCCCGGCGCCACCAGTCCCAGTTCGAGCGCGCGGCTGGCGGCATCGGTGGTGACCACCTCAAGGCTATCGGGCTGGGCGCTGACCCTGGGCTCGATACCCCACACCAGCGTCATGCGGCGAACTGCGTCTATCTGGGGCGACAGGGCCAGCACCGGTTGCAGCGGGCGCTCACGCGCCAGACGTCGCGCGGTGGCGCCCGTGGTGGTGAAGGCCACCAGACATTTGGTCGATCCGGCCTTGGCGGCGCCGGCGGCGGCGACCACCAGCACATCGGCGTCATCATCGTGGTGGGGTTGCTCGGCCTGCATCAGCTCGGGCCAGCGCGGATCGCGCTCCACCCGCTCGATGATGCGATTCATCATGGAGACCGATTCCTCGGGGTAGTCGCCAGCGGCGGATTCCGCCGACAGCATGACCGCATCAGCGCCCTCGTAGACGGCGTTGGCGACATCGGACGCCTCGGCGCGGGTGGGGGTCGGCGAGTTAGTCATCGACTCCAGCATCTGGGTCGCGACGATCACTGGAATGCCGCGTTCCCGCGCGGCGCGCAGGATGATCTTCTGGGCGACCGGCACCTCTTCCGGAGCCATCTCCACGCCCAGATCGCCACGGGCGACCATCACGCCATCGCAGAGGTCCAGGATCGCGCCGAGGCATTCCAGCGCCTGCGGCTTTTCGATCTTGGCCAGCACGGCGGCGCGGCCCTCGACGATGCGGCGCAGCTCGGCCATGTCCTCGGGCGCCTGCACGAACGACAGGGCGATCCAGTCGACACCAAGGCGCAGGGCGAAGGCCAGGTCCTCGCGATCCTTCGGCGTCAGGGGCGACATCGGAATGACGACGTCCGGCACCGCAACGCCCTTGCGCTCCGACAGCTTGCCGCCGTTGACGACCGTGGTGTTGGCATAGCCGGGGCCGGCGTCGGTGACCGTCATGCGCAGCTTGCCGTCATCCAGCAACAGGGTCGCGCCCGGGCGCATGGCTGTCAGGATTTCGGGATGTGGCAGGCAAACGCGGGTCTCGTCGCCCGGGGTCGGATCGGAGTCGAAGCGAAACGCCTGACCGGCTTGCAACTGCACCGGTCCATTGGCGAACTTGCCCACCCGCAGCTTGGGCCCTTGCAGATCGGCCAGGATACCCAGGGGCCGGCCGACGATCGGCTCGGCCGCGCGGATCGCGGCATAGACGGCGGCGTGGGTCTCGTGCGCGCCGTGGCTGAAGTTCAGGCGGAAGACGTCCGCCCCGGCCTTGGCCAGGGTGACGATCATCTCCGGCGAGCTTGACGCCGGGCCAATGGTGGCGACGATGCGGGAACGACGCGCGCGGATCATGCGGCCGCTCCTTGTGTGACTAGGGGCAGACGGCGTCGCCCTCGTTGGAGACGAGCCGGATCTCGGTGAAGGCCAGAGCAAATCGCCCCTTCGTCGACAAGGCGAAGGGGGACGAAACATGCTCCATGTCCGCGCCCTTGGCCTTGAAACAGGAAAGTTTGATCTTCGCCGTCCGCCATTCGCCGATTGTCGCGCCTGAGAAAGTTGACGTTACGTCTACCTCCGCTCCACAGGATTCGCCACAGCCGATCGCCAGGGTAACCGGTTTCTGTGGGGCTGCATCGACGCGGTAGCGGATGGCGACAGCCATATCACCCGTTGTCTGGCGAGACAGGTCAACCGGCTGCCCCAGGACGGTCAGAGCGCCCGCGCCCTCTCCGCTCCATTCGGCCAGGCGAGCGTTCTCCTGGGCCCCGGCGTCGATGGGCTTCACAGACACCGAGCCGGCTACGTTCAAGGTCCAGGGCGGCGGCGCGCGCCCCGCGATGAAGTAGCGGTCGACATTGACCGCCGCCGAGACCACGCCGGGATCTTCCGACAGTTCCAAAACCTTGCCGGGCCTAGCGTAGCTGAGACCATAGCCATAGGCGAACTGCGGATCATAACCGGCGTCGCCATGATTGAGCGGAACCTGATTGGCGCGCTTGGGCCACGAGAACGACAGCGTTCCCCTGAAGTCGTTACGCGGCTTGCCGGCCTTGTCACCGACCAGCACATCGGCCACCCCGCCGCCTTCGCTGCCCGGCAGCCAGGCGGCGACGAAAGCGTCGGCGGCATTGATCTCGGGATTGGTCCACAGCGGGCGGCCGCTCAGGAACACGGCAACCACGGGTATCCCCTGGGCCTTCAATTTCCTGATCAGGGCCAGGTCTGTCTTGTCGCCCGGCTGATATTCCAGATTGGTCACATCGCCCTGGAATTCGGCGTAGGGATTTTCGCCGAACACCACGACCGCGACATCGGGCCTGTCCTTGAACGCGCCGTCCTTGGCCAACTCGGCCTGACCGCCGCCGGCCTTCACCGCCTCGGCGATGCCAGCATAGATCGACTGACCGCCGGGGAAGTCGCTGTTCCTGTTGCCCGTGCCTTGCCAGGTCAGGGTCCAGCCACCCGCCTGTTTGCCGATGTCGTCGGCGCCGTCGCCGGTCACCAGCACCCTGGCCGAGCTCTTGATCGGCAGCACGCCCTGGTTCTTCAACAGCACCAGGGACTTGCGAACCGCTTCCCGCGCCACGGCGCGGTGCTCCGGCGCGCCCAGCAGATCGAACCTGCCTTCCAGGGGACGCTTGCCCTCAAACAGGCCGGCCTTGACCTTGACCCGCAGGACGCGGCGCACGGCGTCGTCCAGCCGCGCCATCGGGATCGTGCCATCCTTCACCTGGGCCAGGGTGTTTTCGAACAGGCCCTTCCAGCTGTCGGGCGCCATGACCATGTCCATGCCGGCGATGAAGGCCTGAGGACAGTTGGTATTGGTGCAGCCCTCGACCTGACCGTGGGCGTTCCAGTCGCCGACCACGAAGCCCTCGAAGCCCATCTTGCCCTTGAGGACATCGGTCTGAAGGCTCTTGTTGCCGGTATGCTTGACCCCGTTCCAGCTGGAGAACGAGACCATCACGGTCAGGATGCCCGCGTCGATGGCCGGCGGATAACCTTGGGCGTGCAGACGGATCAGGTCCTGCTCGGAGATCAGGGCGTCGCCCTGATCCTTGCCGCCCTCGGTGCCGCCGTCGGCGAGGAAGTGTTTGGCCGAGCCGACCACATGGTTGGACGATAGCTGCTGGCCTGACTTCAAAACGCCCTGCAGTCCCAGCGTCATCGGTCCAGCATAGGCTTTAACGACCTCCGGATCTTCCGCGTAGCCCTCATAAGCGCGGCCCCAGCGCTCGTCGCGCGGCACGGCCACGGTCGGACCAAAGGTCCAATCGGCGCCCGAGGCGGCCATTTCCAGCGCCGTGACCTCGCCGATGCGGCGGATTAGATCGGGGTCACGGGCCGCGCCCAGGCCGATATTGTGCGGGAAGAGCGTGGCGCCGACGACGTTGTTATGGCCGTGCACAGCGTCGACGCCAAAGATGATTGGGATGCTTTGACGGTCTGCGCGCTTCTCCAGAGCGGCGGCGCGGAAGTCGCGGGTCCATTCCACCCAGCGCTGGGGCGCGGCGCGGTCATCACCGTCCGGCGCGCTGTTTCCGCCCACCAGCACCGAACCTAGCGGGTACTCCCGCAGGTCGTCCGGCGTGATCGACCCGCCGTCGGCCTGAATGGTCTGCCCTACCTTTTCCTCAAGGCTCATGCGCGACATCAGGTCGGTGATGAAGGCCTCGGTCCTGGCGTCGGTGATCGCCCTGGGACTGGCGGCCTTGGGCCAGAGTTCAGGGTGGGCGACCGCCGACGGTGTCCGGGCGAACGCCGCGTCGCCAAGGCTTCCGGCCATCAGGAGAGCGAGAACCGAGGCATGGATGGAACTGCGACAAGCGGACATTGAACTTCCCGTGGTGCGCGGAACCGGCGCGGATCGAGCCGGCAAGAAGAAAAGGCTCGACGCGGCGCGCAGGTGCGCCGCGTCGAGAAGCAGGCGCCTAGACGCTTCCGACAGGAGGCGACGACCGGCGACGAGCGCGGTCTGGCGAAATGAGCGGTGAGATCAAGGTCTCCTCCAGACGTCGCTTTCGGGCGACGTTCTTGATTGAACTCATGACAACGCAATCAGACAGCGCTGTCAACAATGAACCATCGCCTTGCCAGGAGGCGATGGTTATCTCGCCGCCGGCCCCGTGGATTCACGGATCACCAGTTCGAAATCCAGCAGCTTGGAGGGAGGAAGCGCTCCGTCTTCCCAGGAAACACCATTCAGCAGCATGTCGGCCGCCGCCCCCGCCATCGCGGCGATCGGCTGGCGGACGGTGGTGAGTTGCGGCCAGACCACCTTGGCGCCCGGCGTGTCGTCGAACCCGGCCACGGACAGGGTTTCGGGCACATTGAGGCGCAGGCGGTTGGCGACGGCCATCACACCCAGCGCCATGTCGTCATTGCTGGCGAAGATGGCGGTGGGCCGGTCTTCGCTGGCCAACAGCCGCTCGGCCGCCTCGAAGCCTGAGCGGAATGAGAAGTAGCCCTGCTCCACCCGCTCGGGGCGGACGGTCAGGCCGCTGTCGGCCATGGCGGCCATGAAGCCCTCATGGCGCAGGTGAGAGGCGCCGTGGTCGGGGTGGCCGACGATGAAGCCGATGTCCCGGTGACCCAGCTCGATCAGGTGCCTGGTCATCTCATAGGCGGCCAGGCGGTCGTCCATGCCCACCCGGGCCGAACGATCCAGATCGCTGCCGGGAGAGATGCGGACATATGGCACCTGTTCCCGCTCCAGCGCCGCCAGCACGACAGGGTGGTCGCAAACCGGCGCCGTCAGGATGACCCCGTCCATCCGCAGGGTCGCCAGCATCGGCGCGACCTGATCCTCGACATTGTCGGCCGTGGAATCCAGCGGTTCGACGATGAGGTGATAGCCCTCCTCCCGACACCGCGCGATGGCCCCCAGCTGCACGTCGGTGATGTAGCCCGGGCTGGGATTGTCGAAGAAAACGCCGATCAGATAGGCCTTCGATCCCGCCAGGCTGCGGGCCGAGATGTTGGGGCGATAGTGCAGCGCCGCCACCGCCGCCTGCACCCGGTCGCGGGTGTCGGCCTTGACGTTGGGCTCGCGATTGAGAACGCGGGAGACAGTCTTGATCGACACACCCGACTGGCGCGCGACATCGTGGATCGTAATCTTCGAGCTCAATTCCGCCCCTCGCGCCTAGAGCCTGATTTGAAAAGGCTCCAAATCATATATTTGGAGCATGGCAGGCGCCGAAACTGGCATCCACTTCAGGCGACCACGCTCCCACCGATTCATCCGGCTTGAGACTCAATAAGCCATGACAGCCTTGTCATGGCGAGCCCCTCCGCGCGCTTAAGGGGAAACTGCGTCTAGGAGATCGAGGCTCGTCCGTCTGGCGTCATCGCCACCGCCGCACCGATCAGGGCGGTATGGGGATGTATGATCACATGGGTCGGGATCGCCTTCATGTAGTCGACGAACCGGCCCTTGGCCTCGAACCGATCGCGGAACGGTCCCGCCTCGAGAAGGTCGATGATCCTGGGTGCAATGCCGCCAGCGATGAATACGCCTCCGCGGGCGCCGAGCGCCAGGGCCAGATCGCCCGCCGTGGAGCCGAGGACGGCGCAGAAACGGTGCACCGTCGCCAGGCCGTCCGCACAGCCCTCCAGCGCGCGCTCGGTGATTTGCCTGGCGGGCAGAGGGTCGACCTTGCGGCCTTCAACGTCGGCCAGGGCGATATGCAAGTCTTCCATGCCGGGGCCCGACAGGATGCGCTCGACTGAAACCCGGCCGAACTGCTTGGTCAAGGCGCGCAGGACCTCGATCTCGACCTCGTCGGTCGGCGCGAAGGCGATGTGGCCGCCCTCGGTGGTCAGGGGCGTGTCGACACCATGACGACGCATCATGCCGGCGGCGCCAAAGCCGGTGCCGGGGCCGAGGATCGCCAGATCCCCCTCGCCCGATGTGGGCAACGGCCCGATCTGGCGCAGGTCCTTGGGCGACAGGCGCGGCGCGGCCAGGGCCTGGGCGGTGAAGTCGTTGATCAGTGTGGCCTGCCTGAAACCACCCGCACGGCGCAGGCTGTCCTCGGAAATCCGCCAGTCCAGATTGGTCATGTGGACCGAACCATGATCGATGGGACCCGCAACGGCGACCACCGCCTGGTCCGGATGCTTGACCCCGACCTTGTTCAGGTACTCCTCGATGGCGTCCTCGGCCTTGCCATAGTCCGCGCCCTTGTAGGTGGTCGGCTCGATCAGGCGCGGATCGGGCCCGTCGAATTCCACCAGGGCGAACCGCGCATTGGTTCCGCCGATGTCGCCGACCAGGCCAAGCCCGCCGCCATTCATGCCGCTCATCAAGACTGCTTCCTCAAGCAAACAGCACGGAGGCGCCATGGTCGGCGGGGCCGACCCCCGCGCGCATCCAGCCGAACAATTCCCGCCCAAAGCCCGGCTTGGACGCCGGGACGTTCGCCGGGGTGCGAGCGCGAAGGGTCGCCTCGTCCACCAGCACTTTCAGATCGCCATTCGTGGCGTCGACCGTGATCACGTCGCCGTCCTGGACGTAGGCCAGCAAACCGCCCTTTGCGGCTTCCGGCGTGACGTGGATGGCCGCCGGCGTCTTGCCAGACGCGCCCGACATCCGGCCGTCGGTGACCAGGGCCACCTTGAAGCCGCGGTCCAGCAGCACCGAAATCGATGGCGAAAGGTTGTGCAGTTCCGGCATGCCGTTGGCGGCCGGACCCTGAAAGCGCATCACCACTACGACGTCACGGTCCAGCTCGCCACGCTTGAAGGCGGCGATGAAATCTTCCTGTTCCTGGAACACCGCCGCGGGGGCGGTGATCGCGTGGTGCTCGGGCTTCACGGCCGAGATCTTCATCACGCCGCGCCCGATATTGCCGCCCAGCATGCGCAGGCCGCCCTCGGGACTGAAGGCGTCTGAGACGGGGCGAACGATTGCTGTGTCGAGCGACTCCGCCGCGCCGTCGCGCCAGCTCAGCTCGCCGTCCACCAGGATGGGCTCCTGAGTGTAGCGCGACAGGCCGGGGCCCGCGATGGTCAGAACGTCCTCGTGCGCCAGGCCGGCCTTCAGCAGTTCGCGGATCACGAAGGCCATGCCGCCGGCGGCCTGGAAGTGGTTCACGTCGGCGGAACCGTTGGGATAGACGCGGGCCAGCAGAGGCGTGGCCTTGGAAATCTCGTCCAGGTCTTCCAGCGTCAGGATCACGCCGGCCGCGTGCGCCATAGCCACAAGGTGCAGGGCCAGATTGGTCGAACCACCGGTGGCCATCAGGCCGACCACGCCATTGACGACCGACTTCTCGTCGATCATCCGGCCGACCGGGATGTATTCGGCGCCCTTGGCGGTGACGGCGGCGGCGCGGCGCGCGGCTTCCTTGACCAGGGCCTCGCGCAGCGGCGTGTTGGGATGGACGAAGGCCGAGCCGGGCAGATGGAAGCCCATCAGCTCCATCAGCATCTGGTTGGTGTTGGCCGTGCCGTAGAAGGTGCAGGTGCCCGGCCCGTGATAGCTGGCGCTCTCAGCTTCCAGCAGTTCGGCGCGACCGACCTTGCCCTCGGCATAGAGGGCGCGGATGCGGGCCTTTTCGGAGTTGGGCAGGCCGGAGGTCATCGGGCCGGCGGGCACGAACAGGGCCGGCAGGTGGCTGAAGGTCAGGGCGCCAATCACCAGACCTGGCACGATCTTGTCGCAGACCCCCAGATAGAGCGCGCTGTCGAAAGCGTCGTGGGTCAGGGCGATGCCCGTGGCCATGGCGATGACGTCGCGCGAGAACAGCGACAACTCCATGCCCGGACGGCCTTGCGTCACGCCATCGCACATGGCCGGCACGCCGCCGGCGAACTGGGCCGTGGCTCCGACCTCGCGCGCGGCGGTCTTGATCAGCGCCGGATACTCTTCCAGCGGCTGGTGAGCCGACAGCATGTCGTTATAGGCCGAGACGATGCCGATATTGGGCGCGTTGGGATCCAGCGCCCGCACCTTGTCGACGCCCGGCGAGGCGGCGAAAGCGTGGGCCCAGTTGGCGCAGGACAGCTTGGCGCGCCCTGGCTGATTGGCGATCGCCGCTTCCATATTGGCCAGATAGGCGGCGCGGCTGTCCTTGCTGCGTTCGATGATCCGGGCCGTGACCCTGGCGATGACGGGATTGAGGTTCATGATGACTACTCCGCCCACAGGATACGGACCGTGGCGCGGTCCTGTTTGAGGATGGACGCGATCGGCAGGGCCGGATCGACGGGGCCTTCCAACAACGCGCGCTTGGCTTCTCCGGTCACCAGCAACACGATCAAATCGGTGCGGGTCAGGGCGGCGAAGGTCAGGCTGAGGCGCGGAATGTCCGGCGCGGGATGTCCGGCCGGAACCGCAAGGACGAGGCGTTCGGCCTCGGGGTCGAGGCCCCGGGCCAATATCGGCGAGCCCGGGAACAGCGAGGCGAAGTGACCATCAGCTCCAACGCCCAACAACACTGCGCCAAACGGCGAAGCGGCGGCGACGCCCTCTTCGGCCTTGAGGGCGGAGTCTTCCTGGCTGAGGCCCTCGAAATACAGCGGCGCGAACCGGGCCTTGGCGGCCTTGCCGACCAGCAGGTGGCGGCGGATCAGGCGCTCGTTGCTGTCGGCGTGTGACGGCGGCACGAAGCGGTCGTCGCTGAGCGTCACGACGACCTTGTCCCAGGGCGCGGTCATGGTCGCCAGTCGGTCATAGACCGGAGCCGGCGTTGTCCCGCCTGTGGCGGCAAACCCCGCTTGCCCGCGCTCGGCGACGGCCGTGGTCAAGGCCGAAGCCAGCACGGAGGCGGCGGCGTCATAGAGGTCTTCGCGCGACTTGAAGGCTTCGATCTGGGGCTGACTCACGATCAGGCCTTCCACGACCGGCCGCCGGGCGAGATCAGCGCGCTCGACGATTGCGGCCCCCAGGTGCCAGCGGCATAGGGCGCCGGCTCGATATTGGCCGCGGCCCAGGCGGCCGAAACGCCGTCGATGAACTTCCAGGCCTGCTCGACCTCGTCCCGCCGGACGAACAGGGTGCGGTCGCCGCGGAAGACGTCGAGGAACAGCTTTTCATAGGCGATCCGGCGCCGGCCGCCGCTCTGGCTGAACGACAGCGACAGCGGAAGCGACTGCAGGCGCATGCCCTCTTCCGACAGCCCCGGGCGCTTGTTCATCAGGGTCAGGACGATGTTCTCGTCGGGCTGCAAATCGATGACCAGACGGTTGGAGAACAGGTCACCGTCCGTGGCCTGGCCGAAGATGTTGTGTGGCAGCGGCTTGAACTGCACGACGATCTGGGTTCGGCGGTCGGGCAGGTTCTTGCCGGTGCGCAGGAAGAACGGCACGCCGTCCCAGCGCCAGTTGTCGATCGCGACCTTCATGGCCACGAAGGTCTCCGTCCTGGTGGCCTTGCCGACCTCCTGCAGATAGCCCTCCCGGGCCCCGCCCTCGACGACGCCGGCCACGTACTGGCCGCGCACCGTGTCGTGAGCCACCGTGTCCTTGCTGAACGGCCGGAGGCTGCGGAGCACCTTGACCTTTTCGTCGCGGACCGCGTCCGGATCAAAGCCCGACGGCGCCTCCATGGCCACGAGGCACAGGAGCTGCAGCATATGGTTCTGCACCATGTCGCGCAGCGCGCCGTACTCATCGTAATAGGGCCAGCGGTCGCCGACCTTCTCGGTCTCGGCAATGGTGATCTGGACATGGTCAATGGTGTTGCGATCCCACAGGGGCTCGAACAGCACATTGGCGAAGCGCAGGGCCGTCAGGTTCTGGACGGTTTCCTTGCCCAGATAGTGGTCGATCCGGAAGATCTGCTCTTCACCGACTACCGCGCCGACAGCGGCGTTGGTCTTGCGCGAGCTTTCGAGGTCGCGGCCGATGGGCTTTTCAAGAACGAGGCGGGACTTCGGACCCGTCAGTCCGGCGGACTGAAGCGCGTTGCAGACCGGGCCGTACAGGCTGGGCGACAAGGCGAAATAGACGACCAGAGAGCCATGCTCGCCGACGCGCTCGGCCAGCATGGCCGCGCCCTCGTCCTTGGTCATGTCGACGGACAGATAGTCCAGACGGGCGGCCAGGCGGTTCCAGGCGGCCTCTTCGACAGTGGCGCGCTTGCCCAATTGCTCGCGCACCAGGGTCTTATAGCTCTCGCCGTCGCCCTCGCCGCGCGCGACGCCGATGATCCGCAGATCGTGCGGCAGGAGGCGGTCGACCTCCAGAAAATAGAGTGAAGGCAGCAGCATACGCAGCGCCAGATCCCCGGCGCCGCCAAGCAGCACCAGAACCTCGCGGCCATTTTCGCCGTCGTTGGTCATATTCACTAAATCTTCCACCCTATGACAACGTTGTCATGACACGCCCGCTCAGGCTTGGCAAGCCGCCGTCGACCAACGTTCCGCCCGGGAAGTCGGGCGCCGCTCTAACTAGGCTAAACGCGCGAGGCTCGCCATAAGGCCAATCGCGTTTCACGGGAAGTTTGTCTCGCGCGGAGCGCTGCGGGCACGCGGTTTTGCGCGGTCGCGGCGATTCCGGACATCCTGGGAGGTTTCGGCGCCGGCTAGCCGCGAGCGGGCGATCCGGCCGGACGCGCCGCGCGGAAGCGGTCCTTCATCTTGGCCACCCAGCCGCCGAACGCCTCATTGTCGGCGGTCACCCGGCCGAAGTCGGCGCTGGACAGCGATTCGACGTTCATGCCCGAAAGCGCGATCCGCAGCCCCTCGGGGTTGCGAGCGCCTTCGACAAAGCCGGAATAGCGCTGGCGCAGCCGGCCCAGGGAGGCGTCGTCATCGGCCAGGCTATAGGCGACGCCGGCGCGCAGCAGACGCGCCTCCTCGCCCACGGCCAGAGCGCCCTGCCCCTTCCAGCGGTCGCCCAGCGACTTCTCATAGAGAGAGGCGGCGGCCGGCCAGGTGCGCTGCTTCCAGGCGATCTCCGCGCGGATGTCCTGGGAGTCGCGGCTGTTGTCGCTTTCGACCAGTTCCAGCGCCGTATCAAAGCGGCCCAGCCCCATATAGGCCCGCGCCGTGGCCAGGCGACGCTCGGCGTTCAAGGCTGGCGGAAGGATCGTGGTGCGGCTTTCGTTGATGGCCTGCAGCGCGCTCTCGGGCTGCTTGTTCATCAGATAGATCCAGGCAAGGTCCGTCGCCACCTGGGCCTTGGGCACACCATCGAGGCGGTTGTCGACCTGATATTTCAGCAGCTTGCCGGCCTCATCCAGAAGATCGACATCCACCAGGCGGCGCACCAGGTTGCGCACCATCTGGTCGCCGTCGGCGCCCAGCGGGGTCAGGTCCTGGAAGTCATAGAACAGGCCCACGGCCTGGATCGGCTGCATGCCGTCGGCGAGACCGTCAAGGAACAGAGCCCTGAACGCGCCATTCAGGTCGTTGCGCAGGGCGATCGCCTCTGGGTGATCGGGCTGGTTGTTCCCCGCCGAATGCAGGACCTCCAGCGCCTCGCGATAGCGGCCCTGGTCGATGAAAAGCTTGCCGAGACCGCGAATGGTCTCAAGCTCGACGCCGTCGCCCCGCCAGCGGAAGCGGAGCTGATTGAGCTCGTTGGCCGCCGTCGCTGCGTCGATCTGGCCCTTGGCGAGGCGAAGCTGGGTGGCATGCAGCATGGCCGGCGCGGCAATGCGGTCGATCGGCGCCTTGGCAATGGCCTGGAACATGCGCAGGGCGCGGGCCTGCTCACCTTTGGCCTCGAAGATGCGCGCCTGGGTCAGGCGGATATCGAGCTGGTCCTCGACCGGAACCTTGGGCTGCTTCAGGGCGTCGGCGACCAGACGCGCGGCGCCGACGAGATCGCCGGTTCCCAGCGCGGCCTCGGCCTGGGCGTGCAGGAAGCGGGCGCGCCAGAGCGCGGGAAAGAGGTCGAGCGCCCGGCCGCCGGTGGCGAACTTCTCGCGCGAGTCGGCCCACTCGCCCTGTTGGGCGGCGATATAGCCACGCCACTGGGCGCTGGAGGCGTCGTCGGCCAGAACCGGCGAGGCGAAATCGGTTTCGGCCTCGGCCAAGCGATTGGCCATCACCCGGGCCACGCCGCGCAGACCGCGGAATTCGGCGTCGCCCATCAGGGTCTGGTGCTTGCGGGCGGCGGCGTTGAGCACGCCAATGGCCTCGTAGGACATGCCAGAGCCCACGAGGAAGCGCGCCAGAGCCATGCGGGCGCCGATGTCGCCGCTCTTGTCTTCCCCTTCGCCCGCGGCGGGAATGGCGCTCTGCAGCGCGTTGTAGCGCGCCAGGAATCCGCCGGAACCCGTCTTGGGCCAGTTTTCCAGGTCGATGAGGGCGGGCATGGCCATCGGCTGGGGCGCGCCGGCGGCGGCCTCTTCCGGCGGCCTGGCGGCCGAGAGCGGCGAGAGAACCAGTCCCTTGGGGCGGCCGATGCGCAGCAGATCGCCGTCGATCGAAACCATCAGGTCGCTGGCGTAGGTCTCCGCCGCCAGGCCCTGGGCTGAGGGCAACAGCGCCATCTCGACATATTCGCGGCGCGACGGCAGTCCCTTCGAGGGAGCCAGCGCCGGCGCGACCAGCAGACGGTCGCCGACAGCGGGATCATTGACCCAGACCGCCTTGGTGACACCCGCCAGGGCCGCAGTCAGGGTCGCCGGGGTGACAGTCTCGTCGCGGGCCACGCGGATCGCGTCGGGTGTGGCTTGCGATCCAGCGCCCAGACTGATCGACCATAGCCCGCCCTGCCCTTCGGCGTAGTAGGGCGTGCCCTGTGGCGTGACGATGCGCAGAGCGGTGTAGTCGGCGCCCTTGAAGGTCTGGATCTTGGAATAGTGAGCGCTGGCGCCGGGGATCTTCGAGATGTCGAGGCGCGCGGGCGTGTCGAACACCACCCAGACCGCTTCGCCGCGACGGAATACGGCGGCGCCAGAGGGCGCGGCCCAGTTGAAGGTCAGCCTGGCCTGGCCATCGGCCTTTTCGTACCCACCCTTGACCACACCGCCCGGCGGCATGGGATTGGGGCGACCGACCGGCGCGACATGCGCCGGCGCATGGGCGGCGGCGCTGGCCATGGCGCCCGCGCGGGGGAAGATATTGACGAAGTCGGCGCCGTCCGCATTGCCCACCCGGGCCTCGGCGTCGTCGGCCAGGGTGACGACGATTTCGAGCACGCCGCCCGCGTGGCGAGCTTCGGCGGACTTCACCCAGCGCGGCGGGTTCAGCCGCAGGGTCGTCATGTCGGGATTGGCGTCGCGGCTAAAGCGCAGGGTCAGGACCTGACCGTCGCGCTTGGACGTCATGCGGGCCCCGCCGGCCCAATGGAATTCCAGGCGGCTGAACTCGGCAGCCTGGGCGACACGCACGTCGAGGGATCCGCGCGATGCGGCGACCGGGCCGGCGGCATTGACCGACGGCGCCGCTACGCTGGCGATGCAGACCGCCGCGACGCTGGACCGAAGGATCGCGCGAAGGCTCATCGAGCGCCTAGCCGGCCTTCTTGGGCCCGGCGGCGCCGGCCAGCGGCGCGGCGGCGGCCTGTTTGCCCTGGGCGTTCGCGTCGGCCGCCGGCGCGCCGTTCTCGGCAATGGCGGCCTTGCCCTTGTTGATGGCGTCGTTGGCGAAGCGATTGGCCAGACGCTCGGTCAGGACCTTGGCGTCAGTCGGCGGCATGTTCGCCAGGATCAGGCTGAGCGTGCGCTCCTTCATCTTGGCGGCGATCGGCAGACGCACGCTGTCGTCGAGGATCGTCATGCGGGCGGCGGCGTCCTTGGGCTTCATGCTCGAGAACACGGTCACCATGCGGTCAACCTCGGCAGACTTCTGGGTGTCTGCCTGGCCGAGAAGGCCCTGGATATCGCCCTTCAGGCCGGTCAGCGCCTTGACCTTGGCGTCGAGCTTGGCTTCGGCGGCGGCCAGCAGTTGAAGCTGCACGTCGATGTCCTGTTCGCGCTGGTCCAGCTGGCCACGACGGGCGCCCAGGCTTTGCAGGATGCGCAGTTCGGCCGGCGACAGGCCGGCTTCGCGAGCAAGGTCGGTGACTGACGGCGCGCAGACGCGCGGCGGGACGGACGAAGCGGCCGAGGCGGCGGCGTCATGACCGGCGGACTCGGCCGATTTCGCTTCCTCGCCGTGCCCGTCCTTGGCGTCCGGCTTGGCGATGCCCTCGGCGAAAGCCTTGGCGCCGCCCAGCATGTCGGGCAGCGACTTGGCGCCGGCCAGGGCGTTGACCGCCAGGACGCCGCCAACGGCGACGCCGACCAGCGGGAGGATGCGAGGAATGTTTTTCATCACCGGGCTCTGAAACTGGGTCCGGGACGCGGCGGATCGACCGGGCCCTCGAAGAGGTCATCATCAACCCGCGCTCGTGAACGCGGGGTTTCCTTGGCGATACTGGGTCGCGAAACCGGAACCGGACGCGCCGAAGGCTCTACCGGCCGGCTGGCCTGAGCTTCGCGATCCAGCAGACGCTCGAAATCCTCGGCCTTCAGGCGTCGATCGGCCTTGAGCTCCGGCGCCTCGATGCGCGAGGCCGCCGGCGGCGGGACCGCGGGAGGCGGCGTCACCATCGGGCGATTGAGGCGCTCGTCGAGCTTGGCGGCCAGGACGGTGGCCCGCTCGATGCGGTCGGCCAGGGTTTCGGAGGCTTCGTCTGTGGCTGCCCGCAGATCGGCCAGCCCCTGCTCGGCCCGCGCGGCGGCCTGATCCAGGTCGGCGACGGCCTTGGCGAAACCGGCATGGCTGTCGCGCAGGGCCTTCAGACGGCGCTCGAGGCGCCAGCCAAAACCCAGGGCCACGATCAGCAGGATCGCGAGCAGGGCGTTCATGGCGACGGCGACGAGGCTCATTTCAGTTTCTGAACCGCTTTCTTGGCGGCGGGCGTCAGCGGCGCCTCGGCGCGGATGGCGATGGAGTGGTTGCGACGCCCCATGCGCCCCCGCGTCAGCGGGATTGATCCGGCGCGCAGTTCCACCAGGCTATCGGGCGTCGCGTTCAGCATCATGGTGTCGCCGACCTGCAGATTCAGCACCCTGGACAGCGGCAGCTGCTGCTCATCCAGCACAGCGCGAACCTCCATCTGGGTGGTCCACAGCTCGGTGGCCAAGTGGCCCTCCCAGATATTATCGCGCCCGAACTTCTCGCCCATGAACTGCTGCAGCAGCATCTTGCGGATGGGTTCCAGCGTCGCATAGGGCAGCAGCAGCTCAATGCGGCCGCCGCGATCTTCCATGTCGATGCGCAGCTTGACCAGGATGGCGGCGTTGGCGGGCCTTGCGATCGCGGCGAAGCGCGGGTTGGTCTCCAGGCGATCCAGCGTGAACGAGACCGGATGCAGCGGCTCGAAAGCGGCCTTGAGGTCGTGCAGGACCACCTCGATCATCCGCTGGACCAGCACCCGCTCGATGGTGGTGTAGGGGCGGCCTTCAATGCGCATGGCCGCCGTGCCGCGGCGGCCGCCCAGCAGCACGTCGACGATCGAATAGATCAGGTTGGAGTCAACGGTCAGCAGCCCGTAGTTGTCGAGCTCCTCGGCCCGAAACACCGCCAGGATGGCCGGCAGCGGGATCGAATTGAGATAGTCCCCGAAACGGATCGAACTGATGTTGTCGAGGCTGACCTCGACGTTGTCGCTGGTGAAGTTCCGCAGGCTCGTGGTCATCAACCGCACCAGGCGGTCGAAGACGATTTCGAGCATCGGCAGCCGCTCGTAGCTGACCAGGGCCGAATTGATGATCGCCCGGATGCCGGTGCGGTCGTCATTGCCGTCGCCCGACAAATCAAAGCCCAGCAGGCTGTCGATCTCGTCCTGGTTCAGGATCCGCTCGGAGCCGGCCATGTCGCCGCCGCCGCCGTCGTCCCAGCCGCCACCACCCATGCCGCCGCTGAAATCGCCGAATTCACCCGCAGCTCCGCCGCCCTCGGTCCCGCCCGGAGGGTTTTGCGAAGCCCATTGGGCCATCGCGGCCTGATCGTCGAGTTCGTCCGCCATGTTGGTTCGCCCAACCAGCTCCCGAGGGAGCTAGTTGATCAGCATCTCCTCGATCAGGACCGCATTCACCTTTGACGGCGCGGCGACGAGATTGACCCGACGCAACAGCTCGACGCGAAGTTGGAAAGTGCCCTGGCTGCCGTTCAGATCCTCCGGGCGCAGTTCACGCAGGAAGGTCTGGAACATGTCCTGCAACCTGGGCAGATTCGGCGTCAGAACCTCGGCTGTTTCCGCATCGGGCAGCTCGAAAGTCAGCTTCAGCTTCAGGAAGGTCGACTTGCCATCGGCCGTCTGCATGTTCACGACGATGTCAGGCAGGGTGTAGAAGACGACGCCGTCGGGACCTTCCTTGATCACCGGCGTTCCGGCCGCGCCCTCGGCCCCGGCGGCGTGCTCGCCTTCCTTCTTCTCTTCTTTCTTTTTTTCCTTTTTCTTCCCGTGCTCTTCCGCGCCCTTTTCGCCATGGGCTTCGGGCTTGGGCTTCATCAGGAAAAAGGCCGCGGCTCCGCCGCCGCCGAGCACGAGGACGCCAGCCGCCGCCGCGATCAGTACGATCGGCGGCTTCTTCTTGGCTGGAGCTTCGCCCTCGACAGCGCCCTCTTCGCCTTCGGGGGCGGGAGCTTCCTTGGGGGGTTTCTTGGCCACGCGCGCGGTTCCTTGGAATCTACACCCGTACTCATGCGCGACCATGGTTAACGATGTGTTTTGGAGGCCAATTCGTCGCAGGCAGAAACCGCCCGGCAGACTCCGCCCGACACCCCCGCGTTAACCTTCCTATTGATTGTTTCTACTCAGCTTTTGACGTTGGCACGAAGGTTGCTGGCAGGACTGCGGCGCATTTGTCGCGCCAGCCGCCCGAGTTAACTCGTCATGGACAACGCGCTGTATGTGGGCCTTTCGCGCCAGATGACGCTCCGCCGCGAGTTGGACATCGTCGCGAACAACATCGCCAACGCCAACACGACGGGCTTCAAGACCGAGGACCTGATGGTCCGCACCGAAGCCGCCAAGCCGGCTCGCACCCTGGGGGGGACCAACCCCGTCAAGTTCGTGCTCGACGATGGCGTGGCGCGTGATTTCTCCCAAGGAGCCATGACCAAGACCGGCGGGGACTTCGATCTCGCCATCGAGGGCCAGGGCTTCTTCAAGGTCCAGACCGCCGGCGGCGAGCGCTACACCCGCGACGGCCGCTTCACGACCAGCCCGGAAGGCAAGTTGGTCACCCAGACCGGCAACCCCGTGCTGGACGAAGGCGGCGGCGAGATCCTGATCGATCCCAAGCAAGGGCCCGTCACCGTCGGCAAGGACGGCATCGTCAGCCAGGGAGCCCTGGCCCTTGGCAAGATCGGCGTGGTTCGCGCCGACGACCTGTCATCGCTCCGCAAGGATGGCGACAACCTCTATCGCAACACCGCCAACGCCACGCTCCAGCAAGCGCCCAACGCCGTCGTGCACCAGGGCATGCTGGAATCCTCCAATGTCCAATCCGTCGTCCAGATCACCAAGCTGATCGAGGTGCAGCGCGCCTACGAGAGCATGGCCAAGATGATGGACAACGCCGCCGAACTGACGCGCTCCGCTGTCGAGCGCCTCGGCAAAGCCAATTAAGGGAATCTAGGTCATGCAAGCTCTGCGCACCGCCGCGACCGGCATGTCGGCCCAACAGCTGAACGTCGAGGTCATCTCGAACAACATCGCCAACATGAACACCGTTGGCTTCAAACGTCAGCGGGCCGAGTTCCAGGACCTGCTGTACCAGACCATCGAGCGAGCCGGCGCCCAGTCGTCCAGCGATGGCAACGTGGTGCCCACCGGCGTCCAGATCGGCGGCGGCGTGAAGGCCGGTTCGGTCTATCGGATCACCCAGCAGGGCACGCCGACCCTGACCAACAACGAGCTGGACGTGGCCATTCAGGGCAAGGGCTATCTGCAGATCCTGCTGCCCTCGGGCGAGACGGCCTATACCCGCGCCGGCAACTTCTCGACCAACGATCAGGGGCAAATCGTCACCGACGACGGCTACGCGGTCCAGCCCGGCCTGACCGTTCCGCAGAACGCCACCGCCATCACCATCGGCAAGACCGGCCTGGTGCAGGTGACCCTGCAGGGCCAGACCGCGCCCCAGACCATCGGCCAGCTCGAACTGGCCAACTTCATGAACGAAGGCGGTCTGGAAGCCATCGGCGACAACCTGTTCATGGAGACCGGCGGGTCGGGTCCCGCCAACATCGCCGCCCCCGGCCAGCCCGGTTTCGGCACCCTGCTGCAGAACTACACGGAGTCCTCGAACGTCGACGCCGTCAGCGAGATCACCGCCCTGATCGTCGCCCAGCGCGCCTACGAGATGAACTCCAAGGTCATCACCACGGCCGACCAGATGCTCCAGGCCACCTCGCAGCTGAGGTCCTAGGCTCATGAAGCGCCTCCTGATCACCGTCTGCGCCCTGGCTCTCGCCGGCCCTGCCCTGGCCGGCCAGACCGTGTCGCTGAAGATGGACACCACCGACGCCGACGGCCGCGTCACCCTTGGCGATCTGTTCGACGGCGCCGGCTCGGCCTCGGACGTCCTGGTCGCCAACCGGATCGGCGCCACCACCGTTCTGGACGCCGGCCAGGTGCAATCGGCCGCCCGCCGGGCCGGCCTCGACTGGAGCAATTCCCAGGGCCTCCGCCGGATCATCGTCCGCCAGGGCGTCGATGGCGGCGGCAATAGCGCCGGCGCTGTCCGCGCCCGGGGCAATGTGGAAGTTCTTGCCTATGCGCGCAGTCTGTCGGCCGGCGAGATCGTGCAGCCTCAGGACCTGATCTGGGTAAAGATGGCCGCCTCACCCAGCGACGCGCCACAGGACGCCGACGCCCTGATTGGCATGAGCGCCAAGCGCCCCCTGCGTGAAGGCGCCGCAGCCTCGCTGCGCGACGTGTCCGCCGCCCAGGTCATCAAGAACGGCGACATCATCACCGTAACCTATGAAAACGGCGGCGTTTCCCTTGCCCTGCAAGGCAAGGCCATGACAGCGGCCGCCACGGGCGACGTGGTGTCGGTCCAGAACACGCTGTCCAAGAAGATCATCCAGGCGGTCGCGACCGGTCCTGGCTCCGCGATCGTCGGTCCGCAGGCGCAGTCCTTGCAGAACCGATCGTCAGTCCGTTACGCCGCTCGCTAGAGGTCATTCGCATGCGCCCCGCCCTGATAGCCGCCCTCGCCCTGCTTGCTCCGCTCGCCGCCTGCTCGACCGTCACCGAAGCCGTGAGGGGCCCTGAACTGGCGCCCGTCGGCTATCCCGCCCAGTTGGCGCCGATGACCCAGCAATTCGTCTCCTCGCGTGACCAGGCGCCCCAGGCGGCCTCGGCCAACTCGCTGTGGCGGGTCGGCGCTCGCGCGTTCTTCAACGACCAGCGCGCCAGCAAGATCGGCGACATCCTGACCGTCCAGATCGACATCGACGACAGCGCCAGCACCAAGAACAACTCGGCCAGCAACCGCGCCTCCACCACCCAGGCCGGCGTCAGCAACTTCCTGGGTCTGGAATCCAGCCTGGGCAAGATCCTGCCGGGCGGCTTCGATCCCGCCAACGCCATCGGCACCAATTCCACCTTCACCAACGCCGGCGGCGGCAGTGTCAGCCGGTCGGAAAAGATCAGCCTGACGATCGCCGCCGTGGTCAGCCAGGTCATGCCCAATGGCAACATGGTCATCCAGGGCACCCAGGAAGTGCGCACCAACGCCGAACTGCGCCAGTTGACCGTGGCCGGCATCGTGCGCCCCGAGGACATCTCCTCGGCCAACACCATCAAGCACACCCAGATCGCCGAAGCCCGCATCAGCTATGGCGGCCGCGGCGACATCAGCCGCGTGCAGAAGACGCCCGCCGGCCAGGCGCTGGTCGAGCGCTTCTCGCCCTTCTGATCCGGCAAG
This sequence comes from uncultured Caulobacter sp., assembly GCA_964427205.1. GTDB lineage: Bacteria > Pseudomonadota > Alphaproteobacteria > Caulobacterales > Caulobacteraceae > Caulobacter. The sequence goes on from CAYRTE010000011.1 coordinate 53,725, forward strand.
GCGTTCAAGACCTTCAGGCGCGGTCCCTAACGGGTCCGCGCCTGAAGCATTTCTGAGGCTTGCGAAACCACCGCGCTCCCGCCGCGTTCCTTCGGCAGGAGAAACGCTCATGGCACGCCCGCTCGCCGCACTCGCCGCACTAGGACTGATGGCCGCCAGCCTGGCGGGTTGCGCTCACGAGAAGGTCGCTGACAGTGGCTATCGCTGGGCGTTTCTGAGCGACACGGGCGAAGCCCCGCGCCTGGCCTATGGCCGGCCTTCCAGTGACGATGTGATCCTCATGCTCGCCTGCTCGCCCGGCGCCGACAGCGTGCGGATCTCGGCGGTCGGCCTGAATGGCCGCGAAATTGTCCTCGCCTCCGACCGCATCGAAAGCCGTTTTGTGGCCCAGAAGGCTGAAAGCGCCTTGGCCGAGACCGGTCTTCTGGAGGCGCGCGGCAAGATGAGCGCCCCTGCCCTCGCCGGCTTTCAGCACACCGGCGACCTGACGGTGCTGACCAACGGCGACCGTCACAATCTCCACGCCGTGCGTGAAGACGAAGGTCAGGTGAAGGCCTTCTTCAGGTCCTGCGCCGCCGCCTGATCAGGCCCGGCGGCCCGCTGCCGAGATATTGTCAATTCCCAGGGCCGACAACGCGCCGCGCATGATGCCTTCGGCGTCGAGACCGGCCTGGGCGTACATCACCTCGGGCTTATCCTGATCCTGGAAGATGTCCGGCAAGACCAGGGTGCGGATCTTCAGGCCGCGATCCAGCGCGCCATGCTCGGCCAGAGCCTGCAGCACGAAGGCCCCGAAGCCGCCCATGGCGCCCTCTTCGACCGTGATGATGGCTTCGTGCTCGCGGGCCAGTCGCAACAGAAGATCGATGTCCAGCGGCTTGGCGAAGCGGGCGTCGCAGACCGTGGCCGACAGACCGCGCGCGGCCAGCAGGTCGGCGGCCTTCAGGCTTTCGCCCAGGCGGGTGCCGAACGACACGATGGCGACGCTGGTCCCTTCGCGAACGACGCGCCCCTTGCCGATCTCCAGCGGATCAGCGCGACCGATCGGCATGTCCAGGCCAAGGCCCTCGCCGCGCGGATAGCGGAAGGCGCTGGGGCGGTCGTCGATCTCGACGGCGGTGGCGACCATGCGGGCCAGCTCCAGCTCGTCGGCGGCGGCCATCAGGACCATGCCCGGCAAAGCGCCCATGAAGCCGACGTCGAAGGTGCCTGCGTGGGTGGGTCCATCGGCGCCCACAAGGCCGGCTCGGTCCATGGCGAAGCGCACGGGCAGGCGCTGGATGGCCACGTCGTGGACCACCTGGTCATAGCCGCGCTGCAGGAAGGTCGAATAGATCGCCGCGAACGGCTTCATGCCGTCGGCGGCGAGGCCGGCGGCGAAGGTCACGGCGTGTTGCTCGGCGATACCGACGTCGAAGGTGCGTTCCGGGAACGCCTTCTGGAAGATATCGAGGCCCGTGCCCGAGGGCATGGCGGCGGTGATGGCGACGATCTTGGAGTCGTGCTGCGCCTGCCTGACCAGTTCCTGGGCGAACACCTTGGTGTAGCTGGGCGGGCCGGCTGCGGCCTTGTGCTGCTGGCCGGTGACGACGTCGAACTTGACCACGGCATGCAGCTTGTCGTCAGCGCCCTCGGCGGGGGCGTAGCCCTTGCCCTTCTGGGTCACGACGTGGACCAGAACCGGCTTGTCGGCGAACTCGCGGGCGTTCTTGAGCACGCTGACCAAGGCGTCCATGTCATGGCCGTCGATCGGGCCGACATAATGGAAGCCCAGTTCCTCGAAGAAGGTGCCGCCGGTGACCATGCCGCGGGCGTATTCCTCGGCCTTGCGAGCCGCTTCGCGCATCGGGGTCGGCAGCTTCTCGACCACGGTCTTGCCGAGCTTGCGGACCTTCCGGTAGGCGCCGCCCGAGACGAGATTGGCCAGATAGGCGCTCATCCCGCCCACCGGCGGGGCGATCGACATGTCGTTGTCGTTGAGGATGACGGTCAACTGCTTGGTCGTGTCGGTCGCCGCGTTCATGGCCTCATAGGCCATGCCGGCGCTCATCGAACCGTCGCCAATCACGGCCACGACCTTGTTGGTCTCGCCCTTCTGGTCGCGCGCGGCGCAGAAGCCGAGCGCCGCCGAGATAGAGGTGGCCGCATGGGCCGCGCCGAACGGGTCGTATTCGCTTTCGGCCCGCTTGGTGAAGCCCGATAGGCCGCCGCCCTGGCGCAGGGTCTTGATGCGATCGCGACGCCCGGTGAGAATCTTGTGCGGATAGGCCTGATGCCCGACGTCCCAGATCAGGATGTCCTTGGGCGTTTCGAACACGTGGTGGAGGGCCACGGTCAACTCGACCACCCCCAGGCCCGCGCCCAGATGCCCGCCGGTCACCGACACCGCGTCGATGGTCTCGGCCCGCACCTCGCTGGCCAGCTGTTTGAGTTCGGCCACGGAAAAACCGCGCGTATCGGCGGGCGAGGCGATCTTGTCGAGAAGAGGAGTCACGGTGGTCATGTCCGAAGAAAGCGCGGTCAGTTGCGCCGGTCCAGCACGAAATCAACGCTGCGGCGCAGATGATTGGCGCGTTCGCCGAAAATATCGAGGTGAGACTTGGTTTGAGCGGCCAGAAGCGTCGCCCGTTCCTTGGCCGCGTCCAGGCCCAGCAGGGTGACATAGTTGGTCTTGCCCATGGCGGCGTCCTTGCCGCCAGCGGCCTTGCCCAGCACGGCTTCGTCGCCCTCGGCGTCCAGAATGTCGTCGACGATCTGATAGGCAAGGCCAAGGTCCTGGGCGAAGCCCATCAGGGCCGAACGCTCGGAATCTTTTGCCCGGGCGATGATCAGCGGGATTTCAAAGGCGAAGGCGATCAGGGCGCCGGTTTTCAGGCGCTGCATGCGGGCCACGGCCCCCAGATCGTCGTGAACGCCCAGAATGTCGATCATCTGACCGCCCGCCATGCCCTTGGCGCCCGAGGCGATGGCCAGCTTGCGCACCAGTTCGGAACGGACATTGCCGTCATCGTGGGTGTCGGGGTGGGCCATGATCTCGAAGGCGGCCGTCTGCAGGGCGTCGCCGGCCAGGATCGCGGTGGCCTCGTCATACTGGATGTGCACGGTCGGACGGCCGCGACGGACGTCGTCATTGTCCATGGCCGGGAGGTCGTCATGCACCAGGCTGTAGGCGTGGATGCATTCCAGGGCGCACGCGGCGCGCAGCACGGGGCGCTCGGGCAGGTCGAACATCTTGCCGGTTTCGAGGGCGAAAAACGGCCGCAGCCGCTTGCCGGGGCCCAGCGCCGCATAGCGCATGGCCTCGGTCAGTCGGCTCTCGGGACCATCGGCGCGCGGCAGCAGCTCGTCGAGCGCCACGGTGACGATGTCGGCCGCCTGGACGATACGACGTTCCAGATCGATCAAAACAGCTTCCCTCCGTCCGGCGCGTCGCGATCCACGCTGACCAGCACCACATCACCTTCCGCGTCCGGAAAACCCAGACACAGAACCTCGGACATCACCGGACCGATCTGACGTGGCGGAAAATTGACCACCGCCGCGATCCGGCGCCCGACCAGATCGTCCAGGGCATAGTGCTTGGTCACCTGGGCCGACGACCGCTTGACGCCGATCACGGGGCCAAAATCGATGGTCAGCTTGTAGGCGGGCTTGCGCGCTTCCGGAAACGGCTCGGCCCTGGTCACGGTGCCGATGCGGATATCGACCTTTTCGAAGTCGTCATAGCTGATCGGCGCCGAACCCATCAGGTGAAGTCCGCCGGCTCGGCGCTGACGGCGCCGCCCTGGCCCAGCACGATCTTCTCGACCTTCAGGCGGGCGGCTTCCAGCTTCTTCTCGCAATGCGCCTTCAGGGCCGCGCCGCGCTCATAGATGTCGATGGACCGCTCCAGCGGGGCCTGGCCGGACTCCAGCTCGGACACGATCTTTTCCAGCTCGGCCAGGGCCTGCTCGAAACTCAGTCCGGCGAGATCTCCATCCATGGCTTTCGAGGCGTCGGTCATTTCAACTCCGAGGAGAACTGGCGCACCCTAGTGGGGCGGGAAGATGCGGGCAACGACCTAGAATGAGGCCGTGGTTAAGGGAAGCCGGAATGCGTCAGGCCAGGGTGAAGCGCTTGACGCTCCAATAGGCGTGGCCTTCGTCGACCAACTGGCGCGCGCCCTTCTTTCTCAGCGACCGGGCGATCATCCAGTTGAAGAAGCCGTGGGCCAGGACCAGCACGTCCTGTCCGCTGGCGGCCAGATCGATCAGCAGGTCAGCGGCCTGATCGGAGCGCACCTCGGCCTGGGCCCGGGTCTCCTGCCCGCCGTGATGGTTGAAGAACCACCACCAGAAGCGGGCGAAGAAACCCAGATGGCTGGGCTTCATCCTGATCCAGGACGGCCAGGGCGGGGGCGGCAGCGGGGCCTCGATGAACAGCGGGTCGGTGGCGAAGGCGCGGGATCCGCACACGGCCTGGGCGGTCTCGATGGAGCGGCGACGGGTCGAGGCGATGACGACGCTCGCGGCCTTGCCGGTTTCGACCAGGGATGGCGGCGGCGTCTGGCCGGGCTTCAGACCGCCCACTTCATAGCGCGCCCACCATTCGCCATAGGCGGCGCAGTTGAAGCGGACCTTGCGCGACAGGGCCGGCTCGCCGTGACGGGCCAGGGTGATGACGCCAGGACGCATGGGCTTGTCCTCGGCGAGGCTGTGGTCGGCGTTGCTTGCGTCGGCCATGTTCCCGAGAGAGCGATGGGTCACCCCGTCGATCCCTTCATCCCTCCTGCAGAGCGCTGACATGCGCGGCGGCTGAACGCCCCAGCGCGTGTAGGTCGTAGCCGCCCTCGAGCGAGGAAACAATACGGCCCCGCGACCGGGCGTTGGCGACCGAGACGATGGCCCGGGTCGCCCAGGCGAAATCCTCGGCCTCCAGGTTCTGCTCCGACAGGGGATCGCGGACATGGGCGTCGAAGCCGGCCGAGACCAGGATCAGGTCGGGCGAGAATCCATCCACCTGATCCATCAGCCCCTCGAATCCGGCCCGCCAGGTCTGGCTGGAGGCGCCGGGCGCCACGATGGCGTTGGCGATGTTGCCCAGCCCGATCTCGGACGGATCGCCGGTGCCGGGATAGAGCGGCGACTGGTGGATCGAGGCGAAGAACACGGTCGGGTCGTTCTCGAACGCGGCCTGGGTGCCGTTGCCGTGGTGGACATCGAAATCGACGATGGCGACCCGTTTCAGCCCGCAAGCCTGGGCCACTCGCGCCGCGACGGCCACGTTGGAAAAGACGCAGAAGCCCATGGCCGCGCCCGGCTCGGCATGGTGGCCCGGCGGCCGCACCGCGCAGAAGGCCCGCCTCCCCTCCCCGGCCGCGATCTGGCGCACCGCTGACACCGCCGCCCCGGCCGCCCGCCGCGCCGCGACCAGGCTGCCAGGAGTCAGGATGGTGTCGGGATCCAGGGCGTGGCGGCCCGCGCTGGGAGCCGAAGCCAGGATGGTGTCGATGAAGGCTTGGGGATGCACCAGCGCCAGATCGGCGAGATCGACCAGCGGCGCCTCGTGGGTTTCCAGGTCCAGGGTCGCATCGTCGCCCAGGGCGTCGATCACGGCTTGCAGCCGCCCGGGATGCTCGGCGTGCCCGTCGCCAGGCCTGTGGTCGAGCATGTCGGAATGGGTGAACAGGGCGATGCTCATGACCCCACGGTAGCGCGGACGGGCATTGGACGAAACCGGTCGATCGCGGTTATCAGAAGCGACATGAGCCTTTCCCTTCGCCGCGCCACGATCAACGACGCCGACACGGTTTCCAGTCTGGGCGCCCGCACCTTCGCCCAGACCTTCGAGCACCTGTATCCGCCGGAGGATCTGGAAACCTTCCTGGCCCATGCCTACGGTCTGGAGCGCACCCGGGGCGATCTGGCCCACCCCGACAAGGCCACCTGGCTGCTGGAGGACGACGGCGAGGCGATCGGCTACGCCTCGGCCGGGCCCTGCGACCTGCCGCATGACGATGTCCGGCCGGGCGATGGCGAGCTGAAGCGCATCTATGTGCTGAAAGAGCGCCAGGGCGGCGGCAAGGGCTCCATGCTGATGCACGCGGCGCTGGACTGGCTGGAGAAGGACGGCCCCCGCCCCCTGTGGATCGGGGTGTGGTCCGAGAATTTCGGCGCGCAGCGGCTTTATGAGCGGATGGGGTTCGCCAAGGTCGGGGAGTATTTCTTCCCGGTCGGCGAAGTGCGGGATCTGGAGTTCATTCTGCGGCGGGGGTGAGCGGTTCGGGCGTTGCGTCCCGTTTAAGAACCCTCCACACTCCGAACATCTGTTCGAAAGCCCGCGCCGATGTTCCTTCGCTTCTTCTCCGAGCTCCGCCAGGCCAAGGTGCCGGTCAGCCTCCGCGAGTACCTGATGCTCATGGAGGCCCTGGACAAGGACGTCATCGACCGCTCGGTCGAGGACTTCTACTTCCTGTCCCGCGCCAGCCTGGTGAAGGACGAGAAGAACCTCGACAAGTTCGACCGCGTGTTCGGCCACGTCTTCAAGGGCCTGGAAACGGTCAATGACGGCCTCACCGCCGACATCCCGGAAGAGTGGCTGAAAGCCCTGACCGAGAAGTTCCTGACCGACGAGGAGAAGGCGGCGATCGAGGCCATGGGCGGCTTCGAGAAGCTGATGGAGACCCTGCAGGAGCGCCTGAAGGAACAGAAGAAACGCCACGAGGGCGGCAACAAGATGATCGGTTCGGGCGGCACCAGCCCGTTCGGCAACAACGGCTACAATCCCGAAGGCGTCCGCATCGGCCAGGACAAGAGCCGCCACGGCAAGGCCGTGAAGGTCTGGGACAAGCGCGAATACAAGAACCTCGACGACAGCGTCGAACTGGGCACCCGCAACATCAAGGTGGCCCTGCGCCGGCTGCGCAAGTTCGCCCGCGAAGGCGCCGCCGAGGAACTGGACCTGAACGGCACGATCCGCGGCACGGCGGAAAAGGGCTATCTGGACATCCAGCTGCGCCCCGAGCGGCGCAACAAGATCAAGGTGCTGCTGTTCTTCGACATCGGCGGTTCGATGGACGGCCATATCAAGCTCTGCGAAGAGCTGTTCAGCGCCGCCAGGACCGAGTTCAAGAACCTGGAATTCTACTATTTCCACAACTGCCTGTACGAGGCCGTGTGGAAGGACAATCGCCGCCGGCAGGTCGAGAAGATCCCGACCTGGGACGTGCTCCACAAGTTCCCCAGCGATTACAAGGTGATCTTCATCGGCGACGCGACGATGAGCCCCTACGAGATCACCTATCCGGGCGGCAGCGTCGAACACTGGAACGAAGAGCCCGGCGCGATCTGGATGCAGCGCGTGGCCGACATCTATCAGAGCTGCATCTGGCTCAACCCGACGCCGGAGCGCCACTGGGACTACACCCAGTCGATCGGGGTGATGAAGCAGCTGATGAACGACCGCATGTTCCCCCTGACGATCGAAGGCCTGGACAAGGCGATGCGGGAGCTGGTGCGGGGGTAAGCTCGCAAGCTCCTCCCCCTCTGGGGGAGGTGGCCCAGAGGGCCGGAGGGGGCCAGCTCTGAGATGGCGGCGATGACCCCCTCAGTCGCTCCGCGACAGCTCCCCCAGCGGGGGGAGCAGCTACAGTTTCTCGATCTCGCGCGGAAACCGCCGAGTTGTGAAAAGGGTCGCGGAGCGTCCGGACCACGTCCGGATGAGAGATAGAGAATACCGTTTCGACGAAGCCGTCCGCTCCGCGTGACCGGTTCACAAGAGCCTGCGCTTGGGCGGTATTGTGACGCCTCGTACGCTCCCAGCCCCAGACGGGCGGCGTGAATAGCGTTCACGCCGGACCGCGAGCCATTACGCCCGCCTGACCCCGCTCGGTCACCCCCCGCCGCCGCAATGGTCGCTGGCCTTGCGCCCTTTCCTCGCGACGAGGTGGAGACAGAATACGGGAGGTTTCAGCGCGTCGGATAAGTTTGCTGAACGCCCGTACAAGTCCTCCCCCTGGCGGGGGAGGCGATCGCGCAGCGATCGGAGGGGGAGGTGCTGCCGAATCAATGCGGTGTGCCCCCACCGGCCTCCGGCCGCCTCCCCCTTCAGGGGGAGGACCTGGGACGTCGATCCCCGCGCCCATCCGGGGATGGCGCGCAGTTTATCCCCGTACTCCAGGCCCCTCCCAAAACACGAAGGCCGCCGCACGCCACCCCGCCAAACAATCCGTCCCACCGGCATTTCATCAGCCTTCGGCCCATCTTGACGCTTGCGCCAAATTCGAACGCCCGTAAGACTTCCCCACGGGTAAAGGGGAATATCGTAGTGAGTCCGACCACCGACGCCGTCGCTTCGCCCTCTCTGCATGAGGGAGGGGCCGAGGCCGCCGAGACCGAAGCCGCGACCAAGAATCTGGTGTTCGTGGCCGCCGAGCGACTGTTCGCCCTGCACGGCTTCCAGAACGTGTCGGTGCGCGACATCACCGCGGCCGCCGGCGTCAATCTGGCCTCGGTGAACTATCATTTCGGCTCCAAGGACGCCCTGCTGTTCGAGATCTTTCGCCGCCGCACGGCCGAGCTGAACCGCGAACGCGCCCGCATGCTGCACGAGGCCAATGACCGCAACGCCGGCAAGCCGCCCGTGCGCGAGGTGCTGGCCGCCCTGCTGACCCCGCCCCTGCGCTGGCTGGCCCCCGATCACGAGCGCCGCATCTCGCTGCAGTTCCTGATCCGCGCCCGCAGCGAGGGCACCGACGATATCCGCCAAATCCTGAAGACCGACGTCTCGCACCTGCGCCGCTTCTCCGACGCCCTGCTGGCGGCCCGCCCCGACCTGTCGCCGGAAGACGTCTACTGGCGCCTGCACTTCACCCTGGGCATGCTGCACAACAACCGCTTCGCCGAGTTCGACCGCCTGAACGTGCTGTCGGAAGGCGCCACCAGCGAGGGCGATGTCGAGGCCCTGCTGGCGCGGATGCTGGCCTTCGCCGAGGCGGGTTTCGCCGCGTAGACCTTGCGCGATTTGGCGCACTAGCCACGCCCAGGCTTCAAGCCCACCATCGCCTCGCGAGTCGATCCGCCTGGAGGGCGCATGCTGCTGGAACGTGTTCCCTACGGGCTGATGATGCCGACCATCTACGGGCCGGTGATTGTCAGTCGCCATGACATCAACCAGACCAACCACCTGCTGAAGACGGGCCGCGCCCACGGCCACGACAGCACCGACATGATCGCCAAGCTGTCGGTGCTGAAAGGCCCCCAGCCCTTCGTCGTGGATGTGGGAGCCAATTTCGGGCTGTTCTCGCTGGGGCTGGCCAGCCTGCTGGAGGGGCGCGGCGTCTATCACTGCTTCGAGGCGCAGCGGATCCTGTTCAACATGATCGCCGGGTCGGTGGCCCTGAACGGCTACAGCAACATCTTCTGCCACCACATCGCGGTCGGCGAGGAAGCCGGCGCGATCGAGATCCCTCAGTTCGACTACAATCGGGAAATGAACTTCGGCAGTGTCGAGTTCGGCGCCCGGCAGAACGAGCGACTGTCGCAAGAGCGCGGCAGCGATCCCGACAAGCAGGAATTCGTCGAGATGCGCACGCTCGACAGCTTCAACTTCCCCCGGGTCGACATCCTGAAGGTCGACGTGGAGGGCATGGAGCCGCAGGTGCTGCGCGGCGCGGAGAAGCTGATCGACGCCTGGCGGCCGATCATGCTGGTCGAACATCTGAAGTCCGACAGCCAGAGCCTGGCCGACCAGATCACCGCCAAGAACTACAAGCTGTACGCCCTGTCGGACGACTTCATCTGCATTCCCAACGAACTGGCTCACCTGATCCCGGATGCCTAGTCGGCCTGCCGCGGAGCGGCGACCCGCTGCCGCCGCCACGGGGCGCCCTTCCGACGGAACGAAGCGGCTTGGTCCGGGTTAGGCTCAGCAATGGCAAGGCTGAAAATCCTGCACGAGACCCGGTACGACTATGATCGCCCGGTCGGCTTCGGCGCGCACAGGCTGCTGATCCGGCCGCGCGACAGCCATGCCCTGCGCATCGTCGAGGCCTCGCTCTACGTCACGCCGCCGGGCCCCACCCGCTGGACCTATGACGCCAACGGCAACTGCGTGTGCCTGTTCAATCCGCGCGGCGAGTCGACCTCGCTCAGCATCATCAGCGAACTGGTCATCGACCGCTTCCCCGCGCCGCTGTCGCCGCTGCGGATCGACAATCCCCACACCCTGACGCCGATCGTCTATGACCGCGAGGATCACGCCACCCTGTCGCCGTTCATGGCCCCCGTTACCGACGACCCGGACGCCATCCTGCTGAAATGGCTGCGCGGTCTGGGCGCGCGCCTGGACGAGCCGGCGCTGGATTTCCTGCTGCGGGTCAATTCGGTGATCCACCAGCAGTTCGACTACACCAACCGCTACGAGCAGGGCGTCCAGAGCCCGCTGGAGACCCTGGCCAGCGGCAAGGGCGCCTGTCGCGACCTGGCCTGGCTGATGGTCGAGGGCATGCGCCGACTGGGTTACGCGGCCCTGTTCGCCACCGGCTATCTCTATTCGCCGGCCGGCGGCGGCGTGCGCGGCGCGGGGGCGACCCATGCCTGGTGCGAGATCTTCCTGCCTGATCTGGGCTGGGTGGAGTTCGACCCCACCAACGGCCTGGCCGAGTCGCCCGACCTCATTCGCGTGGCCACCACGCGCACCCCCTGGCAGGCCCTTCCCGTGTCGGGGGCCATTCTGGGCGACCCGGGCGAGGCCCGACTTCACGTCTCCGTGGACGTGGCCTTGATCGACAGCGTTTTCGAGGCCGCGTGATAGAATGCCCCGTCGATCGGGAGTGAGCGCCATGACCAATGGGTTCCAGCATCAAGACCCCATGACCAACTACTGCGTCCCCAAATCCGAGCCCAAGCCCCAGCATGGCCGCAAGCCCGATGCGGACGCTCTGAAGCTCAAGGAGCGACGCGGCTTCGAGCCCAGACCGGGTCACTGACCGCCAGAGCGACCCTTCAGGTCGCCGGCAAAACGGGCGCGAACCTAAATTCACATTTGATCGCCGCGATCGGCCTATACAGCCGTCACAGTGTTGAGCATATCTTGAGGCGCACGCTGGGGGACGCGAGCGCGAGGGGACGTTCGGATCGATGCGGGTTGGGGTCATCATTGGAGGCGCGCTGGTCGCGGCCGGGCTGGGGGTCGTCGCGACGGCCGCCACGGCCCTGTCGACGCACGCGCCGACGCCCTATGATGGAACCCTGACCCTGGCCGGCGGCGAGGCCGCCGTCGATCCGGACGCTCCGATCGCCACCGCCCGCTATGGTGACGCGCCGCGCGCGTCGGCCGCCGCGCCCTCCTCCGTTCTCCCCGCCGCCGCCCTCCCCGCCGCCGTCCTGGCCCCCTCGCCCATCGATCTGGCCGGAGCGGTCGCGCCCCTGGCCGGCGGCCCCGCGCCGATCGACGCCGCCCAGCCGGCGCCTGTCGCCCTGGCCGACGCCAGGACCCTGCCCGCGATCCAGACCCTCGCCGAACCCCGCAGGCGCGCGGCCTCCACGGCGGTGGCGGTCACCGAAACGCGCCCGCTGGCGCTGGGCCTGGTCCGCTCTTCGGCGCACCGCGTGCCGGTGGTCAAGGTCGAGGATATCCAGATCCAGCCCTTCCACCCGCCCGGACAGCCTTCGGCGTTCCGGCGCGTGTCGATCAACGCCTCGGCCCTGATGGGCAAGATGAGCGGCGCGGCCCAGGATCCGCGCCGTGGCCGCTGGGTGCTGTTCGCCGCCAGTTCCGGCCAGGCGCTGAGCTGGAATGTCATCCGCAGCTCGGTCGAGGGCTGGCGAGGTTCGGGCTGGTCGCAAGAGCGTTTGACGCGCTTTGGCACGCACCAGGTCGGCGTGGGCTGGCGCAAGGGCGGCAAGCAGCTGTCCCTCAGCGCCACCCGCCGCAAGCTTCGGGCCGAAGCCTATTCCGACCGCGACATCGTCTATGGCGTCACCCTGTCAATCAAGCCCAAGCGCTGAAGCCGTCGCTTCACGGCGCCCGACGCTCGACCTGGCGGATCAACCGACCGGACTCATCGCTGACACCGCCGATGTCCGCATTTGGGCAAAGCCGTTGGTTTTTCCCCTGACCGTCCGATGGCCGTTGCCTGAATCCCCAATCTAGGGCCGCATGCGCGCCGTCTTGCCGGCCACCAGTCCGCAAGGCCCGCACAGGAACGTCCGCTCGTCAGAGCGGTGGAGGCCACAGATGAAATTCCCGCGACGGCCAATGGCGATACTGGCCTTTTTTGTTCTGTCCACGGCCGGTTTCTGGGCCGGCGGTCAACAGGCCGTCGCGGGCGAGCGGGGGAAAGCCGCGGCGATCGCCTACAAGATCCGGATCAAGGATCTGGCCGATCAGACGGTGGAGGTGGAAGCGACGCTGCCGGTGAACAAGGCCCAGGAGACCCTCTACATCCCGGTCTGGACGCCCGGCTACTACGTCAAGGAGGACTACAAGAAGAACGTCGTCCGCATCCAGGCCCGCGACGAGCGCGGGCGAGCGCTGGCGGTCACCGACGCCGGCGCCAATCGCTGGTCGGTGACCACGAACGGCGCCAGCAGGATCGTCGTGCGATATGGGCTCTCCGCGACCGAGCGATCCGTATCGAGGAACGAGGTGACCCCCACCTACGCCGTGCTCAATGGGTCGGCGACCTACATCACCGTCAAGGGCGGCGAGCACCTTGCGCAGGAAGTCGCTCTGGAACTGCCCGAGCACTGGGTGAGCGCGACCGGTCTCAGAGCCATTGGGTCGGCTGACAAGCCGCGCTTCGCGGCCGGCAGCTACGAGGAACTGGTCGATTCCCCGATCATGGCGGGCGACCTGGAAATTCTTGAGTTCACCTCGAAGGGAACACCGCACCAGATCGCCTATAATCGCGGCGCCGTGGCGGTGGACAAGGCGCGGGTGCTTTCCGATCTCAAGACGATGGCGGACGAGACCCGCCAATTCTGGGGCGAGAAGCCCTGGCGAAACTATGCGTTCCTGATCGCCTTCAGGACGAAGACCGGCGGCGGCCTGGAGCACACCCATTCAACCTTCGTGAACGTCAATCCCGAGCGGTTCGCGACCGAGCCCGGCTACGACGCCTTCGTCTCGCTGCTCGCCCACGAGTACCAACACGCGTTCAACGTTAAGCGCCTTCGTCCCGTGGAGTTGGGGCCGTTCGACTACGAGACGACCCCCACCGTATCCACCCTCTGGATATCGGAGGGCCTGACCTCCTATTACAGCAACCTGATGCTGAGGCGCGGCGGCCTGATCGACGCCGATCGCTATCTCGGCGTCCTGTCCAGGCAGATCACCGCCCTTCAGACTTCACCCGGCCGGCTCAAACAGTCCCTCGAACAGTCGTCCCTGGGCGTATGGTCCAATAGCAATTCGGGCGTGGGCGCGTCGGAGGCGACGGTCAGCTATTACATCAAGGGCGAAGTCGCGGGCTTCCTCCTGGACGCGCATATTCGCAAGTCGAGCGGCGGCAAGGCCAGCCTCGATGACGTGATGCGGAAGGCCTATGAAAGCTACTCCGGCAAGGCTGGCTTCCGACCGGATGAGTTCACCGCTGTGGCGGAAAGCGTTTCCGGTCATTCGCTGACGGACTGGTTCTCCCGTGTCGTCGGCTCTCCCGGTGAGGTCGACTACGCCGAAGCGCTGGATTGGTACGGACTGGACCTGACGCGGAGCGAGACCAAGGACGGCGCCAGGTTCACCCTTTCGATCGCGGCCGACGCGAATCCGGAGCAGACCGCGCGGCGACGGGCCTGGCTCGGACCGGAGTAGCCGGGGGCGAACCGCTCTACGGCTTGCGGCGTCGCGCGCCCCTAGAGTGGCCGGCGGTCATCGGGTCGGGCTTCCTTCCTGGGCGGGACCCATCCGGGCGGCGGCTCATAGACCTGCTGGTCGGTGCCCAGGCCCATCTTGCCTGGAACCTGGCGCTGGAAATACGAGGCTTGCGACGCGGTCTCGACGCCCCGCACCCGGTTGCCGAGGGTGATGGCCTCGATCTGGTCGCGCAGCTTGCCCGCCATCTCGAAATCCTGAGCGGCGACAGCGTCTTCCATCTGGTGTTTCAGGTCGTCGAGATGGGTGTTGGACATGGCGGCCTCCATGGTTTCCACCATAGAACGCGCGACGTCGCGGAAAGGCTAGACCCGCGCCGCCGCGATGCGGGCCCGGGCGATCTCGTCGGCCACCAGATTGGCGGGGCGCTTTTCGGCGATGGACTGGTCGATGACCTCGCCCAGAGTCTGGGCCAGGCGGTCAAGCTTGGTCGCCACCCATTCCCCGTCGAACGACCCCTTGGCTTCCAGCGCCCGGATCTCGGCCGCCACATTGATGATGCCGCCGCCGTTGATGACGTAGTCGGGGGCGTAGAGGATGCCGCGATCAAACACCGTCTGGCCGATCATGGCGTCGGCCAGCTGGTTGTTGGCGCCGCCGGCGATCACCTTGACCTTCAGGCGCGGCAGGGTCGCCGCCGAGATCGCGCCGCCCAGGGCGCAGGGGGCGAAGACGTCGGCCTCGACGTCGAAGATGGCGTCGGTCGGCACGATGGTCGCGCCGGTCTTGGCAGCCACGTCGTTCAGGGCCGTCTGGTTGACGTCGGCGATGGTCAGGATCGCGCCGGCCGCATGCAGCTTTTCCGCCAGATAGGCGCCGACATGGCCCACGCCCTGGATGGCGACGCGCACGCCCGTCAGGTCGCGCTGCAGGGCCTTCTCGACGCACAGCCGCACGCCGCGAAACACGCCCTCGGCGGTGACGGGCGAGGGATCGCCCGAGGCGGCCGCGTGGCCTTCCAGGCCGGCGACATAGCGGGTGGTCTTGCGGGTGCTTTCCAGGTCGGCCGGCGAGACGCCGACGTCCTCGGCCGTCCAGTATTGGCCGTTCAGGCTGTCGACCGCGCGGCCGAAGGCCTCGAACAGGGCCGGGGTCTTCTGGGTGCGGCTGTCGCCGAGGATCACGGCCTTGCCGCCGCCGAAATCGAGGTCGGCCATGGCGTTCTTGAACGACATGCCGCGCGACAGGCGCAGGGCGTCGGTCAGGGCGGCTTCACTGCTGGCATAGTCCCACATCCGGCAACCGCCGGCGGCCGGGCCGCGCGCGGTGGAATGGATGGCGATGATCGACTTCAGACCGGTTTTTTCGTCGAAGAAGGTATGGACGCCTTCATGTCCCTCGAAATCGGGGGAATCGAACAAGGTCATGCCGCAGGTCTCGCCTCAGACAGAAAGAATGCGCCGGGGTTTACGCTGCGCGGCGGGCGGTCACAACCCCGAAGACTTGGCGACATCCTTGAGAGGCTTGGGCGCCATGGCCTCCATCAGCTTCACGCTGCCGGGGATCGGCGGCGCGCCCGACGGCCACGGCGCGGCGGGGTCCTGCAGGAAGCTGACCGCATCGCGCCAGACGGTCGGAGCCTGGTGGTCGACCAGCAGCAGGTGCCAGCCCTTTTCGTAGCAGGCCGTGCGGTCGGAGGGCTTCAGTCTGGCCGCCGCCTCGACGGTCGGTTCCTTGGGGATGATCTTGTCATTGACCCCATAGAACCAGGCCGTCGGAACGGTGATCCTGTCGGTCGAGCGCCACGCCTTCTCCATCAGCCCGACCAGGCCATAGACGGTGTCGGACCGGGCGCCCCAGATCATCAGCGGGTCCTTGCCCATGCGGCGCAGCTCGTCGAGGTTGTCGCTGGGCATGACCTTGCGCACCAGCCAGTCGGGCGGCTCGACCACCCAGCCGCCGACCATGTGGGCGGTGACCCACAGGCTGGCGCGATTGGGCAGGGGCTGCTCCGACCAGCCCCAGACGGCCGGGGCGAACAGCAGCAGGCGATCGACGATGGGCGGATCGGGATCGGTCATGGCGGCGATGGCCAGGCCGCCGCCCATGCTGATGCCGGCCAGGGCGATCTTCGCGCCCGGATGCCGTTCGCGGACCAGGGCGACGCAGGTGCGCACATCCTCGATGACGATCCCGACCGGCGCCCAGACCCCGCGCTCGGGCGAGCGGCCAAAGCCCCGCACATCGAAGGCGTAGGTGGCGATCCCCTGCCCGGCCCACCAGTCGGCGGCCAGATGGTAGGCGTTGGAGTAGTCGTTCATGCCGTGCAGGCCGACGATCACCCATTCTGGCTCCTTGGCCGGCAGCCAGCGCTTCAGGCCCAGCCGGGCACCGTCGAAGCTGACGAAGTCGTCGCCCTCGAAGCGCGGCCCGCGAAAGCCCAGCGGGCCCAGGTCCAGCCTCTGGGTCAGGGGCGCGCAACCGCTGAGGGCGGCGGCGGACGCGGTGAAGATCAGGCTTCGGCGGTTCATGCCCCCAGAATGCCCGCCACGCGCTGGCGAAGATAGGGCGTGACCTCGGCCTCGAACCACCGATTGCGCTTGAGCCAGGCGGTGTTGCGCCACGACGGATGCGGCATGGGCAGGACCTTGGGGCCAAAGTCGCGCCAGGCGGCGACGGTGTCGGTCATGGTCTTGCCGACGCGGTCGCCCAGCGCCCAGGCTTGAGAATAGCCGCCGACCAGCAGGGTCAGCTCGACATTCGGCAGCTGCTCAAGGAGTTGCGGCCGCCACATCGCCGCGCAGCGGGGCGGCGGCGGATAGTCGCCGCCCTTGGGGTTGGTCCCCGGAAAGCAGAAGGCCATGGCCGCGACGCCGATCTCGGGCCGGCCATAGAAGGTCTCGCGGTCAATCCCCATCCACTGGCGCAGACGCACGCCGGACGGATCATTGAACGGCAGGCCGGTCTCGTGGACGAGGCGTCCGGGCGCCTGGCCGGCGATCAGGATGCGGGTCTCCTCGCGAACACGCGTCACCGGCCGGGGCGTGTGCGGCAGATACGGCGCGCAGGCCCGGCAGGCGGCGATGTCGGAGAGGAGCGCGTCGAGCATCGAGACAATCTAGGGCGCGGCGGCGCTGATCCAAGCGTCGCCGCGCCCCCTGGGTGAAGACAAGGGCGATATCAGCTGCCCAGGAAGCCCCGCTCCTTTGCGATCACGGTCTCGAACGACGGCCGGGCCAGGATGGCGTCGGCCCAGGCCTTGGCCTTGGGCCACTTGGCGAAGTCGAAGCCGCAGTGGATCAGGTTGGCGAACGGGCTGGCCACGGCGATGTCGGCCAGGGTCAGGCGGTCCTCGATCAGGAAGCCGCTGGCGGGCGCGATCTTCTCCAGATAGTCCAGAACCGGCGGCATTTCTTCGGTCTCGGCCTTTTCGATCGCGGCCAGATCGCCTTCCATGCCCATGAAGCGCGGGCCGACGATCTTGTTGAAGAAGATCTTGCCGGCGGCGGCGACGAAGATGGTGTCGGCGAATTCCTCGAACCAGATCGTCCGGGCGCGGGCCTTGGCCTCGGTCGGGATCAGGTTCGGATCGGGATGGGCCGCTTCCAGATAGGTGACGATGGCGGTCGAGTCGGAGATGCGGAAATCACCGTCCTGGAAGCCCGGAATCTTCTTGAACGGGCTGCATTCCAGGAACTCGGGGTCGGGGGCGCCGGGCCGGCCGACCTTGTTCTCGAAGGTCAGGCCCTTCTCGGTGGCGAAGGCCATGGTCTTGCGCACGAACGGCGACAGCGACGAGCCGTGGATGATCATTGGTGAACTCCCCTGATGTTGGGGCGCATAAGTTCACCGATTAAGTTTCGTTTCAAGACCTAGTCGGCAAGATCAGATATCGTCGTCCGCGCCGTCGTCGGGGACCGCTGTCTCGAAGCTGGTCGGATCGCCCGGCAGGCGGGTGCGCAGGCGGTAGACGCCGCGGAATTTCTCGGGATCGACCGGCTTGTTGTGGCGCAGGATCACGATGGTCCCGGCGCGCGCCAGCTCGATGGCGTTGTTGCGCACATGGCCCAGGATCTGCTGCCAGCGCTCGGGCTGCACCGCCTTGGCGACGCTCATGGGGTCGATGGACTTTCCCTCCGGCAGGGCCGCCAGCTGGGAAAGGATGGTCTCTTGGATAGGGGTCGTCATGGGCGGCTCCATGCCACGGATCGCCGCCTTACGCGAGGGACGGCTTGCGCGTCTTTCGACGCGGCTCTAGCTCAGGCCGGTTGATTTGAGGGGACGAGCATATGGATGGCGGCAATGACGCGCCCGGCGGGCCGCGACTGGTCGAGACCGGCGAATGGGCCGGCTGGCGCACCTGGTCGGGCCTGGACCCGTTCGAGGACCAGTCCGGGCCCTTCTATTTCAGGGAAGATGAGACCGGCCTGGTGACCACCGCCTTCAAGGCCGAGACCCGCCACATGAACGGCGGCGGCTTCATGCACGGCGGCTGTATGCTGACCTTCGCCGACTTCTCACTGTTCGCGATCTCGTGGCGGGCGCTGGCCGGCCAGCACGCCGTGACGGTCAGCCTGAACGGCGAGTTCCTGGGCCCGGCGCGGCCGGGCGACCTGGTGACGGCGACCGGCGAGGTGACCAAGGCCGGCGGCTCGCTGCTGTTCGTGCGCGGACTGGTCTCGACGGGCAGTTCGCCGATGCTGAACTTTTCGGGCGTGATCAAGAAGATCCGAGGGCGCTGACCTCGATCCTCCCCCTGGCGGGGGAGGTGTCGCCGCAGGCGATGGAGGGGGAAGTGACGGCGCAGTCATTGCGGTCTTCCCCCTCCGGCCTTCGGCCGCCTCCCCCATCGGGGGGAGGATTTATACCCCCGCCTTCGCCGCTGGCCGCTCCATCATCTGCTGCAGCCAGCGCCCGACATTGACCAGCTCGGCGTCTGGCCGGAACTTGACCATCCGCGCGAAGTCAATGCCGGTGACGGCCAGGATGTCGGCGATGGTCACGCGGTCGGCGGCGATGAATTCGCTCTCGGCCAGGCGGCGGTCGAACACCTTCAGCGCCCGCTCGGCGGCCTTGCGGTTGGTCTCGGCGATTTCGGGCACCTGGGTTTCGATGGCGGCCAGGGCGGGATGGCCATGCCGCACGGCCATCATCAGCGGCGTCGACAGCAGCATCTCGGCGCGACGGCTCCACATCTCGATGACGGCGGTTTCCAGCGGATCGCGCCCGAACAGGTTCGGCTCGGGATAGACGCTCTCCAGATAGCGGCAGATGGCCACCGACTCGGTGATCGTGGTGGTCTCGTCGATCTCCAGGGCCGGCACATTGGGCAGGCCCGCCCGCGCCAGATAGTCGGGCGTCTTGTGCTGCCCGCCAAAGATATCGATGTCGACGATCTCGATATCCTCGATGCCCTTCTCGGCCATGAACCAGCGGACCCGGCGAGGGTTGGGCGCGCGGCGGCTGTCATAGAGCTTCATACGAAAATCCTCCCGGCTTTTGACCGGGAGGATGCTTGGTTTTCGCTAGGGAATGAAAGTGTTTCCCTAAAGCCCGAACAACGCCCGCGGCATCAGGCCGATCAGCGACCCGGTCAGGCAGGTGGCCAGGAAGCCGGCCATCATCGCCTTCCAGACCAGGCCCAGCACTTCCTGCCGGCGCTCGGGCACCAGCACGCTGAAGCCGGCCACGTTCATGCCGACCGACCCGATGTTGGCGAAGCCGCACAGGGCGTAAGTCATGATCATCCGGGTGCGCTCGTCCATCAGGGCGCCGCCCGTCTGGGACATCTGGATGAAGGCGGTGAACTCGGTGAGGATCAGCTTGACGCCCAGCAGGCCGCCGGCCGTGCCGGCTTCCTTCCACGGAATGCCCATCGACCAGGCCAGGGGCGCGAAGACCACGCCCAGGCCGCGGGCGATGCTCAGTGGCTGGCCGCCGACGTCCGGCAGCGCGCCCAGGCCCTTGTCGACCATGGTGGCCAGGGCCACGAAGACGATCAGGGTGGCGCCCACGTTCAGGGCGATCTGCAGACCGTCGGTCGTGCCCTTCATGACGGCGTCGATCGCGCTGCCATAGGTCTTGTCGTCGGTGGCGAGGTCGAGATCGGAGACCTTTTCCATCGGGTCGGCCGGCACGATGATGCGGGCCAGCAGCACGCCGGCCGGGGCCGAGATCAGCGAGGCGGTCAGCACGTGGGCGGCGGCGTTGGGCAACACGTCGGCCAGGATGGTGGCGTAGGCCACCATGGTCGAGCCGCTGACGCAGGCCATGCCGACCGCGATCAGCATGAAGAGTTCCGAGCGGCTGAGCTTGTCGAGATAGGCGCGGATGAAGATCGGCCCCTCGACCTGGCCCATGAAGATGGTGGCGGCGGTGGCCAGGGCCGGCGGGCCGCGCAGGCCCAGGGTCTTCTGGAACAGGAAGCCAAAGCCCTGCGCCGCCCATTTGAGGATCTTCCAGTGCCACAGCAGCGCCGACAGGGCGCAGACCACCAGGATCACCGGCAGGACGCGGAAAGCGAAGATGAAGCCCATGCCCGGATTGCTGACCGGATAGGGCTGCTCGCCGCCCGCCAGGAAGCCGAAGATGAACATGGTGCCGGCCTGGGTGGAGGCCGACAGGCCCTCGACCGCGCCATTGACGCCGCGCAGCAGCGCCTGGGCCTGGGGCAGGCCGAACAGCAGCAGCACGAGCCCGACCTGGACGACGATGGCGCCGATGGCCAGCACCCAGGGGAACCGCTTGCGATTCTCGGAGACCAGCCAGCAAAGGGCGAGGGTGAGCGCCAGACCCGCGAGGGCCTGAACGTTCTCGGGACGAAACATCAAGACAGAAGAACCTTTGAACTAGGCGACGCCCCCGCGACGTCGGCCAAGGGACGAGATTGACACCAAGTTTACCGTTAGAGGCAAGCGGCTTGCGTGCTTCGCGCCGCAGGAAGGGACTTGTGCCGCCAGGACGGCAGGGTCTCCCCCTCCCCCGACCGCCCCGACGAGATCGCGTATCGGCGGAAGGATCGGAGGAAGGGGATGGTCTCAGGCCGTGGCGCTGACGGAGCCGGCGGACGCGGAACTGGAGGTCATCGCGGCGTTCAGCTGCGCCAGAAGCTTCTGCATCAGATCTGAAGCGACGCTGGGCCTGGAGCCGCCGGCGCCGGACGCGCTGGTGTCGCTCGTGGCGCTGGCCAGAGCGCTGTCGGTCGAGTCCTGGACCGCGCTCAAGGCGTCCATCAACACGTCGAACTCGGATGTCGAAAGCGATCCGTCTTCATCGGTATCCAGGGAGGCCAGCAGTTCGCTGCCCGAGACGGTTCCGTCCTCGTTGGTGTCGCGGGTGTCATAGGACGTGCTGGCGCCGCTCGCCGAGGACGACGCCGACGCGCTCTGGCTGGCGGCGTCCGACGGCGGCGGACCACCCGGCGGGGGACCCCGCATGCCCTGCATGGCCGACTGGGCGGAAGACAGGCCCGAGGCGATCTCGTCGGACGACAGGGCGCCGTCGGCGTCGGAGTCGAGCGCCGCGATCATGTCCTCGGCCATCTTGGCTTCCAGACCCAGGCCCTTGGCCTGCTCGGGCGCGTTGGCGGCCAGGGCCGAGGCGATCTCGTCGGCCGACATCAGGCCGTCGGCGTCCGCATCGCCGCTGCCGAGGATCGAGCCGGCGTCCGAGCCCAGCATCTGCACCGACATCAGCGAGCGCAGTGTGTCGCCGCTGAAATTTCCGCCGGGGCCGCCCTGCCCGCCCATGGGCGGCGCGGTGGGCCGATCGCCGCCGCCCTGCACATTCTGCCCGATCGACTGGAACTCGCTCAGCGACAGCGAGCCGTCGGAATCGGCGTCCGCCGTGGTGAACATCGACTGTTGAAGCTGGCGCAATTGCTGCGTCAGCGAAGAAGAACCGACACTTGAGACGGTCATCCCGCTCTCCTTTCAGGGTTTGGCGCCCGACCCCAAAAGGCCACAGCGCCCGCGCCGAATGGGTCGACGCGCGAAGCGGCCAGCGAAAAACATTCCACATTTCAGCATGTTGCAGAACGGAAACCTCCCGAGAGCTGGCGCGACCAAAGGCGCGTCCGGGCTTGGGCAGCCCAGGATTCCCGCCTTACCCCGATTTAACTTGGCCGCTGGATGAACGCCGGTCATTGCTGCAACCCTTGATTGGGGGAGCATTGTTCGCATGTCGCTGGCCTTGGCCACGTTGCTTTACGAGTGGCGTCGATACATGGCGGCCGTTGTCGCCCTGGCGTTCTCGGGTCTTCTGGTGCTGGCGTTCCTCGGAATGTTCATGGGCATCGGCAAGGCGTTCACCGCCCAGATCGACCGCGCCCGCGCCGACATCATGGTGCTGGGCCCCGGCGCGACCGCCCTGTTCAATGGCGGCCCCTCAGGCCTGCCGCGCCGCATGATCCCGCTGGTCTACAGCCACCCCGAAGTGCTGCAGGTGGCCCCCCTCGACGGGTCGGGCGGCCGGTTCCAGAACATCCTGTCGCCCGAGCAGATCGCCAAGGCCGAGGCCCGCGCCAAGCAGGGCGGCAAGAAGGGCGGCGGCGGCGGGGGTCGCAAGACCGAGTTCGTCAATGTCACGGTGATCGATGCGATCCCGGGCTATGTCACCGTGCCGACCGACTACACCAACACGATGATCGAGGCCCTGCGCCAGCCCTACACCATCGCCGTCGACCAGACCGCCCTGGGCCGTCTGGGCGTCAAGAAGGGCGACAAGGCCCTCTATAATGGCAAGACCGTCACGGTGGCCGTGGTCACCACCGGCTATCCCAACATGATGCAGGCGTCGCTGGTAATGTCGCGCGACACCCTGCGGATGCTGGGCGAGGCCGACACCGGCCAGCGTGTCGGCCCGCTGATGGTCAAGATTTCAGATCCGGCCCGCGCAGAGCAGGTGGCCGCCCAGCTCAACGCCAAGGCGGACGGCAAATTCCGCGCCTGGACGCGCCAGGAGCTGGCCGACGCCAACTCGAACTCGATGCTGAAGGAAAGCTTCATCAGCATCATCCTGATCTTCGCCCTGATCATGGGCGCGGTGATCGGCATGGCCATCACCTGGCAGACCCTGCGCGGCGCGATCATGGCCAATATCAAGGAGTTCGCCTCCCTGCGCGCCCTGGGCGTGTCGATGGGCAGCCTGCGCGGCATCGTCATGGAGCTGAGCTTCTGGGTCGGCGTCGCCGGCATCCTGATGGCCG
This sequence comes from uncultured Caulobacter sp., assembly GCA_964427205.1. GTDB lineage: Bacteria > Pseudomonadota > Alphaproteobacteria > Caulobacterales > Caulobacteraceae > Caulobacter. The sequence goes on from CAYRTE010000011.1 coordinate 76,721, forward strand.
GCGTCTTCACCTGGATCGTGTCCAGCCTGGCCGCCATGGGCGGTTTGCCGATGTCGTTCCCGCCGATGATGGTGGCGGCCATCGCCTTCTTCCTGCTGGTCATCGCCATCCTGTCGGGCCTGCTGTCGCTCGGCATCCTCAAGAAAAGCCAACCTGCGGACCTCCTGCGATGAGCGGCAACAACAGCCACAAGCGCGGCGAGAGCGCCCTTTCGGCCCAGGGCATCGTCAAACGGTTCAAGACCGGACGCTCGTTCATCGAGGTGCTCAAGGGCGTGGACTTCGACGCCAGGCATGGCGACGTGACCATGGTCATGGGCCCCTCGGGCTCGGGCAAGTCGACCCTGGTGGCCGCCCTGTCGGGCCTGCTCAAGCCCGACGAGGGCAAGGTCTCGGCGCTGGAAGCCTCCGACCTTTGGTCGCTGTCATCGGGGAAGATCGACAAGTTCCGGCTGGATCACTGCGGCTTCATCTTCCAGGGCTTCAACCTGTTCCCCGCCCTCACCGCCAAGCAGCAGGTGATGACCGCCCTGAAGTACCAGGGCGTGGGTCCCGGCGAGGCCGCGCGGCGCGCCCAGGCGGCGCTGGAGTCGGTGGGCCTTGGCCCGCGCGTCAACCAGCGGCCTTCGGAGCTGTCGGGCGGCGAAAAGCAGCGGGTCGCCATCGCTCGCGCTCTGGCCAAGAACCCCAACCTGATCTTCGCCGATGAGCCAACCTCCGCTCTTGACGGAAAAAGCGGCGAAACCGTCATCCGCCTCCTGCGCGCTGCGGCGACCGAGCGCGGCGCGGCCGTGATCTGCGTGACCCACGACCCGCGGTTGGAGGCCTATGCCGACCGCGTCATCCACATCGAAGACGGCCGGATCCTGGACGACGTGCGCAGAACGCCCGACGCCAACCCCGCGTCGCTCAGCCACTGATTTACTGGGGGAAGTTAAGACCATGCCCGGCTTTCTGCGCCGTCCCGCGTTCTGGATCTTCATCGTCGTGCTCGCCCTCGCCGGCGGCGGCGTCTTTTACATGCAAGGCCAGGCGGCCGATAAGAAGAAGAAGCTCGAAGCCGCCGCCAAGATGGAAGAGCCCTCCCCCTACGCGGCCATCGCCAACGGCAAGGCCGATGTCGAGGGCGGCGTGATCCAGGTGGCCGCGCGCCGCCAGGGCATCGTCCGCGAGGTGTTCGTGCAGGAAGGCGATGTGGTCGTCGCCGGCCAGCCGCTGGCCAAGCAGGAAGACGACGAGCCGCGTCTGGCCGCCCAGACCGCCTCGGCCAACCTGACCTCGGCCCGGGCCCAGCTGGCCCTCAGCCAGGTGCAGCTGCGCACGGCGCAGCGCGAGTACAAGCGCCTGCAGGGTCTGGCGGCGTCCAACTTCGTGGCCGCCCAACGCCTGGATACGGCCCGCGACCAGATCGCCCAGGCCGAGGCCACCATCGCCGCCCAGCGCGCCGCCATCGGCGTGTCGTCCGCCCAACTGAACCAGTCGCAGTACCAGCAGGAACTCACGGTCATCCGCGCGCCCGCCAATGGCCGCATCGCCCGCCGCTATGCCAATCCGGGCGCCGGCGCCTCGACCCTGAACGTCACCTCGATGTTCGACCTCGAGCCCGACACCCAGCGCATCGTGCGCGCAGAGATTGTCGAGGCCGACATCCCCAACGTCCGCACCGAGCAGGACGTCGAGATCACGCCGGAAAGCGATCCGGACAAGATGTATATCGGCAAGGTCCTGCGCCGGGCCGCCGTGTTCGGGGCCCGCAAACTGGCCTCTGACGATCCCAGCCAGCGCAGCGACGAACGCGTGGTCGAGGTGGTGGTCAGCGCCGACGGCGCGCCGTTCCTGGTCGGCCAGCGCGTGCTGGTCAAGTTCATGAAGTCCGGCCAGAAGCCCGGCGTGAAGCGCGCCAGCCAGCCGGTCGGCGGCGGAATGACCAAGCCGAAGTAGAACGAGGTCATCTTCCCCCTACAGGGGAGGAGCGCCGCAGGCGCGGAGGGGGCGAGGCATCGAGCCCTCCCGCTCTTCGAACGCCGCGCGGCTCGTCCGCGCGGCGTTCTTCGTTTTCAGCCACCTTGACGCCTCCCCTCCCGCGCCGCACAAACGCGCCAAACCGAACACGTGTTTGAAGGAGACTAGGGCATGTCGGACATCCGTTTTGACGGCAAGGTGGCGATCGTTACGGGCGCGGGCGGTGGCCTTGGCCGACAGCACGCTCTGGAACTGGCCCGTCGCGGCGCCAAGGTCGTGGTCAACGACCTGGGCGGCAGCGTCGACGGCTCGGGCGGCTCGTCCGACGCGGCCCTGAAGGTCGTGGAAGAGATCAAGGCGGCCGGCGGCGAAGCCATCGCCCACGGCGCATCGGTGACCGACGACGCTGGCGTCGCCGACCTGGTCAAGACCACCATGGCGACCTGGGGCCGCATCGACATCCTGATCGCCAATGCGGGCATCCTGCGCGACAAGACCCTGACCAAGATGGAACTGGCCGACTTCGAGGCGGTCATGCAGGTCCACGTCTGGGGCACCTTCAAGCCGATCAAGGCGGTCTGGGACATCATGAAGGCCCAGAACTATGGCCGCATCGTCGTGACGACCTCGTCGTCGGGCATGTACGGCAATTTCGGTCAGTCCAACTATGGCGCGGCCAAGATGGCGGTGCTGGGCCTGATGAACACCCTCAAGCTCGAGGGCCAGAAGAACAATATCCACATCAACGCCATCAGCCCGGTCGCCGCCACGCGCATGACCGAAGGCCTGATGCCCCCCGAAGTGCTGGCCAAGCTGGCGCCCGAGGCCGTCACCCCTGGCGTCGTCTATCTGGTGTCGGACGAAGCCCCGACCGGCGCGATCCTGACCGCCGGCGCCGGCGCCTTCGCCCTGTCGCGCATCTATGAGACCGAGGGCGTCTATCTGAGCGACGGCGAGCTGTCGGCCGAGGGCGTCCGCGACCACTGGGGCCAGATCACCGCTGAAGACGGCCAGAAGGCCTATTTCAATGGCGGCGAGCAGGGCCAGAAATTCTTCCGCAAGATGGCGGGTGGCTGACAGTCATCCCGCAATGAAAGTGACACCTTAGACGTCACATTCTTGCCAATACTGACATAACAGTGATTGAAACGGGGCCCGTGCGGCCCCGTTTCTTTGACCGCTCCGACAAAATTCACCGACTTGCGAATAAATAGCATCGGTTTCTGACTGAATACGTTAGACGCGGCGCTCCTCTTGCGCCGCAAGACGCTTGGGGACTTCTCCTCCCCAAGAAGGTCTCGTCAGTCTCATGTCTTTTTCGCGTAACCGCCTCGCCGCCGGCGTGGCTTTCGGCGTGCTCGTCGCCGCCTCCCAGGCCTCGGCTTCGGCCTTCTACCTCCAGGAACAATCGGCTCGCGGCGCGGGCCGGGCCTATTCGGGCGAGGTCGCTGATCGCGGCGCCGCCAGCCTGTGGTGGAACCCCGCGTCGATCGCCGGCCTGGAAACCAACGAAGTCTATGGCGGCCTGCACGCCATCCAGGTCGATTCCGACGTCAACAACAACGGCTCCACCATCACCCGCCCCGTGCCCCCCACGGGCCTGACCACCCCGGTCGGCGGCGATGCGCGCGCCTCCAAGCCGATCAAGAATGGCATTGTTCCCAACTTCGCCAGCGCCTGGCGGATCAACGACCAGCTGACCTTCGGCCTGTCGGTCGCCGCGCCCTATAACTTCACCACCGAATACGGCCCGCGCAGCTGGACCCGCTATGACGCCCTCAAGTCGCGCCTGACCACGGCCGACATCCAGGGCACGGTGGCCTATCGCGTCACCGACAAGCTGGACCTCGGCCTCGGCGTCAGCGCCGTGTATGCCGACGCCGAACTGACCAACGCCCTGCCCAACATCTCGCCGCTGCAGGCCGACGGCGTGCAGTCGCTGAAGGGCGACGGCTGGGCCTATGGCTGGACCGTGGGCGCGCAGTACCGTCCCACCCCCGCCCTGACCCTGGGCGCCAGCTACCGCGCCAAGGTCGAGCAGACCCTGAAGGGCGACGTCGCCGTCTCGGGCCTGCTGGCCCCGATCCCGGCCGCCAGCAACTTCAAGACCGCCGGCGAGGCCGAGATCACCACCCCGTGGATGGCCATCATCGGCGCGCGCTGGGCGATCAATGACCGCGTCACCCTGAACGGTTCGGTCAGCCGCATCGGCTGGAGCGAGTTCGACGCCATCCGCGTCAAATACGCGACGGCCACCTCGACCAGCGTCCAGAACTACAAGGACATCACCACCGCCGCCGTCGGCGTCGACTATCAGGCCAGCCCGCGTCTGACCCTGCGAGCCGGTGTGCAGTACGATCCGACCCCGACCCCGGACGTCGGCCGCACGGCCCGCGTGCCGGACGGCGACCGCATGATGTACGCGGCCGGCGCCACCTGGGCGGCCAAGCCGAACCTGAAGCTTGATGCGGCCCTCAGCTACATCGGTTTCGACGACACCAAGATCAACCGCACCGACGTGACGGCGACCAGCTCGACCGTCAACCTGCGCGGCGACGTGACGGGTTCGGCCGTCGTGATGTCGACGGGCGTTCGCTACAGCTTCTAGGGGCTGGCGGAATCTGAACTGAAGAGGCCGTCCGGGCGATGCTCGGGCGGCCTTTTTTTCTTGGATGCCGAGCGTCATGACATTGTCGGGCAAATATGCCATGTTGCTCATCGAGACGAGGACCCCATGGCCAACGCGGCAGCGAAATCAGAAAAGCTCGACCTTCGACTGACGCCAGAAGCAAAGCGCGTATTGCAGAGCGCAGCCGCCGCCAGCCACCGGTCGGTCAGCGAATTTGTCCTGGAAAGCGCCATGGCGCGCGCGCAGGAGACGCTTCCCGACCGTCAGATCTTCAGTCTCGACGCCGAGCGTTGGGCGGCCTTTCAGGCCGCGCTTGATGCGCCGCCTCGGCCCCTGCCGCGCCTCGCTCGCCTGCTCTCGAAACCCAGCGCTTTCGAGCATTCCGACGCTGAATGACTTTGCCTTTGCGCATCGAGAAACTGCGGCGCGGTCATGCCGTTGACGCGTTCGACTGCGGCGAGCCGGCCCTGAACCGTTTCCTGCAGAGGCATGCGCTGCAGAGCCAACAGTCTGGCGCCTCGCAAACCTATCTGGCGCTTGATGGCGATACGGTCGTCGGTTTCCACAGCCTCGCCGTTGGCCAGGTCGACTATGCCAATGCCGCTGAACGCCTCACCAAGGGGCTGGCGCGACATCCTGTGCCTGTCATGATCCTGGCGCGTCTGGCCATTGCTCTAACGCATCAGGGCAAGGGGCTCGGCGCGAGCCTTCTGAAAGACGCGATGACGCGAACCCTGGCCGCCGCCGATATCGCCGGCATCCGCGCGTTCGTTGTTCACGCCAAGAACGACGACGCTCGACGCTTCTACGAGCGGTTCGACTTTCTGCCGTCGCCGACCGACCCCAACCACCTGTTCGTGCTGATCAAGGACGTGCGCGCCGCCTTGGGCGACTAGGCCTTCAGTCCGGCCCAAAGCGCCTTGGCCGCGCTGGCGAACGCCTTGGCCGCCGCGCTGTCCGGCCTGGCCAGCACCACCGGCAAGCCGCCGTCGCCGCCTTCACGGACGGCCAGTTCGATCGGGACCTCGGCCAGCACCGGCACGCCCAGCTTCGCGGCCTCGGCCACGCCGCCGCCCGAGCCGAAGATCGGGATCGGCGCGCCGGTCGAGGGGTCGGCGAAGAAGGCCATGTTCTCGATCAGGCCCAGGATCGGGGTCGCGGTCTTGCCGAACATGATCGCGGCGCGGCGAGCGTCGATCAGGGCGACTTCCTGGGGGGTGGTCACCAGAACCACGCCGTCGATACGCAGCTTCTGCACCAGGGTCAGCTGCACGTCGCCCGTGCCCGGCGGCAGATCGACGACCAGCACGTCCAGCGGCGCGGCTTCCGAGCCCCAGGCGACGTCGTGGATCATCTGGCGGACGGCGGACGAGGCCATCGGCCCGCGCCAGATCATCGCCTTGCCCTCGTCGACCAGGAAGCCGATCGACATGATCCTGACGCCGTGAGCTTCCAGTGGCTGCAGCTTGCCGTCCTCGAAGCTGGGTTCGCCGTCGACGCCCATCATGCGCGGGGCCGAGGGGCCGTAAATGTCGGCGTCCAGCAAACCCACGCGTAGGCCCATCGCCTGAAAGGAGCAGGCCAGGTTGGTGGCGACGGTGGACTTGCCCACGCCGCCCTTGCCCGAGGCCACGGCGATCACATGCTTCACGTGGGCGGGCTTCTCGGCCTCGGGCGGCGGGACCATGCGGGCCTGCGGATCCTCGGACACCTTGGCGCCTTTGCGCACCCGGGTCGCGCCCTCGGCGGCCTGGGCGGTCAGGACCACCTGGGCGACATCGACACCCGGCAGATCGGCCAGGGCCTTTTCGGCGGCGGCGCGGACTGGCGCATAGGCGGCGGCGTTGGCGGCGGGAACTTCCAGCATGAAGCCGGCGCGGCCGTTGCGCACAACCAGTCCCTGGACCAGACCAGCGGCAGCCAGGCCCTTGCCGGTCACCGGATCGACGATGAGATCCAGGGCCGCGCGGGCCGCGTCGAGGGGGGTGGATGCGGCGCCAGTCACGTGTATGTCTTGCCTTGTGGGGTGGGGGTCCTCATATCCGCGTGTGGGGGACGATTTACAATCCCCGCTGAAAATCAAAAGCCGACGGGAAGACAACGCCGCTCATGCCGTGGAACGACAATGCTGGCCCTGGTCCCTGGGGTTCTCCGCCGCCGAGCGGCGACAAGGACAAGACCTCGCGCCCTGGTCCGCGCCGCCCCTCGGGCGGACCTCGCGATCCCCAGACACCGATCGACCTGAACCAGGTGCTTGAGGATCTGACCGCGCGACTGCGCGGCTATTTCGAGGGCCCCGATCGGCCCCGCGCGATCGCCACGGCGGCCGGCGCCGTCGTCGCCCTGTGGGCGGTGACGGGCGTCTATGTCGTGCAGCCCAACCAGCAGGGCGTGGTCAGCACCTTCGGCGCCTTCTCGCGCGTCGCCAATCCGGGCCTGCGCTATCATCTGCCCTTCCCGATCGAGAGCGTGGAAAAGGTCTCGGTCAGCGAGATCCGCACCACCGACATCGGGGCCACGGGCGCCGACGGCGGCGAAGAGCGCCTGATGCTGACCAGCGACGAGAACATCGTCGACCTGGCCTTCTCGGTGCAGTGGCGGGTCTCCGACGCGCCCAAGTACCTGTTCAATGTCCGCGATCCCGACAGCGTGATCCGCGCCGTGGGCGAGAGCGCCATGCGCGAGGTGGTCGGCAAGACCGCCCTGACCCCGATCCTGACCACCGGCCGCGGCCAACTGCAGCTGGAGGCCGAGCGCCTGATGCAGCAGATCCTGGACCGCTATGACGCCGGGGTCTTCGTGGAAAGCGTGCAGATCCAGACGGCCACCCCGCCGCCGCCGGTCATCGACGCCTTCCGCGACGTGCAGCGCGCCAGCCAGAACGCCCAGTCGGCCGCCAACGTCGCGCGCGGCCAGAGCGCCCAGATCGTGCAGCAGGCCAAGGGCTATCGCGAGCAGGTCGTGCGCGAGGCGGCCGGTGAAGCCGCCCGCTTCAATCAAGTCTATGACCAGTACAAGCTGGCCCCCGGCGTGACGCGCGAGCGCCTCTACATCGAGACCATGCAGCGCGTGCTGGCCAATTCGAACAAGGTCATCATCGACAGCAAGGGCGCCAGCGCCCCGGTGATCCTGCCCCCCGATGCGTTCCGCCCGAGAACCGCCACCGTGGTCAAGTCCATCGACGGAGCCGTCCAATGATCCGTCCGCAAAACCGTCTCGCCGCCATCGGCGTCGCCGCCGGCGCCCTGCTGGTCCTGCTGGGCTCGACCGTCTATCAGGTCGATCAGCGCCACCAGGCCCTGGTCATCCGCTTCGGTGACCCGATCCGCGTGGTCCGCACGCCGGGCCTGCACCTGAAGGCGCCGTTCCTGGATCGCGTGGTCAAGTTCGACAACCGCAACATCGCCCTGAACGCCGACCAGGAAGAGGTGATCGCCGCCGACCAGGAGCGCCTGGTGGTCGACGCCTTCGTCCGCTACCGGATCAGCGACCCGCGTCAGTTCTACAAGACCCTGGGCGATGAAGCGAAGGCCAAGGACCGGCTGGAGCGCATCGTCAACGCCTCGCTGCGCCAGACCATCGGCCGGGCCAATTCCGAGGAAGTGATCGCCGGCAAGCGTGCGGTGATCATGGCCGCCATCCGCGACGAGGTCGGCCGTCAGGTGAAGGCCTCCGATCTGGGCGTCCAGATCATCGACGTCCGCATCCGCCGCGCCGACCTGCCCGAGGCCAACCAGAAGGCCGTGTTCGAGCGCATGCAGACCGCCCGCCAGCAGGAGGCCGCCCAGCTGCGCGCCATCGGCGAGCAGCAGAAGCGCGAGATCGTGGCCACCGCCACCGAGGAAGGCGAAAAGATCCGGGGCGAGGGCGACGCCCGCCGCGCCGAACTGTTCGCGTCCAGCTTTGGCCGGGACCCCAACTTCGCGGCCTTCTATCGCTCGATGCAGGCCTATGAGGCGTCACTTGGTCAAGGAGACGCCACCCTGGTGCTTTCTCCCGACAGCGCCTTCTTCAAATACTTCCAGCGCGGACCGCAAGCGCAGTAAGAACCGGGGCCGCGAGATTCTCTCGCGGCCCTTTTTCTTTCGAGGAAGACCATGCGTCGTCTCGCGGTTCTCGCCTGTCTTTTCGCGTGCCTGGCTTCAACGCCGGCCTTCGCCGCGCCGCTTGAGGTGCGGGTGGTGGTGGTCACCGCCTTCGAGATCGGCGAGGACACCGGCGACAAGGCCGGCGAGTTCCAGGCCTGGGCCCAGGTCATGCCGCAGAAGATCCCGTTCAAGACCGGCTTTCGCGACCTGCGCTACGACCCGGCCCGCAAGGTGCTGCTGCTGTCGACCAGCATGGGCACCAACCGCGCGGCGATCTCGACCATGGCGCTGGGCCTTGATCCGCGCTTTGACCTCTCCAAAAGCTACTGGCTGATCGCGGCCATCGCCGGCGTCAATCCCAATCAGGGCTCGGTCGGATCGGCGGCCTGGATCGGCGCGGTGATCGACAGCGATTTCGGCTACATGATCGACCCGCGCGAGACGCCCAAGGCCTGGTCGATCGGCCAGATCCCCCTCCATCGCAAGGCGCCCTATGAGGGGCCGCCGGCGGCGGACAACGAGAACCTTTTCCCCTTGAACCTGGCCTTGCGCGACTGGGCCTTCGATCTGACGCGCGGCGCGGCCATTGCCGACAACGACGCCCTCAAGGCCCTGCGCGCGCCCTATGTCGGCCTGCCCAAGGCCCAGACGCCGCCCATGGTGCTGAAGGGCGACGAGGTCAGCGGCCAGGCCTTCTGGCACGGCGTGATCCTCAACCAGCACTACGAGGCTTGGGCCAATTACTGGACCGGCGATCAGGACGGCTTCGTGATGACCGGCATGGAGGACACCGGCGTCCTGGCCGCCATCGACGCCCTGGGCCGCGCCGGCCGCGCCGATCCCAAGCGCGTGCTGGTGCTGCGCACGGCCAGCAACTACACGACCCAGCCCCCCGGCGGCGACGCGGCGGCCAATCTGCTGGGCGAGCAGACCGGCGTTCCGGCGCTGCAATCGTCGCTGGATGCGGCCTTCAAGGTCGGCGGCGTGGTGGTGGACGAGCTGGCGAAGAACTGGCCGCGCTACGGGGACGGGGTTCCGGGGCGATAGCCCTTCCCCAGCAAGGGGGAGGGAAGCCTCAAACCGACGCCTTCAGCAGGTCCAGCACCACATGCAGACTGTCGGCGATGTGGATGCACTTGTCGTGCATCTCCTCGTTGGGATCGAGGATGTCGGGCACCATGACCGTCATCATCCCGGCCGCGTGGGCGGCGCGGACGCCGGGGTGGGAGTCTTCCAGCGCCAGGCAGTGGGCGGGATCGACGCCCAGGCGCCGAGCGGCTTCCAGATAGGGATCCGGATGGGGCTTGTGGCGAACGACGTCGGCATTGGCGACCACCGCGTTGAAGCGGCTCAGCAAGTCGAAGCGCCCCAGATACTTCTCGACCGACACCATGCCGTTGGAGGTGGCGATGGCGCACGGCAGGCCCAGGACGTCCAGGTGGTCGAGAATCTCGACGACCCCGGTCTTGAGCCGGGTCTCGGCCTCGAGCAGGTCCTCGACGTCGCTCCACACCCGCTCGAAATAGGCCTGGACCGGGAAGTCCTCGCCATAGAGGTCGCGAAGCAGGACGCCGCATTCAGGATTGGTCCGGCCCACCATCGAGGCGTAGATCTCGCCGGTGAACGCCACGCCGAACACCGAGCCGGCCTCGATCATGGCCGCCCGATAGACGATCTCGGTGTCCAGCAGCAGGCCGTCCATGTCGAAGATCACCGCCTCGACGCGGCGCGGAAAGCTCATGCCGCGAACTCCGAGGCCTTGTAGCCCTGGAAGTAGAGCAAGGCGGTAAGGTCGGCATGATCGACCTTGGCGTGGGCCCGGGCGGCCACGATCGGCTTGGCGCGATAGGCCACGCCCAGGCCGGCGGCCTCGATCATCGCCAGGTCGTTGGCGCCGTCGCCGACCGCGAGCGCGTCGGCGGGCGTCAGGCCCAGCAGCGCGGTCTCCTCGATCAGGGCGGCCAGCTTGGCCTCCTTGCCCAGGATCGGGTCGCCGACCTGACCGGTCAGCTTGCCGCCCTCTTCGATCAGGGTGTTGGCGCGGTTCAGATGAAAGCCCGCCGCCTCCGCCACCCGGCTGGTGAAGAAGGTGAAGCCCCCCGACACCAGGGCGCAACGGGCGCCGTGGGCGGCCATGGTCCTGACCAGGGTCTCGGCCCCGGGATTGAGCCGCACGCGGTCGTCATAGCAGGACTTCAGGGCGTCGACCGACAGTCCCGTCAGCATCCCGACCCGCTCGCGCAGAGCCCCTTCGAAGGCCAGCTCACCGCGCATGGCCCGTTCAGTGATCTCGGAGACCTGGGCCTTCACGCCGGCGAAGTCGGCCAGCTCGTCCAGGCACTCGACGTTGATGATGGTTGAGTCCATGTCGGCGATCAGCAGCCGCTTGCGGCGGTTTTCGACCGGCTGGACGGCGAAATCGATCGGCAGGCCGACCACACGCTCGCCGATGCGGGCGCGCAGCTCGGCGACGTCGCCCGGTGCGATCAGGTCAAAGGCGTGATGGCCCAACTGGACAGGATCACCCAGTCCAAGAGCGCGAGCGATGGTTTCGGCGCCGTGGCCGACGAGCGTGAGGGCGAGCATGGCGCGGCGCTAAGCCAGGCGCCCGCGCGCGTCAACCCGAGTCCGTGCTACCCGATGCCCGTGCAGCGCTGCATCAGCGCCAGTCCGGCCTTGCGGCCGACCTCGTCGGCGGAGACGCCGGCCTGGGGCTTGATCAGCGTCAGCACCTGCGAAACGCCCGCCTCATAGGTCTGGCTGGGCGTCAGGCCTTGGGCGCCGGCCTCGGCGAAAGCCTCGTCCATCATCGCCTTGCCCTTCAGGCCCAGGGCGCTGAGCACGGTCTGGATGCCCTTGCCGTTGGCCTGTTTGGCGAACAGTTCCGGATAGCCGTCCGCCACCTTGCCCAGGATCACCAGCACGGCGCCGCAGCCGGCCTTTTCGCCCAGCGCCGGGGCCAGGGCCGGGGGCGCGCCGAGCTGGACGGCGGCGACCGAGGGCGGGACGGTCGCCTGCGCGGTCCGGGCGTTGACATCGGCCGCTGCGGCCAGCGCTGGCGAAAGGGCGACGGATGCGGCAAGGCTTGCCGCGACGAGATAGGACGGACGCATGAGCTCCCCTGTGACTGACGCAACCCTGGATAACCCCGCCGGGCATGACTATCGCATCTGGCTCATCGCCGGCCCGACAGCAAGCGGCAAGTCAGCCTACGCCCTGCGTCTGGCCAGGGAAATCGGCGGCGAGATTGTTAATGCCGACTCCATGCAGATCTATGACGGCCTGCGGGTTCTGACCGCCGGCCCCTCGCCCGAGGAGATGGCGGCGGTTCCGCACCACCTGTTTGGCGCTGTCGACGCCGCCCAGACCTGGTCGGTCGGCAAGTGGCTGGAGGCGGCCATGGCCGCCCTGCGCGACATCGACCATCGCGGCAAGCCGGCCGTGGTGGTGGGCGGCACCGGCCTCTATTTCCGCGCCCTGACCCATGGCCTGGCCGACGTGCCGGCGGTGTCGGAAACCCAGCGCGAGATTTCCGGACTGCTCTACGCCGCCCAGGGCGAACACGAGTTTCGCGATGAGTTGGCCAAGCTGGATCCCGAGGCCGCCGCCCGCATCGAGGTCGGCGACCGCCAGCGCCTGCTGCGCGCCCACGCCGTGGCCGTCGCCACCGGCCGCTCCCTGACCGCCTGGCAGAATGACACCCGCCCCTCCCTGGCGCCGGGCAGCTGGAAGGGCGTGGTGCTGGATCCGCCGCGCGCCGACCTCTACGCCCGCTGCGACGCTCGCCTTGGGGTGATGGTGCAGAACGGCGCGCTGGAGGAAGTCGCGGCCATGGAAGCGCGCGGCCTCAGCCCCGCCCTGCCCGCGCTCAAGGCCCTGGGCTACCGCGAACTTGCGGCCCATCTCCGTGGCGAGATCACCCTGGACCAGGCCCTCGACGCCGCCCGCCAGGAAACCCGCCGCTACGCCAAGCGCCAGCTGACCTGGTTCAGAAACCAGACGCCCGACTGGGAGCGGGTTTGACCCGCCTCCAACTGTTTTCAAGGAACATCCGATGACCGACCTTTCCACCCTCGCCGAACGCGTCGCCGAGCGCCTGATCGCGCGCGGCGAGACCCTCGCCATCGCGGAGTCCTCTTCAGGCGGCCTGATCTCGGCGGCCCTGCTGGCGGTGCCGGGCGCGTCGAAGTTCTATGTCGGCGGGGCGGTCGTCTATACGGCGCGGGCCCGGCTGACCCTGATGGACATCCCGCAGAAGGCCATGGACGGCCTGCGCTCGGCCAGCGAGCCCTATGCCGTGATGCTGGCCCGCGTGGCGCGCAAGAACCTCAAGGCGACCTGGGGCCTGTCGGAGACGGGCGCGGCGGGGCCCGACGGCAACCGCTATGGCGACCTTCCCGGCCACACCTGCACGGCCGTGGTCGGCGAGGAGACCTCGGTCAGCGCCACGCTGGAGACCGGCAGCGACGACCGACCGGCCAACATGCAGGCCTTTGCCGCCGCCGCGTTGAGGCTGCTGGCTCAGACTTTGGACGGCGAGGCTCAGGGGGGCTAGACCGCCCCCATCAGCGCGAAGGCGAGCTGGTCCATCGCCCCCTGCGACAGTCCGGTGTTGTTGAGCAGAGCGATGGTGGTCTGATCGTCGAACCGGTGGCCGAGCACCGCGCGATATCCACCCGTGCGCCCGGTCTCCCAAGCGTAGACCCGCGGCAGGCCGTCGGCGAACCGCACCTTGACCCGGCCGCCCAGGGCATAGTCCTGGTCCGAACGGATGACTGTCAACATCTCGCGCTTGCGGTCGGGAGGCAGGACGTCGCCGTCGAAAACCAGGTGGGCGGCCCTCAACAGATCGCCCGCCGTGCTGACATAACCACCGCTGGCCGCCATGATCGGCAGGCGCGCCTCCATATGCCGCGCCAGGGGCTCGACGCTGCGATAGGCCGAGGCCATGTCAGGGGGATCGGCCAGCACCGTCTTCGTCAGCCCCAGCGGCGTCGTGACGAGGTCGGCCATGGCGGTGGCGAAGGGCTTGCCGGTCACCGCCTCGACCACCGCGACGATGATGATCCAGTTCGTCATCGCGTAGTCGAACTGCTTGCCCGGCTCGAAGGCCAGGTCGCCCTCGCCCCAGCGCTTGACCGCATCGGCCGCGCTCACGCCCGTGCTGACCAGGCCTGGGAGCAGATTGGGGTCGGCCTTCAACGCCGCGATGAAACCGTTGGGCACGCCGCTGGTGTTGGACATCAGCCGTCGCAGGGTGACCACGGCCCCGGTGTCGGCGCGGTAGTCGGGCAGCCAGCGGGTGATCGGTGCGTCCAGGTCCAGCTTGCCGGCCTCGACCAACTGCAGGATTCCCACCGTGGTCAGCCACTTGGAGATCGAGGCGACGGCATAGGGCGTGTCCAGCGTCGCGGGACGCTGGGTCTCGATGTCGGCCATGCCGATGGCGCGGGTATAGATCGGCCAGCCCGCCTTTCCGATCAGGATCACGCCCTGGAAGGGCTGGGTCTTCAGGAACGCGTCGATCGCCGCCTCGCGCGGCCCGCCGCTCAGCACACCGGCCGAGGCCGGTCCGGCAAGGGAGAGGGCCGCCGTCCCCGCCAGAAAATCACGTCGTCCAAACATCAAGCGCGTTCCTATCCCGAAGGATGACAGCTGACGGAGAGACCATCGGTTTGTCACGTGAATGTCCGGTAAGGTCCCACGGCCCGCTAAGGCACATCCTTGCGGCAACCAGCGCCTTGACGCCCGCTTTGGCGCATGGCATCACCCTTTCCGTAGCTTTGGAGCAAGACTCGTGCGCAAAACCATGATCGTACTTATGGAGCGGCTGTCCGCGATGTGACCTCGAAGTCACGTCGTAGTTCAGTCGCGCGCGCAAAGGTCCTTCGGGACCTTTTTTCTTTTCAGCCTCCCCCTTTCCCGCATCCCCTACGGACCGCCGCCATGACCGCCCACCAGACCATCGAGAGCCCCGCCTCGACCGACACCACCTTCGACCGCGCCATGACTGGCGCCGAGATCGTGGTTCGCGGCCTCGTGGACCAGGGCGTCGAGGTGCTGTTCGGCTATCCGGGCGGGGCAGTGCTGCCGATCTATGACGCGCTGTTCCACGAGCCGCGCCTGCAGCACATCCTGGTCCGCCACGAACAGGGCGCGACCCACGCCGCCGAAGGCTATGCGCGCAGCTCGGGCAAGCCCGGCGTCGTCCTGGTCACCTCCGGCCCGGGCGCGACCAACGCCATCACCGGCATCATGGACGCCCTGATGGACTCCATCCCGATGGTCGTCATCACCGGCCAGGTCCCCACGCATCTGATCGGCACCGACGCCTTCCAGGAAGCCGACACCGTCGGCATGACCCGCTCGTGCACCAAGCACAACTATCTGGTCAAAGACGTCCGCGACCTGCCGCGCATCATCCATGAGGCGTTCAAGATCGCCACGACCGGCCGTCCCGGCCCGGTGCTGATCGACATCCCCAAGGACGTCCAGTTCGCCAAGGGCGAATATTACGGCCCGAGCGAAGTCGCCTCGACCCATGCCTACAACCCGAAGACCAAGGGCGAGGCGGGCCGCATCGCCGAAGCGGCCGCGATGATCGCCCGCGCCCGTCGGCCGATCTTCTATACCGGCGGCGGCGTCATCAACGCCGGCCCCAGGGCCAGCGCGGCCCTGCGCGAGTTCCAGGCCCTGACCGGCGCGCCGGTCACCTCGACCCTGATGGGCCTGGGCGCCTTCCCCGCCGCCGATCCGGCGTGGCTGGGCATGCTGGGCATGCACGGCACGTTCGAAGCCAACAACGCCATGCACGATTGCGACGTGATGATCTGCGTCGGCGCCCGTTTCGACGACCGCGTCACCGGCCGGCTGGACGCCTTCTCGCCGGGCAGCAAGAAGATCCACATCGATATCGACGCCTCGTCGATCAACAAGAATGTCCGCGTCGACCTGCCGATCATCGGCGACGCTGGCAGCATCCTCGAAGACCTGATCGCCGCCTGGAAGGCCGCCGGCCACCAGCCCAACAAGGCCGCCCTGACCGACTGGTGGGCCCAGATCGACACCTGGCGCGCCCGCCAGTGCCTGAAGTACCGGACCTCGGAAACCACCATCAAGCCGCAGTACGCCATCGAGCGCCTGTACGAGCTGACCAAGGGCCGCGACACCTACATCACCACCGAAGTCGGCCAGCATCAGATGTGGGCCGCGCAGTTCTATCGCTTCGAGGAGCCCAATCGCTGGATGACCTCTGGCGGCCTGGGGACCATGGGCTACGGCCTGCCCGCCGCCCTGGGCGTGCAGATGGCCCATCCGGGCGCTCTGGTCGTCGACATCGCCGGCGAAGCCTCGATCCAGATGTGCATCCAGGAGCTGTCGACGGCGATCCAGTTCGACCTGCCGGTCAAGATCTTCATCATCAACAACGAGTGGATGGGCATGGTCCGCCAGTGGCAGCAGCTGCTGCACGGCGAGCGCTACAGCCACTCCTATTCCGACAGCCTGCCCGACTTCGTGAAGCTGGCCGAGGCCTATGGCGCGGTCGGCATCCGCTGCTCGGATCCGGCCGAGCTGGACGGCAAGATCCTGGAGATGATCAACAGCGACAAGGTCGTGGTCTTCGACTGCCGCGTCGAGAAGCACGAGAACTGCCTGCCGATGATCCCCTCGGGCAAGGCCCACAACGAGATGATCATGGGCGACGTCGAGGACATCGGAAACGTCATCGGCGAGGCGGGGGCGGGGCTGGTCTAAAAGACCGGTTTCTTCGCTTTACAGACACAGCCGCCCCTTCAATCTTGCAAAGGCGCAAGAACAAGAGGGGAGCGGATTGTGAGGCAGACGCGCTTGACCGGCAGCATTTGTACGTACAAAATCGTGCGTACAAATGTCGTTTGAATGGGATGCTGAAAAGGCGCGAACGAATCTCGAAAAGCGCGGTGTGTCCTTCGAGACCGCGACACGGGTTTGGGACGATCCACTCCATGAGATCTATTTTGATCGCGTGGAGAATGCCGAAAGCCGCTGGCATGCAATGGGTTGTGTCGATGGTGTCGTCGTCTTGCTCGTTGTGCATACGCATCCGGGTTGGGATGAGGACTGCATTCGGATCGTAAGCGCGCGAAGAGCCACCCCAAGGGAAAGAAGACGCTATGAACGCGAAACCCTTTAGCGCCGAGGAACTCGAACAGCTCGCGAAGCTTCGGGCGATGGGCGACGATGACATCGACCTCAGCGACATCCCGGAACTGACGGAAGAGCAGTTGAGCCGAGGCGTCCGACCAGGCCTGCATCGCCCGATCAAGCTGCCTGTCACCATCCGCCTCGACGCCGACGTCGTCGGCTGGTTCAAGGAACACGCGGGCGACAAGCCCTATCAGACCGAGATCAACCGCGTGCTGCGCCAGCACGTGGCCAAGACAGAAAAGAAGCGCGCCTGATGACCAACGCTCCCGCCGCCTCCGGATCCGCCTACGACATGCCCACGGCCGCCCAGGCCGAGCAGACGGCGACCTTCGCCCTGCTGGTCGATAACGAGCCGGGCGTGCTGCACCGCGTGGTCGGGCTGTTCGCCGCGCGCGGCTACAATATCGAAAGCCTCACGGTCGCCGAGACCGACCACAAGGCCCACACCAGCCGCATCACCGTGGTGACGCGCGGCACCCGGCATGTGCTGGACCAGATCGAGGCTCAGCTTGAGAAGGTGGTCAGCGTGCGCCGCGTCCACGACGTGACCCGCGATCCCAACGGCGTCGAGCGCGAGCTGGCCCTGGTCAAGGTGCGTGGTTCGGGCGCCGATCGGGTCGAGGCCCTGCGCGTGGCCGACATCTTCCGGGCCAAGCCGGTGGACACCACCCTGGAAAGCTTCGTGTTCGAGATCTCGGGCGCCCCGTCCAAGATCGACAAGTTTCTGGACCTGATGCGTCCGCTGGGCCTGGTGGAACTTTCCCGCACGGGGGTGCTTTCCATCGAGCGGGGCTTCGAAGGCATGTAACGGCCAAAAAGGCGGAGAGTCGGCGATGAGCCTGACCGGTCTGATCGTGGGGCTCGCCCTCGCCGCCGCTCCGCAGGCTCCGTCGCCGCTCGATCCGAACCTGCCCTCACCGGCGCCAGATCCGGTCGCTTGGTGGTCGCCGGAAACCGCTCGCCCGTCCTCCGAGGTAGATCCGCTCTATGGCCGCCGCCTTGGACGGCGTGAAGAGCCCATACCGATCGCCAACGGCGTCGAGCCCCTGCTCTATCGGCTATGGGGTCTGCAGCCGCTGCAGAACCAGCTGGTTCGGCGCGGCGAGATGGTGCTGGAGGTCTGGGCCCGCCCCTCGCGCGGCGTGCGCCAGGCCGTGATCCGCATCACGACACGCCGCGACGGCCGCGCCTTCGTCCAGGCCCGCGCGGGCCTGGGCTGCTGCGCGCCGCAAATCGATCGCCGGGTCGACATCAACGCCGAGCTGGCTTCCGAACAGATCCCCGCGCTGAAGGCCCTGAGCGGCGATGCGATGTGGAGCCAGCCGCGCGACGTGACCGTCGACTATGGCGACGGCTCGGTGTCGCCCGTGTGCCTGGACGGCGTGGCCTGGGACATCACCCTGCTGGTCGCCGGCCAGGCCCGGCATCTGCGGCGCGCCTGCGATGACGCCGAGGTCGGCTCCATCGCCCGCGCCCTGGGTCTGGCCCTGAACGCGGCGGTGGGACGGGACGCTCGTTTCGACGCGATGTTCCCGCGCGGCGCGGACGTCTCGCGCCAGCAGACAGCCTATGAACAGTTGATCGCCTCGGGCGGCCAGCTGAAGCCGGCGGCCAATGCCCGGCCGCAGCCTCCAGCCGTGCCCCAGCCCGCAGATGACGAGGCAGAGAATCCCTCGGTCGCGCCCGCTCCGGAAACCCCGAGACCCTAGGCGCCGACCATCTGATCCGGTTGCTCGCGCAAGCGGGCGGCGTCCCTCAGCGGCGGCGCGCCGAACAGGCGGGCATATTCGCGGCTGAACTGCGAAGGGCTGTCATAGCCCACGGTATGGCCGGCCGTGGCGCAGTCGAGGCGTTGCACCAGGATCAGCCGCCGCGCCTCCTGCAGGCGCAGCTGCTTCTGATACTGCAGGGGCGAGAGCGCCGTCACCGCCTTGAAGTGCTGGTGCAGGGCCGAGGCGCTCATCCGGGCTTCGGCGGCCACGTCCTCGATGCTGAAGGGCTGGGAGAAGTTGCGCTTGATCCAGCCGATCGCGCGGTTGATCTGGCGCAGCCGGCCGTCGGCGCGGGCGATCTGGGCCAGGCGCGCGCCATGCTCGCCGGTCAGCAGGCGATAGAGGATTTCGCGCTCGATCAGCGGCGCCAGCACCGGCGCGTGCTCCGGCGCCTCCATCAGCCGGACCATGCGGCAGACGGCGTCGAACAGCTCTGGCGTCATCGCACCCGCCGACATGCCGCCGACCAGAGGCGCCGAGGCGTCCAGCCGGGCCGCCATCCCGGTCTCCATGATCATCTCGCTGATCATGTTCGGGTCCAGCGTGATGCGGAAGCTGAGATAAGGGGCCTCGGGCGAGGCCTCGACCACCTGTCCGACCACCGGCACGTCGACCGAGGCCAGAAAGAAGTTGCGGTCGTCGTAGTGGTGCACGACGTCACCCACCAGCACCCGCTTGCGGCCTTGGGCCAACACACAGAAGGCCGGCTCGTGCACGGCGTGCATAGGTTCGCTGGGCTGGCTCACGCGGTAAAGGCCGATGCGCGGGCCACAGCAAGTGTCATGCGGGCCTTCGTTCGGCGCGAATCGTTCAATCAGGGCGACCAGCGCCTCGCGCGTGCTCATGGAATTTCCGTTGTCTGCGTGAGA
This sequence comes from uncultured Caulobacter sp., assembly GCA_964427205.1. GTDB lineage: Bacteria > Pseudomonadota > Alphaproteobacteria > Caulobacterales > Caulobacteraceae > Caulobacter. Next base: position 96,227 of record CAYRTE010000011.1, read on the forward strand.
CTATTGATAGGCCTTGCACGATCCTGCGTCACGCGACGGCGTTCGGTTCTGTAGGATCGTGCAATCAAGTCGGAGCATCGATCTACCGACTGGACGACCCTCTCCGGCATAGTGACCTCGTTCCGCCCCGCGACGCGGCAACTCCCAAAATCAGACTCCCCGATGAGACGCTACACGCCCCCACGCGGCGTGGCGGCTCCGCGCTGGTTCGTCGCCGTCCTGCTGGGCGGCGCGGCCGCGCTGACCGCCGCCACCGCCATACTTCCCTCTGCCTTGCCCGTCCCTGCCCCTTCATCCTGGAGGATTGCCCCATGATCATCTCCACCATGGTTCCCCACGTCCCCGTTTCCGGCGTCTGGACCTCGCCCGACGGCGGCATCAGCCTGGAGCTGCGCCCCGACGGCCGCTTCGTCGAGACCCGCGCCAGGCCTTTCAACCTGTTCACTGGGGTCTATGTCCTGATGGGCGAGACGTTGAAACTGTTCGAGGATTCCGGAGCCGTCGTCACCGGAACCCTGGCCGACGGACGCCTCAGCATCGGCGCCATTGAGGAACGCGCCTTCCATACGGCGCACTAAGGGCCTATATTGGTTTTGTCCGGTCTCGGCCGGACTATGGGGATAAACGCGCACGTAATAAGCGGACTGGACCCGGGTGCGATTCCCGGCGGCTCCACCAATCTCTCCCGAGTTATCACGGGACTGCATGGGGCCGATCAGCATCGACAGACGTGTAAAGGTGTAATGCTTTCTCTCGGCGTGGCTCACCGTATCGGGCCGCTAAACTAACTGCGAACGATAACTTCGCTGAAGAGTTCGCTATCGCCGCGTAATGCGGTGCTAGTGAATTCGCGCCTTAAGTCCTAGGGGTTCAGATCCTTAGGCGGGGCCCGGAGGGAGCCTGCCAACAGAATCCCTCCACTTTCAAAAGTGGTAGCCGAGGCTCCCTCCTCTCTTTGCGAGGGGAATGCGGGAGCCTGCCAACAGAATCCCTCCACTTTCAAAAGTGGTAGCCGAGGCTCCCTCCTCTCTTTGCGAGGGGAATGCGGGAGCCTGCCAACAGAATCCCTCCACTTTCA
>CAYRTE010000011.1:97404-103405 GCA_964427205.1 uncultured Caulobacter sp.
TCCTCTCTTTGCGAGGGGAATGCGGGAGCCTGCCAACAGAATCCCTCCACTTTCACAAGTGGCGGCCGAGGCTCCCTCCTCTCTTTTCGAGAAGGAATGAGGGAGTCTGCCAACAGAATCCCTCCACTTTCACAAGTGGCAGCCGTCCTGAGGCGCGCCCCTTAACCATCTCCAAAATTTGTAGCCCGCCCGAGGGTTCCCACACCTTTGCCGAAAGGCCGTGACGCGCTACGCTGGACTCCAGTTTTGTTCCCCAGTTTCTTGACGGACCGCATGGCCCCCACCAATCCGCCTGAAGACCTTATGCAATACGAGGCCATGGCCCAGGACGCCCTGCGCGGCGTCGTCAAGGCGGCCCTGCGCAAGGCGGCTGCCCCTGGGGGTCTGCCCGAACCGCACCACCTCTACATCACGTTCAAGACCCAGGCGGCGGGCGTGTCGGGTCCGCAGGATCTGCTGGGCAAGTATCCCGACGAGATGACCATCATCCTGCAGCACCAATACTGGGACCTGGCGCCGGGCGAGACCTTCTTCTCGGTCACCCTGAAATTCGGCGGCCAGCCCAAGCGTCTGTCCGTGCCCTATGCCGCCGTGACCCGCTTCTACGACCCGTCGGTGCAGTTCGCCCTACAGTTCGAGGCCCCCGACATCGTGCCGCCGGAGCCCACCGTCGAGCCCGAACCGGACGCCCCGGCCGAGGGCGGCGGCGAGGACGCGCCCAAGATCATCTCCCTAGACCAGTTCCGGAAGAAGTAGCGGGTGAGCGACGTCGCGGCGGACGAACCCCAGGTTCTGACCGACGAGGCGATCCTCGAGCGCTTCCGCGCGTCCAAGAACGCGCCCTCGGGCTCGCGCACCCTGGGCTTCCAGTTGCTGGCCGTGCGCCAGGCCGACCGCGAGGTCGAGGTCGGGTTCGAGGCGCGCGCCGACCTGCTGTGCAATCCGATGGGCCAGATCCAGGGTGGCTATGTCTGCGCCATGCTGGACGAGTGCATGTCGGTGGCCGGCATGATCAGCTCGGGCATGACCCACGTCGTCCCGACGCTTGAGATGAAGACCAGCTTCCTGCGCCCCGCCATGCCGGGCGCCCTGCGCGGCGTTGGCCGGGTGGTCAAGTGGGGCAAGACCGTCTGCTTCACCGAGGGCGAGCTCTATGACGGCGAGGGCCGACTGCTGGCCAAGGCCTCCGGCACGGCCATCCCGACCCCGTTCGCCCGGTTCAAGAAATAGGCCCAGTGGCGCGGAGCGTGGCGGGCCTTCCCACAGCCTCCGCGCGCGCGCCGGCTGCGTTGGAGCGGGTCAAACGCCCGGCGCCATGAACGCGTCCCCAGCAATAGACGCCAATACCGCACGCCGCTCTTTGAACACGGTGCGAGGCGCCCTAGAAGTCGGCTGAAGTCATTCAGCCTGAGGGGTCGGCCTTGACGTCGCGCTTTTCGTCCAGAGCCGCTCTCATCGCGGTCATGATCAGTTTCCTGGCCTCGGCGAGCTTCGCCCAGGCCCAGGAACCCGCGCCGCCGCCCGAGACCGCGGCCCCGGCCGCGGCCGACGCCCCCAGGCCCTATACCAGCCTGCGACGCCGCCCCCGGCCGCGTCCCGCCACGCCCCGCCAGGCGGCCGTCGCGCCCGCTACCGCGCCCGCCGCGCCTGTCGCCCCGCCCGTTGCCGGCGTCACGCCCCTGCCCGCGGCCGAACTCGAGGCCTTCGTCGACGGCCTGATCCGCCGTAGCATGATCGAGGACCATATCGCCGGCGCGACCATCGCCGTCGTCCAGAACGGCCAGGTGGTGCTGAAGAAGGGCTATGGCGTCGCCAGCCTCAAGGAACGCCGCGCCGTCGACCCCGACAGGACCCTGTTCCGCATCGCCTCGATCTCCAAGACGTTCACCTGGATCACCCTGATGAACGAGATCGAGGCTGGCCGCATGCGGCTGGACGGCCCGGTCAACCTCTACCTGCCCGAACCCCTTCAGGTGCGCGGCAAGGACCAGGCTCCCGTTCTGCTTCGCCACCTGATGACCCACACCCCCGGGTTCGAGGATCGCGCCCTGGGCCAGCTGTTCGAGCAGGACTGGAAGCGCGTGCGGCCCCTGAACGACTACCTGCGTCAGGAGCGCCCCCGCCGCGTGCGCGAGCCCGGCGCCCTGCCCGCCTATTCCAACTATGGCGTGGCCCTGGCCGGCGCGGCCGTGGCCAATGTCACCGGCAAGCCCTTCGAGCAGCTGGTCGCCGAAGAGATCATCTTTCCGGCCGGCATGGCCCACACCACCTTTCGCGACGCTCGCCCGTGGCGTGACGGCCTCCCCGCGCCGATGGCCCCGGCCCTGGCCGCCGACCGCTCGGCCGGCTTCCGCTGGACCCAGCTGGGTTGGCGCGAGCAACCGCCTGAAATGACCGGCCAGGTCGCTCCCGCCGGCGGGGCCTCGTCAACGGCGGCCGACATGGGCCGCTACATGATGCTGCTGCTGGGCAACGGAACGATCGACGGCAAGACCATCTATTCGCCGCGCACCGCCCAAGCCTTCCGCACACCGATGTACCAACCCGCGCCGGAGGCGGCCGGCTGGAACGCCGGCTTCCAGGACATCGCCCTGCCCGGCGGCCGGCGCGGCTATGGCCATAATGGCGCGACCCTGTGGTTCTTCTCCAACATGGTCGTGGTCCCCGACCTTGGCCTGGGCGTGTTCATCGCCGTGAACACCGACACCGGCGCCGACCTGCCGTCGGTGGTGCCAACCGCGATCATCGAGCGGTTCTATGCGCCGGCGCCCGCCGTGCCGATCCTGCGCCCTCTCAATCCGGAAGCCGCCAGGATCTATGAAGGCGACTATCTGGGCACGCGTCGCGCCTATGGCGGCCTTGAGGGCTTCATCGGCCGCATTACCCAGCGGGCCGAAGTGCGGGTCACCCCCGACGGACAGCTGGCCGTGCTGACCGACGGCCGCTCCACCCTTTGGAACGCCACCGAAAAGCCCGGCGTGTTCCAGGCCAGTGACAGCGCCAAGACCCTGGTCTTCGAAACCGCCGAAGGGCGCGCAACGCGGTTCTATCCGTCTCCCGGTTTCGCCGCCTTCGAGCGCATCAGCTTTCCCATGGGCGCTGGTCTGCTGATCTGGATCGTCGCGCTCTCGGCGTTCGCCGCCGTCGCCACCCTGGCGGGCGTGTTCATGCGCGACCGTCGCGAGACCCGCCAGACCCCGACCCAGACCCGCGCCAACCTGCTCCAGACCACCCAGGCGACCCTGTGGCTGGTCGCGCTGTGCTGCGTGGGGGTGTTCGCGGCCAATTCGGGCGATATCGCCTGGGTGTTCTTCGGCTGGCCCAGCGGCTGGCTGGTGACGGCCTCGGCCTGCGCGCTCGTCGCCAGCGTCCTGACCGTGGTCACCCTGGTGATGGCGCCAGTGGTGTGGCGTGGCGGCCGCCGGGTGGACAGCTGGACCACCCTGCGCAAGCTGGCCTTCACCTACACCGCCCTGCTCTATGCGGCGCTGGGCGCATTGCTGATCCTCTGGAACTTCCTGTTGCCCGTGAAGGGCTGAACACGCCCCCAAACCCGGCGCTGGAATTGCACCGTTCTCCCACGGGAAGTCCTTTGGGAGGGGAAGACGTGTCAAAGCAGGACGGTTTGATATTCGGTGGCGCGGGTCTGGGCGCCTGGCTGGCGGCGACGGCGTTCTACGCCGCCTTCGGAGCGGGCGTTCTGGAGAGCGCCTTCTGGTTCTATGCGATCAACGCCTTCGCGGCGGCGGCGTTCGTGACCTTCGTGTTCCACGCCGCGGCGCGCCTGCGCCACATCAAGCGTGGCAAGCGCATGCTGCCGATGCTGACCTTCGCCGCGCCCGGCCTGATGGCCAGCGCCGTGGTGATCGGCCGGTTCGAGATGCTGATGCCCGCCGCCGACCCGGTCAGCCTGGGCCGCTATGGCGCCTTCCTGATGGTGCTGTTCACGGCCCTGGCCGCTTCAGCCTTCGAGCGTGCGCCGCAAAAGGCCTGAAGCGCGCTTTCGCACCAGGATGATGATCCGCTCGCGATCCCCCGGCCGGCGCTCGACCAGCAGCCGGCCGACCTGGGCGTCGTCGTGGAAGGCGTAGCCCTTGATCGAGTCCAGCAGGGCCTTGGCCAGGTTGTCGAGATCCATCCACGGCGGCTCGCCGACATATTCCATGAAGATGTCGACCTCGAACTCGCCCCAGGCCGGCCGCGCGCCGCGCCAGACCTTGCGGAAGAACTCGTAGATCAGCGGCTTGTAATACTTGCCCTGGGTGGTCAGGCCATCGACCACGAGGGTCAGCTCGCCCGCGACCTCGCGGGCGCGGACCTTGCCCTGGTGGGTCCAGTCGGCGCCGTCCAGATCGAGGGTCATGCCTCCACCATCTGGGCCAGCTTCAGCACGGTGTTCCAGTTGCGCGTCGTGCCGACCGGATTGCGCCGGGTCTTCTTCCAGTCGCGGTCGAGCAGGCTGTCGGCGATGCTGATCGGGAAATCGACATAGAGCTCCCGGTCCCGCGCCTCAAAGGTCTCCGGGCCGGTGATCGCCGCGCGCAGGATCGCCACGTCCTCGTCCGGGATCGGCGCCTTCAGGAAATTGACGATCAGGTGGCTGGGATGGTCCTCGGCCGCCCCGGGATAGGGATTGGCCTCGATGATGGCGCGAATCTCCGCCGGCGAACGCACCATGAAGTCCGTGGAAAGGCCTATGCGCTTCTCGAGCGCGGCTTCCAGCGCCGCCTCCAACGCGGCGCCGCCCGCGTGGTCGCCCCACAGCACCAGATTGCCGCTGGCCAGCAAGGTCCTGGCCTCGGTGAAGCCCAGGTCCCTGGCCAGGCCCTGCAGGTCGTCCTTCAGCACCTTGCGCTTGCCGACATTGACCGAGCGCAGAAGGGCGATATGCGGGCTCATCGGCGTCTCCTGCCTGCGATCTTGCGAGCCGTAAGGCCGGGCGCGCCTTATCGCAACCGCGAACGTTGCCCTGCGCCCGCCTTGGGTCTAGACCGCGCTCGACCGTTTTTCCGGAGACCCGCCGCATGACCGCCACGCGCATCGAAACCGACACCTTCGGCCCCATCGAAGTCGCCGCCGACCGCTACTGGGGCGCGCAAGCTCAGCGCAGCCTGGGCAACTTCAAGATCGGCTGGGAAAAGCAGCCGCTGCCGATCGTCCGCGCCCTGGGTATCGTCAAGCGCGCCGCCGCCGAGGCCAACCTCGCCCTCGGCAAGCTGGACCCCAAGGTCGCCGCGACCATCATCGCCGCCGCCAACGAAGTCATCGAGGGCAAGCTGGACGACCACTTCCCGCTGGTGGTCTGGCAGACCGGCTCGGGCACCCAGTCGAACATGAACGCCAACGAGGTGATCTCCAACCGCGCCATCGAGATGCTGGGCGGCGAGATGGGCAGCAAGAAGCCCGTCCACCCCAACGACCACGTCAATATGAGCCAGTCGTCGAACGACACCTTCCCGACGGCCATGCACATCGCCTGCGCCGAGCAGGTGGTCCACGACCTGATCCCGGCCCTCAAGCACCTCCACAAGGCCCTGGCCGCCAAGGCCGCCGAGTGGAAGGACATCATCAAGATCGGCCGCACCCACACCCAGGACGCCACGCCCCTGACCCTGGGCCAGGAGTTCGGCGGCTACGCCCAGCAGATCGAGAACGGCATCGCCCGCCTCGAAATGACCCTGCCGATGCTGATGCAACTGGCCCAGGGCGGCACCGCCGTCGGCACCGGCCTGAACGCCCCCGTCGGCTTCGCCGAACTGGTCGCCGAAAAGATCGCCGGCGTCACCGGCCTGCCCTTCACCACCGCCCCCAACAAGTTCGAGGCCCTGGCCGCCCACGACGCCATGGTCTTCACCCACGGCGCCATCAACACGGTCGCCGCGTCGCTGTTCAAGATCGCCAACGACATCCGCTTCCTGGGCTCGGGCCCGCGCGCCGGCCTGGGCGAACTGGCCCTGCCGGAGAACGAGCCCGGCTCGTCGATCATGCCGGGCAAGGTCAA
>CAYRTE010000012.1:0-53022 GCA_964427205.1 uncultured Caulobacter sp.
GAAGGACATCATCGCCATCCTGGGCATGGACGAGCTGTCGGAAGAGGACAAGCTGACGGTCGCCCGCGCCCGCAAGATCCAGCGCTTCCTCAGCCAGCCCTTCCACGTGGCCGAGCAGTTCACCAACACCCCCGGCGCCTTCGTCGCGCTGAAGGACACGATCCGCTCGTTCAAGGGCATCGTCGACGGTGAATACGACCACCTGCCGGAAGCCGCCTTCTACATGGTCGGCCCGATCGAGGAAGCCGTGGCCAAGGCCGAAAAGCTGGCGGCGGAAGCATAATGACCGACGAACACGATCTGGTCGGCTTCTGCTGCGAGGAGCTGGAGGACGCGGTCTCTTCGGACCCGACCGACTCGCTCATCGAGCATGACAGCGGCCTGATCCTGCTCAATCTTGGCGAACGGACGGAAGACGGGGAGACCGGCGTCGTGCTGGCCACCATCCGCTTCTGCCCGTTCTGCGGGACCGAGATCCAGACCGACGAAGACGTCGAGGCGGCCCTCGGTGACGTGGAGATCGTGGAATAATGACCAAGCTGCACTTTTCTCTCGTCGCTCCGGAACGCGAACTGTTCTCGGGCGAGGTCGATCTGGTCCAGGCACCCGGAACCGAAGGTGACTTCGGCGTCCTGGCCGGCCACGCCCCGTTCATGACGACGCTGCGCGAAGGCCGCGTCACCGTGAAGGACGGCGCGACCACCAAGCTGTTCGATATCCAGGGCGGGTTCGCCGACGTCGGCCCCGACGGCCTGACGATCCTGGCCGAACACGCGGTCGAAGCGGCCTAACACGGCGGCGATGTGATTCGAGGAAACGCCTCCGCCCTGCCCAGGGCGGAGGCGTTTTCGCGTCTGGGGGGAAGCTGCGCGACGTCAGGACGCGGGAAATTACACTTGTGGCCCAATCTCCGTCGCAATCTGTCGCCATAAGGGTTGCGAGGGAACGCCTGTCGGTTTTAATGCCGACCTCTTGCCTGATGGGGATATCTCGATAATGCGCCTCGCGCTCGCCAGCCTGATCGCCCTCGGCGTGGTTTCGACCACTGCCGTCGCCCAGGAGCAGACCGCTCCGGCTCCCGCCGCGCCCGCGCAGGAAGCGCCGGCTCCCGCCCCGGCCGATCCGGCCGTGCCGGTCGTTCCGGCGCCGCCAGCCGCCGCTCCGGTCGAAACCTATGTTGAGCCGGTGCGTCCGCCGCCCTCGACCGACCCGGTTTCGCTGCAACTGCTCAGCGTGCTGGATCGCATCTGCAAGCCGGCCGTGGTCGGCGGCGACTTCGACGCCCTGGCCAAGGCCGCCGGCCTGAAGCAGAAGAAGAAGCTGTGGACCCTGGACCTAGGCAAGCCCTACCAGATCGTCCTGGACAATCCGGGTTCGAACAAGAACGTCTGCACCATCACCATCCAGTACGCCCAGGGCGACGTTCAGGCTCAAGCCCTGGCCAGCGCCCTGCATGACTGGGCCACCTGGGAAAACAGCCCGCAACTGCGCCTGATCCGTAACGACCAGGTGGTCAGCAGCGACTTCCGCCGCTTCACCGTCTCGTGGGACGACGCCTGGGCCAGCGGCAAGGCGGGCCTAGTCTATATGCGCCTGAAGAAGACCGACGGCTCGCCCGTGGGCAAGAACTTCGAACAGGCCCAGATCCTCTACAGCACCACCAGCCGCTAAGGCCGGAGCGGGAGGCTTGCCCTCCCGCCATGCTGTCCCATATCAACGGAAGGCGCGGGGACGACCCCGCGCCTTTTGCCGTTTCCGGGGACGACCCCACTCAAAAAAGTGGAGCAGGTCATGGCCTGGATCATCCTTTTCATCGCGGGTCTGTTCGAGATCGGCTGGGCCGTGGGCCTGAAATTCACCGAGGGCTTCACCCGCCCGATCCCCATCGCCCTGACGGCGATCAGCCTGGTGCTGTCGATGGGCCTGCTGGGCTGGGCCGTGAAGACCCTGCCGCTGGGCACGGCCTATGCGGTCTGGACCGGCATCGGGGCGGTCGGCACGGCCATCGTCGGCATCGTGGTCTTCAAGGAGCCGGCGACGGCGGCGCGGCTGGCCTGCCTGTGCCTGATCGTGGCGGGCATCCTGGGGCTGAAGCTGTTCTCGCCGCCAGCCTGAACCGCTAGGCCGCCGCGCGGCCTTCCGCGACGATGAAGTCCAGGCAGCGTTCGGCGACGGTTTCCCAGCCCGGCTCGCCTGGAAGCCAGTGGCTCATCTGGCCGAACACCTCGACCGATCCGTTCAGGCGCGCGGCGGTCTGGCGGACGGTGGCCGTGGGGTGGATGACATCCTTGCCGCCGGCGATGGCCAGGGTCGGCGCGCCCGAGGGCGCGGCGCTGGTGGTCATGAACGGGTCGAGCCACCAGTTGAGGGTTTCCCACAGGGCGCGGCCGCTCTCAGGCGTCATGCGGCCGTACAGGGCCTTGCGCTCGGCGCGCTCCATCCGGTCGAGGCTGTAGCGCTTGACGACGCCATAGTCGGGATCGACGGCCTGCAGCCAGTAGGGACCCAGGGCATAGAGGCTGACCGCCGAGACAGCCTCTTCAAGGCTCGCGCCCGGCACGCCCCAGGGGGGTGAGGGGGCCAGCAGGATCAGGCGTGAGACCTTGGCCCGCGCGGCGGCCATTTGGGCGACCAGGCCGCCCATCGAGTGGCCGATCAGGATCGGGGGTTCCTCGCAGGTCGCGCACAGGGCGGCGATCTGCTTGGCGTAGTCGGTCATGGAGCGGCCGGCGACCGAGGCCTTGCCGTCATGACCCAGAAGGTCTGGCGTCAGCACCGCATGACCGGCGGCCTCGAACGGCTGGCGAAAGCTGTCGAATGTCCAGCCGCCGCAAAAGGCGCCGTGGACCATGATGACCGGTGCGGACATGAACGCCTTTCGAGCGCCGTCGGCGAAGCAGCCGACGGCGTGAGCTTACACGCTCTATTTGGGCTTCGGCGAAGATTTGGCGGGCTTCGTTGTCGCAGCCGGCTTGGCGGCGACGGAGGGCTTCGCGGCCGCCTTGGGCGCGGCCTTGGCGGGGGCGGCCTTCGCTGGAGCGGCGGCCTTTGCCGGCGGCGCCTTGGTCACGGGAGCCTTGGCCGCAGCCTTCGGAGCTGTCGCCTTCGCGGCCGGAGCGGGCTTGGGCGCGGCGACCTTGGCCGGCGCGGCGACGGGCGCGGTCTTGACCGGAGCCTTCGGCTTGGCGGCGGCCTTTGCGGAAGGCTTGGCCTCGACGGCCTTGGCGGTCGTGGTCGTGGTCGTGGTCGCTTTCGGCGCGGCCTTGGCCGGAGCCGCCTTGGCGGCGGGCTTCACCGGCGCTGCTTTCGGCGTGGCCGCCTTGGTCGCGACAGCCGGCTTGGCCGCCTTGGGGGCAGGGGCGGGCGTGGCGGCCTTCACCGGCGCGGCCTCGGCGACCGTGGCGGGCTTGGCTGGGGCTGTCGCGGCCTGGGCGGGGGCCTTCGCGGACGGAGCCTTCTCGGCGGGCGCGGCCTGGGCCGGCGCGGCGGTCAGGGCCTTGTTCTTCAGCCAGCCGATGACATCGCCCAAGATGACGTCCGTACCTGGCTCGTCGATCAGCCAGTGGGCATTGTTGGGATATTCGACATAGTCGCCGCCGACCGCGGAATATTTCTGGCCCACCAGGCGCAGGTCGTCGACCGGCGTGGTGCGGTCCAGGGCGCCGGCCACCACCAGGATGGGAACCGTGACCTTGTCGACATCGACATGGGCGGTCTTGTTGGGATCCTTGTCGGGCCAGGCCAGGTCGGCCAGCACGCGGCCGGAATCGTGGACCATCTTGGCGTAAAGGCTGTCATGCCGGCTGGCGGGCACGGCGTTCATGACGCACAGCTTGAAGCCGGTCTTCCACTGCTTGACCGTCCGGGTCTCGGGCTTGGACATCAGCACGGCGTTGAGGAAGGCGAACACCGGCGACAGCTTGGGCTTGCCGCGCGCATCGGCGGGAGAGGCGGGCGAGAACAGCACGGCGCCGGCGACGAGACCCGCCTCGGCAAGCTTCTGGGCGATCAGGCCGCCCATCGAATGGCCGAACACGATCGGCGCTTCACCGTCCTGCTTGGCGAGGGACGCGGCCAGGGCGCTCATGTCGGCGACATAGTCGGCCAGGCTGAGACCGGCCAGACCGGCGCCTGGCGCGGCGACCTTGCGCTGGTCGGCGCGGATGGTGGGGGCCTCGACCCTGTAGCCCTCGGCGGTCAGGCGTTCGGCGATTGGACCCCAGCAGCTGCTGGCGCAGCCATAGCCGTGAATCATCAGGACGGTCTTGGCCATGCCGATCGTTCTCCCTGTGGGAGCGATCAGTCGCCCGCCACGAACTTTCCGAATGCGGCGACCACCTGTTCGTAGACCCCGCGTTTGAAGGGTACGATCAGTTCGGGGGTTTCGTCGAGCTTTCCCCACGTCCAGGCGTCGAACTCGACCTCGCCATGCGCTTCCAGGTCGATTTCGCTCTCGTCGCCGATGAAGCGGAAGGCGAACCACACCTGTTTCTGACCCATCCAGCCACGCGCCATCTTCGAGCCGGCCACCTCGGGGGGGAAGTCATAGGAGATCCAGCCCTCGGTGCGGCCCAGCAGTCGGGCGGACGTCACGCCGGTTTCCTCGGCCAACTCGCGCAGGGCGGCGTCCAGCAGGTCTTCGCCCTTGTCGACGCCGCCTTGCGGGAACTGCCAGTTATAGGGCGGGGGCTGCTGGTTGCGGCGGCCCAGCCACACGCGGCCGTCGGGATGGAACAGCACCACGCCCACATTGGGCCGGTGGCGCGGGAGTTCGTCCAAGGTCATCGGCGCGTGAGGGCCGAGGCCGGCGCCAGCTGCATCCCGCGCGCCGAAAGGCCATTGGCCCAGGCGCGCACCTGATTGATCGTCACCGGATAGGCAAAGCCCGAACCCATCGACTGGCCCCGGGCGCTGGCTCCGGTTTCCAGAGCGCGCAGCTGGGCGTCAATGGCGGCGGCCGAAAGCTCGTCGTCGATCACCCGGTCGGCGGAGGCGCGCGGGATCGATCCGCCGCGCCGCGCGGCCAGGCCGTCGTCGACAAAGGCCAGGCCGCGGGCCTTCAGGGCCGCGTTGAAGGTGTTCATGGCCGCGTCGGAGTCCACGAACCGCGCGCCCAGATAGTTGCTGAGCCCGAAATAGCCGGTGGCGCGCGACATCAGCCATTCCAGCTTGCGCACGGTGTCTTCCGGCCGATTGGCGGCGATCAGGGTGTAGGGGCCGGGGTCATTGGCCGGATAGTCGGCCGGCTCCATCGGGGTTTCCAGCAGCACCTCGTGGCCGTTGGCGCGGGCCAGGTCGATCCAGCCCTGCAGGCCCTCGGCATAGGGCGCGAAGGACAGGGTGATCTCGGGCGGCAGGGTCTCGATGGCCGCGCGGGTGGTCTGGGGGTTCAGGCCCAGGCCGCCGATGACCACCGAGACCTTGGGCCGGCCGCTGGCGGTGAACGGGCGGGCATAGGCCTCGGCGGCGGTGCGGCCATTGGCGGCGATGATCGGCAGCTGGGCGCCGCCGGGACCAGGACCGGCCAGGCCGGCGATGGGGGCTTGGGGCAGGGACCCTCCGGCCGCGTGCATCATACTGGCCCCCTCGCCCGGGCCATTCTCGCCGGGGAAAGAGATCGAGGCCTCGACGGGGCTGTCGACGATGGGCTTGGCCGAAAGGTCGAAGGTGTCGGGCTTGAAGGCCGCCTCGTGCTCGCCTTCGTCGGTGAGCGCCTCTTTCCAGCCGTCAGGGGCGTTCTTGGTGGCGCCGATCTTGGTCAGTTCGACCCGGATGATCGGCGCGCCGGCCTTGGGATCGCCCGTGACCAGCACCAGGCCCGCCAGGGTGATCATGAACAGGCAGGCCGCGCCGCTGGCGGCGATATAGGGATTGGCCGCCGCCGCCATCAGGCGGGCGCGCAGGTCGCCGCCAGCCTCGGGCGCGGGGGCCGAGGCGGCATAGGCGGGCTTGCGGGAGAACATGGCGGCCATCGTCCGTGACCCTAGCCGCCAGACCCGAATTTATGGTTAACAGAGCTTGTCTGCTCGGGTCTGGCCCCCGTGGCTATCGGTCGCGCCGCCCCGTCGGCGTCAGGCCGCCAGCTCGGTCTTCAGCCGCCGAACCGCCACGGCGACGGCTTGGGATGACCGCGAGAACGGCGTGCCGGCCTCCAGCTCCTGCGCGGCTTCGTCCATGCGGCCGGCATTGATCGCGCGGGCGACGTTCCCCGCGCAACGGTGGAACTCGGTGTGGGTTTCAACGCACATCTTGAAATTCGGCGAGGCGCCATGGGCCGCGCGTCCTTCGCCCTTCAGCCAAAGCCCGAACTCGCAATGACAATCCGACGCGAGGCGGTCGGCATCCAGAGTCTCGTGCTTGGCCAGAGCGACGCGAAGCTTGACCTTCCAGTCCGAGTGAGCGGCTAGCGCCTTGTCCAGGTCCATGAGTTTCCTCCCCTTTTCCCAATAGGTTCGGGATAGGGGGCTGGAATGAACGCGGGCTTACGGGCGCCCGCGTTCAGACCCATATCGGGTAGGCGCTACTTCTTCTCGATCGGCGGCTTGCCCATGGCGGCGGCCTTGGCCGTGACCTCGGCGATCTTGGCGGCCGGCTTGGGCAGCTTGGGCGTCGCGGCGACCGAGCCGGATTGCAGCACGGCGAGGGCGCGCTGCAGCTGGAAGTCGCCCTTCTTGTCGTCGAAGGCGGTCGGCGGCGCTTCGGCCGGGGTATGGGCTCCGAGGCGCGCCTTGCCTTCGTCGGCGTTGAGCGCGTTCTTGAAGCTGGCCTCGCTGAACCAGACGCGGTTGGCGATGTCCTGGGCCTGGTCGCGGGTCTGGGCGACCTCGAGGTCCGGGGCGATGCCGGTTTTCTGGATCGAACGACCCGACGGCGTGAAGTAGCGGGCCGTGGTCAGCTTCAGGGCGCCGTCGGCGCCGCCACGCAGCGGGATCACGGTCTGGACCGAGCCCTTGCCAAAGCTGGTCAGGCCCACCAGTTCGGCGCGCTTGCGGTCCTGCAGGGCGCCGGCGACGATTTCAGCGGCCGAGGCCGAGCCCTGGTTGATCAGCACCACCACCGGCAGGCCGTTCAGCAGGTCGCCGGGTCGGGCGTTGTAGCGCTGGATGTTGCGGGGATCGCGGCCGCGCTGGCTGACCACCTCGCCGCCGTCCAGGAACACGTCGGCCACGCCCACGGCCTGGTCGAGCAGGCCGCCGGGGTTGTTGCGCATGTCCAGGACCAGACCCTTCATCTTCGGGTTCTTGGCCTTCAGGTCGTTGATCGAGGCGATCAGGGCGTCGGTAGCCTTTTCGTTGAAGCCGGGCAGACGCACATAGCCATAGTCGCCTTCCATCCGGGCGATGGCGGCCTTGGGCTTGATGACTTCGCGGATCAGCTTGACGTCGAAGGGATCGGTCTTTTCGCGGGCGATGGTCAGGGTGACCGCCTCGCCGGCAATGCCGCGCATCTGCTTGACCGCCTCGTTGACGGTGAGGCCCAGAACGCTTTGGCCGTTGACGGCGGTGATGTAGTCGCCCGCCTGGATGCCAGCCCGCGAGGCGGGGGTGCCGTCCATCGGCGAGATGACCTTGACCACGCCCTCTTCGCTGGTGACCTCGATGCCCAGGCCGCCATATTCACCGCGGGTGGTGTCCTGCATGTCCTCGAAACTGTCGGGCGACAGATAGCCCGAGTGCGGGTCGAGGCTGGTCAGCATGCCGTCGAGGGCCGCCTCGATCAGCTTCTTGTCGTCGACCTCGGCGACATACTGGTCCTCGACCGTGCCCAGCACGTCGCCGAACAGTTCCAGCAGCTTGTAGGTCTTGGTCTTGGGCGGGATGTTCGCCTGGGCGATGGGGCTAAGATAGGCCATGGTCCCCGCGCCGAGGACAAAGGCCGAAACTCCGATGAGCAGGTACTTGCGCATTAGGCCTGGAAGGCTCCCTGGCGACGCGTGACACGCCGCGCTTTTGATGTCTCGTTTCCGACCATCCCAGTCGAGAACGTCCTATTTGCGGCCATCATTACTGAAAAAGCCGTCTACGGCGACCCCTGCTTCAACCAGCGTTCCGGATCGACCGGAACGCCCTCTTCGCGGACCTCCAGATAGAGTTCCGGCTCGGAGGATACACGATCCGCCATCTTTCCGATCGGGGCGCCGGCCGCGACCGATTGTCCGGGGGCGACCGAAACCTGATCCAGGCCGGCCAGCACCAGAAGATAGGCGTCCTGCGCTCGCAGGATAAGAACCACGCCCCAGCCATTCAGC
Source organism: uncultured Caulobacter sp. (assembly GCA_964427205.1). Lineage (GTDB taxonomy): Bacteria > Pseudomonadota > Alphaproteobacteria > Caulobacterales > Caulobacteraceae > Caulobacter. The sequence continues at coordinate 8,249 of CAYRTE010000012.1, forward strand.
GCGCCGGCATATTCGACGGTTCCCGCCGCCGGACTGGTCACCGTCCGCCCTTTTTCCGTGCGGATCGACACGCCGGACGCGCGGCCGCCGGCCGGCAAGGTCGAGCCAAAACGGCTGGTGATCCCGCCGGGCGCTGGCGAGGCCAGGGTCAGGGGCCCGGTCGGCGCGCGCGGCGTCAGGCCGTCGGTCAGGGCGCCCAGGGTGCGCAGCTCGCTGGCCTCGATCAGGGCTTCCTGGGCGAAGGCGCGCTCCAGCCGGGTCTTTTCGATGATCAGGCGCTCGATCTCGCCCTTGCGGTCGGCCACGACGCTTTCGGCGGTGAACAGTTCGGCCGAGGCGGCGGCGGCCTCGCGGCGCAGGGCGCTCACGGCCGACGCCTGGCGCGCATAGGCGTCGGCCCGGCGCTGCAGGTCCGGGGTCATGGCGCGGATCAGGATGGCGGCCCGCACCGCGTCGCGGGCGTCGCCGGGACTGACCAGCAGGGCCGGCGGCGGGTTGCGCCGGAACAGCTGCAGGGCGGATAGCAGCTTGGCCAGCCTATGGCGATCGCGGCCCAGATCGGCCAGCACCCGGGCCTCGCGCGAATTCAGGGCCTCCAGCCGGGTGCGCTTGAGGTCGACGTTCTCGCCGGCCGAGACCCGGGCCTGGTCCAGGCGCGAGAGTTCCCCGCGCAGATCCTCGATCTCGCGGCGGGTGTCGATGGCGGTCTGGCGGTCGCGCATCCGCTGCTGGTCCTGGCGCGCCAGGACCATGCCGCCCGCCGACAGGGCGATGACGAGCGCGGCGAGGGAAAGCAGGACGGGCGAGGGACGGCGAAGCATCTCCCGCTGTCTAACCTTAATCGCGGTGATAGGGCGAGCCCGCCAGGATGGTGACGGCGCGATAGATCTGCTCGGCCAGCATCGCCCGGGCCAGGGCGTGCGGCCAGGTCTGGGGCCCGAAGGCCAGGGTTTCGTTGGCGCTGGACAGGATCGAGGGATCCAGGCCATCGGCCCCGCCGATCAGGAACACGACCTTCCGCGTCCCATCGTCGCGCAGCCGGCCGATGTGCTCGGCGAAGGCGCGGCTGGGCCGAACCTTGCCGTGCTCGTCGCAGGCGATGACATGGGCGCCCTCCAGATGCGGACGCAGCACCTCGGCCTCGGCGGCCTTGCCCGGCTTGCGGGCCTCGACCTCGACGATCTCGGCCGGCCCCAGGGCCAGGGCGCGGCCCGACGCCGTGGCGCGGGACATATAGTCCAGCGCCATCTGGGCCTCGACCATGCGGCCGAGCTTTCCAACGGTGAGGATGGTGAGCTTCATCGGCCAACCTTTAGCCCGTCATCGCCCGGACAGACCGGGCGATGACGACTTGAAGAGGTCGCCTTAGTTCGCCGTGGAGGCGATACGGTGCGGGGCGTCGACCGCCCAGATCTTCTCGATGTTGTAGAAGCTGCGCACCTCGGGACGGAACAGGTGAACGACCACGTCGCCGGCGTCGATCAGGACCCAGTCGCAGTGCGGCAGGCCTTCGACCCGCGCCTTGCCAAAACCGTTTTCCTTCAGGGCGCGGATGATGTGATCGGCCAGCGCGCCGACATGGCGGTGCGAACGGCCAGACGCCACGATCAGGCTGTCAGCCACCGAGCTCTTGTCCGTCAGGTCGATGTGAACGATGTCCTGAGCCTTGTCGTCGTCGAGACGCGACAGGATCAGGGTCTCCAGAGCCTTGATGCTCTGGTCCAGACTGAGGTCTGGCTTGTGGGTCGAGGACTCGGCGGTCGCCGTGTCTTCGTGCGCAATTTGCGCGGGGTCGCTACGCAGCGGAATGCTCCTTATGGGGTCGCGCGGGTTCTCCTCATAGCATGGATGAGTCGGAAAGGTGAGGGGTTGCGTGCAAGAGGCCATTTTGATGTGGGTCAGGGCGTCTTGTTGAGCCGTTCACGCATCGCCGTGGATGAGGCGAAGTTCAGCGGGCCGGTCAGATAGATCCAGGCCGGGGCGGTCAGATCGGGCAGGGTGGCGGCGGCGCTGGCGGGCTTGCGGGCATGCGAAAACCGCCGGGCGGCGGGCGAGGTGCGCGACTTCAGGCCCGCCCACGGCCGCGAGATCACCGCCACCGGCACCTCGCGCATGATCTGGGTCCAACCCCGCCAGCGGTGGAAGCTGGCCAGGCTGTCGGCCCCCATCACCCAGACGAATTTCACGCCCGGATAGCGGGCCCGCAGTACGCGAAGAGTATCGATCGTGTATTGCGAGCCCAGCCGCGTCTCGGCGTCGGAGACGATCATCGAGCTGCCCCGCGCCCGCGACCGGGCGGCGGCCATGCGCTCGGCCAGGGGCTTGGTTTCGGCCGAGGATTTCAGCGGGTTCTGCGGCGAGACCAGCCAGATCACCTTGTCGAGGTTCAGGCGTCGAAGGGCGGTCTCGGCGACGTGGGCGTGGCCCTCGTGCGCGGGATTGAAGCTGCCGCCGAACAGCCCGACGCGCATGCCCGGCTCCAGATGGAGTCCGAGACGCTGCGCGCTTGGCCGACCGGCCTCAGGGACGAGTCTGGCCGGTCCCGCGAACCACATATTTGAATGTCGTCAATTGCTCGGCCCCGACCGGACCGCGGGCGTGTAGCTTGTCTGTGGCGATGCCGATCTCGGCCCCGAAGCCGAATTCTCCGCCGTCGGCGAATTGGGTGGAGGCGTTGATCAGCACGATGGCGCTGTCGACCTCGGCCGCGAAGGCCTCGGCGGCGGCGGGATCCTCGGTGACGATGGCGTCGGTATGGCCCGAGCCGTAGCGGGCGATATGGGCCGCCGCCCCGGCCACGCCGTCGACCACGGCCACCGACAGGATCGGGGCCAGATATTCGGTGGTCCAGTCGGCGTCCTTGGCCTTCTTCATCGTCGGCTCGATGGCCAGGGCCGCCGCGTCGCCGCGCAGCTCGCAGCCCGACTTGATCAGGGCGTCGGCCAGCAGCGGCAGCAGGCTGTCGGCGATGGCCCGGTCGACCAGCAGGGTCTCGGCCGAGCCGCAGACCGACACCCGCCGCATCTTGGCGTTGACGGCGATGGCGATGGCCTTTTGCGGATCGGCGCCGGCATGGACGAAGACGTGGTTGAGGCCTTCCAGATGGCCCAGCACCGGGGCGCGGGCCTCGGCCTGCACCCGGGCCACCAGGCTCTTGCCGCCGCGCGGGATGATCAGGTCGATGGTCCTGTTCAGGCCCGACAGGATGTGGCCGACGGCGGCGCGGTCGGACGTGCCCACAGCCTGGACGGCGCTGGCGGGCAGACCGGCGCTCTTCAGGCCCCGCACGATGGCGGCGTGGATGGCTAGGCTTGAGGCCAGGCATTCGGACCCGCCGCGCAGGATCACGGCGTTGCCGGAGCGCACGCACAGGGCGGCGGCGTCGGCGGTGACGTTGGGCCGGCTCTCATAGATCATGGCGATCACGCCGATCGGGGTGCGCACCCGGGAAATGTCCAGCCCGTTGGGCCGGGTCCAGCGCGCGGTGGCCACGCCCAGCGGATCGGCGATGGCGGCCACGGTCTCGACGCCCTGGGCCATGGCTTCCAGCCGGGCGTCGTCGAGCAGCAGGCGGTCGAGCATCGGGCCAGACAGGCCATTGGCCTTCGCCTGCTCGATGTCCTTGCCGTTGGCGGTCAGGATGCGGGCGGCGTCCTCGCGGATCGCCTTGGCCATGGCCTGAAGGGCGGCGGTGCGCTGCTGCGCCGAAGCGAGACGCAGGGCGCGCGCGCCCGCGCGGGCGGCCTCGCCCATCGCGATCATCTTCGCCTGCAAGCTGACGCCCGCGTCGTCCATCTGCCTCATCCTCCCAAGGATATGCTCAGGTTGAGCCTTACCTAGGCGCTTTCGCCGCGAGGGGGAACCTCGGATTGTCTGAAGGCGGACGCAGGTTCCTTGCGAGTCCGGGCGGCCCGACACGGCTTTTCGGCTTCACGCGGCAGGCCCGCTGAAGGTGTGGGGAGGCGGCGGAGCGTCCGGGCCAGGCCCGGATGGGTTTGTAGAGGAGTACCGTTTCGGCCGTGGCCGGAGCGCTCCGCGCGGTCGTTATCCCTCTGGCCGGGGCGCGCGGGTCTTGTTCAACCCTATGCCCCACCCGGATTTTGCCCTCCTCGCGACGGACCCAGCCTTGGGCTGCAGCCACGCCGATTCCGGAGGAACCCGGAGCGAACCTTCGGACGGGCGGAGGCTTGGCCTTCCTCCGATGGACAGGTTTACGTCACCTGTCCTCTTGAACCCGTACAACCGCCCCCATCGCGCGTCTCGGGCGCCAGCTTCGCGCCCTCCCCTGCGATGGGGCGAGGAGAAGTATGGGGGCGTTTTGCAGGGGGCTGCGTCGATTTTGCATCGTGACGCTGGGTGCGGCGGTCAGGGCGTTGTTTTCGTTGGGCTTGGCGGAGGGCTATCCCCGTGCTCGCACGGGGATAGAGGCCGGGCGCACGGAACCCCTCTCCCATCAAAGGGGGAAGGGTTGTGTTTTGACTTCGAAAGTCGGGGACAGGCCCGCGCCCACCTCCACCAAACCCCGTCATCCCGGGGCTCGTCCCCGCGACCCATGGTTCAGCCGCCCCGCCTTCGATCACGTCTGCGCCGCCCGTGCGGCGGACGGATGGGTCCCGGGAACAAGTCCCGGGATGACGGAGCATTGTGGTTTTTGAGTGCGAAGCCGGCGCCCCTCTGGGCAGAGCCATCCTTACATCTCACGGCGAGACGATCGCAGGGCTGATCAGGTCACTCAAGGCCGACGCTTCGCGTCGCCGCGAAGCGGTCGCCGGAGGCGAGCCTTGACTGACCTGATCAGCCCTGCACGCTGCAGCCTCCAGGAGATTTAAGGATCGCACCGACCTTGGGGTCGTCGCCTCTCTCTAGAGGCCACTTTGGGCTCGGCCAGTCGGAAAGCTTACCCGCAACGAACCAGCGGAGTTTTGGGACCTTGAGCGTTACGCTTTCAACGGCGATGTAACCGACCCGGACTTGATCGCAGCGTTTGCAGAGAAGCACGCGTCATTCGCGCCGCCGACGCTGGACGCAGGCGACATCTTAATCCGGATCAGCCGAGAACGCGGTTGGAACCCGACCGACGTGGAATTCCTCGCCAACTTGAGCGCTTTGGACTTCGTGGCGCTTTTTAAGAAATTAGAAGGTGAAGATCTTCGAAGAGCAGTCCTTGAAGCTCTGCGATTCACTAATCGGGGAGGTGCGGGAAGCCCGGAAGTCATGATAGCGACTCGGGCGAAAGAGGCGCTGGATCTGATCGGAGCAGAGTCGCCGATCAACGCGAGGCGGGTTGCGCAACGCTTGGCGGAAGCCAACGGCGGCTAGGCCACCACAGGTCGCAGTCCCGCCCCCTACCCCACATCCCAGCTATACGCCGCATCCAGCCAGTTCCCCATTCGCCCATCCGCCCGCGCCAGGGCGAACACCGCCGCCATCTCGTCGTGGGAGAGCTCGAAATCCAGCACGTCGAAGTTCTCGGCGATGCGGGCCGGGGTCTTGGTGCGGGGGATGGCGATGACGCCCTGTTGGATCAGCCAGCGCAGGGTCACCTGGCCTGGCGTCTTGCCGTGGGTCTCGCCGATGGCGATCAGCACCGGGTCTTCGGCGACCTTGCCCTGGGCCAGGGGCGACCAGGCCGTGATCGAGGTTCCGGCCGCGTGGGCCGCCGCGATCAGGGTCTTTTGCGACAGATAGGGGTGGTACTCGACCTGGTTGGTGGCGATCGGCGCCTTCGACAGCGCCTGGGCCTGGGCCATCACCGCCGAGGGGAAGTTCGACAGGCCGATGGCGCGGGTCAGGCCACGCTCCTGGACATCGTTGAGCGCCGCCATCGTCTCGGCCAGCGGATTGACCGGATTGGGCCAGTGCAGCAGCAGCAGGTCCACATGGTCGAGCCCCAGGCGCTCAAGGCTCTTTTCGGCCGAGCGCTGCAGGTCGCCGGCGGCGAACTGGTCGATCCAGACCTTGGTGGTCACGAAGATCTCGTCGCGCCGGATTCCGCTGGCGGCGATGGCCGCGCCGACGTCGCGTTCGTTGCGATAGGCCTGGGCGGTGTCGATGTGGCGGTAGCCGATCTCGAGGGCCTGCTCGACCAGCGGCTGGGCCGTTCCATTGTCCAGCTGCCAGGTGCCAAAGCCCAGGGCGGGGATCAGGACATCGCCCGAACGGACGGCGGGAACGAGTTTGGACATGGAAAACTCCGGAAAGGCGGTCAGGCGGATATGGGCGTCCCGCGGCCGATCGCCAGCCTGGCCCGGGCCTGATGGACCACCATGAAGGCCAGGGCCACCAGCAGGAAGCCGCCCGCCATGACCAGCATGGTCACGATCACCGACAGGTAGCCATGCTTGCCGACATCGAAGAACGGATAGGGATAGAAGCCCGACAGCGCGCCATGGGCCAGGGTCCAGACGCCATAGATCGCCGGAAAGACCAGGGCCTTGGCGGCCGTGGCCCGTCCGGCCTCGCCCTGTCCGCCGCGCATCAGCCAGTCGATCAGGAACAGGGTCGGGGTGACCGTGTGCAGGAGGGTGTCGGAGACCAGTCGCCAGCCCTTGGGGTCCCACAGACCGGCCAGCAGGGTGTGATAGATCGCCGCCGTGATGCTCAGATAGACGGCCAGGCTGATCCGGGTCGAGGAACGCTCGGCCCAGGTCGCGACCCTTGAGGTGGGGGCGGCCAGCGGCGCGGTCAGGACCACGGCGGCCAGGATGTTGCTGAGGATGGTGAAGTAGCTGAAGAACTCGACCGACTTGACCGCGCCCGAGGCCAGGGTCTCGTCATGGACCATCAGGCCGTACTGCAGGGCCGGTCCCAGCCAGGCCAGGGCGGCGATCACGATGCGCCAGGCTTTCATGCGGTCTCCGTCTTCGCGGCGTCCCAGGCTTTGAGCACCTTCTTGGGGGCCGTGGCGCGCCATTGTCGCTCGATCAGGCGGTCCACCGTTCCCGGATGAACCTGTGACAGCCGAACAAGAACATACGGATAATTCCGGAAGTGATCGGTGACATGGAAGGTGTCGGGCTCGGCCTCCATCAGCATCTCGCGCTCGTCGAACCCCACGCCGGGGCAGACCAGGCTGTCGCCGTCCTCGTGCAGTCTCGTCAGAAACTTGCCGTGGGCCTTCAGGCAGGGGCGGCCATAGGCCGCGCCGTCCTCGACCCCGGGCAGGGTGAAGGCGAAGGCGCGCACCGCGTCATAGGTCATGGCCATGGGCGTTTTCCTCCCGGCTCGACTATAGAAACAGGATGACCGTTTCGAACACCCTGAAGACGCCGGTGCTGGTGCTGGGCGCGACCAGCCTGATCGGCGGCTATCTGCTGGATCGCCTGCGCGCGGCCGGTGTCGACCCGGTGGCGGTCAGCCGTCGGCCGCCGAGCGGCGAGGCCTGCTGGCTGGACGCCGACCTTGCCGATCCGCATCTGGAAGACGGCCTGCCGCCGGTGGCGACGGTGTTTTCGTTGTCGCCGATCTGGCTGCTGCCCGCCGCCCTGCCGGCCCTGAAGGCCCGGGGCATGACCCGGCTGGTGGCCTTTTCCTCGACCAGCCGCTTCACCAAGCAGGCCTCGGACGTTCCCGAGGAACGCGCCGTGGCCGCCAGCCTGGCCGACGCCGAGGCGGAGGTGGAGCGGTTCTGCGCCGCCCATGGCGTGGCCTGGACCATCCTGCGGCCGACCCTGATCTATGACGAGGGCCACGACGGCAATGTCAGCCGCCTGGCCAGCCTGATCGGCCGGTTCGGGGTCCTGCCGCTGTCGGGTCGGGGCGAGGGGCTGCGCCAGCCGGTCCACGCGCAGGACCTGGCCATCGGCGCCCTGGCGGCGGCGACCGCGACGGCCGCTCGGAACCGGGCCTATGACCTGGTGGGCGGCGAGACCCTGACCTATCGCCAGATGGCGACCCGGGTGTTCGAGGGCATGCGTCGCACGCCGGTGGTGTTCTCCCTGCCGCCGGCCCTGTTTGGCCTGATGCTGAAGGCGGCCTCGCCGTTCCTGCCCGGGGCCACGGCGGCCATGGGCGCGCGGATGGGCGTGGACCTCACCTTCGACAGCGGGGACGCGACGCGGGATTTCGGCTGGGCGCCACGCGCCTTTCACCCGAAGTTCTAGAGCCTCAGGTCTCGCTCCACACTCCCAGCTCGTTGCCCGACGGATCGGTGAAGTGGAACCGGCGACCGCCCGGAAAGCTGAAGATCGGCGCGGTGATCACGCCGCCCGCGGCCGTGACCTTGGCCGCCATGGCCTCCAGATCGTGCGCGTACAGGATCACCAGCGGCTTGTCGGTCGAGCCTTCCTGCGGGGTGCAGAAGCCGCCGTCGGCGCCCTGGCCTTCGAAGGCGGCGTAGTCGGGGCCATAGTCGGCGAAGGCCCAGCCGAAGGCCGCCTGGTAGAAGCCCTTGGTGGCCGGCAGGTCGGTCGCGGGCCACTCGATATAGTCGATCTTGCCGTCTTCGCGCATGGTCGCGATCTCCAGATGTGTTCTTGTATTGTTCTAAAATGCCGTCACGGCAGAGTCCAGACGCAGGTGCGCTTGATGGCGAAATCTTCCAGCTCGCGGGTGGTCTCGACCTGGTATTCGGCCAGCTTGATCAGGTCGTCCTTGCGGAAATAGGTGCGGCCCGGATCGCCGATCAGCACGATCGAGCCAGAGGCGCGGCCCTGGCGCATCCAGGCCATCACCGCCTCGGCCATCGGCTTTTCGTAGCAGATGTCGCCGGCCAGCAGCACGTCGCAGGCCGGGGGCGGGCCGTCCAGCAGGTTGGCGTCGGTGAAGCTGATCTCGACGCCGTTGACCTCCCCGTTCAGGCTGACGGCCGCCTGGCAGAAACTGTCGATGTCATTGGCCAGCACGCTTTTGGCGCCCGCCTTCATCGCCGCGATGGCCACGATCCCCGAGCCGGTGGCGAAATCGACCACGGTCTTGCCGGCCACGATTTCGGGGTGATCGAGGATGTAGCGCGCCAGGGCCTGCCCGCCCGCCCAGGCGAAGGCCCAGAACGGCGGCGGCAGGCCGATCTCGACCAGGGCCTCCTCCGTCAGCTTCCAGATCGGGGTGATCTCGTCGGCCAGATGCAGGGACAGTTCCGGCGCATGCGGCGGCGCCTGGACGCGGGTGTTCTCAAGAATGAAGGCGCGGCGGCCTTCCAGCGTCTGGTCGATCATCGCGCGCTTAGAGCACGCGGGGCGACCTCAGGCGACGACGGGTTTGCTCGACGCGGCCTTCAGCACGCTCAGATATCCCGGCGCGGTCAGCATGCCGCCCGTCAGGCCCTTCTGCTCCAGCAGCCGGTGCGCCAGCGGCAGGTTCCAGCACGGCGTGTGCATGAACATGTGGTGCTCAGCGTGGAAGTTGACGTGGTAGGGCGCGATCAGCAGGCGCTCGATCCAGTTGGCGCGGGTGGTGCGGGCGTGGCGGAACGGGTCGGGCTCGTCCCGGGCGACCAGGGCGTGCTCGGCGATGTTGCGCAGGCGGGTGACCAGCGGGAACCAGGTCGCCATCGGCACGATCCACAGGGCCAGCCACGCCCACCACAGGCCGACCGCCGACAGGACGACGAGCAGGCCGAGGTTCCACAGCAGGAACGGCTTCTGGCGGGCGATCTCGCCGCTGAAGATCGCGCCCTTCGGCTGATCCCCTTTGAGCTTGCCCAGCAAGGGCCCGAACCGCTGCTTGAAGAAGGTCTGGCCGGTCAGGTCGCGGATGATCTTGCGGTTCAGGGACTGTCGCGTGGTCGGGAACGGCGCCGACAGGATCAGGTCGGGGTCCTCGGCCTGCTGGGCGTATTTGTGGTGGGTCAGGTGATAGGGGCGATAGCTCTTCAGCGACGCGCCGGTGGGGGCCGCGCACAGCCACTCGCCCAGCCAGTCATTGACCTTGAGGTTGGGATGCAGGCCGCCATGGGCCGCCTCGTGCATCAGGATCGCCAGGCCCAGCTGCCGCGCGCCGATGATCATCACGGCCAGGACGTAGGTCAGCGGGTTGGGGAAGGCGACGAACAGGGCGCCGGCCAGCAGGATCGTTCCCCAGGCGTGGGCCACCATCCAGATCCCGCGCCAGGACGAGCGCGCCGAGACCTTCGCCCATTCCTCGGGTGTAAACAGGTCCAGCGGCTTGACGCGTGAGGCGACGGTCATGGAACCATCATCTCACATTCAGCTTGGGTCATGAAGGATGACGTGGCGTCATCGCCCTTTCGGAGAATTGCCCATGCGTCCCGTGTCCCTCGGCCTGGTTCTCGCGCTCGCCTGCATGGCCGGCTCGGCCAGCGCCGCCAGCTTCGACTGCAGGAAGGCCCGCACCGCCGACGAGAAGGCGATCTGCGCCGAGCGCGCCCTGAACGACAAGGATGTGCGGATGGACGTTCTGTACGGCATCAACAAGCGCACTCTGGCCATGGGCGGGCGGGGCGCGCTGATGGACCAGCAGCAGGAATGGCTGCGAAACCGTAGGACCTGCGGCGGCAACAAGGCCTGCCTCAACCGCGCCTATGACCGGCGGTTGGCCGATCTGGAGAAGAGCATGGAGCGGATCTACAGCAACGGGCCGTTCTGATCTGATCCCCTTTCACCGTCATCCCGGGACTTGTTCCCGGGACCCATCGTTCAGCTTCATCGTGAGTGTGTCTTCTGGCTCCGCCCGTGCGCCGGACAAATGGGTCCCGGGAACAAGTCCCGGGATGACGGAGGTTTAGGTGATGGGCGATAGAGCCCCCTAAAACCGCGTCTCCGGCTTCCACAGCCCCGCCACCAGCGCCAGGAACAGCACCAGCCCCGCCAGCGTGTTGGACTTGAACAGTTTTAGCGCGCCCGCCGGATCATCCAGCCTCAGCGCCGCCGCCTGCCGCGATAGATGCACCGCGAACAGCGCGACCAGCGGCAGGAACAGCGCGCCCAGATTGCCCACCCAGGCCGCCGCCACGGCCATCACGAACGAGGCGGCATAGAAGGCGGCGACCCCGTACTGGGCCCTGTCGCCCAGCTTGCGGGCCGAGGATTTCACCCCGGCCAGGGCGTCGTCTTCCAGGTCCTGCACGGCGTAGATCGTGTCATAGCCCAGGGTCCAGAAGATGCCGCTGGCGTACAGCAGGGCGGCGGTCCAGCTCAGGCTGTGGGTCGCGGCGGCGTAGCCCAGCAGCACACCCCAGTTGAAGGTCAGGCCCAGCCAGGCCTGCGGCCACCAGGTGATGCGCTTCATGAACGGATAGGCGGCCACCAGTCCCAGCGACAGCACGCCCAACCCGATGGCCAGCCAGCCCAGGCACACCAGGATCAGGAAGCTGACCGCGCAGCAGCCGAGCACGAAGGCCCAGGCCTGCTTGACGCTGATCAGCCCCGCCGGGATCGGCCGCATGGCCGTGCGGCTGACCTGAGCGTCGAAGTCGCGGTCGACGATGTCGTTGAACGCGCAGCCGGCCGCCCGCATCAGGGCCGCGCCAACGAAGAAGGCGACCAGCAGGAAGGGGTTGGGCCATTGGCCCTTCTCGGCTCCGGCCAGGGCGATGCCCTGCCAGCCGGGCAGCATCAGCAGCCAGATCCCGGCCGGCCGGTCAAAGCGCCCCAGCTTCAGCCACGGGCGCAGGGCCGGTGGCGCGTGGCGGTCGACCCAGTTGGTCGGAGCGGCGTCGGGCAGGATGGCGGTCATGGCGCAGGCTTAGCGCGCGAGCGCGGGCCAGGGAACATGGCGCTTCGGGACAAATGACCCGCTGGATTGTTCAAGACGGCCAAGGCCCCGCTCCGCCACGCTCTTCAAGAACTCGCCATAGGCCCGCTCGATGCTGTCGAGAAAAACGATCAATTGGATTTATCGACTTGCAGCGGTCACCTTGAACACACCCAAGCGGCGGAGGCCAAAATGACCGACAAGATCCTGACCACCACGGGCGGCGCCCCGATCGCCGACAATCAGAATTCGATCAGCGCCGGCCCTCGTGGTCCGCTGCTGATGCAGGACTACCAGCTGCTGGAAAAGCTGGCCCACCAGAACCGCGAGCGGGTGCCCGAACGCGTCGTCCACGCCAAGGGCTCGGGCGCTTATGGCACCCTGACCGTGACCCAGGATGTCACGCGCTGGACCAGGGCGAAATTCCTGTCGGAGGTTGGCAAGAAGACCGAGATCCTGATGCGCTTTTCCACCGTGGCCGGCGAGCGCGGCGCCGCCGACGCCGAGCGCGACGTGCGCGGCTTCTCGATCAAGGCCTACACCGAGGAAGGCAACTGGGACATGGTGGGCAACAACACCCCCGTGTTCTTCGTCCGTGATCCGCTGAAGTTCCCCGACTTCATCCGCACCCAGAAGCGCCACCCGGTGACCAATCTGCGCTCGCCGACGGCGATGTGGGACTACTGGTCGCTGAGCCCCGAAAGCCTGCACCAGGTGACGACGCTGTTCAGCGACCGCGGCCTGCCGCAGGGCTACCGGTTCATGCATGGCTTCGGCAGCCACACCTATTCGTTCATCAACGACGCCAACCAGCGCGTCTGGGTGAAGTTCCACTTCAAGTCGATGCAGGGCATCAAGAACTGGACCAACGCCGAGGGTAACGCCGTGATCGCCAATGATCGCGAAAGCGCCCAGCGCGACCTGTTCGAGGCCATCGAGGGCGGCGACTTCCCGCGCTGGAAGTTCTGCATCCAGGTGATGACCGAGGCCCAGGCGCAGACGTTCCGCTGGAACCCCTTCGACCTGACCAAGGTCTGGCCGCATGCGGAGTTTCCGCTGATCGAGGTCGGCGTCGTCGAGCTGAACCGCAACGCCGACAACTATTTCGCCGAGATCGAGCAGAGCTCGTTCAGCCCCTCCAACATCGTGCCCGGCATCGGTTTCTCGCCGGACAAGGTGCTGCAGGCCCGGATCTTCGCCTATGCCGACGCCCACCGCTATCGGATCGGCACGCACTATGAGGCCCTGCCGGTCAATCGTCCGCGCTGCCCGGTCAACCATCAGCACGCCGACGGCGCGATGCGCTTCGACAGCCCGCCGCGCACCAACGCCTGGTACGAGCCCAACAGCTTCGGCGGTCCGGTGGAAGACAAGCGTTTCGCCGAACCGGCCCTGCCGCTGTCCGGCGACGCCGACCGCTTCGACCATCGCGGGGTCAGCGACGACTACACCCAGCCGGGCGACCTGTTCCGGCTGATGAACGCCGACCAGCAGCGTCAGCTGTTCGACAATATCGCCGCGGCCATGCACGGCGTGCCGGTCGAGATCCAGAAGCGTCAGCTGGTCCACTTCCACCGCGCCGATCCGGCCTATGCCGCCGGCGTCGCCCACCGCATCGGGGTCGCGTTCGATCCCGCCGCGATCGCCGCCGAATAGTCCGCCTATCCGGACCGTTCGTCGGCGGGGGGAGGGCGGCTTGCTCCCGCCCGTCGCTCTCCCCGATCCCCTCGACAGGAGTCATCCCATGTCCGACGTCCGCCCGACCGATCCGCAATCTGTCCTGTTTCGCCTGGCGGGTTGGCTGCTGCTGATGCTGGGCGCGGCGCTGGGCGTCGTGACGCCCTCACCGGTGACGACGGCGGTATGGACCCTCGCGGCCCGCGCCTTCGCGCGGGGCGGCGACACCGCCATGCCGCCGCGCCTGATGTCGGCCACCAAGTTCGGGTCGCGCATCCGCCGCAACCTCAACCGGCCGGCGCCGGGCCGGATCGGCGCGGTGTACGAGGCCTGAGCCCCTCAGGCGGCGCGGGCGCGGTTCGGCCGTCGCGTCGTCTGGTCGCCCACCATCCGGAAGCGCGAGACGACGGCGGTCAGGTCTGAGGCCTCGCTCGTCAGGGCATGGCTGGCCGCATTGGTCTGCTCCACCATCGCCGCGTTCTGCTGAACCACCTGGTCCATCTGGTTGATCGCGACGTTGACCTCGTTCAGTCCAAGCGACTGTTCCTGGGAGGAGACGCTGATCTCTGAAACCAGGGTGTCGATCTCGGCCACCTTGTCGACGATGGAGCGCAGGGCCTTGCCGGTGTCTCCGACCAGGCCCACGCCACGGCTTACCGCCTGGGAGGATGTCGAGATCAGGGTCTTGATCTCCCTGGCCGCGTCGGCCGAGCGCTGGGCCAGGGCCCGCACTTCCTGGGCCACGACCGCAAAGCCTCGACCGGCCTCCCCGGCGCGCGCCGCTTCGACCCCGGCGTTCAGCGCCAGAAGATTGGTCTGGAAGGCGATCTCGTCGATCACGCCGATGATCTGGTTGATCTGCTGGGACGACTGATCGATCTGCGCCATGGCCTCGATCGCTTCGGCCACCACCTTGCCGGATTGCTCGGCCTCGCCGCGCGTCAGGGAAACGGCTGCATTGGTTCGCTTGGCGCTTTCCGCCGAGCGTCTGACCGTGGCGGTAATCTCGCTGAGCGCGGCGGCGGTTTCTTCCAGGCTGGCGGCCTGCTGTTCGGTGCGACGCGACATGTCGTCGGACGCCCGGGCGATCTCGTGCGATCCCGCATCGATTGACGATGCGGCGTTGGAAACCTGATGCAGGGCGTCGTGCAGGGCTTCGGCCGCGGCGTTGAAGTCGATGCGCAGCTGATCCAAGGACGGCATCAACTCGCGTTCGACCCGGGCGTCGAGATCGCCGTCGGCGAGCCGCGCCAGGGCCGCGCCCACGAAAGCCACATTGGCCATCCGGGCGGTCAGATCGGTGGCGAACTTGATGATCCGGGTGACCTTGCCGTTGGCGTCAAAGATCGGATTGTAGGAGGCCTCGAGCCAGACCTCGCGCCCGCCCTTGCCCAGGCGGCGAAACTCGTCGGCGAGAAACTCGCCCTGGCGAAGCCTGTCCCAGAATTCCACATAGCGCGCACTGGCCGCATAGGCCGGTTCGGCCAGGATCCGATGGTGATGTCCGACAAGCTCGTCGCGGCTGTAGCCGGTGGTCTTCTGGAAATTCGCGTTGGCTTCAAGAATGACGCCGTTCAGATCGAACTCGATCACGGCCTGAGACTTGAAAATGGCTTGCAGGATACTGGCGTCTTCGGCCGACTTCTGCCGGGCCTGGGTGATGTCCAGCGCCAGCTTGACCACCTTGACGACCTTGCCGCCCGCGCCCAGCACGGGGGTGTAGGACGCCTGCAGCCAGAGCTCGCGGCCGCCCTTGCCCAGGCGCCTGTATTCGCCGGAGTCGAACTGGCCGCTGTCCAGCCGGGCCCAGAAATCCTTGTAGTCCTGGGTCTGGGCCGCGCCGGATTCGGCGAACAGGCTGTGGTGCTGGCCCTGGATCTCGGCCAGGTCATAGCCCACCGTTGCGCAGAACAGCGCGTTGGCCGTGATGATCTTGCCGCCGGGCTCGAACTCGATGATGGCGAACGACGTCTTGAGCGCGTCGAGCGTCGCGCCCGCCTCGTTCGACCAGGGGAAAATCGCCATCTCAAGCCCGCTCTTGCTGAAGGCGGCGCAAGCGCGCCCCGCCAGGCTGTTGGTCGAAAGCAGTAGTCGCCTTCGTTGCCTCGATAAGGCGCGCCAACGATTAATGTCCCGTCCCGCTTTCCGCGCCCTTGCCCCATTTTGAGGAGCCGGGGCGGCGGCACGATGTCGCAGCGGGCGGACGCTTACGCGTTCGATTGGCTCGACAGTCCCGTCGCGAGCGGCGATGGTCGCGCCATGAGCGCCGTCCCCGATCGCAAGCTCCGCCGCCGCCTGACCCGCGCCGAGCGCTGGGCGCTGGACGGCCTGGGCGGCGCGCTGGTCGCCACCGGCGCGGTGGGTATCGTGGTGCCCGGCATGCCGACCACGGTGTTCTGGATCGGGGCGGTGGTCTGTTTTCTCAAGACGCGTCCCCTGGTCGTGCGGCCCCTGCTGCGCACGCCGGTGGTGGGGCCGGCGATCATCGGCTTTCTGAGGTGGCGGCCGTTCGGCTGGGGCCGGAAGCGCTAGGGAAGGGTCGCTTCGGCGGGCCAAAGCCCCTATCTAGCCCCCACCATGAGTGACTTCATCGACGACGAAGACGAGGCGGGTCGCCGCGCGCGGACCCTGTCCAACGGCCAGGTGCTGGGCTTCATCGCGCGGTTCTGGAAGCGGCGGCCGGTGCTGTTTGGCCTGGGCGTCGCCCTGACCCTGCTGGCCGTGGCCTTCGACCTGGCCCTGCCCTACGCCTCGGGACACCTGATCGACGCGGTGGTGGAAAAGCCGCGCGGCGACCCTTCGGCCTGGTCGGCCCTGTGGATGTTCGTCGGCGTCTATTTCGCCTTCGCGGTGGTGCGCAACATCTCGCACCGGTTCTGGATTCCGCTGGCCGCCCGCAACATGGAAGAGATGACCAACGAGGGCTTCGCCAAGGTGCAGGCCTTTTCGTCGGACTGGCACGCCGACAGCTTCGCCGGCGCCACGGTGCGCAAGCTGACCCGGGCCATGTGGGGCTATGACAGCGTCACCGACGCGGTGACCATCTGGCTGGGTCCGGGCCTCGTGGTGCTGGTCGGCCTGTCGACGATGATGCTGTTTCGCCAGCCCATGGCCGGCGTGATCTCGCTGGTCGTGATCGCCGCCTATCTGGCCGCCAATATCATCGTCATCGAGCGCTATGTGCGGCCCAGCAACCTGCGCTCCAATGCTCTGGACTCGCAGATCGGCGGGGCCCTGGCCGACGCCGTGACCTCCAATCCGACCGTCAAGAGCTTCGGGGCCGAGGCGCGCGAGACCGCCCGGATCGCGACGGTCACAGCGGAGTGGCGCAAGGCGGTGATGGTCACCTGGAGCCGCTTCACCGATGTGTGGCTGGGCCAGAACCTGCTGCTGGTGGTGCTGCAGGCCGGTCTGACGGGCTCGATGGTCTGGGGCTGGAGCCAGGGCACGGCCTCGCCCGGCGACGTTGCCTTCGCCATCACCGCCTTCATGCTGATGAGCGGCTATCTGCGCAATCTGGGTGAGAACATCCGTATGCTGCAGAAGGGCCTGGACGACAGCGAGGATGTCGCCGCCTGGGACCGTCTGGCCCCGCAGATCGCCGACGCGCCCGAGGCCCCCGCCTTCAAGGTCGGTCCCGGCGCCATCGCCTTCGAGACCGTGACCTTCCGCTACAAGGCGGCCGGCGCGCCGCTGTATGACCAGTTCTCGCTGACCATCGCGCCCGGCGAGCGGGTCGCCCTGGTCGGGCCTACGGGTTCGGGCAAGTCGACCTTCGTCAAGCTGATCCAGCGCCTGCACGACCTGCAGGGCGGACGCATCCTGATCGATGGCCAGGACGTCTCGGCGGTGACGCAGGGCTCGCTGCGCCGCGCCATCGCGGTGGTGCCCCAGGACCCGGCCCTGTTCCACCGCACGCTTCTGGAAAACATCGCCTACGGCAAGCCCGACGCCACGCGCGAAGAGATCGAGGCCGCGGCCATGAAGGCCCACGCCCACGACTTCATCCTCAAGCTGCCCAAGGGCTATGACACCCTGGTCGGCGAGCGCGGCGTCAAGCTGTCAGGCGGCGAGCGCCAGCGCGTGGCCATCGCCCGCGCCTTCCTGGCGGACGCCCCGATCCTGGTGCTGGACGAGGCCACCTCGTCGCTGGACGTGGAAACCGAGGCCGAGGTCCAGATCGCCGCCGAGAGCCTGATGGCTGGCCGCACCACCATCGTCATCGCCCACCGCCTGTCGACCGTGCGCGGGGCCGACCGCATCCTGGTGTTCCAGAAGGGCCGCGTGGTCGAGGAAGGCCGCCACGCCGAGCTGAAGGCCAAGGGCGGGGTCTATGCGCGGCTCAATGCGGTCAGCGAAGGGGTGGGCTAGCCAAATACCCGTGTCATCCCAGCCAAGCGCGTAGCGCCCCGGGTCTTCGCTGCGCTTCGCCCGGGATGACAGGATTTTTTCGGGCTACTTCCCAGGCCCAGTTCCCTCCGCCGCACATCCTGCGGCGAACGGGGTGAGCGCCATCCGCAGGTCGCCCACCAGAATGTCGCGGCGTTGCACCGGCTCGGACATCTGAATGCGGCCGGTCTTGAGCCGGGCCTCCAGGTCCGCCGATCGACAGCCTGGCGTGGCTTCCGCGATCTTGCGCCAGCGCCCCTCCACCGATTTGAAGACGTCGAACGATCCGCCTGCTGCCAACAGGACCTCGACGGCCTGGTCGCCATCGATGTCGAGCAGCAGCGCGGCGCATTGCGAGCCGGGATAAAGGCACCCGGAGCCCGACTGATCGTCCCATGCCTGGCCGGAGAATGACTCGGGCAGTTTCGCGCCCAACGGATAGACCTTGATCTTGGAAAGGTCGGGCTTTTCCGGCTTTGGCGGCGCCTTGACGGTCTGCGCCGAGGCCGCCCGCGCGCCCTTGGCGATCGCGGGGATCTTGCTGGCCTTCAGCTTGTCCAGCGCCGCCTTGCCATGCGGCCCGCTGTCAAAGCGCAGGAACTGGAAGTCAAACGCCTCGGGCTTGACCTTGCCGCGCTCCAGCCGGCTGACCTGATCGTTGACCGACAGCCGGGCCGGATCGGCCAGGGGCGTGAACAGGGCCAGGATCAGGGCGATGGCCACGAAGGCCTGAGCCACATTGGTCTTTTCCAAGGCCTTCATCCAGGCGCCGGGGCGCACGGCGGCGATGGTGTAGCCCACGGCATAGCCCGCCGCGATCAGCACAAAGGCGGCGGCGAACACCCGGTCGGGCGTCAGGCCGTACTGGCCGATCCGCAGCGCGAGGCCATAGGCGGCCAGGGCGCTGATCGGGATCAGCAGCACGCCGGCGATCCGCGCGGCCCATTTCAGGATCAGGTGCGGGGCGTCCTCGCCATCCTGATAGGCGGCGTTGGTCAGCACGATCAGGTGGGCGGCGGCGGTCAGCAGCAGGGCTGTCGCGGCGCGGGTCTTCCACAGCGGCTCAAGCCCCGTGAACGGCAGGCTGGCCAGGAAGCCGGCGGCGATCAGGGTCATCAGCGGCAGCAGCCAGGCCAGCAGGGTCAGGGCCACCGTGCGCACGCCGCGCACCAGGGTCGAGCGCACGTCGGTCAGTTGCACGGCGGCGGCGAACATCACCGTGGTGGCGGGAAAGGCGAAGGCCTCTTCGGCGATCAGCTTCTGGAAGGCCTCGATGCCGATCAGCTTGAACAGCGACGCGCCCAGATACAGCAGGATCCAGAACGCCCCGGTGAAGCCCGCCGACAGGACCAGCTGCACGCCGTGCATCCAGGTGATGTCGAAATAGCCCGGATAGCTGGCCACGATCCGCCGCTCGGCCTGGGCTGGCTGGATCAGGTGATGGGCGATGAACAGGCCGGCGGCGATGGCGGCGAACACCGGGAAGTTGGGCATCTTGTCCGCATCGACGCCCTGCCACGCGCCGTAAAAGGCCAGGCCCGCCGTGAAGGCCGCAGCCCCCAGCGCCCAGACGATCAGGCTGGTCCGGCGCAGGGCTCCGATCCCGGCCAGCACCACGAACGGCGCGAACAGCGCTGCCAGCACCAGGGGCGCGAAGGCCAGGGGCTGGGTGGCGGGCCAGACTTTGACGTTCTCGGCATGGTGCAGCAGGAAGAGCGCGAGGCCCTGCAGCAGCCCCGTCCCCAGCCGGATGGCGGTGGTCATTCGGGCTGATGGGTTCGCCTTGTGGTCCATGGCCGTATCCTCGCCTGTTCCGCGACAGGATCACGCCCTGAAGCCGTTGTGAAGCTGGCGCGGATACACTAGCAATTTGCGCCTCAGTATGGGGGTGTTGATGCGAAATTCATTCAAGGCAGGCCTCGCGGCCCTGGTTCTGGCGGGCGCCTTGACCGGTTCCGGCGGCGTTTTCGCCCAGGAGGCCAAGGGCGGCGACAAGCCGGCCGCCAGCGAGCTGACGCCGTTCCCGGCCGACAAGTCGGTCAAGCAGACCACGACGGTTGGCGGCAAGGTGTTGTCCTACACCGCCACGGTCGGCGCGATGCCGGTGCGCGACGAGAAGGGCAAGAAGATCGCCGAGGTGGTGTTCACCGCCTACGCGCTGGACGGCCCGCGCGACCCCAATCGCCCGATCACCTTCGCCTTCAACGGCGGCCCCGGCGCGGCCAGCGTCTATCTGAATTTCGCCCTGGGTCCCAAGCGCGTGCAGTTCGGCGCCGAGGGCGACAGCCCGTCCGCGCCCGTGAAGCTGGAAGACAACCCCGCCAGCTGGATGGACTTCACCGACATCGTCTTCATCGACCCGGTCGGCACCGGCTTCTCGCGCAGCCTGACGACGGAGGAGGAGACCAAGAAGCGCTTCTATGGCGTCAAGCAGGACATCGACTACCTGTCGCGCATCGTCTTCGACTATCTGGTCAAGACCGACCGCCTGGCCTCGCCCAAGTACCTCGTCGGTGAAAGCTATGGCGGCTTCCGCGGGCCGCGCCTGGCCTACACCCTGCAGACCGATCTGGGCGTGGCGGTGAAGGGCGTGGTGCTGGTCTCGCCGCTGCTGACCAGCGCCGGCCGTCAGGGCCAGGAAATCTCGCCCCTGCCGTCGATGTGGACCCTGCCGTCGATCGCGGCGGCCAAGCTGGAGCGCGACGGCAAGCTGACGCCCGAGGCCATCAAGGCCGTCGAGGACTATACGCGCGGCGAATACATGGTCGACCTGATGAAGGGCTCCGACCCCGCCGCGCTCGACCGCCTGACGACGAAGGTCTCGGCCATGACGGGCCTTGATCCCAAGTTCGTGCGCCGGGCCGGCGGACGGCTGGAGACCCAGTCGTTCCTGCGCGAGGTGTTCCGCGACACCGGCCGTCTGGGCAGCCGCTATGACAGCAATGTCACCGCCCTGGATCCCTTCCCGTTCGCGCCCGAGCAGGAGGTCAACGACCCGATCCTCGACGCCATCATCGCCCCGACCACCAGCGCCATCGTCGACTTCACCACCCGCATCGTCGGCTGGAAGCCCGAGGTCCGCTACGACGCCCTGTCGGATGTGGTCAACCGCAGCTGGGATCGCGGCAAGGGCCCCGACACCGAGTCGGTCAGCGACCTTCGCAAGATCGTCTCGGTCGACCCCAAGCTGAAGGTGCTGATCGTCCACGGCTATAACGACCTGTCGTGCCCGTTCTTCGCCTCGCGCCTGATCGTCGACGCCATGCCGGCGACGGCGGCGGGCCGGGTCACCCTGTCCAACTATGCCGGCGGCCACATGTTCTACAGCCGCGCCGACAGCGGCGCGGCGTTCCGCAAGGACGTGATGGCGCTGTACGGCGTTCGGTAGGACCCTCCTGTCCGTCCCCGGTCGATTGATCGGGGGCGGATGTCGGATCAGGCCGCGGCGGGACGTCCTCGAAGACTCTCAGGGAGGAGCCGCCCATGAAAGCCGCCGCCGCGTCGATCGACGCCTATCTCGCCGATGTTCCGCCCGACCAGCGCGCCGCCCTGGAGCGTCTGCGCCGCCAGATCCGCGAGGCCGCGCCGGATGCGGAGGAATGCATCAGTTACGGCCTGCCGACGTTCAAGCTGAACGGCTCGCTGGTGCATTTCGGGGCCGCCAAGAGCCACTGCGCCTTCTATCCGCACAGCGTGATCGAGCCCTTCGCCGACCGGGTGAAGGCCTATGACACCAGCAAGGGCACGATCCGTTTTCAGCCGGAAAACCCCCTGCCCGAGGCGCTGGTCCGCGAGATCGTCGAATATCGCGTGGCTCAGAACGCGCAGATCGCCGCAGACCGCGCGGCGCGAAAGCGGGGTCAGCGCGGCTCCGCACCGCCGAAGTCGGCATAGATCAGCGCGCCGTCGGCTCGCACCCCCATCACTTCCAGCCACACGCCACCGCTGTGGTGCGATACCGGCCCGACAGAGAGGGTGGTGGCGGGGAAGTTCAGCAGGAAATTCGAGGTCCGGCCGCCATAGGTCAGCGTGAGCCATGCGGTCTGGCTGGCCCTGTCGGGCGTGACGCTAAACAGGGTCGCGCCGTACTTTTGGCTCGCGCGCGGCCTGGGCCTGTCTTCGATCCGGGCGACCCTGAACTGACCCGCCGAGGTAATTCGCCCGTCGCTGTTCCAGACCGGCGTCCAGCCTATGCTCAGCCCGCAGGACGTCGTGGCAGTGGCGTGAAGAAAAGTCGTAACCTCGCCCAGGGGCGGCGCGGCGATCCGAAAGCCGCCTGTCGCGCCAAGGCGCCAGTCCTGGCCGGGTCTGGCAGGCTCGATCTTCGCCACGAACGTCTCGACCGGAGCCGCCAGCAGGCGCTGCTCAAGCGCTTGCGCCGACGGGCAGTCCTGGGCCCGGGCGCGCGAGGCCGTCAGCGCGACGACCATCAACGCCAGGCCCGTAAGCCTGTTCACCGCGCCAGTCGTCCGTCGCTCAGCGCCGAGACCTCGAACGGGAAGATCACCTCGGGGTCGGGCTTCTCGATCCCCTTGAGCAGCTTCTTCTCACCCGCCGCGTGCAGCAGCCAGCGGATGATGTTCAGCCGGGCGGCTTTCTTGTGGTCGGCGCGCACGCAGATCCACGGGGCCTCGGGCGTGCTGGTCCGGCTCAGCATCTCGTCGCGGGCGGCGGTGTAGTCATCCCACTTGGCCTCGGCCACCGCGTCCAGGTCGCTGACCTTGAAAGCCTTCAGCGGATCCTCGCGGCGGGCCTTCAGACGTTCGGCCTGGGTCTCGCGGCTGATATCCAGCCAGAACTTGGCGTAGCGCATGCCGCTGTCGACCAGCATCTTCTCGAACGAGGGCACGTCGTTCAGGAACTGGGCGTGCTGCTCGGGGGTGCAGAAACCCATGACCGGCTCGACGCCGCCGCGATTGTACCAGGAGCGGTTGAACAGCACGGCCTCGCCCGCGGCCGGAAGCCATTCGACATAGCGCTGGAAATACCACTCGCCCTGTTCGCGGTCGGACGGCTTGGGCAGGGCCACGACGATGGTGTTGCGTCGCGACAGGTGCTCGGTGATCCGGGCGATCGCCCCGTCCTTGCCGGCGGCGTCGCGGCCCTCGAACACGGTCAGGATTTTCCAGCCGTCCTTGATGGCCTTCTTCTGCATCCCGATCAGGGCCAGCTGAAGGTGGGCGAGTTCGGTTTCGTAGTCGTCTGACTTGCTCATGCGGTGAGCCTACCCCTGGAAAGCGCAGTTGCGCTAGAAGGAGCCCATGATCCGTCTTTTCGTTCCCCAGGACCTGGCCCCCGGCTATGGCGTCGTCCTTTCCCTCGACCAGTCGCGCTATCTGACCTCGGTGATGCGCCAGGCCATCGGCGCCCAGGTGGCGCTGTTCAATGGCCGCGACGGCGAGTGGTCCGCCACCCTGACTGAGACCGGCAAGCGCGGCTCGCTGCTGAAGGTGGACGAGCAGGTCCGTCCCATGAGCCTGGGCCCCGACCTTGATCTGGTCATCGCCCTGGTCAAGCGCGGCCGGGTCGAGACCATTGTCGAAAAGGCCGCCGAGCTGGGCGTTCGCCGGGTGCGGCTGACCATCACGCGGCGAACCAATGTCGACTTCGTCAAGCTGGGTCGCCTGGACGCCATCGCCATGGAAGCCGCCGAGCAGACCGGCCGGCTGGACGTGCCGACGGTCGAGGATCCCGTGAAGCTGGCCGAAATCCTCGACAGCTGGGACCCGGCCCGCAAGCTGGTGTTCTGCGACGAGGGCGGCGACGCCCGTCCAGCCATGGAGGCCCTGGCGGGAAGCACGGCGCCGGCCGCCATCCTGATCGGTCCCGAGGGCGGTTTCGCGCCGGAAGAACGCGAGCGACTGCGCTCCCTGCCCTTCGTCACGCCGGTGTCACTGGGCCCTCGCATCCTGCGCGCCGACACCGCCGCCATCAGCGCCCTGACACTCTGGCAGGCGGCGGCGGGCGACTGGCGGGAGATCTAAAGCGGCGACCCCCTCTTGAGGTTCGCAAAGAAAACGCCCAATTGCGCGTTACGAGTTCGCGGCTGGTCGGGGGGAAGGGCCTCTCCCTACTCAATGCGTATGAGACCTTGGGGAGAGACGGCTCATGGCCGACATCGCTAGCCTGCAGGAGCGTCCGCTGACGCTCGACGACCTGACCGCCTATTTCGCCTCGGGCTCCAAGCCCAGGGAAGCCTTCCGGGTCGGGGCCGAACACGAGAAGTTCGGCTTCTATCTGAACAGCCACGCGCCGGTGCCCTACTACGGCGACAACGGCGTCCACGCCCTGCTGGTTGGCCTTCAGCGCTTCGGCTGGAAGCCGGTGATGGAAGGCGAGGTCATCATCGGGCTGGAGCGCAACGGCGCCAATGTCAGCCTGGAGCCCGGCGGCCAGTTCGAGCTGTCCGGCGCGCCGCTGCTGACCATGCACGACATCTGCGCCGAGACCGGCCAGCACCTGGACGAGGTCAAGACCGTCGCCGACGAGCTGGGCCTGGGCTTCATGGGGCTGGGCTTCTCGCCCGTCTGGAAGCGCGAAGAGGTGCCGGTGATGCCCAAGGGGCGTTACGTCATCATGCGCGAGTACATGCCCAAGGTCGGCGGGCTGGGCCTGGACATGATGCTGCGCACCTGCACGGTGCAGGCCAATCTCGACTTCTCCAGCGAAGCCGACATGGTCGCCAAGTTCCGCATGAGCCTGGCCCTGCAGCCGATCGTCACGGCCCTGTTCGCCAATTCTCCGTTCACGGAAGGCAAGCCCAACGGCTTCCTGTCCGCGCGAGCAAACGTCTGGACCGACACCGACGCCGACCGCACCGGGCTGCTGGATTTCGTGTTCGAGGACGGCTTCGATTTCGAGCGCTACGCCCGCTACGCCCTGGACGTGCCGATGTATTTCGCCAAGCGCGGCGACCGCTATATCGACCTGGCCGGCCGCAGCTTCCGCGACTTCATCGACGGCAAGATCGACGAGCTGCCGGGCGAGCGCGCCTCGATCAAGGACTGGGCCGACCACACCACGACCCTGTTCCCGGAAGTGCGCCTGAAGACCTATCTGGAAATGCGCGGCGCCGACGCCGGTCCGTGGAGCAGCCTGTGCGCCCTGCCGGCCCTGTGGACGGGCCTGTTCTATGACGACGCCGCCCTGGCCGCCGCCTGGGATCTCTGCAAGCACTGGACGCCCGAGGATCGCGCCGGCCTGCGCCGTGACGTGCCGGTCCTGGGCCTGAAGGCCCCGATCGCCGGGCGCACCGCCCAGGACGTGGCCCGCGACCTCGTCGCCATCGCCAAGTCCGGCCTCAAGGGGCGCGCCCACATGAACGGCGGCTTTCTGGACGAGACCATCTATATGGGCGAGCTGGAAGAGATCGCCGACAGCGGCCTGACCCGCGCCGATCGCCTGCTGGCGCTGTATCACGGCGCCTGGAAGGGCGACATCAGCCGGGTGTTCACCGACTGCGCCTACTGACCTTCAAGACTGTCATCCCGGCCAAGCGCGTAGCGCGCCGAGCCGGGACCGCCGCGAGCTCTGAGCGTGTCGCGGTCCCGGGTGTGCCCCCGGCTTTCGCCGGGGTGCGCCTGGGATGACAGGGTAGCGCCTTCCCCGCGCCCCCGACTCCGGCTAAGAACGGAGCATGAACTTTTCCGATCCGTTCCTGATCCTCGCCATCGTTTTCGCCCTGATCGCCGTGGCGGCCGCTCTCTGGGCCCTGTCCGCCACGCGGCGGGCGAGCGCCGCCGACGCGCGCGCCTGGGACCTGAACGCCCGTCTGGTCCAGGCCGACGAGCGCGCCCGGCTGCTGGAAGACCAGTCGGCCACGCAAGCCGAGCTGATCCGAGCCCAGGCCGCCCAGCAGGCGACGATGACCGCCAACACGGTGGCCGAGGCCCTGATCAAGCGGGCCGACGAGAACTTCAAGAGCCGCGAGGCCCTGGCCACGGCCCGGCTGGAAGCCCAGCTCAAGCCCGTGGCGGAAACGCTCGCCAAGTTCGAGGCCCAGGTCACCGCCGTCGAGAAGTCGCGCGCCGAGGAGACGGGCGGCCTCAAGGCCCAGATCGCCGCCCTGATGGAGGCCTCGACCGCCACCCAGTTCGAGGCCCGCAAGCTGTCGGCCGCCCTGCGGCGCGGGGCCGGGGTGCAGGGCCGCTGGGGCGAGCAGACCCTGCGCAACGTTCTGGAGGCCGCCGGCCTCAACAAGCGCTTCGATTTCGAGGAGCAGTTCAGCGTCGACACCGAGGAGGGCCGCCGCCGGCCTGACGTCAAGGTGCGCATGCCCGGCGGGGCGGTGTTCGTGATCGACGCCAAGTGCTCGCTGAACGCCTTCCTGGAAGCCCAGGAAATGACCGAGGAGCTGCCGCGCGAGGCGGCCCTGCTGCGCCACGCCCAGAGCGTGCGCGCCCACATGACCAGCCTGTCGGCCAAGACCTACTGGGACCAGTTCGCCGCAGAAGGCTCGCCCGACTTCGTGGCCATGTTCGTGCCCGGCGACAGCTTCCTGGCCGCCGCCCTGGAGCGTCTGCCCGACCTGATGACCGAGGCCATGGACAAGCGGGTGCTGCTGGTCACGCCGACCACCCTGTTCGCGCTGTGCAAGGCGGTCGCCTATGGCTGGCGGGTCGAGGACCAGGCCAAGAACGCCGCCAATATCGTCGCCGTGGGGCGCGAGCTCTACAAGCGGGTGGCGGTGATGGGCGCGCACGCCGGCGCGGTGGGCAAGGCGCTGGAGAGCGCGGTCGGCAAATACAACCAGTTCGTCGGCTCGCTGGAGAGCCAGGTCCTGACCCAGGCCCGCCGGTTCGAGGACCTGTCGGTCGACCACGAAGGCAAGGAAATCGCCGAGCTGACCCCGGTCGAAGGCGGCGTTCGCGCGTTGACCAAGCTGGCCCCCCAGGCCGGGATAGGACAATCCCCCACCTTGACGCTCGGGAATGAGCCCCTTACCTGACACCTATTATGGCTATCCGTCGCATCCTCACCGTCGATAACGCCGCCGATATGGCCGTGTTGAAGAAGATCTCCACCCCCGTCGAGGCGGTGACAGACGATCTGCGCCACCTGATGGATGACATGCTGGAGACGATGTACGACGCCCCGGGCATCGGCCTGGCCGCCGTGCAGATCGGCGAGCCCGTGCGCGTCATCGTCATGGACCTGGCCCGCGACGGCGAAGAGCCGGCCCCGCGCTATTTCGTCAATCCCGAGATCCTGTCGGCCTCGGAAGAAACGCAGGGCTATGAAGAGGGCTGCCTGTCGGTCCCCGACTATTATGACGAGGTCGAGCGCCCCTCGAAGGTGACGCTGCGCTATCTGGACTACAAGGGCGAGACCGTCGTCGAGGAGGCCGAGGGCATGTACGCCGTCTGCATCCAGCACGAGATGGACCACCTGGAAGGCGTGCTGTTCATCGACCACCTGTCGCGCCTACGCCGCGACCGCGCCATCACCAAGGTGAAGAAGGCGCGCCGGGCGGCTTAAGGTGGCTCCCCATCAAGGGCAGAGCTACAGTCTGTGTATAGAAAAACGGTCGTCATCCCGGGACTTGTTCCCGGGACCCATTTTTCCGCCGCAGAGGCCTAGCCGAACATCACTCTCACGATGAAACTGAACCATGGGTCCCGGGAACAAGTCCCGGGATGACGATGGAATCGGAGCTTGGATGATCCAGGCTCCAAACCGTCAGCTTCGATCAGTGATCTTCATGCGGCGCGGTTGATCGCAAACCGCGAGAAGCAGCTAGCGCAGCCCTACCGCGTCGCCTCGTGGACCTCTTCCTTGGTTTCCTGACCGGCCTTCTTGGCGCCGGCCTTGATGTCGGAGCCGGCTTCCTTGGCCGCGTCGCCTGCCTTCTCACCGGCGACCTGAACCGCGTCGGTCGCTTCGCCGGCCGCCTGCTTCAGTTCCGCGCCGGCGTCCTTGGCGCTTTCCTTCAGGGCCGTGCCGGCTTCCTTCACGTCGGGGTCGTTGGAAATCTCGCGGGCCGCGTCCTTGATGTCGGTGGCGGCGGCCTTGGCGCCCTCCTTGATCTCGGTGGCGTGCTGGTCCGAGCAGGCGGCCAGCGACAGGGCTGCGGCGCAGACGGCGAAGATCAGGGTGGAACGCATGGTGGTGCTCCTGGACAAAGTGTCGGTCCGATAACGGTCCCCCACGGCCAAGGTTCCGCCTGCGCCTTTCCCCAGCCGCTTTCAATGCGGGGCGCGGACCGCTAAACCGCGCCCATGCGCATCGCTTTCCTCGGCACCCCCGATTTCGCCGTCGCCTGTCTGGCCGAACTGGTCGCCTCGGGCCACGAGATCGTGGCCGTCTATTCGCAGCCGCCCGCCCCGCGCGGTCGCGGCCATGACCTGAAGCCCTCGCCGGTCCACGCCTTCGCCGAAGGCCTGGGTCTGCCCGTGCGCACGCCGGTCTCGATGAAGACGCCCGAGGAGATCGAAGCCTTCAAGGCGCTGGATCTCGACGCCGCCGTGGTGGTCGCCTTCGGCCAGATCCTAGTGCGCGAGGTGCTGGACGCGCCCCGCGAGGGTTGCTTCAACCTGCACGCCTCGCTGCTGCCCCGCTGGCGCGGCGCGGCCCCGATCCAGCGGGCGATCATGGCCGGCGATGCGGTGACCGGCGTCCAGGTGATGCGGATGAGCGAGGGCCTGGACGAGGGCCCGATCCTGATGTCCGAACAGGTGCGGATCGACAAGCTCGACACCGCCGGCAGCCTGCACGACAAGCTGGCCGCCGTGGGTTCGCGCATCCTCCCGGTCGCCCTGGGCGCCATCGAGCGCGGCGGGGCCCGCGAGACGCCGCAGAGCGAAGAGGGCGTGACCTACGCCAGGAAGATCAAGTCGGCCGAGGCTCGCATCGACTGGACCCGCCCCGCCGCCGAGGTCGACTGTCACATCCGCGGCCTGTCGCCCTTCCCCGGCGCGTGGTTCGAGGCGCCGTCCGAGAAGGGCCCGGTGCGCGTGAAGGCCCTCCTGTCGCGCGTGGAAGATGCTGAAGGCGCGCCCGGCGCGGTGCTGGACGACAGCCTGCTGATCGCCTGCGGAGACGGCGCGGTGCGTCTACTGAAGGCCCAGCGCGAGGGCAAGGGCGCCCAGGACGCCGGCGACTTCATCCGGGGCTTCCCGCTGCCCGCCGGAACCCTGCTGGCCTGATGCCCCGCTACCGCCTCCTCGTCGAATATGACGGCCGGCCCTATAACGGCTTCCAGGCCCAGGCGACCCTGCCGTCGGTGCAGGGCGCGATCGAGGCGGCGGTGAAGGCCTTCTGCGGCCAGGAGATCCGCATCGCGGCCGCTGGCCGCACCGATACCGGCGTCCACGCGACGGGTCAGGTCGTGCATGTGGACCTGGAGCGCGACTGGCCCGCCCAGACGGTCATGAACGCCCTCAACGCCCACCTGACCCGCGAGGCGGTCAGCATTCTGGACTGCCAGATCGCCGAGGGCGACTGGCACGCCCGGTTCTCGGCCAATGAGCGGCGCTATCTGTATCGCATCCTCAACCGGCGCGGCCCGCCGGCCCTGGACAAGGGCAAGGTCTGGCATGTGAAAAAGCCGCTGGACGCGCAGGCCATGCACGCGGCGGCCCAAGCCCTGGTGGGCCTGCACGACTTCACCACCTTCCGCGACATGCACTGCCAGGCCAAGTCACCGCTGAAGACCCTGGATGTCGCCCGAGTGTGGCGCGAGGGCGAGACGGTCTGTCTGGCGTTCGAGGCGCGGTCGTTCCTGCATCGCCAGGTGCGGTCGATGACCGGCACCCTGGTCGAGGTGGGGATCGGTCGCTGGAGCGCGGACGATGTGCGCGAGGCGCTGGAGGCCAGGGACCGCACGCAGTGTGGTCCGGTGGCGCCGGCGGATGGGCTCTATCTGGTGGGCGTGGGCTACGGGGACTAGACGCCCAGCCTGCCCAGCCGCCGCAAGCGGGCCAGCCATTTCAGTCGGCCCTTGCCCCCGATCATCTCGATCCCGCCGATCACGGTCTTTCGCACCGGCGACATCCCGGCCAGGCCCAGCATGCCCTTGTCCAGGGCCAGCAGGCCGTGCGCGCCGAACATCAGCCGAAAGGCGATGGCGGGCATGCCCATGGTCACGATCAGGCGGGCCGACCGGCCCTTGAGCTTCGCCACCGGACCCCGGGGGCCGGGTTCAAGCCCAAAGCCGGCGCGGAACACCTGCTCCAGCAGGGCCTTGAGCTTGGCCGGCGCCGCGCCCAGCCACAGCGGAAACAGCACGACCACGTGCTCGGCCCACAGGATGTCCCTCTGGATGTCGGCGATGTGGGCCGGGGGCGCGCTGTCGAACTCGGCCTGGCTGGTCAGGAACGGCGTCTCGATAGCGCCCAGGTCGATCTGGCGAACGGCGTGGCCGGCCTCGTGGGCCGCCTGGGCGTAGGCCGTGGCCAGGGCGGCGCCGAAGCGCTCGGGACGGGGGTCTGGATGCCCCAGCAGGATCAGAATGCGTTTGGTCATGGCGGCTCCTGAAAGACGCCAATGCTCACCCCCGCCGGGTCGTCGCCTTGATCCCGGTCAACCCCACCTACAGCACCGAGCAGTTGGTCAGCTGCGCGAAGGCCTCCAGGGCCGCCGTTCCGACCACGGAGGTTCCGAACCGGTCCAGCTCTGGCGACCAGACCGTGATCACCGCCTTGCCCGGAACCACGGCGACGATGCCGCCGCCGACGCCGCTCTTGGCCGGCAGGCCGACGCGATAGGCGAAGCTGCCGACGCTGTCATAGATGCCGCAGGTCAGCAGCAGGGCGTTCAGGCGCCGGGTCAGGCGGTCGGGGAAGATGGTCTCCTGGATCACCGGCGAGAAGCCGCCGGCCGCCAGGGGCAGCATGGCCCGCGCCAGCTGCCGGCAGCTCATGGTCAGGGCGCACTGGCGACAATAGGCGGCGACCACGGCCTCGGGATCGTGGGTGATGGTGCCCTTGCCGCGCATCAGGTTGGCGATGGCGCGGTTCTGGTGGGCCGTGGCCAGTTCCGAGGCCGCGACCGCCTCGTCGATCTCGACGGCCTCGTCGGCCAGCACGCTGGCGAAGCCGCGCACCAGGGCGGCGGGATCCCTGACCGTGTCCAGCAGATGGTCGGTAATCGCCAGGGCCCCGGCATTGATGAACGGGTTGCGCGGCACGCCCGCCTCGGCCTCCAGCTGCGACAGGTGGTTGAAGGGCGTGCCCGAGGGCTCCTTGCCCACCCGCCGCCACACCTCGTCGCCAAAGCGGTTCAGGGCCAGGCCCAGGGCGAAGACCTTGGTGATGCTCTGGACCGAAAAGCCCTCGTCGGCGTCGCCGATCACGTGCTCGCCGCCCGACAGGGTGCAGACGGCCATGCCGAACTTGTGGCCTGGCACGTCGGCCAGCTGCGGGATGTAGTCGGCCGGCCGGCCCTTGCCGAAATGCGGCTTCACCAGCACGGCCACCTCGGCCAGGACGTCGTCGATCGAGAACTCGTCCATGGCCGGCATGCTGGAACCCTAAGCCGCGAAGGCTTCGAAATAGCGCCGGATCAGGGCGGTGTAGGCGTCGGCCAGGTAGCGGATTTCCTGCACCGGAACCCGCTCGTCGACCTGGTGCATGGTCGAGCCCACCAGACCGAACTCGACGACGGGACACAGGGCGCGGATGAACCGCGCGTCGCTGGTGCCGCCGGTGGTCGACAGTTCCGGCACGCGGCCGGTGGCCTCGCCGACCGCGCCAACGATGACATCGGTGAAGGGGCCGGGCTCGGTCAGGAAAGCCTCGCCGCTGATCTTGCACAGGGCCTCGACCCGGCCGGAGAAGCCCTCGGCGGCCTCGCGGCACTCGGCTTCGATCCAGGCCTGCAGGTCCTTGCCCTTGTGGGCCGGATTGAAGCGGATGTTGATCCGCGCGCGCGCCGTGGCCGGGATGACATTGGTGGCGGTGTTGCCGACATCCACCGTGGTCACCTCCAGGTTCGAGGGCTGGAAGCCGGTATAGCCGTCATCCAGCACCCGGCTCTGCAGGCGGCTGAGGATATCGATCAGCACCGGGATCGGATTGGCGGCGCGGTGGGGATAGGCCACGTGGCCCTGCACGCCGTCGACGGCGATCCAGGCGTTGATGCTGCCGCGCCGGCCGATCTTGACCATGTCGCCCAGAACGCCGGCGCTGGTGGGTTCGCCGACGATGCAGTGGTCGATGATCTCGCCCTCGGCGGCCAGGGCCTGGACGACCTTGACCGTGCCGTCCTCGGCCACGCCCTCCTCGTCGCCGGTGATCAGGAAGCTGATGGAACCGGGATTGTCGGGCGTGTTTGCAACCGCCGAGACGAAGGCGGCGATGGCGCTCTTCATGTCGACCGCCCCGCGGCCATAGAGGACGCCGTCCTTGATTTCGGCCTCGAACGGACCGGCGGTCCAGGCGGCGTCGTCGCCGACGGGCACCACGTCGGTATGGCCGGCGAAGCAGAGATTGGGGCGGGTCGTCCCGCGCCGGGCGTAGAGGTTCTCGATCTCGCCGAACTTCATCCGGCGGCAGGCAAAGCCCAGGGCGTCCAGCTGGCGCTCCAGCAGGTCCATCGCGCCCTCGTCGGCTGGGGTCACGGACGGGCGGCGGATCAGGGCCTGGGCCAGTTCGACGGGATCGATGCTGACAGGTTCGGGCGCGGGGCTGGTCATGATGCTGGCTTTAAGCTTCCCTCTGGCCTGACGCAAACCACGCAAGCTTCTTCCAAGAGCGCCCATGCCCAAGATCGATATCGACGCAGCGCCGACCCGCTTCGGCACGGCCTATCCGCCGCCCTACGACGCGCCTTGCCAGGGGCGTCAGCGCTGGAAGCTGGGCGATGCGGCGGGACTGACCCAGTTCGGCGTCAACCTGATGCGCCTGCCGCCCGGCCAGTGGACCAGCCAGCGCCACTGGCACACGGCCGAGGACGAGTTCACCTGGGTGGTCGAGGGCGAGGTGGTGCTGGTCGAGGATGAGGGTGAGACGATCCTGCGGGCCGGCGACTGCGCGGGCTTCAAGGCCGGCGTCGCCAACGGCCACCACATCCAGAACCGTTCGGACACGGTGGCGGTGTTGCTGGAGATCGGTACGCGAGCGCCGGAGACCGACGGCTGCGACTATCCCGACATCGACCTGATCCTGCGCGAGGGCGAGGAGACTTACCGGCATCGCGACGGGACGCCCTATGAGGTTGGGGGCGGACGCAAGCGTTAGTCGGACTTGACGCAGGTCAAGGTCAGGCGCGCCTGATGGGCCTTGCTGTCAGCTCCCAGGAGAGACCCCATGCCCAGTCACCGCGAACGCCATCTGATCGAACGCGTCGGCTGGCTGCGGGCGGCCGTCCTGGGCGCCAATGACGGGATCGTCTCGACCGCCAGCCTGATCGTCGGCGTCGCCGCCGCCTCGCAGGGGCGCGGCGAGATCTTGGTGGTCGGGGTGGCGGGGCTGGTGGCCGGCGCCATGTCGATGGCCGCCGGCGAATATGTCTCGGTCAGCTCGCAGGCCGACACCGAACGCGCCGACCTGGCGCGGGAGAAGGCCGAGCTGGAAACCCAGCCGGACTTCGAGCTCGATGAACTGGCCGGCCTGTACGTGGCGCGCGGCGTGGAGCCTGACGTCGCCCGCGTGGTCGCCAGCCAGCTGATGGCCAAGGACGCCCTGGGCGCTCACGCCCGCGACGAGCTGGGTATTTCCGAGATCACCACGGCCAGGCCCATTCAGGCGGCCCTGACCTCGGCCGCGACCTTCGCGACTGGCGCGGCCCTGCCCCTGGCAGCCGCGATCGTCGTGCCGGCCGGGATGATCGTGGTGGCGGTGTCGGTGGCCTCGCTGCTGTTCCTGGCCCTGCTGGGCGGCGTCGGCGCGCGGGCGGGCGGCGCGCCGATCGTCAAGGCCGTGGTCCGGGTGACCTTCTGGGGCGCGATCGCCATGGCCCTGACCGCTGGGGTCGGCGCGGTGTTCGGGGTCTCGGCCTGACGGGGTCAGGCCGAGCGCTATGACTAGTCCCGCAGCAGCTCGTTGATTGAGGTCTTCGACCGCGTCTGGGCGTCCACCGTCTTGACGATCACGGCGCAGTAGAGGCCCGGGCCGCCGTTGGGGTCGGGCAGGTTACCGGGCACCACGACGCTGTAGGGCGGCACCTTGCCGATGTGGATCTGGCCGGTCTTGCGGTCGACGATCTTGGTCGAGGCGCTGATGAACACGCCCATCGACAGCACGCTGCCCTGGCCGACGATCACGCCTTCCACGACTTCGGAACGGGCGCCGATGAAGCAGTCGTCCTCGATGATGGTCGGGTTGGCCTGCAGGGGCTCCAGCACGCCGCCGATGCCGACGCCGCCCGACAGGTGGACGCGCTTGCCGATCTGGGCGCACGAGCCGACCGTGACCCAGGTGTCGACCATGGTCGCTTCATCGACGAAGGCGCCGATGTTCACGAACGACGGCATCAGGATGACGTTGCGGCCGATGAAGGCGCCGCGACGGACGATCGAGCCGGGCACGGCGCGGAAGCCGGCGGCCTCGAAATTGGGGGCGTCCCAGCCGTCGAACTTGTTGGGCACCTTGTCCCACCACGGACCCACAGCGCCGCCCAGCGTGCCGGCGCG
The DNA here is from genome assembly GCA_964427205.1 of uncultured Caulobacter sp. Lineage (GTDB taxonomy): Bacteria > Pseudomonadota > Alphaproteobacteria > Caulobacterales > Caulobacteraceae > Caulobacter. The sequence goes on from CAYRTE010000012.1 coordinate 42,537, forward strand.
CATCACGCTGTTGGGGTTGAGGCGGAAGGACAGCAGCACGGCCTTCTTCAGCCACTGGTGGGTGATCCATTCACCGTCGATCTTCTCCGACACCCGAACCTTGCCGGCGTCGACCAGCAGCAGGGCCTCCTCGACCGCCGTGCGGACGGGGCCGGTGGTGGCGGTGGAGACGCCGTCGCGGGCTTCCCAGGCGGCTTCGATCTCTGTCCGCAGATCAGAGAGGCTGACGGTGGTCATGGCAGGAGATCCTTCAGGCGCGCCGAGGTCAGGAACCCGGCGAGGTCGTGCGTGCGATGGTGGACGAAGTCGGCGGTCGAGGCGGCCGCGTGGGCCCCGACCAGCACGGTGGTCATGCCCAGCACGGCGGCCGGGGCGAGGTTCTTCTCGCTGTCTTCGAAGAAGGCGGTGACGGGCGAGGTCAGGGCGTGGCGCGAGACGATCTTCTCGAACGTCGCCATGGCCGGCTTGGGCAGATAGTCGGCCGTCTCGATGGCGAAGACGTCCTCGAACAGATGGTCCAGACCCAGATGGCCCAGCACGCGCTCGGCATGGCCCAGCGAGCCGTTGGTGAAGATCAGGCGGCGGCCGGGCAGGGCGTCGATCGCCGAGCGCAGGACGGGATCGGGGATCAGGCGATCCATCGACACGTCATGCACCTCGTCGAGGAAGGCCTTGGGCGCGATGCCGTGATGGGCCATCAGCCCGGCCAGGGTGGTGCCGTGCTCGTGGTAGTATTTCTTCTGGATCGCCCGGGCCTCTTCGCGAGGTAGGCCGGTGGCCCGCTCCATGAAGTCGGTCATCTTGCCCTCGATCAGGGCCATGTATTCGCACTCGGCGGGATACAGGGTGTTGTCGAGGTCGAAGAGCCAGGTCTCAACGTGGGAGAGGTCTGGAGTCATTTCGAGATCAGCGTGCCGGCGCCGTGCTCGCTGAACAGTTCCACCAGCATGGCGTGCGGACGGCGGCCATCCAGGATGACCACGGCCTCGACGCCGGACTCCACGGCGTGGATGGCGTTTTCCAGCTTGGGGATCATGCCGCCGCTGGCGACGCCGCTCGCGATCAGGCCGCGGGCTTCCTCGACGGTCATCTGACGGATCAACTGGCCGTTGGCGTCCAGAACGCCGGCGATGTCGGTCAGCATCAGCATCCGCTTGGCCTTCAGCGCCGCGGCCAGGGCGCCGGCGACGGTGTCGGCGTTGATGTTGAAGGTCTGGCCGGCCTCGGACACGCCGATCGGGGCGATCACCGGGATGTAGTCGGTCTCGGACGACAACAGGGCCTGGATGATGTGCGGATCGACCTTGGTCGGCTCGCCCACGAAGCCCAGGTCGACGACCTGCTCGATATTGCTGTCAGGGTCGCGCTTGGTGCGGGTCACCTTCTCGGCGGTGATCATCCGGGCGTCCTTGCCCGACAGGCCCACGCCGCGCACGTCGGCTTCGGCGCCGGCCAGGGTGATCCAGTTGGCGATTTCCTTGTTGATGGCGCCCGACAGCACCATCTCGGCCACTTCCATGGTCGCTTCGTCGGTGACGCGCAGGCCGTCAATGAAGGTCGACTTGACGCCGGCCCGCTCGAGCATGCGGCTGATCTGCGGGCCGCCGCCGTGCACCACCACCGGATGGACGCCCAGCAGCTTCAGCAGCACCGCGTCGGCGGCGAACACCTTGGCCACGTCTTCCTGGCCCATGGCGTGACCGCCGTATTTGATCACCACCGTCTCGCGGTCATAGATCTGGATATAGGGCAGGGCCTCGGCCAGGGTCTTGGCGGTGGCCCAGCCCGCTTCCTCGGCGGCGTCGGTCAAGGTTGCGGATCCTGTGCGAAAAGGGCGGGTCTCGATAGCGGACCCCGCCCCCCCTGTCACTCAAAAGAGGACGTTCGAGGCGTCAGCCCGTCTTGCGATCGAAGCGCCATTTCATGGCCAGCACGCCGGCCGACATCGCCAGGCAGGCCAGGTTGGAGGCGATCACCGGCCAGGCCTGGATCAGCACGCCATACAGGGTCCAGCAGATGAACCCCGCCACGGTGACCAGATAGGTCCGCAGCGACACGGCCGAGGCGTCACGCTCGCGCCAGATCTTCACCATCTGGGGCGCGAAACTGGTGATCGACAGCAGGGCGGCCGCTACCCCGACCGCGACGGCCGCGGGCGACGCGGCCATGGTCAGCCGGCCTTGGCGGTCTGGGTCAGGCCCCACAGCTCGGCATAGGCCGGCGACAGGGTCAGGCCCACCGGCGCCGGACCCGGGGCCTGTCCGTTGCGCATGCACGAGGTCAGATAGGACAGGGCCATCTTCACCCCGGGGCTGGAATAGGGCTTGCCGATCACGCCGCACGCGCCGGCGAAGTCGTCGGGCAGGCGCTTGACATTGGCGGTCATGAACAGGGCCACGGCCCCGCAATCGTCATGGATGCGACGGGCGACGTCGACCCCGGTGGGGCCGTCGCACAGGTGGACGTCCACCAGGGCCAGGTCGGGGTGAAGATCATGGGCCAGGGAGATCGCCTCGTCCGAGCTCATGGCGTGGCCGACCGACCGGCAGCCGGCCTCCTGGAGCAGGAACTCCAGCTCGGTGGCGAGAAGGACCTCATCCTCCACGATCAGAACGCCAAGCGGCTTTTCACTCATCACATATCCTCGCCGGCGCTAACTGGCCGGGTTGTCCACGGGCAGGTTGATGACAACCCGGGCGCCCGGCGCGGCGTCGGTGGTCTCGAATTTCGCCTTCAGTTGCTGGCACAGCAACTGAACGATGGTGAGGCCAAAGCCCGACGACCGCGTCGAAGCTGTCATACCAACGCCGTCGTCGGTGATTTCGATCCGGAACGCCTCGTCGATTCGCGTGATGCCCACGAAGATCCGCCCCGCGCGCCCGTCGGGAAAGGCGTGAAGCATGGCGTTGGAGACCAGTTCGTTGATCACCAGGGCCAGGGGCGCGGCCTTGGAGGCGGCCACATCCACACGCTCCAGATCGAGGCTGAACTGGATATTGTCGCGGCCCGACGAGCCGATGACGTCGGCGACCAGATCGCGCACGAAGGCCGAGACGTCGAAGCGCTCGACATCATCGCTCTGGAACAGGCGTCGATGCACGGTGGCGATGGCGTTGACGCGATCCAGCATGCCGCGCAGCGCGCGCTTGACCGCCGGATCGGCGACGCGCCGGTTCTGCAGCAGCAGGAGCGAGGAGATGAGCTGCAGGTTGTTCTTGACCCGGTGGTCCACCTCATGAAGCAGGGCGGTCTTCTGCTCCAGGGCCTGGGTCAGTTCTCGCGTGCGTTCGGCGACCACCTGCTCCAGATCGCGCAGCGACTGCGATAGGTCCGTCATCTTGTCGCCCGGGCCTGACATCGCGTTCCTCACGGTTCGCCAACGTGTCGGGACCCAACGGGTTCCGTCCTGTGTCGGCCAGCCAACACTCGCCGGAATCAGGCGCGGCGTGAACCCGGTTTAGGATTCACGCCGCGCGCGCGGGACGACAAAGGGGAGGATGAGCGCCCCGCGGTGGCGCCTACCTGGGCTGGTAGATCCTGTCGAAGACGCCGCCGTCGGCGAAGTGCGTGGCCTGGGCCTTCTTCCAGCCGCCGAAGGTGTCGTCGATGGTCACCAGCGGCAGCGTCTTGAACTTGGCCGCATATTTGGCCGCCACGGCCGCGTTGCGCGGGCGATAGTGGTGCTTGGCGATCAGCTCCTGGGCCAGGGGGCTGTAGAGGAAGTTCAGATAGCCCTCGGCCGCCAGGCGGGTCTTGCGACGGTCGACGTTCCTGTCGACGATCGCCACCGGCGGCTCGGCCAGGATCGACAGCGACGGATAGACGATGTCGAACTTGCCCGGCAGTTCTTCCTGGGCGAGGTAGGCCTCGTTCTCCCACGACAGCAGGACATCGCCGATGCCGCGCTGGGTGAAGGTGGTGGTCGCGCCGCGCGCGCCGGTGTCGAGGATCGGCACATTCTTGAACAGCGCGGCGACATAGGCCTGGGCCTTGGCCGGATTGCCGCCGGGCTGCTTCAGCGCCCAGGCCCAGGCGGCCAGATAGTTCCAGCGCGCCCCGCCCGAGGTCTTGGGATTGGGCGTGATGACGTCGACGCCGGGCTTGATCAGGTCGCCCCAGTCCTTGATCTTCAGAGGATTGCCCTTGCGGACCAGGAACACGATCGTCGAGCTGTAGGGCGTGGAATTGTTTGGCAGACGCGACTGCCAGTTGGCCGGGAGCAGCTTGGCGCGGGCCGCGATCTGGTCGATGTCATAGGCCAGCGCCAGGGTGACGACATCGGCCTGCAGGCCGTCGATCACCGAGCGGGCCTGCTTGCCCGAGCCGCCATGGCTCTGGTTGATGGTCAGGGTCTGACCGACCTTTTCCTTCCAGTAGCGGGCGTAGGCGGCGTTGATGTCCCTGTAGAGCTCGCGCGTGGGGTCATAGCTGACGTTCAGCAGGGTCAGCGGCTTGACCCGGGCCTGGGCCTGGCCCGCGATCAGGGCCGGCGCGGCGACGGCCGCCGCGCCCGCTGATACCGAGCCAAGGACGCTCCGACGCGTGGGTCTGTCGAATTGACGGGTCATGTCGGAGCATCCTTGGCCGATGGCTTGAGTTAAAACGCGTACTGGGTTCGCAGGGACCAGATATCGAGGTCCTGGCCGACCTGGGCGCCGGCGACCGGGGTCGAGCCGGCGCCGAAGGCGGTTCCGCCCGGCGACAGACGACGGACCTCGACGTTACGATACGAACCCGACAGCGAAACGACGTTGTTGAGATACCAGTTCAGGCCCAGCGAGATGATCGTCTGCTCGCCGCCGCGGATCGCGCCGGGCAGGGTCGGATTGCCGGGGCCACCGGCCAGGTGGTTCAGGTCAAAGGTCGAATAGCGGGCGGCCAGTTCGACCGCGCCCCACTGGGCCTTCTTGGGATTGAACGGCTTGGCCGGGCGTGGGCTGTCGAAACCAGCCGTCGCGGTGTTGTAGCGACGCGGCTCGCCCGTCAGGGTCCAGCCGCCCTGCACGTACCAGCCGTCGAACTTGGGGTCGCTCAGGGCCCCGGTGCGGCGCTCGACATCGATCTGGAAATACTCTCCCTGGGCGTAGAAGTTCTTGTATTGGCCGCCCAGTTCCAGGCCCAGGGCCGTGACGCCATCGGCGTCGATATTGCCGGTGTCGATCAGGCGCGCGCTGTCGACCCGCAGTTCAGGCCGGTCACGCAGGCGGATATTGGTCACCGCGCCGCCCGCCGAGGCCACGTCGGGGCCCCCGGCGGCGGGGTCGATGATCAGGTTGGCGTTGGCGCCGACATGGACCAGCCAGCCCTTGCCCTTGAAGGGCACGTGGGCCACGCGGCCGACAAAGCCCAGCTGCTCGTCATAGGTCTGGGTGGTGACGGTGTTGCCGGTGAGGGCGGCCGAGACGTTCCAGCGCTCGCCATTGGCCATCAGGCCGATCGCGGCGCGACCATCGCCGCCGGCCAGGCCGCGCACGGTCTCGGCGACCGAGGCCCGCTCGACGAACAGCGAGGCGGTGTAGTTGGAGGCGTCCTCAAGGCTGGTGACCGGGGGGAAGACGCCGACGCGCAGCTTCACGGGATAGCCGCTGTATTGCACCCAGGCGGCGGAGATCTTGCCGGCCTCTTCCACGCCCGAGCCGCCGAAGTCGTACATCATGTTGTAGTCGAAGGCGCCGAACAGCTTGCCTTCCATGCCGATGCGGGCGCGTCGGACATTGGCGCCGTCGGCCATGTCGCGGGCGCGATCGTTCTCGACGGCGTCGCCGAATGATCCGCGACGGAAATCGGTCGACAGCGGGCCAGCGTCGCGTTGGTCATAGATGGCCGCGTCGGCCTGGAACACGCCGCGGAACGACGCCGAGAAGGCGCCGTCGCCGGTCGTGATGGTGGGGCGGCCGTTCGACAGGGTCACGGTCGTGGCCGACGGGGCCGCGCGGACATCCTTGACCTTGGCGATGCTGGCGGCCTTCAGATCGGCGATCTGGCCGGACAGGGCGGCGAGCTGGGCTTCCAGCGCGGCGATGCGGGCGTCGGCGTCCTGGCTGGTCTGGGCGCTGGCGGCGCCGGCCATGGTCAGGAACGAAACGCCGGCGATCAGGGTCGTTCGCAGGGTGGTCTTGGTGGTCATTGGTATTCCCCTATCGACCCGCCTCGGCGAGCCGTCCTGCTGGAGCTAGGGAAAACGATTATTCCTAGCTCGTGAATAGAGATTAGGAAAACCGGCCGTAAGAAAATCTGCGGGCGCGGCTTGGCCTCCCGGCCGGGGCCAGAAAAACGTGAGCCGACACAACGAGATGTCGGCTTAACGCGCGGTTAGTCCCGCCGGGACATTTCGTCACAGCGCAGCTTGGGGGGTGTTCAAAATCAAAGAGCCTCCCGCCGCGGTCGCGAAGGGAGGCTCTGGGATCGATGGGGCCCGCAAGGGGCCGGGGCGGGCTCGGGTCTAGAACATCGCCCGGCCGGTGAGGCGCAGATTATAGCGCTTCTGTTTCTTGGCGGCTTCGACGCCGCCTTCGAGGGCCAGGTACGACATCGGCGTGCCGGCCTTGAGCGCGAAGCCCAGGGTCGCGGCGCCCTGCTTGTCGTCGAGCGCGGCCAGGGTGAAGGGGTTGCCGTTCTTGAACTTGGCGACGGTGTCGCCGGTCTCGCCGGCCAGGGTCTGGCGATAGCCGACCCGCACTTCCGGGCGCCACCAGACGTCCTTGCCGAAGTCGGCGCCGAAGGCGATGCCGAACTCGCCGCTCAGATTGCTGGAGGTGCGCTCCTCGACGGTCAGGTCGAAACCCGAGCCAGCGCCGGTTTCCTTGCGCTCGCCCTCACGCAGCCAGACATAGTCGACCCGGCCCTCGGGGCGGACGAAATAGCGGCCGAACTTCTGCTCGTACGCGGCGCCGGCGAAGGCGTTCAGGGTCGCGCCGTTCCAGTCGGCGCTGTTGGCCAGGATCAGGTCGGCCACGCCGTCGCCATTGGCGTCCGGCGCGATGAGGCGGCGATCGCCGCTGAACCAGCCATAGCCGCCGCCGCCGCCGGCGTTCAGGCGCCAGCCGCCGACCGACCGGCGCCAGTAGGCGCCGCCCTGCACGAACGAGGCGGTGGTCTGCTCGCCGACCTTGGCGACCGTGTCGTGTTCCTCGACATTGACATAGGCCAGGGTCAGGCCCAGGGCGCCGCCCGCGTCGCCCATGGCCTCATAGCCGGCCACGAAGCCGAACGCCTGGTTGTCCGAGCCGGCCGTGGGGCCGGCGTCGCGGCGGACCAGCGAGTTGATCTCCTGGATCCACAGGCTGTCGGGGCCATAGCGCTCGCCCGGATCGGGTCGGACGGCGGTGGCGGCCGAAATCATCTGGTTGGCGGCCTGCAGTGAGGCGAACAGCCCTTCGCCCTGGTCGGGCAGCATCTGGTCATAAAGGCCCAGGAACCCGTCCTTGCCGTTCTGGGCCAGGAAGGCGGTCGACAGGTCGGTGTTCTCGCCCAGGGCGGCGAACACCGCGTCATAGGCGCCGGCCTGCGAGCGGCTCATGCCGATCTCGGCGGCCGTGCGGCGACGCACGTCGATATAGACGTTGTTGGTGTCGGCGCGGCTGGAGGCGACATAGAGATAGGGCGAATCGGCCAGCAGGGCCTGGCCGATCGAGCCAACCGTCAGGCTGCCGGCCGAGATCACCGTGTAGGAGGTGGGTTGCTTGACCAGGCCCGTCAGGCGGATGCCCAGCTCGGCGCCGGTGGCGATATTGGCCGCGCCGGAGACCTGCAGCTTGGTGTTGGTCCCGGCGGTCGGGTCGGCGGTGAACAGGATCTTGCCGCTCGAGCCGATGTTCAGGCTGGTGGCGTTGATGGTCGCGGCGTTGGCGATGCCCAGGCTGCCCTTGCCAACCGTGATCGCCAGCTTGCCATCGGAGTCGGTCAGCGCGCCCAGCACCAGCGCGCCGCCATCGACCACGAAGGTGTCGGCGCCGGCCCCGAACGAGATGTCGCCGATCACCGAGCCGTTCATCACCCGGAAGGTGTCCGCGCCCGAACCGAAGCGGATCGCGCCCAGCATCGAGGGTTCGTCGCCATCGTCCACGCCGTCGCTGTCGGCGTCCGCATCGGCCACGCCGTCGGCGCCGTCGTCGCCATCGGTCAGGCCGGCCTGGACCAGGGTTACGCCGGTGGTGTTGCGGCTGACGTCGATGGCCACCGACTTGCCGGTCACCGTCTCGTTGCCGGGCAGCAGGTCGGTGTCGTCGGTGTCCTGGGCGTCATCGGTCGCGACCACCGAGGTCGAGATCTTGCCGTTGTTGGTGATGTTGGTCAGCAGGCCCGAATAGTCGATGACGCCATAGGCGTTGCCCTTTTCGCCGCCGACCGTCGAGGTGATCGCCCCGTCGTTGCGGAAGGTGGTCATCGAGGCGCCGGCGTCGATGGCGACGGCCCGCGAGTCGAAGGTTCCTTCCGACACGGTGAAGACCGACATCGAGCCCTGGTTCCACAGGGTGGGCACGGTGGCGCCGGCCTTCAGCTGCACGCCCGTGGCGTTGGCTTCATAGGCGCTGGAGGCCACGGTCGAGGACAGCTTGACGCCGCCCGCCAGGGTGGTCGCCTGGCCCGCATTGCCGCCGATCTGGATGGCCGTGCTGGTGACGCCGTCATAGACGCCGCCCGCGCTGACCGCGCCGCGCACGACCAGGCCATAGGCGTTTTCGCCGGTTCCGACCGCGCCGATGGTGACGGCGCGGGTGTCGGAGCCGATCAGCAGGGCCGGAGCCGCGCCATAGGTGGTCAGCGAGGCGGCGCCTTCGCTGGCGTCGGCGACGCCGTCGCCGTCTTCGTCGGCCTTGGTGGTGTCGGTGTCCTTGGGCGGGATGTCCAGCAGCACGCCGCCGGCCACATTGGCCGTGACGCGCACGGCCGAGCCGCCCTGCAGAAGGTCATCGGCGTCCAGCTTGGCGCGGTCGGTCAGCAGCGAGGGGCGGGTGGTGTAGCGATAGCCGGTGGCGCTGACGCCGCCCTGCACCACGAACGCGCCGCTGACATCGCCATCGACCGCGACGCCGACCGTGTTCTTGCCGATCACCGAAACGCCGCCATTGACGGTGACCTTGCCGGTCACGGGCGCGGCGACGCGGATGCCGGCCCCGTTGTCGCCCAGCAGGGTGACCGAGCCATTGTTGGTGAAATTGCCGACCAGGGCGCTTTCCAGCGACACGCCAGCCGAATTGTTGCCCTCGATGGTGATGGCGCCGGCGGTCTCGTTGACGATGTCGCCGGTGAAGGCGCCGGCCCCCGTCAGGCGGACGCCGTAACGGTTGGAGCCCGTGGCGAAGGCGCCGTCGGTGTCGCCGTCGGAATCGGTGTCGGTGGGCGTGTAGTCTTCGTTGATCGTGATCGCGGCGCCATTGCTGACCGAGCCGGTCTTGCCGCCCAGGATCAGGATGCCGGTCGAGTCGTTGACGCCGACGGTGGACAGGGTCCCCAGGCTTACGACCTTGTTGTTGCTGTCCAGCGTGATCAGCGCCCCGGACGTGGTCGGCTTGATGGAGCCGTCCGCCGTCACCCTCACGTCGTCGGCCGCGCCATTGTTGGCGGTCGACGTCGCGATCGGCGTGGTGCGCGCCGTGGTGACCGAGGTTTCAGCGTAAGCGCCAAACGCCAAAGCCAGGAGAGGAGCGGCTGCGACTGTCGCGACCAGGACCTTGCGCTGCATTACGAACAACCACCTCGGATAAGAACCCAGACCCTAACTTGCGTCACGTTGCGGCGAAATTGCGGTGAGCAACGCCAACGACACGCATTAGAGCGGCCAACCGTCTATCGCATGGCATGCCGGGGCGCCATATCTGGTTCGTCGAATCCCCTCAACGGCGAGAAACGAGGCGCTTGTTCATGTCGCCGGAGAAACACTCCGCTCCTATTGTCTCGCGGTTGCTCGACCGCGCCGCCTTGCCGCTGATCGTCGGACCCGCCGCGATTCTGACCCTGGCTATCACCGGCGCCGCCCAGATGGGACCCGCCCTGGCGGCGGCCCTGGCGACGGCGGCCGGCGGCCTCTATCTGAACGCCAGGCACAGGGCGAGGCGGGCGCGGGTCAGCACGGTCGCCACGCTGGCCCCGGTTCCGGAGCGCGGCGGCCCGCCCTACGGCGTGATTCTGGAGCGCCTGCCCGATCCGCTGATGGTGATCGCCGCCGAGGAGGCCGACGATCTGACCGGCCGCCGCTTCGTGTTCGCCAACGCCGCCGCCCGCGAGCTTTTCCGGATCCAGCGCGAGGGAACCCTGCTGGTCACCGCCGTGCGCAACCCCCAGGTGCTGGAGGCGGTGGACGAGGCCCTGTTCGGCAATATCGAGCGCGCCGTGGAATATGAGACGGGCGGAACCCAGGGGCGGTCGTGGCTGGCCTATGCCCGCCCGCTGAGCGAGAGCGCCCAGGGCTCTCGCCTGGCCCTGCTGGTGATGCGCGACGAGACCGACGCCCGCCGCAGCGAACGCACCCGCGCCGATTTCCTGG
>CAYRTE010000012.1:53032-99831 GCA_964427205.1 uncultured Caulobacter sp.
CGGCGCCTGGCGATCCTGATGTTCCGCGACGAGACCGAGTTCCACCGGGTGGAGCGCATGCGTGCGGACTTCCTGGCCAACGCCAGCCACGAGCTGCGCACGCCGCTGGCCTCGCTGTCGGGCTTCATCGAGACCCTGCGCGGCCACGCCAAGGACGACGCCGGGGCCCGCGACAAGTTCCTGGGCATCATGCTGGCCCAGGCCGAGCGGATGTCGCGGCTGATCGACGACCTGATGAGCCTGTCGCGCATCGAGCTGAACGAGCACATCGCGCCGCTGGGCCGCGTGGATCTGGCCATGGCCACGATCGACGTCATCGACGCCCTGGCGCCTCAGGCCAAGGAAAAGGCCGTGAGCTTCGACCCCGTCCTGCCGCCGCGCGGCGCGGCCGTGGTCGAGGGCGACCGCGACCAGATCATCCAGGTGATCCAGAACCTGGTCGACAACGCCATCAAATATACCCCGCGCGACGGCGTGGTGCGGGTCGAGATCTATCCGGGGCTGTCGGCCGACGCGGCGGCGACCCCGCGCGATCCGGCGGCGGCGCGGATGTCGCTATTGACCCCCGATCACGCGGCCGGCGAGCGCTATGCGGCCTTGCGGGTCACCGATCGCGGGCCGGGCCTGGCCCGCGAGCACCTGCCGCGCCTGACCGAACGCTTTTACCGCGTCGAGGGCCAGAAGAGCGGCGACCGTTCCGGCACCGGCCTGGGCCTGGCCATCGTCAAGCACATCATGAACCGGCACCGGGGCGGTCTGACGGTCGAGAGCATGCTGGGCGAGGGCGCGACCTTTGGGGTCTATTTCCCCATGGCCAAGGCCGGGGCGGCGCGGGGCGTGGCGGCCGAGGCCCAGGCCTGAGGCCCGCCTCCCGGCTGCTGCCGGGAAGCGGGCGCTGTCGTCAGAACAGTTTGCGGAACGAGACCCGCATCACCCGTCCGCGAGGATCCAGATAGTCCTCCTGATAGGTGATGGGCGTCGTGCCGTCCGGCGCGCGAACCGTCTGGCGGGCGTCGAACAGGTTGTCGACCGAGGCGCTGATCCGCGCCCCCCGGAAGAACGGCTTGCCGCGCAGGGCCGGCTGGGCGCCCAGATCGGCGAACAGGCGCAGGTTCACGGTGGTCAGGGCCGAGAACGACAGATCCTGAGCCCCGACGGCGCCCGAGCCGCGCACGACGGTGCCCTCCTGCCAGCGGGCGTTGAGGCTGGCGCCGAGGCCGCTTCGCGAGACATTGCCCTGCACGTCGATCTGGTTCTTCGGCGTTCCGCCGCCGGAGCCCAGCGAGGCGCCGTCCAGCAGGTCCAGGGTCGGCAGGCCCGACCGGATGACGATCTCGTCGGTGAACTTGACCGTGTGATAGACGCCGATCTGGAACGTCCCCGCGCCGGGCGGTCCGCCGCCGCCGCCGAAACCGCCGCCAAACCCGCCGCCGGAGCCGCCTGGACCCCCAAAGCCGCCAGGGCCGCCAGAGGGGGGGGCGCCGCTCTCGGACCGGGCCCCGCTGGCCAGGGCCTGCGGCGGCGGACCGTCGCTGGGCGGCGGCTCCGGCTCGTTGGCGGCTCCGGGCCGGTCGGCGGCCGGCTTGGCCTGTCCCGCGGCGGGTGTCGCGCCGGCGGCCTGACCTTGCGTCTGGGCCTGGGCGGCCAGCCGCTGTCGGAACTGGCCGGGCTGGGGCTGGGGACCAAAGGATTTGCGGAAGGTGAAGCCCGTGCGCAGTTCGTCGGTCTGACGACGGTCGAAATTGATCGGCCGCGCGTCGATCTGCACCAGCTGGCCCGACGCGTTGCGCACGAAGCGTTCGGGGAAGGCGTCCTCGATCTGGCTGGTCGCCGTCGGGAAGCTGGAGATCAGGTCATCGGTCCGGGAATTGGTGTAGTTGGTCGTCAGGGTCAGGTTGGTCTTGTCGAACGGCTTGAGGCTGAGCCCCAGCTTGATCACCCGGCCTTCTTCCTCACGCAGCGCGCGATTGCCGCCGGTCAGGCGCGAGATCACGGCGGTTTCTCCGCGCCGGAAGTCATAGACCTGTACGCCCGGGGTAAGCTGCTCGGGATCGCCGATCTGCGCCAGGCTGGGGGCGCCCTGGTCACGGGTCACCGAGGCGATGACCCGCAGCTTCTCGATCGGCGACCAGTTGGCGCCGTAGCCGATGGTGGTCAGGGTTCCGAAATCCGACAGCTTGTCGGCGGCCAGGTTCAGGTTCAGCGACAGATTGCCCAGCCCCGGCAGCACATCGTTGCGCACGCTGGTCAGGGGCAGGTCGAAGTTCAGCTTGGCGCTGCCGGTGTCACGCGACAGCTCGCCCGAGCGTACCACGCCGGCCCGCACCGAATCGCTCTCCAGCTTGACGGTCTCGAACCCGCCCGTGACCGTCGTGGTGATGGCGCCGGCGGGAATGCGCAGCAGGGTCCCGCTGAAATCGCCCTGGACGTCGGCCGAGGTCGAGATCGAGTTGGAAACGTCGCGATAGGCCAGGCCGCTGATCACCCGCTCGGTGGTGCTGTCGCTCTTGGCGCGCTCGGCATTGCCGGTGACGCTCCAGCGCCAGCCCTTGACCGCCCCGATCAGGCCGCCGCCCAGATGTCCGGTCAGGCTTTCCGCCTCACGGCGCAGGGGCCCCGTCGCCAGGGTGTTGAGGCCCAGCCAGCTGGTGCTGTCGCTGCCTTCCAGGCTGGCGTTGATCGTACCCGAGACCCCGTCCTTGATCGGACGCGAGAACACGCTGTTGACGGCCCAGGTGCTCTGGTCCGGGACCAGGGTGCGGAACATCGCGTCGGAGCGTGGCTGGGCCAGGTCGCGTTCGGTCTCGTAGAGCGCGCTCTGGTCGGTGACCTTGGCGTCGACCATCACGCGGGTGTCGCGCTGGATCCGCAGGTGGTTGAGCCGCGCATCCAGGGTGTCGGCGCCGCCCGCCTGGGTGGGCAGCTTGGCGCCCGCCTCGACGGTGGTGGCGCGGAAACGGCGGCGCAGAACCAGATTCACGACCTTCTGGTCGGCGCGGTAGCCGTACTTCAGCGCGACCTCCTCGGGCAGGATGTCGACCCGGGCGATGGCTTCGGTGGGAATGTCGCGCACCTCGCCGAAATTGGAGATGCGGCCGCCATTGACTAGGATCACCGGCCGGCCGCCGGCCGCGCCGCCGCGGGCCGAGGAGGTCTGGGGCTCAAGGGCGGTGATCAGTTCGGCGACCGTCGAGACGCCATAGGCGCGGATGTCACGCGGGGACAGCTGCAGTTCCGGCGGAATGTCGCCGGTCACCGCGCCGGGCTGCTGGCGTGAGGCGGTGACCGTCAGGGCGTCGACCTCGTAGGTGTCGTCTTCCGCCTCGGAGGGCGCGGTGGCGGGAGTCGAGGTGGGCGCGGCGGTCTGGCGCGCCAGGGCCGGAGCGGCCATCAGGGCGGCGCAGGCGCCCAGCATCAGGGCGGTTCGCCGGGGGCGCGCCGCGAGGTCGTCGGGCCGGGTGGTCACATCGATTCTCAAGTCGGGGATTTTCAAGTCAGGTCTCCAGACGGTCCCAGGCGCGCAAGAGAGGGCTCGCGATGCGCGCCAGGACCTGCGCCGGAACGGTCTTGCCGGGGCTTCGTTGCGTTGCGATTACAACAGCGCCTCGATGTGTTTCAGCTTGGCCATGTTGGGGGCCCGGATTGGACCCGCCACCGTCATCGAACTGTCATTGAAACGTCGCATAAGCACAGCGCCGGGCGGGCATAGCTCGATCCGGGCGGGGCGACGCGTTGGGCGGCGCCATCGTAACCTCTCGCGCAAGACCCCGCCGCACGCATGCTGACCTGGCTTTCGCTCCTGTTTCTGGCGCTGTTTTCCAGCATCGCCTTCATGCTTGGCAAGCGCCGCGCCGTGACCAACGCCGGCGGCGCCAAGCGTGTCCTGCATTCTCTTCCCGGCTATTATGGCAGCTATGCCGCGCTCTGGGCCGGCGCGCCCGCCGCCCTGCTGCTGCTGCTGGGCGCCATGTTCGGCGACCGCGTCGAGGACGCCATGCTGCAGGCCCAGCGCCCGGCCGTCGTCCAGGCCCTGGATGTCGACCGCCAGGCGGTGTTCTTCAGCGACGCCCAGGCCATCGCCCAGGGCGTTTCGCCCAGCGAGATCGCCTATGAGGGCGAGCTGAAGAGCGCCCTGGACGTCAAGGTCGCCGAGGCCCGTCGCATCGACGCTCTTATCCGCTTCTCCGTGCTGGGCCTGGCGGCCGTGGTCGCCCTGGCCGGGTTCCTGCTGGCCTTCCCCCGCCTGTCGGCCGACTTCCGGGCCCGCAACCGGGTCGAGGGCTGGGTCGGCGGCCTGTTGATGGCCTGCTCGATCGCCGCCGTCCTGACCACCCTGGGCATCGTGTTGTCGCTGGTCTGGGAAAGCTGGCGGTTCTTCCAGAGCGTGTCGCCGCTGTCGTTCCTGCTGGGGACGGAGTGGAGCCCGCAGATCGCCATGCGCAGCGACCAGGTCGCGGCCGAGGGCGCGTTCGGCGCGGTGCCGCTGTTCGCCGGCACCTTCCTGATCATGCTGATCGCCATGGCCGTGGCGGCTCCGGTGGGCCTCTATTCGGCGATCTATCTGTCGGAATACGCCAACCGCCCGGTGCGCGCGACGATCAAGCCGCTGCTGGAGATCCTGGCCGGCGTGCCGACCGTGGTCTACGGCTTCTTCGCCGCCCTGACCGTGGGCCCGCTGTTCCGGGCCTTCTTCAATGGCGTCGGCGCTCAACTGGTCGGCGGTCCGCTGGACGGGATCGGCCAGTACCTGATGCAGGTCCAGAACCAGATGGCCCTGGTGGCCGGGGTGGTGATGGGCATCATGCTGATCCCGTTCGTCTCGTCGCTGTCGGACGACATCATCAACGCCGTGCCGCAGTCCCTGCGCGACGGCAGCTATGCGATGGGCGCCACCAAGTCCGAGACCGTCAAGAAGGTGGTCCTGCCCGCCGCGCTGCCGGGCATCATGGCCGCCATGTTGCTGGCCGTGTCGCGCGCCGTGGGCGAGACCATGATCGTCACCATGGCCGCCGGCCTGCAGGCCAAGCTGACCGCCAATCCGCTGGACACCGTGACCACCGTCACCGTCCAGATCGTCACCCTGCTGACCGGCGACCAGGAGTTCGACAGCCCCAAGACCCTGGCGGCCTTCGGCCTGGGCCTGACCCTGTTCGTCGTGACCCTGGGCCTGAACATCATCGCCCTGCGCATCGTCCAGAAGTATCGGGAACAGTATGACTGACGCCGCCGCACCTGTCGGTTCCGCCGCGCGCGCCCAGACCGCCATGGAAGCCCGCCTGAAGAAGCGCCACCGCGCCGAGACCTGGTTCAAGGCCCAGGGCCTGGCCGCCATCACCATCGCCATGATCTTCCTGGTGGTGCTGGTCGGCCGCATCGTCGGCCAGGGCTACACCACCTTCCAGACCCACACGCTGAGCGTGCCGGTCTATCTGAACCCCGAGCGGATCGACGCCGCCGATCTGGAAGGCGTCAACTATGACTACATCGTCGCCGAGGCGATGATGAAGAAGCTGGGCGTCGCCGATGACGAGCTGGGCCTGACCTCGGGCAAGGTGATGGATCTCACCTCGCGCGACCTGGGCTTCCAGCTGCTCAACCAGCTGAAGGCCGACAAGTCGCTGATCGGCAAGACGGTGACCGTCACCGGCCCGTTCAAGGCCGACGCCGACCTCTATTATAAGGGCCAGATCAAGCGCTCGACCGCCCAGGAAGACCGCAAGCTGGACGACCAGCAACTGGACTGGCTGGAACAGCTGAAGAAGGACGGTTCGGTCAAGTCGGGCTTCAACTTCGCCTTCTTCACCAATTCGGACTCCACCGAGCCGGAACAGGCCGGGGTGCTGGGCGCCGTGGTCGGCTCGGCCATGATGCTGCTGATCACCGCCCTGATCGCCGTGCCGGTGGGCGTGATGGCCGCCGTCTATCTGGAAGAGTTCGCCCCGAAGAACCGCTGGACCGACGTCATCGAGGTCAACATCAACAACCTGGCCGCCGTGCCGTCGATCGTCTACGGCCTGCTGGGCCTGGCCCTGTTCATCAACTGGCTGCACGTGCCGCGAAGCTCGCCGCTGGTCGGCGGTCTGGTGCTGGCCCTGATGGCCCTGCCGACCGTGATCATCGCCACCCGCTCGGCGCTGAAGGCCGTGCCGCCCTCGATCCGCGAAGCCGCCCTGGGCGTCGGCGCGTCCAAGACCCAGACGGTGTTCCACCACGTGCTGCCGCTGGCCATGCCCGGCGTGATGACCGGCGCGATCCTGTCGCTGGCCCACGCCCTGGGCGAGACCGCGCCACTGCTGATGATCGGCATGGTCTCCTTCGTGCCCGGCGTGCCCGAGGGCTTCACCGGCGCCGCCACCGTCCTGCCCGTGCAGGTGTTCATCTGGGAGAACGCTTCGGAGCGCGCCTTCCACGAGCGCACCGCCGGGGCCATCATCGTCCTTCTGGTCTTCATGATCGTCATGAACGCCGCGGCCGTCATCCTGCGCCGGCGCTTCGAGCGTCGCTGGTAGTCACATGATCCTGAACCCTTCCGCCTTTCCCCTCGTCCAGGGACACGCCATGCCCACCGCCAGCCCCGACGATTCCGTCTCCGCTCCCGTGATCCGCACGGCCGCGCCGCAGATCCATTCCCCGGCCCCGACCGGCGAGATCAAGATCCGCGCCAAGGACGTCAACGTGTTCTACGGCGACAAGCAGGCCTTGTTCGACGTCA
The DNA here is from genome assembly GCA_964427205.1 of uncultured Caulobacter sp. Taxonomy (GTDB): domain Bacteria; phylum Pseudomonadota; class Alphaproteobacteria; order Caulobacterales; family Caulobacteraceae; genus Caulobacter. The sequence goes on from CAYRTE010000012.1 coordinate 59,745, forward strand.
ATATCGACATCCCGGGCAAGTCGGTCACCGCCTTCATCGGCCCGTCGGGCTGTGGCAAGTCGACCTTCCTGCGCTGCATCAACCGGATGAACGACACCATCCCGTCGGCCAAGGTCTCGGGCTCGATCGAGATCGACGGCAACGACGTCAATCTCAAGAGCGTCGATCCGGTGGTGCTGCGCTCGCGCGTCGGCATGGTGTTCCAGAAGCCCAACCCGTTCCCCAAGACCATCTTCGAGAACGTCGCCTACGGTCCGCGCATCCATGGCCTGGCCACCGGCAAGGCCGAGCTGGAAGCCATCGTCGAGAGCAGCCTCAAGAAGGCCGGCCTGTGGAACGAGGTCGCCGACCGCCTGCACCAGCCCGGCACCGGCCTGTCCGGCGGTCAGCAGCAGCGCCTGGTCATCGCCCGCGCCATCGCCGTCGGCCCCGAAGTGATCCTGATGGACGAGCCCTGCTCGGCCCTGGACCCCATCGCCACGGCCCGCATCGAGGAGCTGATCGACGAGCTGCGCAGCCAGTTCTGCATCGTCATCGTCACCCACTCGATGGCCCAGGCCGCCCGCGTCTCGCAGAAGACCGCCTTCTTCCACCTGGGCAAGCTGGTCGAGAGCGGCTCGACCGAGGACATGTTCACCAATCCTCGCGACACCCGCACGCAAGACTACATCACCGGCCGCTTCGGCTAGGACCCAGCAGATGACTGAACACACCGTCAAATCCTACGGCGAAGAGCTGAACCACCTCACGGCCGAGGTCACCCGCATGGGCGGCATGGCCGAGGCCCAGATCGCCGACGCGGTCGAGTGCATCGCCCGCCGTGACGCCCCGCTGGCCCAGCAGGTCGTGGCCCGCGACGAGCGCCTGGACGCCCTGCAGGGCGAGATCGAGCGCAAGGCCTTCAAGCTGATCGCCCTGCGCCAGCCGATGGCCGTGGACCTGCGCCACGCCGTCGCCGCGCTGAAGATCTCGATGAGCCTGGAACGCTGCGGCGACATGGCCAAGAACATCGGCAAGCGCGCCCTGATCCTGACCGACGCCGAGCCCATGACCGCCCTGACCCGCTCGATCGAGCGGATGGGCAAGCTGGTCGAGGGGCGCCTGAAGGACGTGCTGGACGCCTACAGCGCCTCGGACCTGGAACGCGCCATCGGCGTGTGGAGCCGCGACGAAGAGGTCGACGAGCACTACAACGCCATCTTCCGCGAACTGCTGACCTACATGATGGGCGATCCGCGCACGATCAACGCCTGCGCCCATCTGCTTTTCGTGGCCAAGAACCTGGAACGCATCGGCGACCACGCCACCAATATCGCCGAGATCATTCACTTCGAGATCACGGGCGAGGAGATCATCTCCAAGCGCCCGAAGCTCGACACCCCGCGCTGAGAGAGCTCCCATGACGCCTTACGTGCTTGTGGTCGAGGACGAGGACGCCCTGGCCACCCTCCTGCACTACAATCTCGACAAGGAAGGCTATCAGGTGGGCCTGGCCGGCGACGGCGAGGAAGCCCTGACCATGGCCAGCGAGCGTGCGCCCGACCTGGTCATCCTCGACTGGATGCTGCCCAAGGTCTCGGGCATCGAGGTCTGCCGCCGCCTGCGCGGCCGGGCCGAGACCCGCAACGTGCCGATCATCATGCTGACCGCGCGCGGCGAGGAGAGCGACCGCATTCGCGGCCTCGACACCGGGGCCGACGACTATGTGGTCAAGCCGTTCTCGATGGTGGAACTGACCGCCCGCGTCCGCGCGGTGCTGCGCCGCATCCGCCCGGGCCTGGCCGACGACCGCATCACGGTCGGCGACATCATCATCGACCGCGTCGCCCACCGCGTGAAGCGCCAGGGCAAGGAGGTCCATCTGGGCCCCACCGAGTTCCGCCTGCTCGACTATCTGATGCAGCACCCGGGCCGGGTGTTCAGCCGCGAACAGCTGCTGGACGCGGTCTGGGGCTCGGACGTCTATGTCGAGGCGCGGACGGTGGACGTGCACATCGGGCGGCTGCGGAAGGCGCTCAATGGCTCGGCGGACGGCGATCCGATCCGGACGGTGCGGTCGGCGGGGTATTCGCTGGATGTTGAGGCGGCCTAGGGGTTAGTCGGCCGGTCGCGGACCGGGCCTGGCCCGGACGCTCCGCCGCCTCCCCAACTCGCCGCTCAAACCGGCGAGGACGCGAACCCGTGCGCGGGGCGCCTTGACCCCGCCGCCCTCTGGTTCCACACCCCGGCCTCATGGAAAAGCTGAACATCCTCCTCGTCGGGTCCGGCGGGCGCGAGCACGCCCTGGCCTGGAAGATCGCCCAGTCGCCGCTGTGCGGACGGCTTGTGGCCGCGCCCGGCAACCCGGGGATGGAGGCCGTCGCCGAGCTGCGCGCCGTCAAGGTGCTGGACGTCGAGGGGCTGGTCGCTCTGGCGCAGGAGATCGCCGCCGACCTCGTCGTGGTCGGCCCGGAATCGGCGCTCGAGGTTGGCCTCGCCGACCGTCTGGCCGAAGTCGGCATCCCCTGTTTCGGCGGCAGCCAGCGGGCCGCGCGGCTGGAGACCTCCAAGGCCTTCACCAAGGACTTCTGCGCCCGTCACGACCTGCCGACGGCGGCCTATGGCGTGTTCACCGACGCCGCTTCGGCCGGCGCCTTCCTCGATACGCTGCAGGCCCCCTTCGTGATCAAGGCCGACGGCCTGGCGGCCGGCAAGGGCGTGGTGATCGCTGAGGACCGGGCCCAGGCCGACGCCGCCGTGCTCGACATGCTGGGCGGCCGGTTCGGCACGGCCGGGGCGCGGGTGGTGATCGAGGAGTTCATGCACGGCGAGGAGGCCTCGCTGTTCGCGATCTGCGACGGCAAGACCGCCGTGCTGTTCGGCGCCGCTCAGGATCACAAGCGAGCCTATGACGGGGATACGGGTCCCAATACCGGCGGCATGGGCACCTATTCGCCGCCGCCCGTCCTGACCGACGCCCTGGTCCGCCAGGCCTGGAACGAGCTGGTTCTACCCACGGTCAGGGGCATGGCCGCCGAGGGCAATCCCTATGTGGGGGTGCTGTATGCTGGCCTGATGCTGACCCCGCAGGGGCCCAAGCTGGTCGAATACAATGCCCGCTTCGGCGATCCCGAATGCCAGACCCTGATGCTGCGCCTGCAAAGCGACCTGGTGCCGCTGCTGCTGGCCGCCGCGAAGGGTGAGCTGGCCAGCGCGGCCAAGCTGGTGTGGCGCGACGAGGCGGCGATCTGCGTGGTGCTGGCGGCGCAGGGCTATCCCGACGCGCCGGTGACCGGCGGGGTCATCGAGGGCGCCGAGGCCGATTTCGGCGACCAGGCCGTGGTCTTCCACGCCGGCACGATCCGCGACGCCGAGGGGCGGCTGGTCGCGTCCGGCGGCCGGGTTCTGAACGTCTGCGCCCTGGGCGCGACGCTGCACGAGGCCCGCGAGGCGGCCTATGCGGCGCTGGAGACCATCAGCCTGCCGGGCGGGTTCTATCGCCGCGATATCGGCTGGCGGGCGCTCTGAAGTCCTCCCCCTAGCGGGGGAGGTGTCGCCGTAGGCGACGGAGGGGGAAGTGCTGCTGACTCGGAGGCGTCTTCCCGCACCGGCCTGACGGCCGCCTCCCCCTTCAGGGGGAGGATCGATGCTTGCGTCGGCGGAGCCACCCTCTAAACTCCCGTTCAAACAAGCGTTGGGGAGAAATCGCATGGCTGAAGCCGAGACCGCTCAGGACCTGAACTCGGGCACCAAGCCGGTCGATCCGCGCCATGCGATCGATGAGGCCAAGCTGGCGTCGTGGCTGGAAGCCAATGTCGAGGGCTTCAAGGGCCCGCTGGAGGTGCGCCAGTTCAAGGGCGGCCAGTCCAACCCGACCTATCAGCTGGTCACGCCGGCCAAGAAATACGTCCTGCGTCGCAAGCCGCCGGGCAAGCTGCTGCCTTCCGCCCATGCCGTCGACCGCGAATTCAAGGTGATTTCGGGCCTGGGCAAGGCCAATTTCCCCGTCGCCAAGGCCTATGCGCTGTGCATGGACGAGGACGTGATCGGCACGATCTTCTACGTGATGGACAATGTCGAAGGCCGCATCCTGTGGGACGGCACCCTGCCCGACTATCAGCCGGCCGAGCGCCGAGCGATCTATGAGGCCCAGATCGACACCCTGGCCGCCCTGCACAATGTCGACTACGCCGCCGTCGGCCTGGCCGACTATGGCAAGCCGGGCAACTATTTCTCGCGCCAGATCGACCGCTGGACCAAGCAATACAAGGCCAGCGAGACGACCGATCTCGAGGACATGAACCGGCTGATGGCCTGGCTGCCGACCTCGGCGCCGGAGGATGACCGCACCACGATCGTCCATGGCGACTATCGCCTCGACAACATGATCCTGCACGCCACCGAGCCGCGCGTGGTGGCGGTGCTGGACTGGGAGCTGTCGACGCTTGGCAATCCGCTGGCCGATTTCAGCTATTTCCTGATGAACTGGGTGATGCCGTCCGACCAGCGCGGCGGCCTGGCCGAGATCAAGGACCTGGAAGCCTATGGCGTGCCGACCATCGAGCAGGCCGTGGCCCGCTACTGCAAGCTGACTGGCCGCGACGGCCTGCCCAATCTGGACTGGTACTTCAGCTACAACCTCTTCAGACTGGCCGGCATCTGCCAGGGCATTGTCGGCCGCGTTCGTGACGGCACGGCCGCCAGCGCCCATGCGCAGCTGATGGAAGCGCGCGTGCCGGTGCTGGCCAGAGGGGCCTGGACCTTCGCGCAGAAGGCGGGGGCCTGATCTGAATGCGTAAACTGGCGACGGGCGTGCTCGCCCTTCTGGCGACGACGTCGCTTGCGGTATCGGCGTCGGCCCAAGGCCAAACGGGGACGCTGTTTGTCCAGGCCGGCAGACTGCTGGCCGATCCGGCCACCGGCAAGGTCGAGACGGCCAAGACCCTGGTGCTGGAAAACGGCAAGGTCGCCCGCATCGTCGACGGCTATGTCTCCGAGCCCGGCGGCAAGGTCGTCGACCTCAAGGACAGCTTCGTCCTGCCGGGCCTGATCGACAGCCATGTCCACCTGACCGGCGAGCAGGGCCCGACCTCGCGGCTGGACGGCGTGACCCGCTCCTCGGCCGATGACGCCCTGGTCGGGGCCGGCTTCGCCCGCAAGACCCTGATGGCCGGCTTCACCACCGTGGCCGACCTGGGCGCCGACAATCAGGCGATCTTCGCCCTGCGCGCCGGCATCCGGCGCGGCGACGTGGTGGGCCCGCGCATCCTGGCCTCGGGCTCGGCCGTCTCGATCCATGGCGGCCATGGCGACATCAACGGCTACAGCGAAGAGGTCATGCACGCCCTGCGACCGACCTCGGTGTGCTCGGGGGCCGATGACTGCCGCCGGGCCGTGCGCGAGCAGGTCTGGCGCGGGGCCGACATCATCAAGATCACCGCCACGGGCGGCGTGCTCTCCAATACGGCGGCGGGCCTGGCCCAGCAGTTTTCGGGTCCCGAGCTGGAGGCCATCGTCGACGCCGCCCACCGCATGGGCCGCAAGGTCACCGCCCACGCCCACGGCGTCGACGGCATCAACGCCTTCCTGAAGGCCGGCGGCGACTCGATCGAGCACGGCACCTATCTCGACAACGAGAGCATCGCCCTGTTCAAGAAGAACGGCGGCTATCTGGTGCCGACCCTGATGGCCGGCGACTTCGTCTATCGAGTGGCCTCGGGCCCCAACAACTTCCTGACCCCGGCCCAGACCACCAAGGCCCTGGACGCCGGCCCCAAGATGCTGGCCATGGCCCGCCGCGCCCATGAGGGCGGGGTCAAGATCGCTTTTGGCACCGACACCGGGGTCTCGGCCCACGGCGACAACGCCGGCGAGTTCGCCCTGCTGGTCAAGGCTGGCCTGACCCCGCTGGAAGCCATCCAGACCGCCACCGTCAACGCCGCCGCCCACTTCGACCTCTCGGCCGAGATCGGCTCGCTGGCTCCCGGCAAGGCGGCCGACCTGATCGCGGTGAAGGGCGACCCGCTCACCGACGTGACCGTGCTGCAGAGCGTGACCTCGGTGATCAAGGGCGGGGCGGTGGTGAAATAGGACGACCAAGTCCTCCCCCTGAGGGGGGAGGGGATCGCGAAGCGATCGGAGGGGGAAGTTCTGCTGACTCGTTGCTGTCTTCCCCCACCGGCCTGACGGCCGCCTCCCCCTTCAGGGGGAGGACTTCTACAGCCCCGCCTTCGCCAGCACGGCGCCCAGCGCCGCCTCGTCCTCGAACCTCGCCCGCACCGGCCAGGGCGCCACCCTGGCCCGCCAGGCCGGGGGCAGACGCACCCAGTCCTTCTCGGTGGTGACCAGTCCGGCGTCGAACAGGGCGGCGCGATCGGCCAGCATCTTCAGCACGCCCTCGTCATAGACGCCGTGATCGGGGAAGGGCGCGAAGTCGACCAGCTGGCAGCCGGCGGCCAGCAGGGCCCGCTCGACCTTCCACGGCTTGCCCACCCCGGCAAAGCCCAGCTGAGGGCCCTGCGGCGGGCGGCCCACCGGCTCCAGTCGCGCGATCAGCACGGGCTTGTCGCCAAACAGGGCCAGCAGGGCCGGATCGGCGGCGGGCAGGTCGGCGGGCAGCAGCACCACCACGGCGTCGGCCCGGGCCAGGCCCGCCTTCAGCGGTTCGCGCATCGGCCCGGCGGGGAACACCTTGCCGTCGCCAAATGGCCACTCGTCGCCGCGGGTCTCGCCGTCGACCACCACCAGGGACAGGGCCTTGCGGACGTCCGGATTCTGGTGCCCGTCGTCCATGACGATCGCCTGGGCCCCAGACGCCGAAGCGGCGCGGGCCCCGGCCACCCGGTCACGGGCGATCCACATCGGAAAGTCCTGGGCCAGCATCAGCGGCTCGTCGCCGACATCCAGCGCCGTATGGCGGGCGCTGTCGACGCGGGTTGGCCCCTTGTCCTTGCCGCCATGGCCCCGGGCCAGGCCGTGGGCCTCGATTCCGCGCTGGTTCAGGGTCAGCAGCAGCTCACGGACGATCGGCGTCTTGCCGGTCCCGCCCACGGTGACATTGCCGACGCAGATCACCGGCGCCCCGACCTCGCCGCCCGGGCCTTTCGCGATCCGCCGCGCGGTCGAGGCGGCCCACATCCACGATAGCGGGGTCAGCAGGGCGCGGGTGATCGGCGACGGCGCGCCGGACTTCACGTACCACCAGCGGGGCGTAGACAGCTTCATGGAACCAGCTCGATGATGCGGGCCAGGCCGGCCCGGGCCTCGGCGTCGCGAGCCGCGACGAAGGCGGCGGCGCGCTCGGCCCGGGCCTTTCCTGAGGCGGGATCGGCCAGGGCGGCGGCCAGGCGCTGGCTCAACACGCTGGCGTCGGCCAGGGCCATGCCGTCGACGGCCGACAGCTCGGCATAGGCCGTCAGCCAGTTCTCGACATGCGGGCCGGACATGATCGGGCAAGACAGTCGCGCCGGCTCCAGCGGATTATGGCCGCCGACGCCCGGAACCAGGCTGCCGGCCACCAGGGCGATATCGGCCAGCCGGAACCACAGGCCAAGCTCGCCCAGCGTATCGGCCACCAGCACCTGGGCCGGCTCGGCGCCGGGATCGGTGCTGCGCAGGCTAGCGTCCAGGCCGCGAGCCCGGGCCATCTGGACGATGGCCGGGCCGCGCTCGACATGGCGAGGCGCGATCACCAGGCGCGGCTGGCCCGGCAGGGCGGCGAAGGCGTCCAGCACGATCTCGTCCTCGCCCGGATGGGTGCTGGCGGCCAGCAGCAGGGGGCGGCCGGCGAACACGGCCTTCAGATGGGCCAGTTCGACGGGATCAGCCGGCAGGGGCGCGGCCCCGAACTTCAGGTCGGCCTCTCCGGCCACGGTCCCGCCGAGGCTGGTGAAGCGCTCGGCGGCGCGACCGTCCTGGGCCAGGATCAGGTCGAAGCCGGAAAAAAGCTGGTGCGCCGCGAACGGCCGCATCCGCCAGCCGTCGAAGCTCTTGTCCGACAGCTTGGCCGAGACCAAGGCCAGCCGCGTTCCGGCGGCCTTGGCTTCTAGCAGCAGGTTGGGCCACAGCTCGCTCTCGACGAAGACAGCCAGGTCAGGCCGCCAGTGGCCGATGAAGCGCCGGGCGCCGCCGGGCGTGTCGACCGGGACGAACTGATGGATCACGCCCTCCGGCAGCCGTTTGGCCAACAGCTCGGCTGATGTCACCGTGCCCGAGCTCACTAGCACCGTGGCGTCCGGTCGCTCGGCTCGCAGGCGTTCGACCAGCGGCAGGATCGACAGGCTCTCGCCGACGCTGGCCCCGTGCAGCCAGACCAGCGGGCCGGCCGGGCGCGGCAGACGGGGACGCGCCAGCCGCTCGTTCAGGCGGGTCGGATCTTCCTTGCCCCTGGCCGCGCGGCGCTTCAGCAGCAGGGGCGCGAAGGGCTCCAGCGCCGCCGTGGCGAGGCGGTAGACCGACAGGGACAGCGGCAGGCTCACACCACGTCCGCTGGCGCCAGGCGGCAGGCATGGGCGCCGGCGCTGTGTTCGACCTGCACGGTGGCGTGGCCGATCCTGAACCGGCTGTTCAGTTCGGCGCAGACCTCGTGCAGGAACTCGTCGTGATCGTCGGCGACCGGTCGGACCACGTGGGCGGTCATGGCCGTCTCGGTCGTGCTCATCGCCCAGACGTGCAGGTCGTGAACCTCGACCACGCCGGGCCGGGCGGCCAGCCACTCGCGCACGGCGGCGGGGTCGATGCCGCGCGGGGCGGCGTCCAGGGCCATGTCCAGCGAGTCGCGCAGCAGGCCCCAGGTGCCCAGAACAATAACGGCGACGATCAGCAGGCTGGTGACGGAGTCGATCCACAGCCAGCCGGTCAGCATCATCAGCAGGGCGGCCAGCACCACCCCGGCCGAGACGGCGGCGTCGGCGGCCATGTGCAGGAAGGCGCCGCGGGCGTTCAGGTCGTCCTTGGAGCCACGCATGAACATCAGGGCGGTGGCGGTATTGATGACGATGCCGATCGCCGCGACGATCATCACCGGGCCGCTCTCGACCGGGGTCGGGGCGGCGAAGCGGCGGACGGCTTCCCAGGCGATGGCGCCGGTGGCGGCCAGCAGCAGGGCGGCATTGGCCAGCGAGGCCAGCACCGTGCCCTTGCGCAGGCCATAGGTATGGCGGCCGCTGGGCGCGCGCTTGGCCAGGGCGGCGGCGCCCCAGGCCAGGACCAGACCCAGAACATCCGACAGATTGTGGCCGGCGTCGGCCAGCAGGGCCAGCGAATGGGTCAGCAGGCCGGCGCCGGCCTCGATCAGCACGAAACCCAGGTTCAGCGCGGTGCCAATGGCGAAGGCGCGGCCGAAGTCCTTGGGGAGGTGATGATGGTGGCCGTGCCCATGAGCGTGCGAATGGCCATGCCCGTGATCGTGGGCGTGGTCATGTCCATGGTCGTGCCCATGGTGATCGTGAGCGTGGCCCGAATGGTCGTGCGGCATGGCCCTACATCCCACCATGGGCGGGCCGGATCAATGGCGGACCGGCGCCCCGTCCGTTTCGCCGACGATCTGCTCGGCCCGACGCGAGACCGCCGACAGGCGCTCCCCCCAGGCCTCGGCCAGCAGGTCGGGGTCATCCTCGCGGCCGGCGGTGGCCGGACCATCCCAGACCATGGCCGCCCTGGCGAAGGGCAGCGGGATGATAGTGCGGTCCCAGGTGCCCAGACGGATACAGGGCTTCATGGCCACCCCAACGAACAGCACTGGCGCGCCGCTGACCCGGGCCAGGGCCACGGCGCCCTTCTGCAGCACCTCGACGGGACCACGCGGGCCGTCGGGCGTGATGGCCATGGCCCCGCCGTCCTTCACCCACTTGACCATGTCGCGAAAGGCCTGTTCGCCGCCCTTGTTCTTGGCGGTGTCGGTTTTCTTCAGGGACGAGCCGCGAATGGACGGCAGGCCCAGGCGGGCGATGACCCGGGCGATGAACTCGCCGTCGCGCGACTGGCTGACCAGAACCCGGATCTCCGGCTTGTCGGGGCCCTGCGGCCAGGTCGCCGGGCCCACGGGAACGCGCGAGTGCCACAGCGCGAGGATCACGCCCGAACGCTGGGCCAGAGCCCGCGCCTGAACATCGTCGGCGATCTGCTGACCCTCCCGCGTCCAGCGCAGGGTGCGATAGGTCAGGGCCAGATAGCCCGACATCAGATTGACCAGCAGGCTCATCACCCATGGCGAGCGCAGTGGCCTCACGCGGCGTCCTCCGGCGCATGATCCAGGTCCTGGGCCTTGGCGAGGCGGGCATAGAGTCCCTTGGCGCGCACGAGTTCGGCATGGGTTCCGGTCTCGATCACCTGTCCCTTGTCGATCACATAGATGCGGTCGGCGCCCTTCACGGTCGACAGCCGGTGGGCGATCAGGATGGTGGCGCGGCCGGCCATCAGCCGCTCGAGGGCGACCTGGACCTGGGCTTCGCTCTCGGTGTCGAGCGCGCTGGTCGCCTCGTCCAGCAGCAGGATCGGGGCGTCCTTCAGGAAGGCGCGGGCGATGGCGATGCGCTGGCGCTGGCCGCCCGACAGCCGCGCGCCGGCCTCGCCGACGCCGGTGTTATAGCCGTCCGGCAGGGCGCTGATGAACTCATGCGCGGCGGCCTGTTGGGCGGCGGCGATGATCTGCTCTTCCGTGGCCTCAGGACGGGCGTAGGCGATGTTGGCGCGGATGGTGTCGTCGAACAGGAAGGGCTCCTGGGTCACCAGGGCGATGCGGTCGCGCAGGGACGCCAGCGTCACCGAGCGCACGTCATGGCCGTCGATGGTCACCGCGCCGGCGGTGACGTCATAGAAGCGCGGGATCAGGTTGAGGATCGAGCTCTTGCCGCCGCCCGAGGGGCCGACCAGGGCCACGGTCTCGCCGGGTCGGGCCTGCAGCGAGACCTCCGTCAGGGCCGGGATGTCGCCGCCATAGGAGAAGCTCACGCCCTCCAGCGCGATGGCGCTGTCGCCGGGCGGCAGGGGGCGGGCGTCGGCGGGGTCGATGATGGTCGGGGCCACGTCCAGGGCCTCGAACAAACGGCGGGCGGCGGTCAGGCCTTCGCTGAACACCGTCTGCAGGTTGGCGACCTGGCGCAGGGACTGGGCGGCCATCAGCAGGGCGCTGAGGAAGGCGAAGAAGGCGCCGGCCGTGATGTCGCCGCTCATGGCCCGCCAGCCGGCATAGACGAAGACGCCGGCGGTGATCAGGGTCGTGAAGGTCTCGGTGGCCGGGGCGGCCATGGCCCGGGCGTTGGAGCCCTTGATCAGATGCTGCTGGCGACGGTCGACCACGGCGGCGACCCGGGCCTCCTCATAGGCCTCGCGGTTCTCCATCTTGACGATCTTGACCCCGTCCAGGCTCTCCATGATCGCGGTCGACAGGTTGGAGGTCTCGCCCATGGCGCCCTTGGCGGCCTTGGTCGTCTTCTTCGAGAAGCGCCGCATGATCAGGCTGGCGACCGGGGCGATGACCAGCACGCCGGCGGCCAGGATCGGGTCGAGGCTGAACATCACCGCCAGGGCCCCGATCACGGTCAGGAACTCGCGGGTGTAGTTGACGACGCCGCTGGTGGCCGCCTCGCGGATCAGGCTGGCGTCGTACAGCACCGAAGAGACATAGGAGCCCGAATGGGCGCCGCGCAGGCGGGCGAGATCCGAGCGCACCAGCTTGCCAAACAGCTGCACCTGCACGTCGCCGACCACGCCATTGCCGATGCGGTTGATGAAGGTGGCCTGCAGCACCTGGAACAGGCCGCGCAGAATGGCGATCACGGCGATGGCGGCGGGGATGGCCAGGATCGCCCCGGGGCGCGGGTTGGTGATCAGCTGGTCGACGGCCGGCTGGATCATCCGGGTCAGCTGGGCGCTCAGCCCGGCCACGATGGCGGCGCTGATCAGCGACACCGTCAGGCCCTTCCAGCGGGGCCGCAGATAGTCGCGCCAGATCCGCAACGCGAGGGCGCGGTTGGTGGCTTGCGGCGCGGCGGGATCAGTCATGGGCGAGGGGTCGGACGTCAGGGCCAAGCTGTCAAGGACACGGGCGCATCACCCGGCGCGGAAATGATCGCGCGTTTTGCATTAAACGGCGGTCCATCCTACTTAGGCGCGGCACGTCCAGAGGATCGCCCGTTTGGCCCAGTTCGACCTGACCACGCCTTGGGGGCGCTTCAAAACCTATCTCCACTATCTGTGGAACGACCATGCCTATCTGCGGGTCGGCTTCTCCAACGCCCATTGGGTCAGCCCAGAACTGGTGCGCGCCAACCAGCCCTGGCCGTTCCAGCTGGCCTGGTGGAAGAAGCGGGGGATCAGGACCATCGTCAATCTGCGCGGCGGGTTCGACGGCAGCTTCTATGCTCTGGAAAAGGACGCCTGCGCGCGGCTGGGTCTGAACCTGGTGGACTTCACCATCACCTCCCGCGAGGTCCCGATCCGCGAGCGGGTGCGGGGCGCCAAGGAACTGTTCGAGACCCTGGAATATCCGGCCCTGATCCACTGCAAGTCGGGCGCTGACCGGGCCGGGATCATGAGCGTGCTCTACGCTCACTACCGCCTGGGCCTGCCGATCCGCGAGGCGATGAAGGAGCTGTCGCCCCGTTACCTGCACATCAAGGCCGGCAATACCGGCGTGCTGGACTATGTGTTCGAGCAGTACCTGGAGCGCGGCGAGCCCAAGGGGCTGAGCTTCACCGACTGGGTCGAGAGCGACGACTACGATCCGGTGGCCATGAAGAAGACCTTCCGGGCCGGGATGCTGGGCAAGTTGCTGACCGATAAGCTGCTGCGTCGGGAGTAGGCGGCCAATCCCTCGCCCTGAAGGGGGAGGCCTTTTTACCGCCCCCTCGACATTTCCCCCATCCCCCTGTCGAATCCCGTCGACCTCGCGCGTCTCTGCCCGGAAGGCGGCGCGGCGTGCGCCTGCCGGATGGGAGACCCGCCATGAAATACATGCTGCTGATCTATGAGAACGAAACTCACTATGCCGGCGAGGCGGGCGAGAAGCTGCTGGCCGACATCATCGCCGGACACCACGCCTTCACCGAGGACCTGATCGCTTCGGGCGTTGACTGGAGCGGTTCGGAACTGGCCCCGACCTTCGCCGCCGCGACGGTGGCCAAGGATGGCGTGGTGCATGACGGCCCGTTCGCCGAGACCCACGAGCAGCTGGGCGGCTACTACATGGTCGACGTGCCCGACCGCGAGGCGGCCATCGTCTGGGCGCGCAAGATTCCGCTGTCGCCCGGCGGCAAGGTCGAGGTCCGGCCGACGGGCCCGAACTGCTAGACCGGATGCCCGAGCCGGGTCGCCTCGACCAGACCGCCCGCGAGAGCGGCGGGCGGATCATCGCCGCCCTGGCCGCGACCTTCCGCGACCTCGACCTGGCCGAAGAGGCCTATGCCGAGGCCTGCGCCCGCGCGGCGGCGGTCTGGCCGTCCCGGCCGCCGAACGACCCGGCCGCCTGGCTGTACGCCACGGCCCGCCGCGCGGCCCTTGACGCCGTGCGGCGGCGCGGCGTGCGCGGTCGCCTCGCGCCCGATCCGCCGGAGCCGCCGCCCAGCGTGGAGGAGGCCATGACCTCCGATGACGCCCTGATCCCCGATGAGCGGCTGCGGCTGATCTTCGTCTGTTGCCATCCGGTCGTTCCGGTCGAGGCGCGAGCGCCCCTGACCCTGCGGCTGGTCTGCGGCCTCAGCGTGCGCGAGATCGCCCGCGCCTTTCTGGTGGCCGAGCCGGCCATGTTCCAGCGGCTGACCCGCGCCAAGCGCAGGATCGCCCAGTCGGGCGAGCCGTTCGAGATCCCCGGTCCCGAGGCCTGGACCCAACGGCTGTCGGCGGTGCTATCGACCCTGGAGGTGGCCTACGCCAAGGCCCACGAGGACGCGGCGGGGGCCGGGGCCCACGCCGGCTATGCCCGCGAGATGCTGGACCTGACGGCGGCGCTGGTCGAGCTTTTGCCAGACGAGCCCGAATGTCTGGGTCTGGCGGCGCTGGTCCGCTACGCCGAGGCCCGCCGCCCGGCCCGGCTGGACGAGACCGGCGCCATGGTTCCGCTGTCGCAGCAGGATCCGACCCTGTGGCGCAAGCCCTTGATGGCCGAGGCCGAGTGCCTGCTGCGCCGCGCCGCCGCCCTGGATCGCCCCGGTCCGCGCCAGCTGCAGGCCGCGATCCACGCCGTCTGGTGCGGTCGCAAGAGCGTGGCCGAACCGCCGCGCTGGGGCGCAGTGCTGCGCCTCTATGACGCCCTTCTAGGCTGGCGCGACGATGCGGTGGTGCGACTCAATCGGGCGGTGGCGGTGGCCGAGATCGCCGGGCCCCAGGCCGCGCTCACCGAGGTCGAGACGCTGGACCCGACAGGCCTCGCCGACTTCGCGCCCTTCCACGCCCTGCGCGCCGACCTGCTGGCGCGGCTTGGCCGGGCGGGCGAGGCGCGGGCGGCCTATGACCGCGCTCTGGCCCTGGATCCCGGTCCCGCCGAACGGATGTGGCTGGAGCGCCGCCGCCATGCGCTCGTCATGGATTGAACAGGCGTATGAGGCGCGGGATAAGAGGCGATGGACGGATCATCCCCCGCTACGGCCCCTTTCCGCGACGCCCGCTACGCTGAGCGCGCCCTTGACGTTGAACAGCGCGGCGACGCGCTGATCCTGCGCAATCCGATGGTCTATTCGGATGCGGTCCAGACCGTGACCGCGCCCCTGGCCCGCTGGGCCGCCGAGGCGCCGGACCGGGTCTGGCTGGCTGAGCGGGCTGGCGAGGGTTGGCGGACCGTGTCCTATGCCGAGGCCAGGACGAAGATCGAAGCCCTGGCCGGCGGCCTGAAAGACCTGGGCCTTGGCCCGGACAAGCCGCTGCTGATCCTGGCCCGCAATGGTGTCGACCACGCCCTGATCGGCTATGCCGCCATGAGCCTGGGCGCGCCGATCTCGCCGGTGTCGCCGCAATATGGCCTGGCGGGGGCGGAGCTTTCGCGGCTGCAGTTCGCCGTCGAGCGGCTGAAGCCGGCGGCGGTCTATGCCGATGACGCCGTCGCTTTCGGCGGCGCTCTGGCCGCGCCGTTCCTGGCCGGGCTGCCGGTGATCGCCAGTCTGAACCCGCGCGCGGGCGATATCGCCTTCGCCGAACTGTTGATGGCCAAGCCCGCGGCGCCCACCTGCCAGCCTGGCGATGTGGCCAAGCTGCTGCTGACCTCGGGCTCGACCGGCAAGCCCAAGGCGGTGATCTGCACCCACGCCAATATCGCCCTGAACGCCGCCCAGATCGAGGCCTGCTACGCCGATCCGGAGCCGCCGGTGCTGGTCAATTCCGCGCCGTGGAGCCACAGCCTGGGCGCCAACGCCATCCTGCACATGGTGCTGCACCGGGGCGGGACGCTCTATATCGACGCCGGCCAGCCGACGCCGACGCGCTTTTCCGAGACGATCCGCAATCTGCGCGAGGTCTCGCCGACCTATCACAACATGGTCCCGGCCGGCTGGGGTCTGCTGGTCGGCGAGCTGGAGCGCGACGCGGACCTGGCGGCGAAATTCTTCGAGAAGGTCCGGGTGCTGCAATATGGCGGGGCGTCGATGGCCCAGTCGATCCTCGACCGCGTTCAGGCCGTGGCCGTGCGCACCATGGGTCAGCGGGTGACCTTCGCGGCCGGCTATGGCGCCACCGAGACCGGGCCGACGGCCTGCAACATCCACTGGCTGAACGCCCGCTCGGGCATGGTCGGCCTGCCGACGCCCGGCACGTCCGTGAAGCTCGTGCCCGCCGGCGACAAGTTCGAGATCCGGGTCAAGGGGCCGCAGGTTTCGCCGGGCTATCTGGATCAGCCCGAGGCCTCGCGGGACGCTTTCGACGAAGAGGGCTTCTACCGGCTGGGCGACGCCGCGCGGCTGGCCGATCCCGAGGATCCGGCGGCCGGTCTCGTTTTCGATGGCCGGCTGGTCGAGAACTTCAAGCTGGCCAGCGGCACCTTCGTGGCGGCCGGCGCCCTGCGGGTGGCGGCGGTGTCGGCGATCGGCGGGGTGGTCTCCGACGCGGTGGTCTGTGGCGAGGGGCGTGACGGCGTGGGGCTGATGCTGTTCGTCGACCCCACCGCCGCCGCGCGACTGGGTGACGAGGCGGCGGTGCGGGAGGCGATCATTGAGGGGCTCACGCGCCTGAACGCCACGGCCAAGGGCGGCGGCAAGGTGGCGCGCGCCCTGATCCTGGACGGCGCGCCAGACGCCGCCTCGGGCGAGCTGACCGACAAGGGCTATATCAACCAGGCCCTGGCGCGGGACCGCCGGCCGGCGCAGATGGAGCGACTGTTCGCCGAAGCGCCGGATGACGGGGTGATGGTGTTCCTCTGAACTGTCATCCCGGGCGTAGCGAAGCGCAGACCCGGGACCGACGCCTGAGCGCCGCGTTTCAGGGCGGTCCCGGATCGGCGCGCTACGCGCTTGTCCGGGATGACAAGGTCTTTGTCACCCCCACGCAGATCAGCAGCTGCCCGAAATAATACAGTCCCCACACGCCCAGCCCGGTCAGGAAATTGTCCGGCAGCGGTCCGGCTCGGCCGAAGATCAGTAGGTCCGACACCACGAACATCACCGCCCCGATCCCGACCTGGAACCGGTGAAAGCGGCTGGTCCAGGCGGTTGCCGCCATCAGCGACAGGCCCAGGCTGTAGAAGGCCACGCCCGGCGCGCCGGCGCGGTCGGACGGCAGCAGGAAGGCGATGATCACCGTCGCCGGGACCAGCACTACGGCCAGGGCCAGTTGGCCGCGCGACAGCGCCGCGCGCCGGTTGCGCAGATAGAGGCCGATGGCGATCAGGTGTCCGGCCAGGAAGGCGAGCGCCCCGACAGTCAGGCCCGCCGCGCCCAGCAGCACGTCGCCCAGCGCGCCGAAGGCCATCACCGCGACCAGCAACCAGCCGTCGAGATCGCGCGCCTTCAGGGCCGCATAGACCGCCAGCAGGCCGACCCCCAGACCCTTCCAGGTGAGCTCGGCGGGCTTGGGCAGGTCCAGGCCCCAGGCGGCGACATAGCTGACCCCCGCCAGGATCGAAGCGATCAGCACCCAGCGGGCCAGAGTGTTGGTTTGAGTCATGATTGTTTCCCCCGCCGGCCCGCTCTCTGGCGAGGCTTCGGCGGGAGCAGACTGCTTCAGCTTGCACAGACAACGCAACCACCGTTGGCGCGAGGCGCGAAATGTCGGACACAGGGGCGCACGGTACGGAGAAGACCATGAACGGCGCGGACGCCCTGATCACCACCCTGGCCGACAACGGCGTCACCGCCTGTTTCGCCAATCCCGGCACCAGCGAGATGCAGTTTGTCGCCGCCCTGGACCGCGAGCCGCGCATGCGCTCGATCCTGTGCCTGTTCGAGGGCGTGGCGACCGGCGCCGCCGACGGCTATGGCCGCATGACGGGCAAGCCCGCCTGCACCCTGCTGCACCTGGGGCCCGGCTACGCCAACGGCGCGGCCAATCTGCACAATGCGCGGCGGGCCTATACGCCGGTGGTCAATGTGATCGGCGACCACGCCACCGACCACCGCCAGTACGACGCGCCGCTCAATTCCGACATCGCCGCCCTGGCCGCGCCCAATTCGATCTGGGTCAAGTCGGCCGAGAGCGCCGATCAGGTCGGGGCGCTCGCCGCCGAGGCGGTGGCCGCCAGTTTCGGCGCGCCGGGCGGCAACGCCTGCCTGATCCTGCCGGCCGACAGCGCCTGGAACGAGACCAACGTCGCCGGGCCGGTGATCGAGATCCCGCGTCCGGCCGCGCCCGACGCCTCGTCCGTCGCGGCGGTCGCCGCCGCGATCCGGGGGGCCGAAAAGCCGACGATCCTGCTGGGCTCCAGCGCCTGCGGCGAGGCGGGCATCGCCGCCGCCGGACGCCTGGCCGCCGTGGGCGTCCGCGTGCTGACCGACACCTTCACCGCCCGCCAGTCGCGCGGCGAGGGGCGCTTCCGGCCCGACAAGATGATGTATTTCGGCGAGCAGGCCCTGAAGGACCTGACCGGCGTCGACCTGATCGTCCTGGCCGGGACCAGCCAGCCGGTGGCCTTCTTCGCCTATCCCGACCGACCCAGCGTGCTGGTCCCCGAGGGCTGCGCGCTGGAAACGCTGTGCGGTCGCGAGGTCGACGCGCCGGCCGCCCTCAACGCCCTGGCCGACGCCCTGGGCGCGCCCGCCGTGGGGACGGTCGAGGCCTATGCCGAGCCGGCTGCTCCGGGTCCCAAGTTCGACGCCTGGGCCATGGGGGCGTCGATCGCCCGGCACATGCCGACGGGCGGGATCATCTCGGACGACGCCGTGACCGCCGGCCTGCCGATCTTCACCCAGACCCGCAACGCCCGCGCCCATGACTGGCTGAGCCTGACCGGCGGCGCGATCGGCCAGGGCATTCCGGTGGCCATCGGCGCGGCCGTGGCCTGTCCGGACCGCAAGGTGCTGAGCCTCAATGGCGACGGGGCCGGCATGTATACGGTCCAGGGTCTGTGGACGATCGCCCGCGAGAAGCTGGACGTCACCGTGGTGATCTTCGCCAACGGCGCCTATCGCATCCTGGGCATCGAGATGGGCCGCACCGGCGGCGGCGAGCCGGGACCCAAGGCCTCGCGCCTGCTGGACCTGGGCGATCCGCAGATCGACTGGGTGGCGCTGGCGACGGGTCTGGGGATGCCGGCGCAGCGGGTCGAGACGTCCGAGGCCTTTGATGCGGCCATGGCCGAGGCAATGAAGACGCCGGGTCCTCACTTCATTGAAGCCGCGATGCGATAGGCGAGCCATGACGACCGAACCCGCCCATCTGCCCCTGCCGGATCGCTGGGATCTGACCGACGAGCAGATGCTGGAGCGTGCGGAGGCGGCCTTGGCCCGGCTTCGTCGCCGTCACACCATTCGCGCGTTCAGTGACCGTCCCGTGCCACGGGCGGTAATTGAGCGCTGTATCGCGGCGGCGGCCACCGCGCCCAGCGGCGCCAACCAGCAGCCCTGGCGATTTGTCCTGATTGGGCCGGGACCCTTGCGGACGGAACTTCGCGTTGCGGCCGAGGCCGAAGAGCAGGAATTCTACGCCGGCCGGGCCGGCGAGGCCTGGCTCGACGCCCTCACGCCCCTGGGCACCGACGCCGACAAGCCGTTCCTGGAAACTGCGCCCTGGCTGATCGCCATCTTTGGCCAGCGGCATGGCGTCGACGCTACAGGCGGCAAGATCAAGCACTACTACGTGCCCGAATCGGTGGGCATCGCGACGGGTTTCCTGATCGCGGCGCTTAACGAGGCGGGTCTGGCGACCCTGACCCATACGCCCAGCCCGATGGGCTTTCTCAACACGGCCCTCGGGCGGCCGGACCATGAAAAGCCCTATATCCTGTTGGTGGTTGGCCACCCTGCGCAGGACGCTACCGTCCCGGCCCACGCCAAGCAAAAGCTGGCCCTGGACGAGGTGATGAGCCTGCGCTGAGGGGGCTTTGCCTGACTCTGACCAACAAAAAAGCCCGCCGGGATCGCTCCCGGCGGGCTTGCTGTTTCAGGCTTGCGGCCTGATCAGCCCTTCTTGGTGGCGTTGGTCGGCAGCTTGCAGCCGCCGCCGATGCCCTTGGCCTGCGAGCAGGAGAGGATCTCCTTGGACTTCGGCGCGGGGGTGTTGATCGGATAGCTCATCACCCAGCCGGGCAGACCGTCCGAGCAGGCGACCTCGAAATAGCCTTCGGTCTCGTTGCGGCCGACCAGGCGGACGCCGGAGACCTCGCACGAGCCCTTGCCATAGGCCTTCAGATCGGCCGACAGGCGCGGGAACATCGTGTCCTGCTTGGAGAAGCTGCAGCGATAGCCGTTCAGTTCGGCGAACAGGCAGTCATAGATCACCGCCGGGCCCGTCGAGAAGATCGCGATCGCGCCGTCGGGACGATCCTTGCACTTCAGCTCGACGATTTCCTTCTTGGGGTCGGCGCTGGGCAGCATGCCGTACTTTTCGACATCGCAGTTGAAGCCGCCCTTGGTGGCCAGCTTGCTGTAGAGGCCGGCCTGCTCGGTCTGGGCCGCGACCGAATCGGTCAGGGTGCAGCCACCGCCGACGAAGGCGGCCTGGGCGCAGTCGATGGCGCGAGCCAGGGCCCCGCCCGCAGCGGTCTGTTGCAGCATGTAGCCCTTGCCGTCGGCGCAGGCGACTTCGAAGTAGTTGTCGGACTTGGTGCTGAGGACGTAGCGCTTGTCCTTGACCTGACAGGCCTTGCCCGACGCGGCGGTCAGGGTGTCGACGATGGCCAGCTGGGTGGCCTTGTCGGTCAGCTTGCAGCTGACATTGGCGCCGTCTTCATAGAGCAGGCAGCTGCTGGCGACGACTTCGTCGGCCACATTGGCCGGGGCGCTGGTCTGGAGGACGTAGCCCGTGCCGCCCTTACAGGCGATTTCGAAGTACGACTTCTTGGCGCCCGAGCCGATGGCGCGGGCGTTTTCGATGTCGCAGGCCACGGCGGCCTTGGTGACGAACGGCTTCAGGCCGGCCTTGGGGTCGGCGTTGCCCGGCAGCAGGCAGGCCAGGGCGCTGGGATTGCCGTCGGCGGCCGGCGCATTGGCTTCCAGGCAGGTGAACACCTGCGGCGGGGTGTCCTTCTTGGCGATCAGCGCGAAGCCGATGCTGTCCTGGCAGGCCACCTCGTAATAGGTGCTGGCGGTTTTCTTGTCAGCGCCGATCAGACGAGCGTCGGTGACGGTGCAGCCGGTATTGACAGTCTGCATGAGCGCGGGCGCGTCTTTCATGCCCGCTTCACGCGCCTTGGCGTCAATCTTTGGCTTGTCCTTGCTCTCTTTCGGCGCCGAAATGACGGCGGCTGGCACAAGCGCGCCGAGCGCGAGGGCGGCGGCCAAGCCGATCGCGAATGGCCTCATGGGAAACATCTCCTGGGTGGATTCCTCGCGCGGACATAAGCGCGCCCTTGCGTTGGGGGTCAAGATGTCCTCCCACGTGAGCGAAAACATGGCGGGAAGGGACGAGACATGCGCGACGGACTGGAAGACGATGCGACCGAACCGCGCAGGCCCAAACTGGTCTATCCGTTCGAGACCGTTCCAGAGCAGGGAACCGGCGAGGCCGTCGAGGTCGCGCCGGGGGTTCTGTGGCTGCGACAGCCGCTGGGCGGGTCGCTGCAGTTCATCAATGTCTGGGCCATCGCCGACGGCGAGGGCTGGGCGATTGTCGACACCGGCGTGCAGACCAAGGAGACCAGCCAGGCCTGGCGGGCGGCCTTCGCCGGCGCCCTGGGCGGCAAGCCGATCACCCGGGTGATCTGCACCCACCTGCATCCCGACCATATTGGCCTGGCCGGCTGGATCGTGCGCAAGTTCGACTGCCGGCTGTGGATGACGCGGCTGGAATATTTCCAGTGCCGGATGCTGGTGGCCGACACCGGCCGCGAGGCGCCCGAGGACGGGGTGCGGTTCTTCAAGGCCGCCGGCTGGGACGAGGACGCCATCGAGAACTACAAGGCCCGGTTCGGCGGCTTCGGAAAGGCGATCTACGCCCTGCCCGACAGCTATCGCCGGCTGTCGGACGGCGAGGACTTCGATATCGGCGGCAAGACCTGGCGTGTCGTGACGGGGCAGGGCCATTCGCCCGACCACGCCTGCCTGTGGTGCCCGGAGCTGGACGTGCTGATCAGCGGCGACCAGGTGCTGCCGCGCATCTCGTCCAATGTCTCGGTGTTTCCGACCGAGCCCGAGGCCGATCCCCTGAGCGACTGGCTGACCTCGCTGGCCAAGGTCAAGGCTGTGGTTCCCGACAGCGTGCTGGTGCTGCCGGCCCACAATGATCCGTTCCACGGCCTGCATGCGCGGATCGACAACCTGATCGCCGGGCATGAGCGGGGCCTGACGCGGCTGGAAAAGAAGCTGGGCGAACCCCGGCGCGCGGTCGACACCTTCGGCGCCCTGTTTGCCCGTCCCATCGGTCCTGACCTGCTGGGCATGGCCACGGGCGAGGCCCTGGCCCACCTGAACTGCCTGATCGGCCGGGGCGTGGTGACGCGGCGAGCCGACGCCGAGGGTGTGGCCTGGTACGGCGCTGTCGAAAGGGTCGAAACAACCGTTTGATATTTCGCGCACGAAGTATTAGCGTCGCCCCATGCCTGTGTCGCCCGATCGCCGTCTCGTCTTCCTGCTCAACGCCGGCAACCGGCGCGTTCAGCGCTGGATCGAGGCGGCGATGGCGGCCAAGGGCGGGCTGACGGCGGCCCATTCGGGGGTGCTGTTCTTCCTGGGCCAGCGCGACGGCGCCCTGATCGGCGAGGCGGCCGAGGCGCTGGACCTGGCCCCCTCGGCCATGACCGGCCTGATCGACCGCATGACCCGAGTGGGCCTGGTCGAACGTCGCTCCGACCCCGCCGACGGCCGCGCCATGCGGCTGTACCTGACCGAGAAGGGCCGCCAGGCGCGCGAATACGCCAAGGGCGGCCTGGACAGCATCAACGCCAACCTGACCGCGGGCTTCTCGGACGACGAGATCGCCGTGGTCGCCCGCTGGCTGATGAGCCTGCAAACCAAGTTCCCCAAAGGAGACGCCGCATGACCGATCACGTGAAAGTTGCGATCGACGCCGGTGTGATGACCATCACCCTGTCGCGTCCGGAAAAGAAGAACGCCCTGTCCAACGCCATGTACGGCGTTCTGGCCGACAGCCTGGAGCAGGCCGAGACCGACCCCGCCGTGCGGGTGGTGGTGTTCCAGGCCGATGGCGACGCCTTCACGGCCGGCAACGACCTGGCCGACTTCACCGCCCAGGCCACCGGCGCCTTCAGCGGCGAGCGGCATGTGGGCCGGTTCCTCAAGGCCCTGGCCAACGCCACCCGGCCGCTGGTCGCCGCCGTCCATGGCCAGGCCGTCGGCGTGGGCACGACCATGCTGCTGCACTGCGACCTGGTGTTCACCAGCCCCGACGCCCGCCTGACCACGCCCTTCGTCAACCTGGCCCTGGTGCCGGAAGCCGCCTCCAGCTGGCTGCTGCCGGCCCGCATCGGCCACGCCCGCGCCTATGCCATGTTCGCGCTTGGCGAAGCGGTGGATGGCACGACCGCCGCCGCCTGGGGCCTGTCCAACGCGGTGGTTCCCCTGGATGAGCTTCGCGCCCGGGCTCGCGCTTCGGCCGACCAGCTGGCCAGGCGTCCGCTGGGGGCGCTCACCACCACCAAGCGCCTGATGCGCGACGCCGAAAAGATCGCCGCCCTGATGGACACCGAAGGCGCCCTGTTCGCCGAGCGCCTGCAGACCGCCGAGGCCCGCGAGGCGTTCATGGCCTTCGCCGAGCGCCGCCCGGCCGATTTCAGCAAGGTGGCCTGACGCCGTGATCCTGGCCGTGATCCTGGCGGCGACGCTGTTCGCCCTGGCCGGCGTCCACCTGTACTGGGCGTTCGGCGGCCGCTGGCCGGGTCACGACGAGGCCTCGATGGTCGAGCATGTGGTGGGCCGCACGGCGGGCATGCGCGCGCCGGGACCTCTGGCCAGCGCCGCGGTCGCGGCGGCCCTGGCGGCCGGCGGACTTCTGGTGCTGGCTGTCCTCGCGCCGACGTCCGTCTGGAGCCCCTGGCTGAAAGCCGCGCGGTGGGTGCTGTTCGCGGTCTTCGCCCTGCGTGGGGCCGCGACCTACGTGCCGGCGGTCTTCCGCTATGCCGAGGGCACGCCCTTCGCCCGCCTCAACCGCCGCGCCTATGGGCCCTTGTGCCTGGCCATCGCCCTGGGGCTGCTGGCCCTGCAATTGTAGCGTTCCGAACACCAAAAAATCACGGGAGAGAACGACATGGCCGACCGCATCACCTCCGGCTTCAGCCCCTATACCCCGGCCCGCGACGTGGTCGCCGGCCATGACCTGACTGGCAAGGTCGCCATCGTCACCGGCGCCGCCACCGGCATCGGCGTCGAGACCGCCCGCGCCCTGGCCGAGGCCGGCGCCGAGGTGGTCATCGCCGTGCGCAAACCGGATCTGGCCGAAGCCGCCGTCGCCGAGGTCAACAAGACCGCCAAGGGGGCCAAGGCCTCCTGGTCGATGCTGGACCTGTCCAGCTTCAAGTCGATCCGCGCCTTCGCCGAGCGCTGGGGCGACCGGCCGCTGAACATCCTGATCAACAACGCCGGGGTGATGGCCTGCCCGCTCTCCTATACCGAGGACGGGCTGGAGATGCAGATCGGGACCAATCATTTTGGCCATTATCTGCTGTCGGTGCTGCTGGCCCCGAACCTGATCGCCGGCGCCAAGCAGTCGGGCAAGACCTCGCGACTGGTGTCGCTGTCGTCGATCGGCCACCGGCGGTCGGGCGTGAACTTCGATGATCCGCACTACAAGACGCGCGACTACGACAAGTGGGAAAGCTACGGCCAGGCCAAGAGCGCCAACGCCCTGTTCGCCGTCGGCTTCAACAAGCGCTTCAAGGATCAGGGCGTGTTCGCCAACGCCGTGATGCCGGGCGGCATCATGACCCCGCTGCAGCGCCACCTGCCGATCGAGGAGCAGATCGCCCTGGGCTGGATCGACGAGCACGGCAAGGTTCGCGACGGCTTCAAGACGACGGAAGAGGGCGCCTCGACTAGCGTCTGGGCCGCCGTGGGCGACGAGCTGGAAGGCGTGGGCGGGCTCTATCTGGAAGACCTGGCCCAGGCCGAGCCGTGGACCAAGGAAAAGCCCTGGGCCGGCGTCATGCCCCACGCCCTCGACCCTGAGGCCGCCGAGCGCCTGTGGGCGCTGTCGGTGAAGACCACGGGGGCCGGCGCCTGATGGAAAGCCGTTCGGTTCTGCGGCTGGCCGGCGTCGCCATGCTTGTCGGCGCGGCCATCGATATCGCGGCGCCGTTCGTGATCTATCCGCGCCTGGTCCAGCCGTGGCCGCATCTGGTCTATGTGGTCATCGACCTGCTGCTGCTGTTCGGCATGCTGGGCGTGCGCTCCGTGAGCGCGCGGTCCACGGGGCCTCTCGCCCTGGCCGGCTTCGTCCTGGCGCTGCTGGGCGTGATGCTGGTGCGGACCTCGTCGGCCCAGATCTTTGGCGAGGCCTCGTACATGATCGCCTCCAGCGTCTGGTCGATCGGCATGGTCCTCTGGAGCCTGGATCTGCTGCGCGCCAGGGGCCCGTTCCGCCTCGCCGCCGGCCTCTGGATCGCCGCCCTCGTCATCGGCCTTGCGGGTCTGGCCCTGAAGGATCACGGTCCCGTCGCGCATGTGGCCAAGATGAGCTTCATTCTCGGCTTCGTCGCCGCCGCCGTCGATCTGCTCAAAGCCCGTGGAGAGCCCCAATGAGCCTGAAGAACAAGACCCTGTTCGTCACCGGCGCCTCGCGCGGCATCGGCCTGGCCATCGCCCTGCGGGCCGCGCGCGACGGGGCCAATATCGTCATCGCCGCCAAGACGGCCGAGGCCCATCCCAAGCTGCCGGGCACCATCTATTCGGCCGCCGCCGAGATCGAGGCGGCGGGCGGCAAGGCCCTGCCGCTGATCGTCGATGTGCGCGAGGAAGCCAGCGTCTACGAGGCGGTCGAGAAGGCCGTCGCCACGTTCGGCGGCATCGATATCTGCGTCAACAACGCCTCGGCCATCTCGATCACCGGCACCCTGTCGACCGAGATGAAGCGCTACGACCTGATGCACCAGGTCAACGGGCGGGGCACGTTCCTGACCTCGAAGGCCTGCATTCCGCACCTGAAGAAGGCGGAAAATCCGCACGTCCTGATGCTGTCGCCGCCGCTGGACATGAAGCCCCGATGGTTCGCGCCGCACGTCGCCTATTCGATGGCCAAATACAATATGAGCCTGTGCGTGCTGGGCATGGCCGAAGAGTTCCGCGCCGACGGCATCGCCTTCAACGCCCTGTGGCCCCGCACCGGCATCGCCACCGCCGCCATCCAGTTCGCCCTGACCGGCGAGGAGGGCCTGCGCCATTGCCGCACGCCGGAGATCATGGCCGACGCCGCCCACGCGATCTTCTGCAAGCCGTCACGTGAGTTCTCGGGCAATTTCCTGATCGACGACAGCTTCCTGTACGAGCAGGGCGTCACCGACTTCACGCCCTACGCCGTCGACCCCACCGCCACCCTGATGCCGGACTTCTTCGTGCCGGAGGACAGCGTTCCGCCGCCGGGCGTGAAGATCGGCTAGCCTGAATCGAGCCTTTCGCGCAGGAAGAGGGACCCCGCATAGAGACCACCCCATGCCCGTCACCATCCGTCCCGCCGTCGCCGACGACAGCGCCCTGATCCTGCGGTTCATCCGAGATCTGGCCGACTATGAAAAGCTGCTGGATTCGGTGGAGGCGACGGAAGCCCACGTGACGGCGGCGCTGTTCGGCGACAATCCCCGGGCCTTTGCCGACATCGCCGAGATCGACGGGGCGCCGGTGGGCTTTGCGCTGTGGTTCTACAATTTCTCGACCTTTGTCGGCCGGCACGGGATCTATCTGGAAGACCTGTTCGTGCGGCCCGAAGCGCGGGGGAGCGGCGCGGGCAAGGCGCTGCTGGCCAATCTGGCGCGGCGTTGCGTGGACGAGAATCTGGGCCGGCTGGAATGGTCGGTGCTGGACTGGAACGCGCCGTCCATCGCCTTCTATGACAGCCTGGGCGCCGCGGCGCTGGACGAATGGATCATCCGCCGCATGACCGGCGACGCCCTGCGCAAACTGGCGGGGGTTTAGTCCAGCCTGTCGGCTTTCCTCAGTTCCGGGAACAGCCAGGCCCACAGCCCTGTTACGCCCAGCGCGCCGACGCCGCCGAACACCGCCGCCCCGACCGGTCCCAAGAACCAGGCGACGACGCCGCTCTCGGCCTCGCCCAGCTCGTTGGAGGCGCTGATGAACACGCCCGAGACGGCGGCGACGCGGCCGCGCATGGCGTCGGGGGTGACGATCTGCACCAGGGTCTGGCGGACATAGACGCTGAGCATGTCGGCCCCGCCCAGCAGGGCCAGGGCGCCGACCGACAGCCACATCACCTGCGAGAGGCCAAAGACCACCGTGGCCGCGCCGAACACCGCCACGCCCGCGAACATGATCGGACCGGCCTTGCTGCGGATCGGATTGCTGGCCAGATAGATCGCCACCAGGCTGGCGCCCACGGCGGGGGCGGCGCGCAGCAGGCCAAAGCCCTCGGGTCCCACATGCAGCACGTCCTTGGCGAACACCGGCAGCAGGGCCGTGGCCCCGCCCAGGATCACCGCGAACAGGTCCAGCGAGATCGAGCCGAAAACGATCTTGTTGTTCCAGACGTAGGACAGACCCTCCTTGATCAGCTCCAGGCGCGAGCCCGGCTGGGTCTCGGGCCGGGTGTTCTGGCGGATCATCAGGGCCATGATGGCGGCGATCAGATAGAGGGCCAGTGACGCGCCGAAGGCCAGGGACGGCGAATGGATCAACAGCAGGCCGCCGATGGCCGGGCCGATGATCGAGGCGCTCTGCCAGGCCAGGGAGTTCCAGGCGATGGCCCGGGGCAGCAGGGCGCGGGGCACCAGCATGGGCCCCAGGGCGCCGCTGGCCGGCGACAGGAAGGCGCGGCTGGCGCCGAACATCACCGAGACGGCGAAGACCGGCCACAGGGCGTGCGAGCCGGTCAGGGCCAGGAACAGCAGCACGCTGGCGCTGACGGCGTCGACGGCCAGGCTGATGGCGACGATCAGCTTGCGGCTGTGACGGTCGGCGGTCTCGCCGGCGATCAGGGTCAGGGCCAGCAGTGGCAGGAACTGGGCGAGGCCAATCATGCTGACCAGGAAGGCCGACTCGCCGACCGAGCGGGTTTCGCGGGCGATGACATAGACCTGCCAGCCCACGGCCACCGACTGGATCTGCACCGCCAGGGTCGAGATGAACCGCTCGACCCAGAACAGCATGAAGTCACGTTGCCGCAACAGGGCGCGGCTAGAGGTGTCGGGAGCCGGCGCGGCGGTCGGAGAGGAGAGGTCAGACATCGCGGCGCACCATAGTCTGGCTTGCCGGCGCGGCAACCTTATTGACCTGGCGAAGGCTTGGCCCTACAGCGCCCGGCAATTGTTGAGAGGTCCGGCCATGAGCCTGCCCAAGCGGCTACGACGAATGACGCGCGAACGCGCCACGATCTGAAGCCCTCCCGCGCCTTGGTGTCGGGAGCCCCCGACGACCTTTCGCATTTCGAAGGCTGATGACCTCCATTTCCCCTGTTTCCGCCGCTTCGGTTTCCGCGCCCGCGCTTGTCCTCGAGACGCCCGCCATGGAGACCGCCGTCACCGCCCTGATCGACCGGGTGTTCGGCCCTGGTCGCTTCGCCAAGGTTTCCGAGCGCCTGCGCGAGGGCAACCGGCTGTTGGCCGACTGCTCGTTCGTGGCGATGCGCGGCGGCCAGCCTGTCGGCTGCGTGCGCCTGTGGCCGGTGACCATCGGCGGCGCGCCGGTCGCTTTCCTGGGTCCCCTGGCGGTCGATCCCGACGAGCGCAGCGCGGGTCTGGGCCAGACCCTGGTCGAGGCCGCCTGCGAGGCCGCCCGGGCCGCCGGCTGGAAGGCCGTGTTGCTGGTCGGCGACGCGCCCTATTTCACCCGCGCCGGTTTCTCGGCCGCCCGGACCGCTGGCGTCGCCATGCCCGGTCCCGTCGATCAGCGCCGCGTGCTGCTCAAGGCCCTGGTCGAGGGCGGCGACGAAGGCCTTTCGGGTATGGTCGCGGTCGCCTGAGACGTTCCGCCGCTTGAGCCGGGCGGCGGCATGGCCTACCTGAAGGCCATGACCGCCGATCCTCCCAAAGCCGGTTTAGAAGGCGTCGCCGCAGCCGCCAAGGTCGCGGGCGAGCGCGGCCTGCCGCCGGTGCATCTGTGGCATCCCGCCCATTGCGGCGAGATCGACATCCGCATCCGCAAGGACGGGGTGTGGTTCCACGAAGGCACGCCGATCGGCCGCGAGGCCCTGGTGCGGCTGTTCTCCACCGTGCTGCGGCGCGATCCCGACGGCTATCATCTGGTCACCCCCGTCGAGAAGATGAAGATCACGGTCGAGGACGCGCCCTTCATCGCCGTCCGCGTCGACCGTGAGGGTGACACCCTGAAGTTCCTGACCAATGTCGGCGACGTGGTCGAGGCGGGGCCCGACAACATCATCCGTGTCGAGACCGATCCGGCTACCGGCGAGCCCCGGCCCTATCTGCACGTGCGGCGCGGGCTGGAAGCGCTGATCGCCCGTCCGGTGTTCTATGAGCTGGCCGAGATGGCGACGCCGCGCCAGACGGCGGATGGCGAGGTGTTCGGGATCAGCTCGAACGGCGCCTGGTTCCCGATCGCGCCGGCCGGGACGGTCGCCGCATGACGCCGCAGGAACGCCGCGACTGGATCACGGGCCGGCTCGATCCCATCGCGCACTACAATCCCAGCCTGGCCGATCCGGTGCGCTCGGACTTCGACCTCAATCCGGGCCTGAAGTTCGACAATCCCCACGCCCTGCGCCCCGCCGCGGTGCTGGTGGGGCTGGTCGAGCGCGAGGACGGGCTGAGCGTGCTGCTGACCCGCCGCTCCGACACCATGCGCAGCCACACCGGCCAGATCGCCTTTCCCGGCGGGCGCTGCGATCCGGGTGAAACGCCGTGGGTCACGGCCCTGCGCGAGGCCCAGGAAGAGGTGGGGTTGGATCCGAAATTCGTCACCCTGTCGGGCCTGCTGCACGGCTATCAGACGGTGACCGGCTTTCATGTCACGCCGGTGGTGGGCTTCATCGATCCGGCGGCCGAGTTCGTCGCCAGTCCCGAGGAAGTGGCCGACGTGTTCGAGACGCCGTTCGACTTTCTGATGAACCCGGCCAATCACGAGCGCCAGCATCGGGTGACGCCCAGCGGCGAGCGCCGGAATTTCTACGCCATGCCGTGGAACGACCGCTTCATCTGGGGCGCGACGGCCGGGATGCTGCGGGCCCTCTATGAGCGCCTGCATGATGAATCCACAGAACAAACCCCCGGTTAGGGCGTATCGCCCGTAGCCGTCGTCACGCTTCCTGCCTAACAATGCCGCCCTTGCTCTTTGGGGGGGCTTTGCGTGGGTAGGAGTTGTCGGCTTGAACACTGAATCGATTGGCATAACGCCGTGGATGGCGCTGCCGGAGACCAAGGCGGTGATCGCGGCCCTGGAAGAGCGCGGCTTTGTCGGCTGCGCGCGATTCGTCGGCGGCTGCGTGCGCAACACCCTGATGGGCAAGCCGATCGACGATATCGACATCGCCACCACCCTGACCCCCGACCAGGTGATCGACGCCCTGGCCCATGCCGGCCTGCGGGCGATCCCGACGGGCGTCGACCACGGCACCGTCACGGCCCTGTCGAACGGCCGCCCCTATGAGATCACCACCCTGCGTCGCGACATCACCACCGACGGCCGACGCGCCACGGTGGCCTTCAGCCAGGACTGGGGCCAGGACGCCGAGCGCCGCGATTTCCGCTTCAACGCCCTGTATGTCGACCCCGAGGGCCGGCTGTACGATCCCACCGGCGAGGGCGTGAACGATGCGCGCGAGGGGCGGGTAGTCTTTGTGGGCGATCCCATGACCCGCATCCGCGAGGACTATCTGCGCATCCTGCGCTTCTTCCGGTTCCAGGCCTGGTACGGCAAGGGCGAGGCCGACCAGAAGGCCCTGGCGGCCTGCAAGGCCCTGAAGGGCATGGTCTCGGGCCGCGCGGCCGAGCGCACCCAGAAGGAGATCATGAAGCTTCTGGCCTCGGAGGATCCGCGTCCGGCCCTGCGGCTGATGGCGGCCACCGGCGTGCTGGGCTCGATCCTGCCGTTCGTCAAATCCCTGGCCCGTTTCGACAGCCTGCTGGCCATCGAGACCGAGCAACTGTTCGAGAACGATCCCGACCTGCGGCTGGCTTCCCTGATCCCCGATGACCCCCAGGTGGCCGAGCAGATGTCCGAGCGCCTGCGCCTGCCCAACAACGTCAGGGACCGGCTGGTCGACGCGGTGGGCAAGAGCCCGCGCATCGTCAGCTGGATGAGCCCGCGCGAGGCCCGGCGGGCGATCTACGCCCTGGGCGTGCGCACCTTCTGCGACCGCATCAAGCTGGCCTGGGCCGGCTCTGGCCGTCCGGTCACCGCGCCGCAGTGGCGGGGCCTGCTGGCCATGGCCGAGACCTGGACCCCGCCGCCCTTCCCGCTGTCGGGCGACGAGGTGATGCAGGCCGGCGTGCCCAAGGGGCCGATGGTGGGCGAAGTGATGCGCGAGATCGAGATCTGGTGGATCGACCAGGACTTCATCGAGGACAAGTTCAGCGCCATCGAGCGCCTGAAGGCCGTGGCCCAGGGCATGGCCTACTGATGCGGATCGGCCTGCTGGAGACCGGCGCGCCGCCGGAGCCGCTTCAGCCGGCCTTCGGCCGCTATGGCGGCATGTTCCAGACCCTGCTGGGGCCAGATCACAGCTATGCGACCTATGACGTCCAGGCCGGCCAGCTGCCGGCCGCGCCGGGCGAGCAGGACGCCTGGCTGATCACCGGCTCGGCGGCGGGTGTCTATGACGACCTGCCCTGGATCGCGCCGCTGTCGGACTTCCTGCGGGCGGCCAGGGGGCAGGTCCCTCTGGTCGGGGTGTGTTTTGGCCACCAGATCATGGCCCAGGCCTTCGGCGGCCAGGTGGTGAAGTCCGAGCGCGGCTGGGGCGTGGGCCTGCACCGCTACGCCGTCGAGCGGCCCCAGGGCTGGACCGACGCCCCCAGCGTCGCCATCCCCGCCTCGCATCAGGACCAGGTCGTGACCCTGCCGCCCTCGGCGACGGTGGTGGGCGGCAGCGCCTTCACCCCCTATGGTCTGCTGTCCTATGACGACGCGCCCGCCATCTCGATGCAGTTCCACCCCGAGTTCGACCCGGCCTATGCGGCGGCCCTGATCGAGGCGCGGCGCGGGACCCGCTATACCGACGCGGAAGCCGACGCCGCCATCGCCACGCTGGCCGCGCCCAACGACCGCGCGCGGGTGGGCGGCTGGATCGGGGTATTCCTGGATCAGGCAACCCGGCGTTAGCCAGAGCGTTGCTGTGTGGAGGGAGACCCTGCCATGCGCGCCGCCACCGTTATCGCCGTCCTTGGCCTCGCCCTCGCGGGCGGCGCCGTCATTACCAGCGTCAATGCGGCGCCTGATGCGGCCAAGCCCGCCCCGGCGCCGCTGAAGGCCGCCGCCACCTTTGTCTCGATCAAGGACCCCGCCGCCCGCTCGGCAGCCCTGTTCCAGGAAGCCGGCAAGGTCATCCAGAGCCCGCGCTGCATGAACTGCCACCCGGTGGACCGCCGCCCGACCCAGGGCGACGACATGCACCCGCACAATCCGCCGGTGGCGGGCGGCCAGAGCGGCCACGGCGTGCCGGGCCTGCCATGCCTGTCATGTCACGGCGTCGCCAATGTCCCGACCTGGGGCGAGAAGATCCAGAGCATTCCCGGCGATCCGAAATGGGCGCTCGCCCCCGTCGAGATGGCCTGGCAGGGCAGGTCGCTGGGCCAGATCTGCGCCCAGATCAAGGATCCCGCCCGCAACGGCGGCAAGACCCTGGATCAGATCCACCACCACATGGCGCAGGATCATCTGGTCGGCTGGGGCTGGAACCCCGGCGCGGGCCGCACCCCGGCGCCCGGGACCCAGGCTCAGTTTGGCGAGATCATCCGGGCCTGGATCGACACCGGGGCCAAGTGCCCGAAGGCGTGATCCCGTCCTAAGGCCACTTCACCGTCGGCGGCATCGAGCTGAGGATCGATTCCACATTGCCGCCGGTCTTCAGCCCGAACATCGTGCCCCGGTCGTAGAGCAGGTTGAACTCCACATACCGCCCGCGCTGCACCAGCTGTTGCTCGCGCTCGTCCGCCGTCCAGGCCTCGCCCATGCGGCGACGCACCAGCTGCGGATAGATCTCCAGGAAGGCCTTGCCGACGTCCTGGGTGAAGGCGAAGTCGCGCGACCAATCGCCGCTGTCGTGGTGGTCGTAGAAGATCCCGCCGATGCCGCGCGGCTCATTGCGGTGGGGCAGGAAGAAATACTCGTCGCACCAGGCCTTGTATTTGGCGTGCCAGGTCGGATCGTGGGCGTCGCAGGCCCGCTGATAGGCGGCGTGGAAGTCGATGGCGTCAGGGAAGTCCTGCTGCCGCTGATAGCCCAGCAGAGGGGTCAGGTCGCCGCCGCCGCCAAACCAGCTTTTTGTCGTGGCGATGAAGCGGGTGTTCATGTGCACGGCCGGCACCCGCGGATTGGTCATGTGGGCGATCAGGCTGATGCCGGTGGCGAAGAAGCGGGGGTCCTCGTCCGCGCCGGGCATGCCCTTGGCCATTTCCGGCGTGAAGGTTCCAAACACCGTCGAGCAGTGGACGCCCACCTTCTCGAACAGGCGGCCGTGCATCATCGACATCACGCCGCCGCCGCCGGCCGCCCGGTCCCAGGGCTTGCGCTCGAAGCGGCCCGGTTGGCCCGG
The DNA here is from genome assembly GCA_964427205.1 of uncultured Caulobacter sp. Lineage (GTDB taxonomy): Bacteria > Pseudomonadota > Alphaproteobacteria > Caulobacterales > Caulobacteraceae > Caulobacter. The sequence goes on from CAYRTE010000012.1 coordinate 93,123, forward strand.
ATAGAGGTCGGCCGGGGCCTCGTCTTCCAGGCGCTCGAATTCCGCGCAGATCTGGTCGCGCAGGGTTTCGAACCAGGCGCGGGCGCGGGCCTTCTTGTCGTCGAGATCGGAAGCGTCGGTCATGACAGCCGATTAAGCGCTTGGCGCGCGCGGTGCAAATGCGGGCTTCTGCGTAGGGCCGTCAGCCCTCGAAGAAGCCGTTCGTCTGCCGCAACGCCTCGCCCAGCGCCATGGCGGCGGTTGTCGCCAGATTCATCGACCGGGCCTCGGGCCGCAGGGGGATCACCAGGCGGCCTTCCGCCGCGGCATGGACCTCGTCGGGCGCGCCCCGGCTTTCATTGCCGAATAAAAGTGTATCGCCCGGCTGAAACCCAAATCGGTGAAAGGGTATCGCGCCCCGGGTGGTGAACAGCAGCAGCCGCCCCTGCGCCCTTTCAGGCGCGGCGAGGAAGGCTTCCCACGAATTATGGCGTTTCATATGGGCCAAAGGGCCATAATCCAGCGCCGCCCGCTTGAGACTCTTGTCATCCAGGGGAAAGCTGCACGGCTCGATCACGTCCAGACCGGCGCCAAAGCAGGCGGCGAGGCGGATCGCGGCGCCAACGTTTTGAGGAATGCCTGGTTGAAAAAGCGCGAGACGCATTCTAAGCGAACACCACAAGGCTAGCAGGGACATTGCTGCGAATCGAAAGGGCTTGCGGACTCGGTCCGCGCGTCCGATAGGACGATCCGACCGTCGCCTTGTGGCGGAGATCCGTTCGCGGGTCGAGAAAGATACGGCGCCGAAAGGCGCTTCTCCTGGCCGGCCGGTCTCTCGGCGCGGCGGAATCGAAGGGTGACTTGGGTGGCCGACACCGCCGTGGGCGCAACAACCGAGCCGGAGCATGGGGCTGACCCCAGCCGGCGAGACTTCATTTACATCGCGACGATCGCGGCCGCCGCAGGCGCCGGCGCTTCGCTCGTGTGGCCGTTCGTCGATCAGATGAACCCGTCAGCCGACACGCTGGCGCTGGCCTCGACCGAATTCGACCTGACCAAGGTCGCTGACGGTCAGCAGGTCACGCTCAAGTGGCGCGGCAAGCCGTTGTTCGTGCGCAACCGCACGCCGGCCGAGATCCAGAAGGCGGTCGCCGACGACGGCGCCGCCCTGAAGGATCCGCAGACCGACGCCGAGCGGGTCAAGCCGGGCAAGGCCCAGTGGCTGGTGCTGATCGGCTCCTGTACGCACCTGGGCTGCGTGCCCACGTTCGGCGGCGGCGATTACGGTGGCTGGTTCTGCCCGTGCCACGGCTCGCACTACGACACCTCGGGCCGGATCCGTAAGGGTCCCGCGCCCCTGAACCTCGCGGTTCCGGAGTACGAGTTCCTGTCCGACACCAAGGTCAAGATCGGTTAAGCGAGATGAGCGGACATTCGACCTATCAACCGAAGACCGGTTTCGAGCGTTGGCTCGACGCCCGTCTGCCCATCGTGCGCCTCGGCTACGACAGCTTCGTCGACTATCCGACGCCGCGTAACCTCAACTATTGGTACACGTTCGGCGGCATCCTGTCGCTGTGCCTGGCCTCGCAGCTGATCACCGGCATCATCCTGGTGATGCACTACAATGTGGGCGACGCCTTCAACAGCGTCGAGCACATCATGCGCGACGTGAACTACGGCTGGCTGATCCGCTACATGCACTCCAATGGCGCGTCGATGTTCTTCATCGCCGTCTATATCCACATGTTCCGCGGCCTCTATTACGGCTCGTACAAGGCCCCCCGCGAAGTGCTGTGGCTGCTGGGCTGCGTGATCTACCTGCTGATGATGGCCACCGCCTTCATGGGCTACGTCCTGCCCTGGGGTCAGATGTCCTTCCACGGCGCCGTCGTGATCACCAACCTGTTTGGCGCCCTGCCGATCGTGGGCGAGAGCATCACCACCTGGCTGTGGGGCGGCTTCGCCGTCGACACCGCCACGCTGAACCGCTTCTTCTCGCTGCACTACCTGCTGCCCTTCATGATCGCGGGCGTCGTGATCCTGCACATCTGGGCGCTGCACGTGGTGGGTCAGAACAATCCGACCGGCGTGGATCCGAAGTCGAAAGCCGACACCCTTCCCTTCACGCCGTACGCGACGGTGAAGGACGGGTTCGCGATGAGCATCTTCCTGATCCTCTTCGCCTTCTTCGTCTTCTACATGCCCAACGCTCTGGGTCACGCCGACAACTACATCCCGGCCAACCCGCTGGTGACGCCGTCGCACATCGTTCCGGAATGGTACTTCCTGCCGTTCTACGCGATCCTGCGCGCCGTGCCGGACAAGCTGATGGGCGTGCTGGCCATGTTCGGCGCCATCGCCTGTCTGTTCGCCCTGCCGTGGCTGGACACCTCCAAGGTGCGCTCGATGCGCTACCGCCCGACCGCGAAGCTGTATTTCATGATCTTCGTGGTGGCGTGCATCATCCTGGGCTTCTGCGGCGCCAAGCTGCCGGACGATCAGGTCATCCCGCACCTGACGACGTTCAAGCTCGTCGACGCCGACCTGAACAGCTTCGTTTGGCTGAGCCGCGTCTCGTCGCTTTACTACTTCGCCTTCTTCCTGGTGATCCTTCCGATCCTGGGCCTGAAGGAAACGCCTCTGCCGGTGCCGGACTCGATCGCGTCCCCGGCGCTGTCGCCTGCTGAGAAGGGCTGATCCAGATGCTGCGCAAACTCTCCATCATCGCAGCCGTCGCGGGTCTGATGGTCGGCGGCCAGGCCCTGGCCGCTGGTCATCCCCACCCGCCCAAGAACGTCGAGTGGTCCTTCGAAGGTCCGTTCGGCAAGTTCGACCAGGCCCAGCTGCAGCGCGGCTACAAGGTCTATCGGGAGGTCTGCTCGGCCTGTCACTCGATGAACCTGGTCAGCTTCCGCAACCTCGGCGACAAGGGCGGCCCGTTCTATAACCCTGAATACAAGAACTCGAACGACAACCCGTGGGTCAAGGCGATCGCCAAGGACTACGAGGTCGCCGACATCGACTCCGAGACCGGCGACGTCATAAAGCGTCCCGCGACCGCCGCCGATCGCTTCCCCGCGCCGTACCCCAACGAGCCCGCCGCTCGCGCCGGCAACGGCGGCGCCCTGCCGCCGGACATGTCGCTGCTGGCCAAGGCCCGCACCGGCGGCTCGGACTACATCTACTCGCTGCTGACTGGCTACGAGGAACCCCCGAAGGGTCTGAAGGTTGGCGCCGGCCAGCACTACAACCCCTACATGGCCGGTGATCTGACCGCGTCCTGGTCGGGTCCGCACGACAAGGTTCCGGCCGGTGGCTTCATCGCCATGGCCGCGCCCCTGAAGGAGGGCCTGGTCAGCTTCGACGACGGCGCCAAGTCGACCCTCGACCAGCAGGCCAAGGACGTCTCGGCCTTCCTGATGTGGGCCGCCGAGCCCAAGCTGGAAGAGCGCAAGAAGATGGGCTTCGTGGTCATCCTCTATCTGCTGCTGTTCGCGGGCCTGCTCTATGCCAGCTACCGCAAGGTCTGGAAGAACGAGTCGCACTGACCGTTCTGAATGATCGAAAAGATCAGGGCCTGGCGGAAACGCCGGGCCCTTTTTCTTTGGGGGGCGTCTCTCGTTGCGGGTGGGCGGGCGTCAGCCACAGCTGGCCGGCCTGGGCGTCCAGGCGCAGGCGATAGTCCGACAGGATCGCCACCCCGACCGCCCCGGCCACGCCCGGGGGCAGGTCGCCGGCCCGCACGGCGGCGACGCGCTGGCTCAGGCGGCCGTCCAGCGACAGGCCGGCCAGCACGCCCGAGGGCTTCTGGCGAGGACCGTCGGCGTCGCCGCGCGCCCGCACCCCGCCGTTCGAAGCCGTGTCGAGGGCGAAGGCTCCGGTCAGGCTGGCGAACCCGTCCGAGGCCGTGGCCCGGACGGTCGGCACGCCGCCGACCACGGTCACGGGCAGGGCGCGTTCCCTGGGCCCGTGGGTCGAGCCCAGGGGCTCCAGCCGCAGGCGGCAGGGGGCAAAATCGATGACCACCACATAGCGGTCCAGGATGTCGGCCCCGATCACGCCGGCTATGGGCGCGACAAAGCCGACGCCGCGATAGTCGAGGTCGCTGACCAGGATCGGCGCGGCCTCGACCCTTTGCCCGGCCACCCGCACCGGCAGGGTGAGGTCGAGCTCGGCATAGCCGCTCATCTGGGCCTTGGTGTTGTGCAGAAGCGTGCGCGGGGCCGACAGGTCGATGACAAAGTCGCCGGCCATGTCGGCGATGGCGGCCGGCGCGACCACGGCGCCGTTCTCGAACCAGCAGGCCGTCTCGCCCGCCACGGCCGACCCCGCCGCCGCCAGCGAAAGGAGGGTGATCAGGGCTGTCGGACGGCGGCGCATGGCCCCATCCTAGCCAAGCCTTGGGCGTTCGGCGACAGGGACAAGGGCCCCAGGCCGATCACAGGCCCGATTGCCCGATCCTAGACCTCGCCCCGGTTCCCGCCGCCGCGCTGGAACAGTTGCAGGGTGCGCAGCATGGCCAGCCGGGCGCTGTCGGCGTGATAGCCGTTGGGGGCGACGAAAGCGTGGCCGGCCTCATACAGCCAGACCGGCAGGTCGGGATGGGCGGTCTGGATGGTCGCGATGTCGGCCGGGGGGATCAGGGGGTCGGTCTTGCCGAAATGCAGGGCGGTCGGGACCTTCGGCGTCTCGCCCACATACTGGACGATGTCGCCGCCATAGAAGGCCGAGACGCCCGACAGGCCCGCGCAGCGCGACGCCGCCAACCAGGCGGTCGTGCCGCCAAAGCAGAAGCCCATGGCGAACACCGGGCCGTCCAGGGCTTCGATACAGGTCTGGACGCGGGGCAGGGCGCTCAGGCCCCAGCCGGTGGCCCGCCCCATGGCCATGCGCTGATCCAGGATCGCCGGCTCGGTATTGGCCTCCGGGAAGGGCGCATCGGCGGCGTCGAACAGGGCCGGGGCGATCACCTCATAGCCCTGCTCGGCCAGGGTGTCGGACAGCTCGCGGATATGGGGCGTCACGCCCCAGATGGCGTGCAGGATGACCAGGCCGCCGCGCCGGGCGTCCTGATGCGGCGCATGCCAGGCGCTGAACGGCGCGCCGTCGCGGGTGGCCAGGGCGATGCGGCCGCCCATCAGGCCGCGCCGTTGGCGAGGAACAGGTCCAGCGTCCGCTGGCGCGCCGTCTGTGCGTCGGCGAGGTCGGACTCGGGCCGGCCGTCATTGTTGAAGCCGTGGCCGCTAGCCTCGTAGATGTGCACCGCCACCTCGGGATGGGCGGCGGCGATCGCCGCCTTGACCTCATCGGCGGGGATATGCGGATCCTTGCGGCCCAGATGGACGATGACCGGGCAGGAGAGGGCGAACTTCGCCATGCCCGCCACCTGACCGCCATAGTAGCTGGCGGCGGCCAACAGGCCCTTGCAGCGCGACGCCGCCAGCCAGGCCATGGTCCCGCCGTAGCAATAGCCGACGATGAACACCGGCCCGCGCGGAGCCAGGAAGTCGATACAGGCCTGGATGTCGCCCATGGCGTTGTCGGGGCCGTTGGCCTTGGCGTACCGGGCGCCGGCCTCGAACCCGGCCGGGTCGTGCTCGGCGACGAAGCCCAGTTCCTGACGGTCGAACATCGCCGGCGCGACCACCTCGAAGCCGCGCTCGGCCCAGCGCGCCACGTCCTCCTGGACATAGCGGTCCAGGCCGAAGATCTCCTGGATCACGATCACCCCGCCCCGGCGCACGCCTTGCGGATGCTCGTGGGCGGCGGTGAAGACGAAGCCGTCATGGACGGCGGTCAGGGTCAGACGATCCGTGGTCATCGGCGCGCGATCTTCCCAATATGAAAACGGCCGGAGCGTTTCCGCGCCGGCCGTCTGGATGGTCTAGACGTTGAAGCGGAAGTGCATCACGTCGCCGTCCTTGACGATGTAGTCCTTGCCCTCGGCCTTCATCTTGCCGGCCTCCTTGGCGCCGTTCTCGCCGCCCAAGGCGATGAAGTCGTCGAAGGCGATGGTCTCGGCGCGGATATAGCCCTTCTCGAAGTCGGTATGGATGACGCCGGCCGCCTGCGGGCCGGTGTCGCCCACATGGATGGTCCAGGCGCGGGCTTCCTTGGGGCCGACCGTGAAATAGGTCTGCAGGTTCAGAAGCTTGTAGGCCTCGCGGATCAGGCGGTTGAGGCCCGGCTCCTCCAGGCCCAGGGTTTCCAGGAACTCGGCGCGTTCCTCGGTGTCGAGCAGGGCGATCTCGCTCTCGATCTGGGCCGAGATGACCACGCTCTTGGCGTTGTCCTTGGCGGCGCGCTCGGCGACCAGATCGCTGAACTTGTTGCCCTTGTCGGCGCTGCCCTCATCGACATTGCAGACATAGAGGGCCGGCAGCGAGGTCAGCAGCTGCAGCATGTGCCAGGCTTTTTCGTCGTCGGCGTCGATCTTGGCGGCGCGGGCCGGGCGGCCCTCGCGCAGCAGGGCCAGGGCGATATTGGCCAGGCGCAGGGTGTTGGCGCTTTCCTTGTCGGCGCCGACCTTGGCGCGCTTCTCAAGGGCGGGGACGCGCTTTTCCAGGCTTTCCAGGTCGGCCAGCATCAGCTCCATCTCGATGATCTCGAGATCGCTGATCGGGTCGATGCGGCCTTCGACGTGGACGATGTCGCCGTCCTCGAAGCAGCGGGCCACGAAGGCCACGGCGTCGCAGTCGCGGATATTGGCCAGGAACTGGTTGCCCAG